>NZ_CP021744.1:5407500-6007500 GCF_002192455.1 Streptomyces albireticuli
CGTAGTACCGGAAGTCCGCGTTGCTGCCCGCACGCAGCTGAACGTTCTGGACGGAGCTGTTCCAGATCTGCGCGCTGCTGGCTATCTGCTGGGCGAATCTGGGCGCGGCGCTCGGGTCGTACGTGACGGTGACGACCTTCAGGCCGGGCGACTTCGCCGCCTTGGCCGTCGCGGACTTCATCACGGCGTCGAAGAACGCCTTGTTGTTGGCCTCTTCGGCCGCCGAGCCGACGTAGGAGGACTGGGTGAAGGTCTGCGAACCGGTGACGGCCGGCGCCGCGGAGGCGGGCACCGCCGTCATGGCCGCCGCCAGGCCGAGGCCGAGCGCGGCCGACAGCACCATGGTGGAGCGATTCATGTGGGGGACTCCATTCGTGCCGAGAACCCTGGGCCGCATGGGTGGGTCGGCCGGGGGTTCACCGGGTGAACTGCTGGTCCCGGAGAGTCTCTGACGAGTTATCAGTGGTGCGGATGATGCCAATTGGCCATAGCTCCAGGCAATCGCCTACCCTGCCCTCCGCTGTGCCTGGTGTGACTCGCGAGGTGCAGTTATGCTCCCTCCCGTGGAGCTCGAGGTCAGGCACCTCCGGGCGCTTTGCGCCATCGCGGATGCGGGAAGTGTGCGCAAGGCCGCGCTGCAACTGGGCATGACCCAGCCCTCGCTCACCACTCAACTCCGCCGTATCGAGGGGGCCATCGGCGGCCTCCTCTTCACCCGCGGCCAGACGGGCAGCCGGCCCACGCCCCTCGGACACTCGGTGCTCTCCCGCGCCCGGCCGATCGTCGCCGAGATGACCGCGCTGGTGACGGCGGCCCGGGACGCGGCGGTGGGGGCGGGCGGCGCGAGGCTGCGGGTGGGCAGCGTCGGCAGCCGGGTGGTGACGGGCTGGCTGCGCCGGATCCACGACCGGCTGCCCGACACGGACATCACCATTCACATAGAGGTCTCCGCGAACACCCTGCTCCAACTGCTCGCGACGAACCAGCTCGACGTCGCGCTCGTCCACGAGACCGCGGGCTTCCCCCTGCACGTACCGGCGGAGGTGCGGCGGCGGATCCTCGTCGAGCGGGAGCCCCGCTTCGTCACCCTGTCCGCCGCCCACCCGGCGGCCGCGTCACCGGCGGTCACGCTCACCGAACTGGCCGACGACTCCTGGATCGTGGACCCCACGGCCGACCACGAATGGGCGGCGCTGCGCCGCGTCTTCACCGCGGCGGGGCTCGACCCGCGCCTGCTGCACGTCCGCGACAACACCACCGCCGCCGACCTGGTCGCCTCCGGCGAGGCCGTACGCCCCTGCCAGCCCACCGCCGAGGCCACCCCGGGCACCGTGATCCGCCCCCTCGCCGGGGACCCCCTCACGGCCGAACTCTCCCTGGCCACCCGCCCCTGCGCCCTGCCGCTCCCGGAACTCGACGCGCTCTTCGGCGACCTGGCGGCCGCGTACGCGGAGGCGACGTCCCGCAGCGAGGCGTACCGGACGTGGCTGGCGGGAACGGCGGGCCCGGCGCCCTCCGGGCCGGCGGCCGGCCACCCGTCCGGACCGGGCCCCTAGCGGACACCCGCCCTCACGCCACGGCGCACGGCCCCCGCCGGCTCGCCGCGGCCCACTCCGTCCGCAGCCGCTCGTACATCCGCCGCTCGGCCCCGGTCAGGGCCCGCCCGCTGCGCGCGGACAGGAAGTGCCGGATCGCGCGATTGATCTCCTCGGGGCTCCGCTGCCGGGATGGGGTCGAAAGCATGGGCCCAGACTATGATCCGCGGGCGCCGCGGGGCCGTCCACCACGACCGAGTTCGCGGAACGCTCATCAAACGGTCATGAAGCCGACGGGTTGGGGCGGGGTACGGACATGGTGCGCGGGAATCCGGCCCGTCCCCGACGCTCTTCACGGGAGGAAATGAGGTGATCGTTCGATGATCGACGAGGGCGTCGGACGCCGGCCCGTCCGGCCGTTGCGGCGGAAGGGGATCCAGCGGCTCGCCGAGGGGACCTGGGGATCGGGGCGGTCCATATGGGCCTCCGAGATCGAGGACCGCACCCTCGCGGTGGATCGGATCGACGTCACGGAAGCAGCGGCTCCGGAGCATGTGGCCGACGTGCTGGGGCTGGCTCCGAACGCGGCCGTCTGCGTGCGGAGCAGGCGCTTCGTCCTCGACGGCAAGCCGGTGCTGCTCTCCACCTCGTATCTGTCCGCGGAGCTCGTGGCCGGGTCCCCGATCGTGCGGGAGGACACCGGGCCCGGCGGCACGTACGCGCGTCTGGCGGAACTCGGTTGCAAGCCTGTCCGCTTCCGCGAGGAGATCCGCTGCCGGATGCCGTCCGGCGACGAGGCCGAGCGGCTCGGCCTCGCGCAGGGAACCCCGGTCGTCCTGATCTGCCGCACCGCGTTCGCCCAGGACGGCAAGGCGGTCGAGGTCAACGAGATGACGCTGGACGCGGCGGCGTACGTGCTGGAGTACGAGTTCGACGGCCCCGCCTGACCCGGCTCCTCCTGTCCTCGCGCGCATGGGAGCCACCGTGCGTGAGACCACGCCCCTGCACTCCGTCTCCGTGGCCGGGGCCGTCGTGCGCGATGACGGAGGCGTACGCCGTGCGCCTGCTGGACGCCCTGGGCGACGGCGGCCCGTATGCGCGGATCCACGACGGCCGGCGGCTGATGTCCACGTGACAGGCTCTTTCCGGCCGGGACGGGCCCTCCTGAGGTGGCTCCTCCAGGGCGGGCCGGAGCGTGCGTGACCCCGGCCCCGGTGGCGCCTATCGTGAGAAGAGAGACACAGCTACTCAGCTCCCACGAAGGGGGTGGCTGCCATGGCCGCCCGTAGCCGCGGTGAGGTCGAGGCGGAGATCAAGGAGACGCTGGGACTCGTTCCGCACTTCTTCTCCGGTATCCCCGACGACCTGCTCGAACACGAGTGGGCGATCTTCAAGAAGATCGAGCTCGGCGAGACCCTGATCCCGAACAAGTACAAGGAGCTCATGGGGATCGCCCTGCATTCCGAGACCAAGTGCCGCTACTGCACGCTCTTCCACACCGAGGCCGCCCGGCTCTACGGGGCCACGGAGGAGGAGATCCAGGAGGCCGTCCACTACGCGAAGAACAGTCTCGGCTGGAGCGCGTACATCAACGGTGTGCGGGAGGACTACGACGCGTTCGCCGGGGAGCTCGCGCAGATCAAGGACTATCTGAGCGCGAAGGCGTGAGGACGTGCGGATCGAGTGGGACCGCCCCGGCGTGCTGCGGGTCACCTCGCACGCCTACGAGTTCGCGGCGCTGGTCGCCGCGGGCCGGTACGTGGCGGAGTTCGCCCCCGTGGAGGTCCCCGCGGAGGCGCTGGAGCAGTTGCGGCGGGTTCTGGACGATTACGACGCGCAGATCGCCCGGCTGCGCGGGAGCGCGGCACGAGAACAAGTCAGGGGAGGACCGGAGGAGGAGTCATGACGGCCACCACCCGTGACGAGGCGCCCGTCGTCGTCGAAGGGGACGGCGTCGAGGTGCGGAAGCAGGAGATCGGCGGCGGCATGAGCGTGATGTACATGCGCGCGGCCGCGGGGACGGACTTCGCGCCGTTCCTCAAGGGGCTGCCCGGCGATCTCTGCCAGTGCCCCCACTGGGGCTACCTGTCCAAGGGCCGGGTCCGGATGCGTACGGACGGCGGCGAGGAGGCGTACGAGGCCGGGCAGGCGTTCTACTGGGCGCCGGGGCACGCCCCCGAAGCCCTTGAGGACATCGAGTTCCTCGACTTCTCGCCCACCAAGGAGCTCGACGAGGTGATCGCGCACATCCAGGCGCAGGCGGGGTGATCCCCGGGCGGTAGGGACCCCGGCCACGGCCCTTGACGCCGCCGTTCCGGCCGCTCACCCGCACCGGCCGGCGCGGGTGAGGGTGAGTACGTGCGTGACGCGTCCCGTCAGCCGACGCGCAGGACGATGCCCGCGCCGTCCGCTTCCACACGCACCTGTGTCAGGTCCGCCACCGCCACGTCCGGCGCGTGGGCCGCCGCGCGCGGGCCCACGCCCACCACGCGCATGCCCGCCGCCTTGCCGGCCGCTATGCCCGCCTCCGAGTCCTCGAAGACGACGCAGTCCGCCGGGTCGAGGCCGAGCGCGGCGGCGCCCTTGAGGAAGCCCTCCGGGTCCGGCTTGCTGGCGCCCACGGACTCCGCCGTGACGCGGACCTCCGGCATCGGGAGGCCCGCCGCGTCCATGCGGGCCTCGGAGAGGGCGCGGTCGGCCGAGGTGACCAGGGCGTGCGGGAGGTCCGCGAGGGACGCCATGAAGGCCGGGGCGCCGGGCACCGGGACGACGCCGCTGACGTCGGCCGTCTCGGCGGCGAGCATCCGGGCGTTGTCGGCGTGGTTCTGCTCCATCGGGCGGTCCGGGAGGAGGACGGCCATGGTCGCGTAGCCCTGGCGGCCGTGGACGACCTTCATGACGGCGTCGCCGTCCAGGCCGTGTTCCGCCGCCCAGTCGCGCCAGCAGCGCTCCACGACGGCGTCGGAGTTGACGATCGTGCCGTCCATGTCCAGGAGAAGGGCACGGGCGGTCAGCGTGGTCGTGGTGGGGGCGTTGGCCGGCATCGGCGGACTCCAGGGCGCGGGAGAAGGCAAGCGGCCTCGCCCGCCGGTCAGGGAATACGGACGAGGCCACTTTGTTTCTCAAAGATACAAAAAGTCCTCCCGATCGCCAACAGGCCCAGGTCGGCGAGGGTGCGGGCCGGCCCGCGGCGGAGCGCCGGCGGCCGGGGCGCGCTGCCAATGGCCTATCCCGGCGGGCCGTCCGCGCGGATCCGGATCACGATGGAGGGCAGCGGGAGACCGGGGCGCGCGGCGGCGGCCGGTGCGCGGTACGGACCGAGCGCCCCGGCGGGCCGCCTCCCCGGGCCCGCCCGTCCGGCCCTGTCCCTGTCCTCGTCCCCGTCCCAGCATTCCGGTCCCAGGCACCCCACCCCCCAGGAGCCAGCCCATGGCGGACGACACCCCGGGCCCCGCCACGGCCGCCGCGGACCCCCCGGCCGTGCCCGGCGAGGGGCAGCCCCGGCGCACCGTGCTCGTCGCGATCGGCGCGCTCCTGCTGGGCATGCTGCTGGCCGCCCTGGACCAGACGATCGTCTCCACGGCGCTGCCGACCATCGTCAGCGACCTCGGCGGGCTCGACCACCTCTCCTGGGTCGTCACCGCCTACATGCTCGCCTCCACCGCCGCGACGCCCCTCTGGGGCAAGCTGGGCGACCAGTACGGCCGGAAGAAGCTCTTCCAGGCCGCCATCGTGATCTTCCTGGTCGGCTCGGCGCTGTGCGGCATCGCCCAGGGCATGGGCGAGCTCATCGCCTTCCGCGCCCTCCAGGGGCTGGGCGGCGGCGGGCTCATGGTGCTGTCGATGGCGATCGTCGGCGACATCGTGCCGCCCCGGGACCGGGGCCGCTACCAGGGGCTCTTCGGCGCGGTCTTCGGCGGTACGAGCGTGCTCGGCCCACTCCTCGGCGGGCTCTTCGTGGATCACCTCAGCTGGCGCTGGGTGTTCTACATCAACCTGCCCATCGGCATCGTCGCGCTCCTCGTCATCGCCGCCGTGCTGCACATCCCCGTCCGCCGCAACCCGCACCGCATCGACTACCTCGGCACCTTCCTCATCGCCGCCGTCGCCACCTGCCTGGTGCTGATGACCTCGCTCGGCGGCGTCAGTTACGCCTGGTCGTCGTGGCAGATCATCGGCCTCGGGGTGCTGGGCGTCGTCCTGCTCGTGCCGTTCGTGCTCGTGGAGCGGCGGGCCGCGGAGCCCGTGCTGCCGCTGAAGCTCTTCCGGATCCGCACGTTCACGCTCTGCTCGGTGATCGGCTTCGTCATCGGCTTCGCGATGTTCGGCTCCATGACGTACCTGCCGACCTTCCTCCAGGTCGTCCAGGGCGTCTCGCCGACGATGTCGGGCGTGCACATGCTGCCCATGGTCGCGGGCATGCTGATCGCCTCGACCGGCTCCGGCCAGATCGTCAGCCGCACGGGCCGCTACAAGGTCTTCCCCATCGCGGGCACCGCGCTCACCGCGATCGGGCTGCTCCTGTTGCACCAGCTCGGCCCCGCCAGCTCCACCGGCGAGATGAGCGCGTACTTCTTCGTCTTCGGCCTCGGGCTCGGCCTGGTCATGCAGGTGCTCGTGCTCGTCGTGCAGAACGCCGTCGGCTACGAGGACCTGGGCGTCGCCACCTCCGGGGCCACGTTCTTCCGGTCCATCGGGGCGTCGTTCGGCGTCTCCGTCTTCGGCACGATCTTCACCAACAAGCTGGGGCCGCGCATCAACGACGCCCTCGCCGGCGCGACGCTGCCGCCCGGCGTCGACCCGGCGAAGCTCAAGGCCGACCCCCGCGCGATCACCCTGCTGCCGCCGGGCGAGCGGACCGGGGTGCTGGCCGCCTACTCCCAGTCGATCACCGACGTCTTTCTCTACGCGGTGCCCGCCGTGCTCGTCGCCTTCGCCCTCGCCTGGCTGCTGCGCGAGGACCCGCTGCGGGCCAGCGTCACCGCCCCCGACACCAGCGAGGTGCTGTCCAGCAACCCCGTCGAGCGCTCCTCGCGAGAGGAGTGCGCCCGCGCCCTGTCGCTGCTGGGCAGCCGAGAGGGCCGGCGCCGGATCTACGAGGAGATCACCGCCCGCGCCGGGCTCGACCTGCACCCCGCCGCGAGCTGGATGTTGCTGCGCATGAACCGCTACGGGTCCGCGGAGCCCGCCCTGCTGGCCGAGCGCGTCGACATCCCGCTACGGGTGATCAGCGAGGCGACGCGGCAGCTGGAGACGCGCGGCCTGGCCGTCCGCGAGGGGCTGCCGCTGGTCCTCACCGACGAGGGGCGGCGGGAGGCGGGCCTGCTCTACCGGGCCCGCGAGGACTCGCTCGCGGAGCTGCTGGGCGACTGGTGGTCGGCGGACCGGCCCACCGACCTGGACGCGCTCGTCCGCGAGCTGAACCACGAACTGTGCGGCTCGGACCGGGAACAGCCGCACAACGGAGGCGTCGTGCACCGCGACCACGAGGCCCGCAAGCCGGGCGGCGGCCGCTAGGGCGGGCCGTCCTGTGGAGGCTTCCCGGTCGGGCGGGGCGCCGGAACGCGCGCCGTGCGACCGGCTCCGCCGGACACATGTTCGGCCGTGGGGTGTCGGCATGCACGCGCCGCCGCTCCGGCCCGACCGGTACCTTGAAGCCGGTGACCGCAGTGGGCCGAGAGAGAAGGGGGCGCGGCATGGGTGCTGCCGAGTGGAGCGCCGGCGGGGGGCCATTTCCCGGCCCGAGCGCACCCCCGACGCCCTGCGGACGGCGCTTGCCAGGCTCGCCCCGCACCGGCTGGCCGACATGGAGCGGCAGAAGGACGAAGCGTTCCAACTGGCGGCCCAGAGCAACAGCCTGGGCCCGATCCGTGGGTGGCTGACGATCTGGGCGGCCGAGGTCGAGGTCGAGCGGCGGCCCGACCTCCTGGAGCGCAGACGCGCCGCGGAGCGGGCGGTGCAGACCTGCGACCGGGACGATCCGGCCTGGCTCGCCGCCACGGAGGAGCTCCTCGCCGTCCTGCGCGAGGCCCGTGAGGCCGGCGGGTGAGCTGGGCCTGGGAGTACGTCCCGGACGAGGCCCACGTCATCGACGGGCTCCCACCCGTTCTGGTCAAGGACGTCGAGGAGAAGGCGGCCGAGCCGGTGCGGGCGGCCGAGGCGCTCCACCTCGACGGAACGGCCTACGAGGGAACCTCCCCGCAAGGGGGGAACGGCCTGGTGGCCGACGGAATGTTCGTCTACCAAGTGGTTCCTCGCCACGAGAGGGTCTACATCTTCCAGGTGACCGCCTGGTAGTGGGGCGCCCCGCTACCGCCGCCTGTTCCATTCGGAGTCTTCCGGCCATATATGGGAAGTTGTCAGGTGGCCCAGGAGTGACCTACGTCTCTTCCGCAGGGCTCGGTAAGGTCTCAAACAGCCCTACGAGAGTGACCGACCGGTCGACTGGAGGAGCGGCGCGGCGTGGCGAATGCACAGAGGGGCGGGCTGGGCGGCCCGCCGAGGGCCGGCTCGCGGACCGGTCTCGTGCTGGGCGCGCTGTGGCTGATCGCCGGGCTGCTGGCCGCGCGCCAGACCGCGGCGGTGCTGCGGCTGCCTCCCGGGCGGCGCTTCGCCGACCTCGAACGGTGGATCGGTGACAACGGCGTCCTGCACGTCAACGGCTCGCTGTACGACACGGACAAGTTCACCGGTACCCCTTTCGCGGGACTCGTCCTCAAACCGCTGACCCGGGCCGCCGAGCAGAGCCTCGGCGTCGGCTGGACGCTCGGCACCCTGCTGCTCGTCGTCGCCGTCGCGCTGGCCGCCGCCCGCGCGCTGCCCGGCGAGGTCTCCCGCCGCGCCCGGCTGCTCGCCGCCCCGGCCGCGATCATCCTGACCGTGGTCTCGCTGCCCGTGCGGAACACCTTCACGCTCGGTCAGACCAGCATCATCCCGGTGCTGCTGGTGCTCCTCGGCTGCTGCCTGCCGCGCCTCACCCGGGGCGACGGGCGCCTCGGCGGCGCCCTGACCGGCCTCGCGGCGGCCCTCCAGCCCGCCGTGCTGCTCTTCGCGGTGCCGCTCTGGCTCACCGGCCGCCGCCGCGCAGCGGCCGCCGCCGGCGCCTCCTTCGCCGGGCTCACCGCCCTGGCCTGGGCGGTCATGCCGGACGACTCCTGGACGTACTGGATCCACCACGCCGCCGGCGCCGGCCTCGGCTCCGCGCCCGACGGGCTCGCCAACCAGTCCCTGCACGGCCTGCTCCTGCGCGCCGGCCTGCGCGGCCCCGCCGAGCTCGCCCTCTACGGCCTCCTCGCCGCCGCCGTCGCGGCCCTCGGCCTGCGCCGCGCCGCGCGCTACGCCAGGGACGGCCAGGTGCTGCTCGCGACCGCCCTCACCGGCTGCGTCGCGGTCGCCGTCTCCCCGACGGCCTGGCAGCACCAGCAGCTGTGGATCCTGCTCGCGGTCGTCGGCCGGGTCGGCGGGCGCCGCGCCGACCGGCTGGTGTGGCCGGTCCTCGTCGTCCTCGTGATGACGCTGACCAGCACCGTCCTGATGCCGGACAACCCCTTCCTGCGCCCCCTCGGTGCCAACGCCCCGCTGCTCGCCGCCCTCGCCGCGGCCTGCGCGGTGCCGTTCCACCTCCGCGCGTCGGCGCTGTGGGACCGCCCGCTGCCCACCCCGGTGACCGAGCCCCGGCCCGGCCGCTTCTCCTGGATCCCGCTCCTCCGCCTCTGGAAGCGCCCGCTCAGCCGGCCGAACGTCCTGCTGGAGCTGATGCTGATACGGCTCGGCTACTGGGTCTACTCCTTCATCCGCGCCGGCGCCCCCGACGAGCGCTCCCTCGCGGAGTCCCACGGCCGGCAGATCCTCGCCGCCGAGGAGTTCCTGCGCCTCGACGTCGAACACGCCGTCAACCACTTCGTGGCGGGCGTCGGCTGGCTCACCGACGGGATGAACTACTACTACGGCACCTTCCACTTCCTGGTGCCGCTCTCCCTGCTGGGCTACCTCTACGTCCGCCGGCCGGGCACCTACCGCTGGGCCCGCACGGCCCTGTCGCTGGCCACGCTGCTGGCGCTCGCCGGCTTCTGGGCCTACCCGCTGGCACCGCCGCGGCTGATGCCCGGCCTCGGCTACGTCGACACGGCCAACGGCCCGCAGGACCTGGACAACCCCGACTTCGGGGCGCTGACCGAGCTGTCCAACCAGTACGCGGCGATGCCCTCGCTGCACATCGGCTGGTCGCTGTGGTGCGGCGTCGTGATCGCCGCCGTCGCGTCCAGGCCGTGGCTGAGGTGGCTGGGCATGCTCTACCCGCTGCTCACCTTCTCCGTCGTCGTCGGCACCGCCAACCACTACGTCCTGGACGCGGCCGGCGGCGCCCTCGTCGTGCTGTCCGGCTTCGCCGTGCAGTACGCCCTGAGCGGGCCGGGCCGGCAGGCCCTCGGGCGGGTGCCGGGGGCCAGGAGCGCGGGCGACGACGCCGCCCCGGACCCGCCGGCCGTGGAACCGGCGCGGGCCGCCAAGGGCTGAGCCCGCGCCGGGGCGCGCGTAGGTACGTCCCCGCCGCTCACGGCCGGTCAGGCGCGGCCCCTGCGCGGCCGGGTCCGGCCGGTCAGCCCGTCACGGTGATCGCCGAGGACGGGTCCGTGGCGTCCGTGACCTCGTAGGTGGCGTTGAACGTCGAGGTCGTCGCGTTCGTCGGGCAGCCGAAGCCGCCGACCACCTTGATCGGCACCGTGACGTTCGCGACCTGGAGCGTCGACGGGCTGCCGTTGGTGAACGTGCTGACGATGTCGGCCGCCGCGACGGGCGCCGCCGTCACCGTGCAGCTGGCGAGGCCGCTGGTCTGCACCACGAACCCGCCGACCGGCAGACCGAGGGTGGCGGTGACCGGCGACCCGTGCTGGAGGGCCACGCTCCAGGCGCCGGAGGTGGTGATGGCGGCCTTCACGCCCGCCTGGCTGGAGGTGCAGGAGGAGTAGGTCGGCGCGTTGAGTGCGCTGCTGACCGGACCGGCGTCGTTGTGGTTGCCGGGCGCCTCGGGGACCTGGTTGCTCGCACCGCCGCCGGCCGAGGGCTCGGAGCTGGAGACCGTACAGGTCACGGTGACCGGGCCGGCCTTGAAGGTGGCCTTGCCGGTGAGCTTGGCCGCGAAGTGGTGGCCCGCCGGGGTGACGGTCGTCGGCCCGGCCGCGCGCGCGTCGGCGCCCGCGGTGCCGCCGCCGGTCAGGGTGAGGGCGGCGGTGAGGGCCAGGCCGGCGCCGGTGGCGAGCAGGGTGCGGGTACCGGCGTGCGTTCTGGGAGAGGTCATGGGGGACTCCTCGGGTGGGGGTTCGGGGGTTGCTTGCGCGGTTCCTGCGGTCGTGCGGGTGTTACGGCTCTCGCGGCGGCCGGACGGCTCGTACGGCTCGGGCGGCTCGCCCGTACGGTTCACGCGGATTCCCGCGGCTCCCGGGGAGGGGGCAGGATCCCGCCATCCGGGGACGGGGACGGGGGCGAGGCGGGCGACGGTGACGCGGACGGCTGCGGGGGCACCCGTGGGGGCGGAGGCCACGCCTTCCCGTCCGCAGGCAGGGCCGCGCCGGACGGTTCGTCGTGCGGGGGCGCGGCCGGCGGTTCCGGTACGGGCTCCGGCGCCGGCTCGGAGCCGGGTGCCGCCGGTGCCGTCAGCGGCTGCCAGGCGAAGATCATGCCGCCGCCGACGATGCCGAGCAGGGTGCCGATCAGGAACCCGCCCAGGTTGGACATCACCAGCGCCGCCGCCGCGACCAGCACGGTGAGGATGCCGGCCAGCGTGCGGTAGTGCGGGGCGAACCACGCGGTCAGACCCATGATGATCATGATCAGTCCCATGAGGACCGAGGGGATGCCCGCGATCCCCTGATGGATCATGATCTCCAGCGGGGCCAGCGGGATGGCGCAGATCTCCGCGCCGGCGAGGACGCAGGCCAGGCCGCCCCAGAAGGGCCTGCCTTTGCGCCATCGCCGCCAGGCCGCCCAGGGGTGGCGCCGTGCGCGGCCGGTATGGATGCCGGCCGCCACGTCAGAAGCACTCCCGCTCGCCCTTGAGGACCTTCATGTCCAGGCCGTTCAGCCGGAAGCTGCCCGCGTTGGTCGCCCACGCGGTCTGCCGGACCTTGGTCATCTGGACCTTGTCGGCCTGCTGGGCGAAGACGTCCGTCATGCCCTGCGCCCCGTCCGGCCCCTTGTCGAGGGTGGAGGCGTCGCGGCCGATCTCGATGTTGGTGAACTCGGCGTCGCCCGACATCTGGGTGGCGTCCAGGAAGAGGTCGGTGGCCTGCACCGGCTTGCCGCCGCCCCCCGCGTGGAGGTTCAGGGACACCGCGCCCAGGATGGGGAGCCGCATCACCACGGACTGGCAGAGCTTGGTGAGCTCGGCCCGCTTGATGGAGGTCACGGCGACGGGTATCAGGTCGTCGTGCGCGTTGACGTCGACGCCGCCGTACTGGGCGAAGCCCGTGCCCTCCAGGCTGTCGGCCGAGATCTTGAACTGCTGTCCCGAGACGGCGAAGGAGGCGGCCAGCGCTCCTTGCGCCAGCGCCACGGCCAGGGCGGCGGTGGCCGCGAAGCCGGGCACGGCCAGCAGGGCGAACTTCCGCCACTTGACGCGCCCGGTCACCGGTCTGCCTTGAGCGTCCTGCATCGCTGATGTCCCCTCGGAGTGTCGGAGGGCCTCGGGCCCAGGAGGCGTTACCCGAGAGTAAGTCCGTTGCTCGGCGCCCGACAAGGTGCGGGGGCGGCCTGATTTCCCTTACGTTTCAGGGAAGTTGACGGACTGTCAGCAAGATCGCCGTCACGCGTAGCGCACCCGCAGTTCCTTGATGCCGTTCAGCCACGCGGACCGGAGCCGCCTCGGCTCGCCCGCCAGCCGGATGTCCGGAAGGGTGTCGGCGATCGCGTGGAAGATGAGGTCGATCTCCAGGGCGGCGAGGGACCGGCCGAGGCAGAAGTGCGGGCCGCCCCCGCCGAAGCCCAGGTGGGGGTTGGGGTCCCGGGTGATGTCGAAGGCGTCGGGGCGTTCGAAGACCTCCGGGTCGTGGTTGGCGGAGGCGTAGAAGATGCCCACGCGCTGGCCCTCGGCGATCCGGGCGCCGCCGAGCTCGGTGTCGCGGGTCGCCGTGCGCTGGAAGGAGACGACCGGGGTCGCCCAGCGGACGATCTCCTCGGCGGTGGTGGCCGGGCGCTCGCGCTTGTAGAGCTCCCACTGCTCGGGGTGGGTGAGGAAGGCGTGCATGCCGTGGCTGATGGCGTTGCGGGTGGTCTCGTTGCCCGCGACGGCCAGCAGGAGGACGAAGAACCCGAACTCGTCCGGGGCGAGATTGCCCTCGTCCTCGGCGGCCACGAGCCGGCTGACGATGTCCCGGGCCGGACACTCCTTGCGCGCGGCCGCCAGGTTCATCGCGTAGGAGATCAGCTCCATGGCGGCGGTCGACCCCACCTCCTGGGTGATCGCGAGCTCGGGGTCGTCGTACGCGACCATCTTGTTGGACCAGTCGAAGATCCGGGCCCGGTCCTCCTGGGGGACGCCGATGAGCTCGGCGATGGCCTGGAGGGGCAGTTCGCAGGCGACGTCGGTGACGAAGTCGCCGCTGCCACGCCCCCGGGCGCGCGTCACGATCGCCTCCGCGCGCCGCCGCAGGGCCGCCTCCAGGGCCCGGATCGCACGCGGGGTGAAGCCGCGCTGGACGATCTGGCGGACGCGGGTGTGTTCGGGCGGGTCCATGTTGAGCATGATCAGGCGCTGGGCGTCGATCTGTTCGCGGCCGATGTGCGGGTTGAAGCGGATGATCGAGGTGTTGCGGTGCGCGGAGAAGACCTCCGGCCGGGTGGACACCTCCTTGACGTCCGCGTGCCGGGTGACGGCCCAGTAGCCGTCGTCGTCGAAGCCCGCGATGCCGTGCGGCTGGGCATTCCACCACACCGGTGCCGTCCGCCGCAGCACGGCGAACTCGGGCAGGGGGACGCGGTTCCGGTAGACGTCGGGGTCGGTGAGGTCGAAGCCTTCGGGGAGGGCGGGGCAGGTCATCGGGGACTCCCGGGGGTGGGGCCTGCCGGGCGGTGCCGGCGGTACGGCCGGTGGGTGAGGGGCGCGCCTATTGACTGACGGGTCATCAGAAATGCCCCGAAGGTAGTGACGCGGCCCGGGCGCGGCAAGGGGCGCGACGCCATCTGTTGCGGACGCGGCGGGTGCGCGACCCTTGCGTACCGGGGGTAGCAGTCATAAGACTGCGGACGGGACTAGAACGCGTACTAGTTCGACGGGGGACCGGGAGTTGACACAGCGCCGGGGGCGCCGGGACGCCCCGCGGATGCCACGAGAGGACCCATATGGCCGCCGAACCCGTCATCGTCGAAGCCGTACGCACCCCGATCGGCAAGCGCGGAGGCGTGCTCGCCAACCTCCACCCCGCCTATCTGCTCGGCGAGACCTATCGCGAGATCCTCGCCCGGACCGGCATCCAGCCCGACTGCGTCGAGCAGATCGTCGGCGGCACCGTCACGCACGCCGGTGAGCAGTCGATGAACCCCGCGCGCACGGCCTGGCTCGCGATGGGCCTGCCCTACGAGACCGCCGCCACCACCGTGGACTGCCAGTGCGGATCCTCGCAGCAGGCCAACCACCTGGTGGCCAACATGGTCGCGAGCGGCGTCATCGACATCGGCATCGGCTGCGGCGTCGAGGCGATGTCCCGCGTCCCGCTGGGCAGCGGCTCCCGGCACGGGCCGGGCCGCCCCTTCCCGGACGAGTGGAACGTCGACCTCCCCAACCAGTTCGAGGCGGCCGAGCGCATCGCCCGCAGGCGCGGCCTGACCCGTGAGGACGCCGACGGGCTCGGCCTGCGCTCGCAGCGGCTGGCCGCCCGCGCCTGGGCCGAGGAGCGCTTCAAGCGGGAGACCTTCGCCGTCCAGGTGCCCACCACCGAGGAGGAGCAGCACGCCGGGCAGGGCATGTGGCGGCTGGTCGACCGCGACCAAGGGCTGCGGGACACCGACCGGGAGGCCCTGGCGGGGCTCAAGCCCGTGATGCCGACCGCCGTCCACACGGCGGGCAACTCCTCGCAGATCTCGGACGGCGCGTGCGCCGTGATGTGGGCCTCCAAGCGGATGGCCCGCGCCCTCAAGCTGCGGCCCCGGGCCCGGATCGTCGCCCAGGCGCTCGTCGGCGCCGATCCGCACTTCCACCTCGACGGGCCGATCGACGCCACCCGGGCGGTGCTCGGCCGGGCCGGGATGTCGCTGAAGGACATCGACGTCGTGGAGATCAACGAGGCCTTCGCCTCGGTGGTGCTGTCCTGGGCCCGGGTCTTCGAGCAGGACCTGGAGAAGGTCAACGTCAACGGCGGCGCGATAGCCCTGGGCCACCCGGTCGGCGCGACGGGGGCCCGGCTGATCACCACGGCGCTGCACGAACTGGAGCGGGCGGACAAGGAGTTCGCGCTGATCACGATGTGCGCGGGCGGCGGGCTCGCCACGGGAACGATCCTCCAGCGGCTGTAGGCCCCCGGGCCGCGCGGGGACACCGGAGGCCGGACGGGCCGGATCTCGTGGCCCGTCCGGCCTCCGGCCTCCGGCGGCCGTGGGCCGGGCGCTACGGGCGGCCGTGTGTGACGAAGGTCCTGTGCCCCGCCCCACCGGAGCGGTAATACTCCCTTCCGAAGTAGATCTCTTACATGACGGGGGAGCGGTGGAGACGATCAGGCGCGCGACGGCGGCGGACGCGGAGCGGCTCACGGAGCTGGTGCAGGGCTCGGGGGCGTACCGGGGCGCGTACGCCCCGATGGTGGCGGACTACGTGGTCACACCCGAGTACGTCACCGCGCACGAGGTCTTCCTCGTCCCCGACGCGGAGGACCGGCCGCTCGGCTTCTACGCCCTGCTGCTCGACGCGGCCGAGCTGGACCTGATGTTCGTCGCCGACGCCGCCCAGGGGCTCGGCGTCGGCCGGCGCCTCGCCGCGCACATGAAGGAGCGGGCCCGCGCCGCCGGGCTGACCCGGGTGAAGGTGACCTCCCACCCGCCGTCCGAGGGCTTCTACCGCAGCGTCGGCGCCGTCCGCGTCGGCTGGTCGCCCACGATCCCGCCCGCGATCACCTGGCAGCGGCCGGAGCTGGTCTTCGACCTCGGCGCCGGTGACCGCGACGCGCGCGGGGCGGCGGCGCTCACGCGTCCCTGAACGCCACCGGAGCGTCGAACGCCGCCCGCCGCGTCGCCCGGCGCAGCGCCTTGAGCACGGCCGGGCCCAGCGTGAGGGTGGCGACGACCGTGACCACGGCGCGGGGCAGGTCCCAGCCCAGGGAGGTCGCCAGGCAGTACGCCACGAAACGGCCGAGGTTCTCCGGGAGCGGGTCACCGGGGACGAACGAGACCCCGGTGGCCAGGGCGCCGATGTAGGGCCAGCCCTGGAGGTTCATGACCGTGCCGTAGAACAGCGACGCCACCGCCCCGTACCCGGCGAGCAGCACCAGCTCGCGGGCGCCGCGCAGCCGGTCCGGCCCCGGCAGCAGGCCGGCGCCCATCGCCACCCAGCCCATGGCCAGCATCTGGAACGGCATCCAGGGCCCGACCCCGCCGGTCAGCAGCGCGGACGCGAACATCGAGACGGAACCCAGGACGAAGCCGAAGCCGGGGCCCAGGACCCGGCCGGACAGCACCATCAGGAAGAACATCGGCTCGATGCCCGCCGTGCCCGCGCCCAGCGGCCGCAGCGCCGCGCCCGCCGCCGCGAGCACACCGAGCATGGCGACGGCCTTCGCGTCGAGCCCGGTGTCGGAGATCGTCGCGACGACGACCGCGAGGAGCATCGGCAGCAGCGCCGCGAACAGCCACGGCGCGTCCTTGGAGTGGGCGAGCCCGGAGGACGCGTCGGCGAGCAGCGGCCAGCCGAAGGCGGCGACGCCCATCGCGGAGACCAGGACGAGCGCGGCCACGGACCTCGGCCCGAGCCGGACGGCCCGCGCCTGGCGGTCGGCGGAGACCTTCACCTCGCCGCCCGCCTCGCGGACCTCCCCGTGCTCCGTCATGCCGTCGCCTCCAGAGACCGCCGCACCTGCGGGACCGTGAGCCACGGCAAGGGCGCCAGGACCTTCGCCACCTGCGGCGCGAACGCCGGGGACGCCACCACGACCTCCGCCGTCGGGCCGTCCGCGACGACCTCGCCGTCGGCGATCACCACCACCCGGTGCGCCAGCTCAGCCGCCAGCTCCACGTCGTGCGTGGCCAGGACGATCGCGTGGCCGCCGGCGGCCAGGCCGCGCAGGATCTCCACCAGGCGGGCCTTGGCCGCGTAGTCGAGGCCGCGGGTCGGCTCGTCCAGCAGGATCAGCGGCGGGCGGGCCGTCAGCACGATCGCGAGGGCGAGCGCGAGCCGCTGGCCCTCGGACAGGTCGCGCGGGTGGGTCGCGTCGGCCACGTCCGGCAGCAGCTCCGAGACCAGCGTCCGGCAGGTGCCCGGCGCCGCGCCCGCGTCGCCGTCGGCCGCCGCGCACTCCGCCGCGACCGTGTCGGCGCACAGCAGGTCGCGCGGCTCCTGCGGGACGAGGCCGACGTGGCGCAGCAGCTCCGCGGGCGCCGTGTCCCCGGGGGTCACCCCGCCCACGCGCACGGTCCCGGCGGCGGGCCGGTGCATGCCGACCAGGGTGCGCAGCAGCGTCGACTTCCCGGCGCCGTTGCGGCCCATGAGCGCGACGGTCTCGCCCGCCCGTACGGACAGGCCGATGTCCCGCAGCGCGACCACCCGGCCGTGCCGGACGGCGAGGCCGGTGACCTCGGCGGGTCCGCCTGACGCCGGGCGCGGGGACCGGCGCAGGAAGCCGCCGCGCGGGCGCGGCGCGGCGGGGCGTCCGGCCGGGCCTGCGGCGCCGTCCCGTGAGGCGTCCGGCCCGGCCGGTGGCGCCAGCGGAGCCAGCCGCTCCCGCAGCGGGGCCGCCCTGCGGCGGGCGTCCCGTACGGACAGGGGCAGCGGGGACCAGCCGGCGAGCCGCCCGAGCGCCACGACCGGCGGCTGGACCGGCGACACGGCCATGAGCGCGGCGGGGTCGCCGAGGACCGGGGCCGCGCCGGGCGCGGGCAGCAGGAGGACCTGGTCCGCGTACTGCACGACGCGCTCCAGCCGGTGCTCGGCCATCAGCACCGTCGTGCCCAGGTCGTGCACCAGGCGCTGGAGCACGGCCAGGACCTCCTCGGCGGCGCCCGGGTCGAGGGCGGACGTCGGCTCGTCCAGGACCAGCACCCGGGGGTGGGTGGTCAGCACGGAGCCGATGGCCACCCGCTGCTGCTGACCACCCGACAGGGTGGCGATCGGGCGGTCGCGCAGCGCGGCCAGCCCCAGCAGGTCGAGGGTCTCCTCGACGCGGCGGCGCATCACTCCCGGCGCGAGACCGAGGGACTCCATGCCGTAGGCCAGCTCGTCCTCGACGATGTCGGTGACGAAGTGGGCCAGGGGGTCCTGCCCGACGGTCCCCACCACATCGGCCAGCTCGCGCGGCCGGTGGGTGCGGGTGTCGCGGCCCGCGACGGTGACCCGGCCGTGCAGGGTGCCGCCGGTGAAGTGCGGTACGAGGCCGCTGACCGTGCCCAGCAGCGTCGACTTGCCGACCCCGGACGGGCCGACGAGCAGACACAGCTCCCCCTCGGGCACGGTGAGGTCCACCCCGCGCAGCGCGGGCGCGCCCGCCCCGTCGTACGAGACGGACACCTGCTCGAACCGGATCACTGAGGGGCCTCCTTGCGGCCGGGCTCGCGGCCCGGGGGAGTGGTGGGTGCGGCGGGGGCGGCGGCGTCGCCGTCACCGGTGGCCGTCGCCGGCCGGCCGGTCGGGCGGGGGCCGGTGGGCACGCCGGCCGCGGCGGTGTCGCGGGGCCCGGCCCCGGGCGTGGAGCGGGCTCCCTCCGTACGGCCTTCGGGGGCCGGTGGGCTGTCCGTGCGGCCGACGGGGGCGGCGCTGCCGGCGGGGTCGGTCACCGGGCCTTCGGCAGGGTTCCGCCGGTGTGCGGCGGCGTCCGCCCGGGTTCCCGTCACGTGGGCCGCCCGCCCGCGGGAGCTCGCCACCGGGCGGCGGGCGCGTCCGGACGGGCCGTCAGGCCCGGTGGACGGTCCGGCGGTGGCCCGGACCGGTGCCGGGGCCACCACGGCCGGGAGCAGGCCCAGCAGGACCGACACCGCCGGCCACAGTGGCAGGTCCGGCGCGGTCAGCGGGACCGCCGGGGGGTGCAGGGCGGCGGGGGCGTACCCGTTCGCCCAGATCATCAGGGCCGCCACCGCCGCGCCCGAGCCCGACACCAGCCAGGCGCGGGTGCCCCAGCGGTCCGGGCGGTAGCGGGTGCGGACCGAGCGGCGGCCGCCCAGCCACAGGCCGGCCAGCGCGGCGGCGAGGCCCGCGAGGAGCAGCGGCAGGCCGTAGCCCGCGCCCTCGTCGGCCAGCAGGCCGTACGTCCCGGCGCAGACGCCGAGCAGCCCGCCCAGGGTGAGGACGTTCGTCGTGAGCCGCACCGCGCGCGGGACCCGCGCCGTACGGCCGTAGCCACGGGCGTCCATCGCCGCCGCCAGCGCCACGGAACGCTCAAGAGCGCCCTCCAGCACCGGCAGACCCACCTGGAGCAGCGCCTTGAGGCCGTGGTCCGGGCGCCCGCGCAGCCTGCGCGCGGCGCGCAGCCGCTGCACGTCCGCCACCAGGTTCGGCGCGAACGTCATCGCGACGACGATCGCCACCCCCGCCTCGTACAGCGCGCCCGGCAGGGACTTCAGCAGCCGCGCCGGGTTCGCGAGCGCGTTCGCCGCGCCGACGCAGATCAGCAGCGTGGCCAGCTTCAGCCCGTCGTAGAACGCGAAGAGCAGCCCCTCGGCGGTCACCCGGCCGCCGATCCGCACCCCCTTCGCCCAGTCCGGGAGCGGCACCTCCGGCAGGGTGACGAGGGTGTGCGTGCCCGGGATCGGCGAGCCGAGCACCACGGCGAAGACCAGCCGGATCCCGATGACGAACAGACCGATCTTGAGGAACGCCCCGTACGAGCGGGCCCACGGCGCGTCCGTGCGCCGCGCGGCCACCACGTACCCGGCGACGCCGATCAGCAGGCCGAGCAGCAGCGGGTTCGTGGTGCGCGACGCGGCGGTCGCGAGGCCCAGGGCCCACACCCACCACGCGCCGGCGTGCAGCGCCGAGGCGCGGCCGGTCAGCGGGGCGGCGGCCGGCGCGGCGGCGCGGTCGCCGCCCCGGCGCGGCGGGGTCCGTCCGCTCATCCGCGACGGCGGCGCGCCTGCCACACGGCGGCGGCACCGAGCACGACCACGGCGGCGACGCCACCGATCAGACCGGCCGAGGGACCGCCGTCGCCGTCTCCTCCGGAGTCCCCGGCGTTCTCCGTGGCCCCGGGGGAGGCGGGCGTGGAGCTCCCCTTCTCCTTCTTGGGCTCCCCGGCGCCGACCTGCTCACCGCAGCCCGACCTCGGGTAGCCCGCGATGCCGCACAGCAGCGCCGACGAGTCGTAGCGCAGCGGCTTCGCGGCGGCCGCGAGGGCCTCGCCGGCGCTCGCGTCCTTCGTCACCTGGGCGCACGCCGTCCGCTGCGCGGGCGGCGTCTCGCCCCCGGGCGCGTCGGCGGGCGTGCCGAAGTCGACGACGACCGCGACCCGCTTCCCGCCGTCCTTCTCCGGCGTGTCCTCGCACACCGCGTCGAAGTCGGCCTCGGCGCGCGGCTTCGCGGCGTCCTTGGAGTCCTCGCTGACGGCGAACCGGAAGCCGATGACGGAGCCGTCGCCGGGCCGCGCCGTGGACGGGCCCTGCGTGGCGTACGCCCAGCCGTCGCCGGAGCTCTCCCAGAACGACCAGTAGCGGTAGCCCGCCGCCTGGGCGGGCGCGGCGCCGAGCGCCGCGAGCAGCCCGGCGAGGAGCAGCGTGCCGAGGGCGCGCGCGCCGCGTCCCCGCGTCACAGCTGCTGCTTCTTCTTGCGGCCGCTGATCAGGAAGCCCGCGCCGACGCTGGCGACGAAGAAGATCCCGACGATCCACCAGGTGCCGAAGCCCCCGTCGTCGTCCTTCTTCTCGTCGTCCTTCTTCTCCCCGGCCGACTCCGCGGCCTCCGGGGCCGGGCCCGTCGCGTTCAGCTGCGCGACCAGGTCGGCGCCGCCGAAGGAGCGCGGGTCGGCGCCGGCCGCGTGCGCGGCGAGCACCAGCTTGGCGAGCTTGCCCGGGTTCTTGTCGGCCCAGGCGGCCGTGCCGCTCTCCTTGGACGCGAGCCACTTCAGCGGCTTCTCGGCGGCCGTACGGTGGCCGCCGGCGGCCAGTGCGATGACGGCGTCGGCGGTGTTGCCCTGGTCGGGCTTGGCCGGGGCGCCGGGCATGGACGGCAGGAGGTAGCCGCCGTTCTTGTCGAGCACCGCCGTGAGGTAGCCGTCCACGGCCTCGGCCGCCGCGGCGGCGTCCTTCGGCCGGGCGCTGTCGTCGCCCTCGCAGGACAGCGGCTTCACCGGCGCGTCGGCGTCCTTCTTCACCGGGTCGACCAGGAAGCCCTTACCCCGGGTGGCCAGACCCGCGGCCGCGCTGGCGAGGTTGTCGGCGCGCAGCCCGTCCTTGTCCTTCAGGTACGAGAAGGCGCCGCGCTCCTCCTCCTTGGCGTCGCAGCCGAGCTGGAAGGTGAGCAGGGCGTCGACCGGGTTCTTGCCGTCCTTGACGGCGGCCTTCGCCGCGTCCTGCCCGGCGGCGGCGAACGCGCCGACGGCGATGGAGGTGGAGTTGGCGTCGCTGGGGCTGCCGGCCTGGTAGCCCCAGCCGCCGTCGGCGTTCTGGTGGGCCTTGAGCCAGTCGAGGCCCTTCTTCACCGCGTCGCCCTGCCCGCCGGCGGCCACCAGACCCTGCACGGCGGCGGCCGTCGCGTCGGTGAACTCCTCCTTCTGCGGGTCGCACGCCTTCGAGGTGTCCGCGCGGTAGCCGGGGAAGGCACCGTCCGCGCACTGCTGCCCGGTCAGCCAGTCGACCGCGGACTTCGCGGGCCTGACCCCCACCGCGTCCTGCGCCACGAAGGCCAGGGACTGCCGGAAGACACCGTCGAACTTCGGGTCGGTCGTGCCGTACAGCCCGGACTTCGGCGACGGGGACGCGTCGGCGAAGGCGGCGGGAGCCATGGCCGCGCTCAGCACGGCGGCGGCGGCCAGGGCCGCGGCGCCACGGCGCGCGGGGACGGCGAGGGAGGGGGCCATGGGTCGGTGCCTCTCGGTGGGTGTCACTGCGGTGGCCGGCCCGCCAGGGAGGGTGCGCAGCCCCGCACGGCAGCTCCGCCGCGAGGTCCGCGCGGTGGCACCGGGCGCGGCTCCGTATACCTCGACGGTGCCGGTGGGCCGGGCGGCGCCGACGGGCGGCGCGACCGGCTCCGGAAGCCTTGCCGCCAGGGACCGGGTGGTCCGGCTCGCACGGCCGGCCGCGGGGGCGGGCCGTGGTCACGGTTGCGGGTCAGCGCCGGATTCGCACCGGTCTTTCCCCGTTCCGCGGCGGGATGAAGTTGTCACGCACACTTTAGCCGTCCCTTTACACCGTGCTCATACCGCCACGTATGCGACCGGGTGGCTGCCCGGCACGGCCTCGGCCTGCCGCCGCGCGACGAGGTGGCGCAGGTGCGCCTCGGCCTCGGCGACGGCGATGTTCCGGGAGGCGTACGGGATCCGGTCCCAGGGGCGGTTCCACGCCATGGACGCGGTGAGCTGCCACAGCGTCCGGGGCGTGCCCAGCAGCGCGCGGAGCTCGGCGAGCCGGGCGCGGTGGTGGGCGAGGAGCTCCCGCACCCGGCCGGGGGCGTCGGTGAAGGCGTGCTGGTGGGCGGGGAGCACTTCGGCGGGGTCCAGGGCGGCGACGCGCGCGAGGGAGGAGAGGTAGTCGCCGAGCGGGTCGGCGGGGCCCTCGCCGGGGGCGCGGGCGGGCTCGTAGATCTCGTAGAGGCCCACGTGCGGGGTGATCCCCGGCAGCAGGTGGTCGCCGGAGAAGAGCCGGCCGTTGCCCGCGCCGCCGTGCGGATGGGCCTCCTCCAGGTGCAGGCAGACGTGGCCGGGGGTGTGCCCCGGGGTCCAGACGGCGCGCAGCCGGCGGCCGGGCAGGTCGAGCAGCTCGCCGTGGACGAGCTCGCGGTCCGGCAGCGCCGCCCGCCGCCCGGGCAGTTCCCGGGCGGCGGCCCGCGCCGCCTCCAGCCGCGCCACGTGCCCGGCGGGCGCGCCGGCCGCCGTCAGCTTCCCGGCGAGCAGGTCGATCCAGCCGCCGGGCGGCGTCCCGCGCAGGTGGCGGACCAGCTCCGTGTCGGCGGGGTGCATCGCGATCCAGGCGCCGGAGGCCTCGCGCACCCGGCCCGACAGGCCGTGGTGGTCCGGGTGGTGGTGGGTGACGAGGACGCCGTGCAGCGCCGCCACGGACGTGCCGCAGGCGGCCAGGCCCGCGGTGAGGGCGTCCCAGGAGGCGGGGTCGTCCCAGCCGGTGTCGACGAGGACCGGGCCGCGGCCGGTGTCCAGGAGGTGGACGAGCGTGTGGCCGAGGGGGTTGCCGGGGATCGGGACGGGGACGGACCACACGCCGCCGCCGTGGTCGGTCACCGGGGGTGGGGGCGGGGCGGGCGTTCCGGGCGGCCCCGGTGTCCCGGGCGGCCCGGGTGGTCCTGGCGTCGCGGGTGTGCGCGGTACGTCCGGCACGTGCGCCATGGGCACCTCCCCCGTCACCGCCGCACGGCGGCCATTGCCCACTATAACGAGAACTGCTATCAGTTCTGATGCTGCGTCAGATCGGCGTCGGGGCCGGCGCCGAGCCGCGTCGGATCTACTGGGCGGGCGCACCGCCCGCCCGTGGGAGGCACCGGGCAATGGGCGAACTCATCGAGTACGGGCAGCTGTTCATCGGCGGCGCCATGACCGACCCGGCCGGCCGGGACACCATCGACGTCGTCTCGCCGCACACCGAGCGCGTCATCGGACGCGTACCGCACGCCGGCTTCGAGGACGTCGACCGGGCCGTGGCCGCCGCCCGGGCGTCCTTCGACTCCGGCGTCTGGGCCGGCCTGCCGCTGGCCGGGCGGATCGAGGTCGTCACCCGGATCAAGGACGGGATCGCCGCCCGCCACGAGGAGCTCGCCCGGACCATCTCCGCCGAGAACGGCTCCCCCTACTCCTGGAGCGTCCTCGCGCAGGCGCTCGGCGCGATGATGGTGTGGGACTGCGCCATCGGTGTCGCGCGCGACATCCCTTACGAGGAGCGGCGCGGCGGCGTCCTCGGGCCGCTGGTGGTGCGGCGCGAGCCGGTCGGGGTGGTCGCGGCGGTCGTCCCCTGGAACGTGCCGCAGTTCGTGGCCGCGGCCAAGCTGGCGCCCGCCCTGCTGGCGGGCTGCTCCGTGATCCTCAAGCCGTCGCCGGAGACGCCCCTGGACGCGTATCTGCTCGCCGAGATCGTCGCCGCGGCCGGGCTGCCGGAGGGCGTGCTGTCGATCCTGCCCGCCGGACCGGAGACCGGCGAGTACCTGGTCGGGCACCCCGGCGTCGACAAGGTCTCCTTCACCGGCTCGGTCGCGGCCGGCAAGCGCGTCATGGAGGTCGCCTCCCGCCACCTCACCCGGGTCACGCTGGAGCTGGGCGGCAAGTCCGCGGCCGTCGTCCTGCCCGACGCCGACCTGGACGCGGCCGTCGCCGGCATCGTGCCGAGCGCCTGGATGAACAACGGCCAGGCCTGCGTCGCGCAGACCCGCATCCTCGCCCCGCGCGTCCACTACGACGAGCTCGCCGAGCGGTTCGCGGCCGCGGCCCGCGCCCTCGTCGTCGGCGACCCCCTCGACCCGGCCACCCAGGTCGGGCCGCTGGTCGCGGAGCGGCAGCGGCGGCGCTCGCTGGACTACATCGCGCTCGGGCGGCGCGAGGGCGCCAAGGTGCTCGCGGGCGGCGGCCGCCCGGCCGGGCTCGACACCGGCTGGTACGTCGAGCCCACGCTGTTCGGCGACGTCGGCAACACCATGCGGATCGCCCGCGAGGAGATCTTCGGGCCGGTCATCTGCCTGCTGCCCTACGACACGGAGGAGGAGGCCGTCCGGATCGCCGACGACTCCGACTACGGGCTCTCCGGCAGCGTCTGGACCCGCGACGTCGAGCACGGCCTGGACATCGCGCGCCGGGTGCGCACCGGAACGTACTCGGTGAACACCTTCAGCCTCGACATGCTCGGCCCCTTCGGCGGCTACAAGAACTCCGGCCTGGGCCGGGAGTTCGGCCCCGAGGGCTTCGCCGAGTACCAGGAGCACAAGATGATCCACCTGCCCGCCGGGCACGGGGAGGGCTGATGGCCGAGCGCTGGCGCGTCACGGTGGACCGGCGCGTGTGCGTCGGCTCGGGGCTGTGCGCCGGCCTCGCCCCCGAGGCCTTCCGGCTCGATCCGGCGCGCAGGTCCCACCCGGTGCCGGGCGCGAGGGGGGAGTCCGAACGGGTGCGTGAGGCGGCGGAGATGTGCCCGGTCGAGGCGATCGCGATCGCACTCGCGGACACGGGGGAGGCGGTGTTCCCGCCGCCGGAGTGACGGGTGGGGTGCCGAACGGGGGCGGGGCGGCGGCCGGGCGCCGCCGGCCCCGTGATCCGCGCGCGGCCGTCCGGCGACCGGCTTCGGGGCCGTCCGGTGATCCGCGCGGGACCGGCCCGGTGGCCCGTCGGCGGGTGGTGGGCCGCTGACCTGGGACGGATCCGTCCGCGCCTGGTTACTCATGCGTTCCGCACTGCCTGTTCATGACATGTGTGACTGGTTCGCCTCTCAACGGCGTGGAAATCTCGACGCAACGGAGCCGAGGGGGGAACCGATGGACAAGCGGTACGAGGTCTACTGCCTGGCGGACAGGCACTTCTACGAGACCCCGGACCGTCTGTCCCTCCCGGCCGGCGGCGCGCCGGAGGCCGGTGGCGGGTTCTACGAGACCGCCCGCCGCCCGGTGCCCGCCGGCTGGCACACCTCCCGCACCGGCGACTGGCTGCACCTCACGCCCGTGGACGCCGACGGCGCCCCGCGCCCCGGGCAGCCGCCCCAGGGCTGGAAGATCCACGTGTCGGCGACGGCCGCGAGCGCGGAGAAGACCGCCGCCGCCGTCTGGGACCACTGCGTCCCGAGGGGCATCCCCTTCAAGTTCGTCCCCGCCCCGCACCTGCTGCACCTGCGCAACAGCAAATACGCGGGGCGCGACCACAGCGGAAAGTTCGTCACGGTCTACCCGAAGGACGAGGAGCAACTCCACGCCACGCTCACCGAGTTGCACGAGGTCGTCGGCGGCAGGCCCGGCCCGTACGTCCTCACGGACCTCCGCTGGCACGACGGCCCGCTCTACGTCCGCTACGGCGCCTTCGCCCGCCGGTTCTGCGTCGACGCGCGCGGCACGCTCGTCCCCGCGATCGAGGACGGCGAAGGGCGGCTGGTGCCCGACCGCCGCGACCCCGCGTTCCACGTCCCCGACTGGGTGACGCTGCCCGCCTTCCTGGAGCCCCACCTCGCCGCCCGCAACGCCACCACGGTCGGCGAGCTGCCCTACCGCATCGAGAAGGCCCTGCACTTCTCCAACGGCGGCGGCGTCTACGCCGGCACCGACACCCGCGACGGCCGGAAGGTCGTCCTCAAGGAGGCCCGGCCGCACGCCGGCCTCGCCGCCGACGGCGCGGACGCCGTCGCCCGGCTGGAGCGCGAGCGGGCCGCCCTGGAGAAGCTCTCCGGGCTCGGCGTGGCTCCCGAGGTGCGTGACTGGTTCACCCTCGGCGAGCACAGCTTCCTCGTCATGGACTTCGTCGAGGGCCGCCTCCTCAACTCCTACTTCTCCGAGCGTCACCCCCTGATCGCCGCCACCCCGGCCACCACCGCCGTGGCCGACTACACGGCCTGGGCGCTGCGCGTCCACGCCGCGGTCGAGGAGGCCGTGGCCCTGGTGCACTCCAGGGGAGTGGTCTTCAACGACCTGCACATGTTCAACATCATGGTCGCCCCCGACGAACGCTCGGTGACCCTCATCGACTTCGAGGCCGCCGCCCCCGCCGCCGAGCACGGCCGCCAGATCGTCGCCCACCCCGGCTTCGTCGCCCCGCCGGACCGCACCGGCACCGAGGTCGACCGCTACGCCCTGGCGTGCCTGCGGCTGGCGCTGTTCCTGCCGGTGACCATGCTCTTCGCCATCGACCGCGGCAAGGCCGCCCATCTGGCCGAGGTGATCGCCGAGGAGTTCCCCGAGGTGCCGGAGGAGTTCCTGGCGGAGGCCGTGGCGGAGATCGCCGGGGAAGGGGCGGGCGGCCGGGCGGCCGGCGGTGGCCCCGGCCGTGGCGCCCACGACGGCGCGGGCGGGCGCGCGGGCAGCGGTGCCGCCGGGGGTTCCGGCAGCGGCGTCCACGGTGACGTGCGTACGGCCGGCGGCCGTGGGGCGCCCGGGGGGACCCGCTCCGGTACGGGCGGTGGAGCCGTCGGCGGCTCCGGGAGCGACCCCGGCCGTGGCGTCCACGCGGGCACGGCCACCCGCCGTGGGGCGGACGGGCGAGCCGGCTCCGCCGCGGTGCCCGCCGCCGCCCGTCGCCCCCGCGCGGGAGCGCACCCCGCGCCCGGGGACTGGCCACGCAGCCGGGACTCGATGGCGCGGGCGATCCTCGCCTCCGCCACCCCCGACCGTGCCGACCGGCTCTTCCCGGGCGACATCGCGCAGTTCGGCGACGGCGGCGGGCTCGGCCTCGCGCACGGCGCCGCCGGGGTGCTGCACGCCCTCGCCGAGACCGGCGCGGACCGCTACGAGCGGGGCGAGCGCTGGCTCCTCGACCACACCGACCCGCTGCCGCCGGGCACCCCGCTCGGCCTCTACGACGGTGTCGCCGGCGTCGCCTGCGTCCTCGACCGGCTCGGCCACACCCGGCGCGCCCTCGACCTCGCCGCGACCGTCCTCGCAGAGAAGTGGCAGCGGCTCACCTCCGACCTCCACAGCGGCCTGGCCGGAGTCGGCCTCGCCCTCGACCACCTCGCCCGGACCACCGGCGAGCGGCAGCTCCACGACCAGGCCGTCGAAGCCGCCCAGCTCCTCGCCGACCGGCTGGCCGCCGACCTCGCGTCCCCCGCCGCCGGCCGCCGCCGGGCCGGCCTGATGCACGGCGCGAGCGGCCCCGCCCTGCTCTTCCTCCGGCTCCACGAACGCACCGGGGCCCCCGCCCTGCTCGAACTCGCCGAGCGGGCCCTGCGCGCCGACCTCGCCCGCTGCGTCACGACCCCCAACGGCACCCTGGAGGTCGACGAGGGCTGGCGCACGATGCCCTACCTGGGCGACGGCAGCGTCGGCGTCGGCATGGTCCTCGACGACTTCCTCGACCGCGCCGCCCGGCGCGGGACCGCCGCCGACCCGGCGCTGGCCGAGGCCCGCACGGGCATCCTCCGCGCCGCGCGCTCGCGGTTCTACGTCCAGCCCGGCCTCCTCCAGGGCCGCGCCGGCATGGTCCTGCACCTCGGCCGCACGACCGCACCCGGCGTCACCGCGGAGCACCTGGCCACCCAGGTCCGCGGACTGTCCTGGTACGCGATGGCCTACGAAGGGGAACTCGCCTTCCCCGGCAGCCAGATGATGCGGCTGTCCATGGACCTCGCCACCGGAACGGCGGGCGTCCTGCTGGCCCTGGGCGCCGCGCTCGGCGCCCCCGGCGGCCCGGCGCCGCAACTCCCCTTCCTGCCGCCCCTGAGGGCGCCCAAGGACCGGCTCCGCACGGAGCCGTAGCACCACCATCCGTCCCCATGAAAGGAAAGACCATGGCCCTTCTCGACCTTCAGAACATGGACTCCGAGGAGTACGGCGGCGGCCACGGCGGCGGAGGCAGCAACGTGAGCCTTCTCCTCTGCTGGAGCACGGCCAGCGTCGCGCTCTGCCTGTGACACGGAGCCGGTAGACACCAGGGACCGGGCGGGCACCCTCACGGGGCCCGTCCGGTCCCACCGGCAGTACCGACGGCACCGGCGGCATCGACGGCACTGTCCACGGGCAGTGCCGACGGCATCGACAGCGAGGGCTGCGACGACCCCATGGCACAGACCAGTACCGCCCCCGCCGGAGCGCCCGGCGAGCGGCACCCCGGCGACCGGATCCTGCTCGACGCGACCCGGCACAGCGCCGCCCGCGCCGCGGCCCTGGCCCTGATCGCCGTCGCCGCCACCGGCGCCACCCTGCTGCTGCCCGCCGCCCTCGGCCACACCCTCGACCTCCTCCTCGCCCGGCGCGGCGCCGAGGCGACCCGCTGGGTCCTGCTCTGCGCGGGCCTCGTCTGCGCCCCCGCCGCGCTCGACGCCCTCGACGAGGTGCTCTCCGGCACCACCGCAGCCCGCACCACGGCCTGGCTGCGCCACCGCCTGCTGGCCCACGTCCTCGCCGCCGGGCCCCGCGCCACCGCCCGCTTCGCCCCCGGAGACCTCGTCACCCGCCTCGTCGGCAACGCCGCCGACGTCGGCACCGCCCCCGGCACGCTCGCCGGATCCGCCGCCGCCGTCGCCGCCCCGCTGGGCGGCGTCCTCGCGCTCGGCCTCATCGACCCCTGGCTCGCCGTCGGGTTCCTCGCCGGGGCGCCCCTGCTCGCCCTGCTGCTGCGGGCCTTCGCCCGCGCCTCCGGCGACTGCGCGGCGGAGTACCAGCGGCTCCAGGGAGAGATCGCCGGGCGCCTCGTCGAGGCGGTCGGCGGCGCCCGGACCATCGCGGCCGCCGGCACCGCGCGGCGGGAGACCGCCCGCGTGCTCGCCCCGCTGCCCGGCCTGTCCCACCAGGGGCACCGCATGTGGCGGGTGCAGGGCCGGGCCGCCGCGCAGGCCGTCACGGTCGTGCCGCTGCTCCAGATCACCGTGCTGGCCGTCGCCGGCCTGCGCCTCACCCAGGGGGCGCTCAGCGTCGGCGACCTCCTCGCCGCCTCGCGCTACGCGGTGCTCGCCACCGGGGTCGGCGTGCTCGTCGGCCACGTGAGCGCGATCGTCCGGGCCCGTACGGCCGCGGGGCGCGTCGCCGAGGTCCTGGCAGAGCCCGCCACGGCGCACGGCTACTGCCAACTGCCGGCCGCCGGCGCCGGCACCCTGGAGCTGCGCGGCGTCAGCGCGGAGCGCGGCGGGCGGACGGTGCTGCGCGACGTCGACCTCGTGGTGCCGGGCGGCACGTCCCTGGCCGTCGTCGGCCGCTCCGGCACCGGCAAGTCGGTGCTCGCGGAGCTCGCCGGGCGGCTCGCCGACCCGGCCGCCGGGGTGGTGACGCTCGACGGCGTCCCCCTGCGCGAGCTCGGCCACGACACCCTGCGGCGCGCCGTCGGCTACGCCTTCGCCCGGCCCGCCCCGCTGGGCGGCACGATCGGCGGCACGATCGCCTTCGGCGTCTTCGACCCCGGACCCGACGCCGTCACGGAAGCCGCCCGCGCGGCGTGCGCGGACGGCTTCGTGCGCCGCATGCCGCTCGGCTACGCCACGCCCTGCGAGGACGCTCCGCTGTCCGGCGGCGAGTCCCAACGCCTGGGCCTGGCCCGCGCCTTCGCCCACGCGGGCCGCGTCCTGATCCTGGACGACGCGACGTCCAGCCTCGACACCCTCACCGAACACGAGGTCACCCGCGCCCTCCACGGCACCACCACCCGCACCCGCCTCGTCGTCGCCCACCGCGCCTCGACGGCCGCCCGGGCCGACCGCGTCGCCTGGCTCGCCGACGGCCGCCTCCGCGCGACGGGCACCCACGAGGACCTATGGCGCGACCCGGAGTACCGGGCGCTCTTCGGCGCGCGGTGACCCCCGCCCGGGGCGCCCCGGCCCGCCCGCGGACGGGAGCGGCACCTCTGCCCGCCCGACCGCGGCCGCCCGGGGGCGCGTTCAGGCGGTCCGGCGTATCCCGGTGGCCGGCATGTCGCGGTGGCCCGGCGTCGCCGCCCGACCGGCCGCGGGCCGGCGGCCGCACCCCTGTCCCGGCCGCCCCGGCCCAGACCCCAGGAGGTCCCCATGCCTGAGCGCCGTCGTGGCGGCGGCCGTGACGACGGCGGCGGTGTCGCACGCCGAGGGCTGCGCTTCCTGCGCCGCCGGCGGGCCGTCGTCGCGTGGCTGGCCGTGTGGTCCGTGGTCGAGGCCGCGCACACCTTCGGGCTGGGGTACGCGCTGGCCAGAGCGCTGGACTCCGGGTTCCTCGCGGGGCGGGCCGGGGTCGGGCTCGGGTGGCTCGGGGCGGCCGCCGGGGCCGTGGTCGTCGGGGCGTACGGGACCGGGCGTACGTACGGCGGCGTCGCCGGGCTCGTGGAGCCGCTGCGCGACGGACTCGTGCGGCGCGTGGTCCCGGCCGCCCTGCGGGACGCCGACGGCGCCGCCGTCTCCCGGCTGACCCACCAGGTGGAGATCGCCCGGGACGCCTTCGCCGGGCTCGTGATGGTCTCGCGGTCCTTCGTCTTCACGGCGGCCGGCGCCCTGACGGGCCTGTTCCTGCTGTCCCCGGCCCTCCTGGTGGTCGTGGTGCCACCGCTCGCGCTCGGCCTCGGCCTGTTCCTCGCGACCCTGCGGCCCCTGGCCCGCCGCCAGGAGGCCTTCCTCATCGCCGACGAGGCCGTCGCCCGCTCCTTCGGCGAGGTCTCCGCCGGGCTGCGCGACATCACGGCCGGCGGCGCCGAACGGCGGGTCCGCGAGGGGACGGGCGCCCTCGTCGACGCCGAGCGCCGGGCCTCCGCGGCCCTCGCCCGCTGGTCCGTCGTGCGCGTCGTGGCCCTGGCCGTCGCCGGCCAGGTCCCCGTCGTCCTCCTGCTCGCCGCGACGCCCTGGCTGCTCGACCGCTCCGTCACCCCCGGCGCCCTCGTCGGCGCCCTCGCCTACCTCACGCAGTCCCTCCTGCCGGCCCTCCAGAACCTCGTGCACGGCCTCGGCGGAAGCGGCTCCCGCCTCGCCGTCGTGCTGCGCCGCCTCACCGCCGGCCCGCCGCCCGCCCCCGCCGCGCGCCCCACGGGCGGGCACCCGGCGGCCGCGCCCACCACCCCCGCCGTCGAGCTGCGCGGCGTCACCTTCGCGTACGGCGAGCACGCCGATCCCGTCGTCGACGGCCTGGACCTGGCCGTGCCCGCCGGCTCCCACCTCGCCGTCGTCGGCCCCAGCGGGGTCGGCAAGTCGACGCTGGCCGGGCTGATGGCGGGGCTGCTGGTACCCCGGAGCGGCGAGGTGCGGATCGGCGGGCGGCCGCCGGGCGACCCGGCCGGCCGGGTGCTCATCCCGCAGGAGGCGTACGTCTTCTCCGGCACCCTCGGCGACAACCTGCGCTATCTGCGCGCGGATCCGGTCACCGAGCGGGAGCTCACCGAGGCGGCCGAGGCCCTCGGCATGTCCGGGCTCGTCGCGCGGCTCGGCGGCTTCGGGGCGCGGCTCGCCCCCGACGCGCTGTCCGCGGGGGAGCGGCAGCAGATCGCCCTGGCCCGCGCCTATCTCTCGCCCGCTCCCGTCGCGCTGCTGGACGAGGCGACGTGCCACCTCGACCCCGCCGCCGAAGCCCGCGCCGAGCGGGCCTTCGCGCGGCGGCCCGGCACCACCCTGATCGTCATCGCGCACCGGGCCGCCTCGGCCCGCCGCGCGGACCGCGTCCTGGTGATGGACGGCCCGCGCACCCGCTGCGGGGACCACCGCGAACTGCTGGCGGCGTCCCCGCTCTACCGTGACCTCACCGGGGCCCCGGGCCCGCGCACTCCGGCGCACGCCCCCTCACACCCACCCCGCTCCCCGCGAGATCCGGATCGCGTCGACGCGGTTGCGGGCCCCGGTCTTCCGGGTGATCGCCGCCAGGTAGTTGCGCACGGTCCCGTTGGAAAGGTGCAGACTCCGGGCGATCTCCCCGATGGAGGAGCCCTCCGCGGCGAGTGAGAGCACGCTGAGCTCACGTCTCGTCAGCGGGATCTCGGCGGCCTCCAGAAAGCCGTAGCCGAGCGACTCGTCGATGTAGCGCTCGCCCTTCGCCACCCGCCTTATGCCCTCGACCAACTGGTCGGGAGAAGCGTTTTTGCTCAAGTACCCCAAGGCCCCCTCCTCGTACGCCCGGCGCAGCGGCCCCGGCCGCTCCGCCGTCGCCAGGGCCAGCAGGACCGAGGTGCCGTCCCCCGCGCAACATCGGGCGGACAGCTCCCGCAGGCCCCGTGGTCCCGCGGCGTCGGGGCTGTCCATGTCCACGACGCAGACGTCGGGCCAGCGCGCCCACGACGTGGCCGCCGCGTGCTCCCAGGAGGCGGAGAGGACCTCCAGATCGGGCTCCCTGCCGAGGAATGCCGCCAGCGCCGCGCGCAGCAGATAGGTGTCCTGTACCAGTAGAACCCGGATCACGACCCCGCCTCCCCGTCCCCCGGCGGCGAGCGCTACGCCGGGCACGTCGACAATTCATACGGCGTGTACCTCTGTCGCGGGCGCGGAATACCTCACCTGTGGGGGGCGCAAGGGCGCACGATACGAGCCACGCGCGCCCCAAGTTCACTCGAACGCGCCGCCCTAAACCTCTTGGCATTTCCCGGCGGATGGTGAGGTGAGGTCGATCAGCCGGCACACGGTCTCGATGTCGATCTTCACCTGGGCGATGGAGGCCCGCCCCGACAGCCAGGTGATGAGGGCCGAGTGCCAGGTGTGCTCGATGACGCGGACGGCCGAGAGCTGCGCGGGCGTCGGCGGGCCGGCCGGCCCCATCGCGTCCAGGATGATGGCCGTGGTGAGCCGCGAGACGGTGTCGACCTCGGCGCTCACCGAGCGGTCGGCGAAGGTCAGGGCGCGCACCATCGCGTCGGCCAGGTGCGGCTCGCGCTGCATCGCCCGGAAGGCGCGCATCAGGGTCTGGGCCACACGCGCGGCCGGCTCCTCCTCCGTCGGCGGCCGCTTGCGCAGGGTCCCGTGCAGTTGCTGGAGCTGGTCCTGCATCGTGGCGACCAGCAGATGGATCTTGGACGGGAAGTAGCGGTAGAGCGTGCCGAGCGCCACGCTCGACGACTCGGCGACCTCCCGCATCTGCACCGCGTCGAAACCGCCGCGGACGGCCAGCCGCGCCGTGGCGTCCAGGATGCGCCGCCGACGCGCTTCCTGACGCTCGGTCAGGGGAAGAGGGGTGCTGACGGCGGGCGCGGCCGATGCGGTCGCCGACTTGGATTCCGTAGTCATATGTCCCATTCCGTGGCGGTCCATCCAGCGGTATCTGTGCAGCCCGGACGGCACAGCATGGCAGGGGCCGGGTCGTGGCGCGAATCACCCGATCCGGTCCTGTCGGCCGCCCGTCCGGCCGGTAGATTCAAGCTTCTGGACAACCCAGTCTGAAACTTGTTCTAGATTAGCGCGACCGGTTACGCTCCGGCGGGAACAGCAGCGAGAAGGAGGCCGGGAGTGACCGCTGAGGCCACAGAGGCAGCACTCGCGCGAGAGGGCGGCCTCCCCGGCCGGGACGTCTCCCGCACGGAACGCCCGTTGCGCATCGCGCTGCTCAGCTACAAGGGCAACCCGTTCTGCGGCGGCCAGGGCGTCTACGTGCGCCACCTCTCCCGCGAACTCGCCCGGCTCGGCCACAGCGTCGAGGTCATCGGCGCCCAGCCGTACCCCGTCCTCGACGAGGGCGTCACCCTCACCGAGCTCCCCAGCCTCGACCTCTACCGGCAGCCGGACCCCTTCCGCATGCCCAAGGCGGGCGAGTACCGCGACTGGGTCGACGCGCTGGAGGTCGCCACCATGGCCACCGGCGGCTTCCCCGAGCCGCTCACCTTCAGCCTGCGCGCCCGCCGCCATCTCGCCGCCCGCCGCGGCCGGTTCGACGTCGTGCACGACAACCAGACCCTCGGCTACGGCCTCCTCGGCGGCCCCCTCACCCTGGGCGCCCCGCTCGTCACCACCATCCACCACCCCATCACCGTCGACCGGCAGCTCGACCTCGACGCCGCCGCCGACTGGAAGCGCCGCGCCTCCGTGCACCGCTGGTACGGGTTCGTCCGGATGCAGAAGCGCGTCGCCCGCCGGCTGCCGTCCGTCCTGACCGTCTCCGGCTCCTCCCGCGACGAGATCGTCGACGACCTCGGGGTGCCCGCCGAGCGGATCCACGTCGTCCCCATCGGCGCCGACACCGACCTTTTCTCCCCGGACCCGTCCGTCGCCGAGGTGCCCGGCCGGATCGTCACCACCTCCAGTGCCGACGTCCCCCTCAAGGGCCTGGTCCACCTCGTCGAGGCGCTCGCCACCGTGCGCGCCGCCCACCCCGGCGCCCACCTCGTCGTCGTCGGCAAGCGCGCCGAGAACGGCCCGGTGGCCACGGCCATCGCGCGGCACGGGCTCGGCGACGCCATCCGCTTCGTCAAGGGCGTCAGCGACGCCGAACTCGTCGACCTCGTCCGCTCGGCACAGGTCGCCTGCGTCCCCTCCCTCTACGAGGGCTTCTCGCTGCCCGCCGCCGAGGCCATGGCCACCGGCACCCCGCTGCTGGCCACCACCGGCGGCGCCATCCCCGAGGTCGCCGGCCCCGACGGCGAGACCTGCCTGGCCGTGCCGCCCGGCGACGCGGGCGCCCTCGCCGCGGGCCTCACCCGGCTGCTCGGCGACGCGGACCTGCGCCGCCGCCTCGGCGCGGCGGGCCGCGAGCGGGTGCTCGCCCGCTTCACCTGGCGGCAGGCCGCGATCGGCACGGCCGACCACTACCGTGAGGCCGTCGCCCGGTACGGTGCCGCCGACGCGGCCCGCCGCCGGGCGGGCATCCGGTAGCCCGCCCCGCCCGCCGGGCCCGGCCGTCCGCCGACCGTGCTCCGACCGCCCCTGATCCGACCTGACCTGCCCCGCCGGACGAAAGCAGACCTCCGTGCTGACCGTCGATTTCACCCGCTTCCCGCTCGCCGCCGGCGACCGCGTGCTCGACCTGGGCTGCGGCGCGGGCCGGCACGCCTTCGAGTGCTACCGGCGCGGCGCGCAGGTCGTGGCCCTCGACCGCAACGGCGAGGAGATACGCGAGGTCGCCAAGTGGTTCGCCGCGATGAAGGAGGCCGGTGAGGCCCCGGCCGGCGCCACCGCCACCGCCATGGAGGGCGACGCCCTCGCGCTGCCCTTCCCCGACGACACCTTCGACGTCGTCATCATCTCCGAGGTCATGGAGCACATCCCCGACGACAAGGGCGTCCTCGCCGAGATGGTCCGCGTCCTCAAGCCCGGCGGCCGCATCGCCGTCACCGTCCCGCGCTACGGCCCGGAGAAGATCTGCTGGGCGCTCTCCGACGCGTACCACGAGGTCGAGGGGGGCCACATCCGCATCTACCGCGGTGACGAACTCCTCGACCGGATGCGGGAGGCGGGCCTCGCGCCCTACGGCACTCACCACGCCCACGGCCTGCACAGCCCGTACTGGTGGCTCAAGTGCGCCTTCGGCGTCGACAACGACAAGGCGCTGCCCGTCCGCGCCTACCACAAGCTGCTGGTCTGGGACATCATGAAGAAGCCCAAGGCCACCCGGGTCGCCGAGCAGCTCCTCAACCCCGTCATCGGCAAGAGCTTCGTCGCCTACGCGACCAAGCCGCACCAGGACGGGGCGGTCGCCAAGTGACCACCTTCAGCCGCGGCCCCGGCCGCACCGAACGGCTCGTCCTGCCCGGCGTGCTGACCGCGCGACAGGCCGTCCAGACGGTCGCCGCCCTCGCCGCCGTGCAGCGCGAGGACGGCGCCATACCCTGGTTCCGGGGCCACCACCTCGACCCCTGGGACCACGTCGAGGCCGCCATGGCCCTGGACGCCGCCGGCGAGCACGCCCGCGCCGAGGCCGCCTACCGCTGGCTCGCCGACCACCAGAACCCCGACGGCTCCTGGTACGCCGCCTACGCCGACGGCGACGCCGACGCCCCCACCGACCGGGGCCGGGAGACCAACTTCGTCGCCTACGTCGCCGTCGGCGTCTGGCACCACTACCTCGCCACCGGCGACGACGCTTTCCTCGACCGCATGTGGCCGACCGTCTTCGCCGCCGTCGAGTTCGTCCTCCAGCTCCAGCAGCCGGGCGGCCAGATCGGCTGGAAGCGGGAGGAGGACGGCACGGACGTCACCGACGCCCTGCTCACCGGCTCCTCCTCGATCCACCAGGCGCTGCGCTGCGCCCTCGCCGTCGCCGAGCACCGGGAGGAGCCCCAGCCCGGCTGGGAGCTGGCCACCGGCCTCCTCGCGCACGCGATCCGCCGCCACCCCGAGCGCTTCCTCGACAAGAGCCGCTACTCCATGGACTGGTACTACCCGGTGCTCGGCGGCGCGCTGACCGGCCCCGAGGCCAAGGAGCGCATAGAGGAGGGCTGGGACCGCTTCGTCGTCCCCGGCCTCGGCGTCCGCTGCGTCCTCCCCAACCCCTGGGTCACCGGCGGCGAGAGCTGCGAACTCGCCCTGGCTCTCTGGGTGATGGGCGAGTCCGACCGCGCCGTGGAGATCCTCCAGTCGATCCAGCACCTGCGCGCCGACGACGGCATGTACTGGACGGGCTACGTCTTCGACGACAAGGCCGTCTGGCCCGAGGAGCTCACGACGTGGACGGCGGGGTCGCTGCTGCTGGCGGCGGCGGCGCTGGGCGGCGACGAGGCGACGACGGCGGTCTTCGGCGGGGAGCGGCTGCCGCGGGGGCTCGAACCGGATTGCTGCTAGGAGGGTGACGGGACGGGCCGGCTTCAGCCCGTCCGGCGTTTGAGGACCGGGGTCCGGGGCGGAGCCCCGGTTCGGGAAGGGGCGGGACTGGGGAGATCCCCTGTCAGTGCCCCGACCTAAGGTGGCGTCATGACTCACCTCAGCTACGACCGTTACTGTTCCGAGGTCGTCACCCAAACCACCCTCCTCCGCGAGGCGATCCGCGGCGCGGACCTCACCGCCACCGTCCCCACCTGCCCCGAGTGGACCCTGGCCCAGCTCCTCCTGCACGTCGGCCAGGCCCACCGTTACGCCGAGGGCCTCGTGCGGACGCGGACCACCTCCTTCACGCCGACCGACATCGGCGCCGCCCCCACCCCCGGCCCCGGTGACCCGGCCCTCGACGCCGACGCGGCCGCGTTCGGCGCCTGGCTCGCCGAGGGCGCCGAGACCCTGGTGGAGACCCTGCGCGCGAGCGGGCCCGACACCGGGGTGTGGACCTTCGGGCCGCGGCAGAACGCCGACTTCTGGGCCCGCCGGATGACGCACGAGACGGTGATCCACCGGGCCGACGCCGAGGCCACCACGGGCGTGGAGTTCACCGTGGCCCCGGAGATCGCCGCCGACTGCCTCGACGAGTGGCTCCAGATCGTCAGCTCACCCATGGCGATGGAGTACAACCCGGCGTACAAGGAGCTGCTCGGCCCCGGCCGCACCCTGCACCTGCACGCCACGGACACCGCTCCCGAGCTGGAGGCGGAGTGGTTCGTCGACTACAGCGGCGAGCGGATCGAGTGGCGCCGCGCCCACGAGAAGGCGGCCGTCGTCGTGCGCGGCCCGCTGACCGACGTGCTGAGCGTCTTCTACCGGCGGCAGTCGCCGGCCGACGGCCGCGTCGAGGTCCTGGGCGACCGCGAGCTGCTCGAATTCTGGCTGGAGCGGGCCAGCTTCTGATCACGTCCGCGGGCGGGGTGAGAGCATCGGGACCATGACCGACACCCTCCGACGACCCTCCGTCCGGCACGCGCCCGCGGTCCGCCGCCGGGCGCCGCGCCGGGCGGCCGCCCGGGCCCTGCCGGCGGCCGCGGCGCTGGCGCTCGTCGCCTCCTGCACCGTCGGCGGTGGCGGCACGGCGAGGGCGGACGCGGGCGCGGCCGGGGCCGGCGACCCGCTCTTCCCCCGGCTGGGCAACGGCGGTTACGACGTCCGGCACTACGGCCTGACGCTGGACTACGAGCCGGACGGCAACCACCTGGACGGCACGGCTGTGATCACGGCCCGGGCGACGCAGGAACTCGGCGCCTTCAACCTCGACCTGAAGGGGCTGGACGTCCGCGCCGTCCGGGTCGACGGCCGCGAGGCCCGTACGGACCGGGAGGGCACCGAGCTGACGGTGACGCCCGCCCGGCGGATCGGCAAGGGGCGCACCTTCGAGACGGTCGTCACCTACGGGGGGACGCCGGAGGAGATCACGGACGAGGAGGACGAGGAAGAGGAGGAGCACGAGGGCGCGGAAGGCTGGGTGGAGACCGATGACGGCGCGGTCGGCCTCGGCCAGCCCACGGGCTCGATGGCCTGGTTCCCCGGCAACCACCACCCTTCCGACAAGGCCGCCTACGACATCCAGGTGACCGTGCCCGCCGGGTACACCGCCGTGGCCAACGGCGAGCTGAAGGGCGAGCGGACCAAGGGCGGCCGGAAGTCCTTCTCCTGGCACTCGGCCGAGCCGATGGCGAGCTATCTGGCGAGCGTGGCCGTCTCCCCGTTCAAGGTCACCACCACCCGCGCCGGCGACCTGCCCGTCTACCTCGCCACGCATCCCAAGCAGGCCGCGGCGGCGCCCCGGCTGAAGAAGCTGGTGCCGGAGGCCCTCGCCTGGGCGACCGCGCTGTTCGGTCCGTACCCCTTCTCCTCGGCCGGCGCGGTCGTCGACCACAACCCCACGCTGGGGTACGCGCTGGAGACCCAGACCAAGCCCTACTTCGGCTCGGACCCGGACGAGCTGGTCGTGGTGCACGAGCTGGCGCACCAGTGGTTCGGCAATTCCGTCACCCCGCGCACCTGGCGCGACATGTGGCTGAACGAGGGCTTCGCCCAGTACGCGGAGTGGCTGTGGGAGGAGAAGCGGGGCGGCCGGTCCGTCCAGCGGATCTTCGACGACTACTACGACGGCAAGGACGCGCAGAGCGAGGGCATCTGGGCCTATCCGCCCGCCGATCCCGCGCCGGAGACGGTCTCCGACCCGCCGGTCTACGGCCGGGGCGCCATGGTCCTGCACAAGCTGCGGCAGGCCGTCGGCGACGAGAAGTTCTTCGCGACCGTACGGGCGTGGACGGCCGAGCACCGGCACGGCAACGCCGACACCGCCGAGTTCGTCCGGTTCTGGGAGCGGAAGTCGGGCAAGGACCTCGACGGGCTCTTCGACGTCTGGCTGCGCGGGAAGGGCAGGCCCGCCACGCGCTGAGCACCGGGCCCGCCCCACTCACGCGTTGAGCTCCGCCAGGACCCGCAGCGTGGCGGTGTCCGGGGCCGTCACCAGCAGGTCGGTGACCGGCCCCGCCCGCCACAGCGCCAGCCGTTCCGCGATCCGTTCCCGGGGGCCGACGAGCGAGATCTCGTCGGCGAAGTCGTCCGGCACGGCGGCCACGGCCTCCTCCCGCCGCCCGGCCAGGAACAGCTCCCGCACCCGCCGCGCCGCGTCCGCGAAGCCCATCCGGGCCATCAGCTCGGCGTGGAAGTTCCGGCGGGCGTGCCCCATGCCGCCGATGTAGAAGCCGAGCATCGCCTTGACCGGCCGCAGCCCCTCCGCGACGTCGGAGCAGAGCCGGGCCTGGGCCAGCGGGGCGACCATGAAGCCCTCGGGGGCCGCCGCGAGGGCCGCCGTGTACAGCTCCGTGCGCAGCGGTGACCAGTACAGCGGCAGCCAGCCGTCGGCGATCCGCACGGTCTGGGCGATGTTCCGCGGCCCCTCGGCCCCGAGCAGCACCGGCAGGCCGGGGCGCAGCGGGTGGACGATGGACTTCAGCGGTCTGCCGAGGCCGGTGGCGTCCGGGCCGCGGTAGGGGAGCGGGTGGTAGCGCCCGTCGAGGGTCACCGGTGCCGCGCGGCGCAGCACCTGGCGGACCACGTCGACGTACTCGCGCGTCGCCGTGAGGGGGCTCTCGGGGAACGGCCGCCCGTACCATCCCTCCACCACCTGGGGCCCCGACAGTCCCAGGCCGAGCAGCAGCCGGCCGCCGGAGAGGTGGTCGAGGGTCAGCGCGTGCATCGCCGTCGCCGTCGGGGTGCGGGCGGCCATCTGGGCCACGGCGGTGCCCAGGCGCAGCCGCCGGGTGTGCGCGGCGATCCAGGTGAGGGCCGTGAAGGCGTCCGAGCCCCAGGCCTCGGCGGTCCACACCGAGTCGTAGCCCAGCCGCTCGGCCTCCAGGGCGAGGGAGAGCAGGCCGGGGTCGGGGCCGCCGCGGCCCCAGTAGCCGAGCGCGAGGCCGAGCCGCATCCGCGCCTCCATCTGACGATCCGTCAGTTCGGCTGGACTGTACGGCCCCGGACCGGCCCCCGGCAAGACGGCGGCGGCCGGCCGTACGGCGGCGGGGCGGCGGCCCGGCACGACGAACGGCCCGCCGGGAGAACCCGGCGGGCCGTTCGGGGAAGCGTGCCGATCAGGTCAGCCGCGCTGGATCCCCGTGGTGTCCTGGAGCAGGCCGCGACGGCCGTCCTGGGTCTGCGCGACCAGCGCGGCACCGCGCTGGTCCACCGCCAGGTACCAGGTGCCGGGCGCGAGCTCGGCGACCGGCGTCGGCGAGCCGTCCTCCCCGTAGAGCGGACGGGCCACCGGGACCGCGAACCAGAACGGGGCGAAGTCCGCGGCCGGGGCCGCGGGCTGCGCCGCGCCCGCCTGCGGAGCGGCGGCCGCGCCGGCGACACCGGCGGCGCCGCCCTGGCTCGGGTCCTGCGGACCCTGCGGCTGGCCCGGCTGGGCACCGAACGGCTGCTGCGCGCCGTACGGGCCCGGGGCACCGGGCTGCTGCACGCCACCGGGGTAGCCGTAGCCCGGGTTCGGGCCGGCGCCGTACGGGGACGGGGCCTGCGGGCCCGGGACGCCCATCAGCGGGGCCTTCAGCGCCGGGGTGCGCGGCGTGAGCAGCGCCACGGCGGCCAGGGCCAGGGTGGCGATCAGGCCGAGGATCTGGCCGACACCGGGGGAGATGCTCTCGGGACCGCCGAGGATCGTCCACACCGAGGACCACGCGGCGAAGACGGTGAGCGCCGTGCCCCACTGGTCCAGACCGAGGCCGAGGACCTTGCGGCCCTCCGGCTGGAAGCGGGCGGCGACGATCAGGGCGGCGGCGATGATCCCGGCGAGGAAGATCGACGGCAGCACGGGGAAGAGCCCGGACTTCCAGCCGTTCGGCTCCGCCGGACAGCCGATCGTCGACTGCCCGCAGTCGTACGAGTAGAAGCTGAGGAACGAGGCGATGAACAGCAACACCGCTGCTCCGATCACCACGCCGTCGCCTCGAGTGAGGGAGCGGATGTTCAACTGAAGTCCTTTGTCAGTGTTGATCATTAACCGTCGCCGTCCCGGTGTCGGGACGTGCGAGGGCGCGGGGGCAGGGGCGGGGGTGCCCCCATCGTACGGGTGAACCTATCTCCTGGGTGCCCGGGGCGTCTTCTTCGTATCACCGTCGTGACACGGCTGTGGCCTGCTGGTACGCCCCTCTGTTACCCGGGTGGCCCTACCCCGCAGGAAGTCCGTGATGCCGTCCGCGATCCCCTGCGCCGCCTTCTCACGCCATGCCGCGTCGGTGAGCCGGCCCACGTCCTCGGGGTCGCGCATGTTGCCGCATTCGATGAACACCTTCGGGACCGTCGAGAGATTGAGCCCGCCCAGGTCGCCGCGGGTGTCGAGGCCCGTGCCGCCGCCGATGTAATTGGACGGCGGGCTCCCGGTCGTCCGGACGAAGTTCCCCGCGATCCGCGCGCCCAGCTCCTTCGACGGCCCGACGATGGGCGCGGTGTCCGCCGCGCCGCCCTTCACCAGGGCGGGCAGGATCACATGGAAGCCGCGGTTGCCGACCGCCGAGCCGTCGGCGTGGATGGAGACCGCGGCGTCGGCGTGCGCCTTGTTGCCGATGGCGGCCCGCTCGGTGACGCACGGTCCGTACGGGCGCTCGCCGTCGTGCGTGAACGTCACCTTCGCGCCCTGGTTCCGCAGGATCGTCCGCAGCCGGTGGGCGACGTCGAGGCTGAACGTCGCCTCGGCGTAACCGGCGTCCGTGGACGTACCGGTGGTGTCGCACTCCTTGCGGCCCGTGCCGATGTCGACGGAACGGTTGATCTCCGCGGTGTGCTCGCTGTTGCGGATGTTGTGGCCGGGGTCGACGAGGACCACCTTGCCCTTGAGCGGGCCGTCGGCGCGCGGCGCCTCGCCGTCGGCGACCCCGGCGCCCTCACCGGCCGACGGGCCCGGCGAGGCGGTGGCGCCGCCCGCGGACGGCGAAGGGGCCTGCGGCCGGGAGGTCACCGCCGAGGGCCGGGGGGCCGGGGCGGCCGGGGAGGCGGCGGAGGAGGTCGCGGCCACCGGGTGCCCGGCGGTGTCGTCCTCGCCCCCGCTCGCGTCCCACAGCAGCCAGCCCGCGAGACCGGCGGCCACCACGGCCACCAGCGCGACTATCAGAGGGGTGGCACGGCCACCGGGACGGCCGGACATGCCGTCACGGCGGGGCGCGCGGGGAAAGCTGCCTTTGGACACCCGGCGATGCTAACGCCGCCCGTCAGATTCCGAGGCCGGTCCGGCGGAGAACGTGCAGGGAACGGGTCACCGAGACCTCGGTGAAGGCGCCGGACGCGAGTGCCCTGCGGTAGACGCGGTACGGGGCCTGGCCGCCGTCGGCCGGATCGGCGAACACGTCGTGGATGACGAGGAGTCCGCCCTCCGCGAGGTGCGGCGCCCAGCCCTCGTAGTCGGCCGTCGCGTGCTCGTCGGTGTGCCCGCCGTCGATGAACACCAGCCCGAGCGGCGTCCCCCACACCGCGGCGGCCTGCGGCGACCGGCCGACGAGCGCGAGGACGTGCTCCTCCAGGCCCGCCCGGTGGAGCGTCCGGCGGAACGTGGGCAGGGTGTCCATCCGCCCCACGACCGGGTCGACGACGGAGGCGTCGTGGTACTCCCAGCCGGGCTGCTGCTCCTCGCTGCCGCGGTGGTGGTCGACGGTCACGGCCGTCACCCCGGCCTCCCGCGCGGCGTCGGCCAGCAGGATCGTCGACCGGCCGCAGTACGTGCCGACTTCGAGCAGCGGCATGCGCAGCGCCGCGGCCTCGCGGGCGGCGGCGTGGAGGGCGAGTCCCTCGTCGAGCGGCATGAAGCCCTTGGCCGCTTCGAATGCGGCGAGTGTCTCGGGCTTGGGGGCCATGGGGGTCCTCCTGGGGGTGCGCGCGTGGTGGATGCAGGCTACGCGTGCGGCTCCGGGGGCCCGCCCCGGCCCCCGGCCCGGTCCGCCCCCGCCGTGCGTCCCCTACAACCAGCCGTTCTGCCGCGCCGCCCGGACCGCCTCCATCCGGTTGCGTGTCCCCGTCTTCCCGATCGCCGCCGACAGGTAGTTCCGGACCGTCGCCGGCGACAGGTGCACCCGCGCCGCGATGTCCGCCACCGTCGCCCCGTCCACCGCCGCCGCCAGCACGTCACGCTCGCGCTGGGTCAGCGGGTTGGGGCCCGCGCTCAGGGCGGCCGCGGCCAGGGCCGGGTCGATGACGCGCTCGCCCGCCAGCACCCGCCGGACCGCCGCCGCGAGCTCCTCCACCGGGCCGTCCTTGACCAGGAACCCGGAGGCGCCCGCCTCCATCGCGCGGCGCAGATAGCCGGGGCGCCCGAACGTGGTGAGGATCAGCACCCGGCAGCCGGGCAGCCGCTCGCGCAGGTCCGCCGCCGCGTCCAGGCCGCTGCGGCCCGGGAGTTCGATGTCGAGGAGCGCGACGTCGGGCTCCGTCTCCAGGGCCTTGGGGAGGATCTCCTCGCCGTCGCCGACCTGGGCGACGATCTCGAAGTCCTCCTCCAGCCCGAGCAGCAGCGCGAGCGCGCCCCGCATCATGCCCTGGTCCTCGGCGAGGAGCAGTCTGATCATGAGCTGTGGTCCTCCTCGGACTCCGCGTCTACAGGCAGTTCGGCCACGAGCCGGAAGCCCCGGCGCCCGTCGGGGCCGGTGGTGAGGGCACCGCCGGCGGCGGCCAGCCGCTCGGTCAGCCCCTTCAGACCCGAGCCGCCCGTCCCCGCGGCGGCCGGCTCCGAGCCTACGCCGCGCCCGTCGTCGGTGATCTCCAGGCGTACCCGGTCGGTCTCGCCGCGCACCTCCACGGCGCAGCGGCCCGCGCCGCTGTGCCGGACGACGTTGGTGACGCCCTCGCGGACGACCCAGCCCAGCAGCGCCGCGGTCTGCGGCGGCAGCGGCGGCCCCGACTGCCGGACGTCCACGCCGATGCCGGAGGCCTCCAGCAGGGAGCGCGCCCGGTCGAGCTCGGTGGTGAGGCTGCCCTCGCGGTAGCCGGTGACGGCCTCGCGGATCTCGGTGAGCGCCTGGCGGCCGACGGCCTCGATGTCGGCGGCCTGGCCGAGTGCCGCCTCCAGGTCGCGCGGCGCGAGGCGGCGCACGGCCTCCGCCTTGACCACGATCACGGACATCGTGTGACCGAGCAGGTCGTGCAGATCGCGCGAGAAGCGCAGCCGCTCCCGCTCGACCGCGCCGCGCGCCAGCTCCTCGCGGGTCTCGCGGAGCTGGGCGACGGTCTCGAAGAGCGTCAGGATCGCGGCCGTCACCAGACCGGAGAGCACCGTCCCGTAGCCGACGATCAGGGAGTCCTCCGCGCCGCCGCGGAAGCCCGCGATGACCCCCGCGGAGCCGGAGAGCGTGAGCACCACGGCGCCCAGGGCCCGGCCCCGGCCGCGCAGCACGATGCCGCTCGCCAGCGAGAGCAGCGGGAAGCAGAGCAGCCAGTCACCGCCGTAGCCGATGGACAGCGCGTAGCTGACCGCGGCCAGCGCGCCGAGGCGCCCCAGCACGAGGCGGCTCCGGCGGCGCTCGTCGTCGAGGCCGCCGAAGACCGTGAGGACATAGAGGACGACGAAGGCGACCAGACCCGCGCCACCCAGCCAGGGGCGTGGCAGCTCGCCCCGGACGAGACTCTGCACGTCTCCGGTGAGCATGAAGAGCCAGGGCAGGAAGGCGAGCTTGCCCGGCGGCTTGTGCCGCTCGGCCTCGGTCGTTCTGTCGTTCATGCTCCCGACCCTACGGACCCTCCGAGGCCCGGAGCAGAGGCGGATGTGGGCGGCCGGCCATGACATTCGTCCTGGACGCGCGCCGGACGGGGCGGGTCCGCCGGGCCCGCCGGCCCGCCGCCGGTGGCCTTCCCACCCCCGGGGCGATCGGCTATACATGGGTGCCACCGGATCGGCTAGAACGCGTTCTAGGGCGAGCGTGTGCGGGCCGGACCGGCAGCGACCCCGGTACGGCCGACGGTGCGGACACCCCGGCCGGGATCCCCACCACGCGTGAAGGAGCCGTGCCCGATGCCCATCGACGCAGCGCAGGCGGTCGCCGCCGAGCCCCGCGACAGCGAACTGACCTGGGATCACAAGGACGTCATCCTCTACCACCTGGGCATCGGCGCGGGCACCCCGGCGACCGGCCCCGACGAGCTCCGCTACACCCTGGAGACCCGGCTGCACGTGCTGCCCTCCTTCGCGACCGTCGCGGGCGGCGGCCGGGCCGTCTCCGGCGGCCTCGGCGCCCCGGGCATCGACGTCGACCTCGCCGCCGTCCTGCACGGCGGGCAGACCGTCGAGCTCCACCGGCCGCTCCCCGCGCGCGGCACCGCCACCTCGTCCTCCCGCGTCGCGGCCGTCCACGACAAGGGGAAGGCGGCCGTCATCGTCCACCGCTCGGACGTGGCCGACGCGGACGGGCCGCTCTGGACGAGCGAGAGCGAGATCTACGTCCGGGGCGAGGGCGGCTTCGGCGGCGAGCGCGGCTCCAGCACCCGCCTCGACGTCCCCGAGGCCGCCCCCACCTGGACCGCGGAGCGCGCGATCCGGGAGGACCAGGCCCTCCTCTACCGCCTGTCCGGCGACTGGAACCCCCTGCACGCCGACCCCGGGTTCGCGAAGCGCGCGGGCTTCGACCGGCCGATCCTGCACGGCCTGTGCTCGTACGGCATCACCCTCAAGGCCGTCGTGGACACCGCGCTCGGCGGCGACGTCGCCCGCGTCCGCGCGTACACCACCCGCTTCGCCGGCGTCGCCTTCCCCGGCGAGACGCTGCGCGTACGGATGTGGCGCGACACCCCCGCGCCCGGCCGCGTCCAGGTGACCGTCACCGCCGTGGAGCGCGACGACGCGCCGGTGCTCGCCGACACGGTCGTCACCCACACCTGAGCCGCCCCTCCCGGGCCCGTCGCACCCGCCGCACCCTGACCGAACCGCCCGTCACGCGAAGGGAGTCGCACCATGCGCGCTGCCGTACTGCACGAGACAGGCCAGGACAAACTGGAGATCCACGACGACGTCGAGACCGTGGGCTTCGGACCCGGCAAGGTGCGGCTGCGCATGCGGGCCGCCGGGCTCTGCCACTCCGACCTCTCCGCCATGTCCGGGGTGCTGCCGCAGCCCGCGCCCCTAGTCCCCGGCCACGAGGGCGCCGGCGAGGTCGTCGAGGCCGGCGACGGCGTCACCGGCCTGTCGCCCGGCGACCGGGTCCTCCTGTGCTGGCTGCCCGCCTGCGGCGGCTGTCCCGCGTGCCGGCGCGGTCAGTCGCACCTGTGCCTGTCCGGGTTCGCGCACGCCGGCACCCCCTCCTTCCGGCGGGCCGGCACCGACCTCTTCGGGTTCGCCGGCACCGGCACCTTCGCCGAGGAACTCGTCGTGCACGCCGGCTGCGCGGTGCCCATCCCCGACGACGTCCCCTACGACATCGCCGCGCTGATCGGCTGCGGCGTCACGACCGGCCTCGGCGCCGCCCTCGACACGGCGCGCGTGGCGGCCGGTTCCTCGGTCGCGGTCATCGGCTGCGGCGGCGTCGGCGTCAGCGTCGTGCAGGGCGCCCGGGCCGCCGGCGCCGCGCAGATCGTCGCCGTCGATCCGACACCCGCCCGGCGCGAGGCCGTCCTGCGGTTCGGCGCCACGGAGGCCGTGCCGCCCGAGGGCCTCGGCGACGCCCGCTCCCGGATCACCGGGGGCGAGGGCTTCGACTACGTCTTCGAGGCCGTCGGGAACTCCGCCACCGCCCGCACCGCCTACGAGGCGACCCGGCGCGGCGGCACCGTCTGCGTCGTCGGGGCGGGCGCGGCGGACGACTTCCTCAAGATCAGCATGTTCGAGCTGTTCCTCGACGAGAAGCGGATCCTGCCCTCGCTCTTCGGCGGCGGCGACGTCCTGCGCGCGTACGGGCGGGCCATCGCCCTCTGGCGGGCGGGCCGCGTCGACCTCGCGGGCCTCATCACCCACCGGGTACCGCTCGCCGGGGTCAACGACGCCGTCGACCAGATGCGCTCGGGGGAGGCGCTGCGCACCTGCGTGGAGATCTGAACGGCACGGGGAGAAGCAGCCGAGAGACGGAGGGGACCGGGAATGACAGCAGAGCGGCCGCTCGCCGGCCGGACCGCGATCGTCACCGGCGCCGGCCGGGGCCTCGGCCGGGCGGAGGCCCGGCAGCTGGCCGCGCTCGGCGCCCACGTGGTCGTCAACGACCACGGGAAGCCGGGCCGCGACGGCTCCGGGGAGGCGTCCGCCGGGCCCGCGGAGGAGGCCGTCGCCGAGATCCGCGCGGCCGGCGGCCTGGCCACGGCCCACGCGGGGGACGTCGCCGACTTCGACGCCGCCCGGGAGCTCGTACGGCTGGCGGCGGACATCGGGGCCGAGACCGGGGGCGGGCTCGACATCCTGGTCAACAACGCGGGCATCCTGCGCGACCGCATGGTCTTCTCCATGACCGAGGACGAGTGGGACTCCGTCGTCCGCGTGCACCTCAAGGGCCACTTCGCCACACTGCGGTTCGCCGCCGCGCACTGGCGGGAGCGCGCGAAGGCCACCGGCGGGCCGGTGTACGGACGGGTCGTCAACACCTCCTCCGAGGCGTTCCTCGCCGGTTCGGCGGGCCAGCCCAACTACGCCGCCGCCAAGGGCGGCGTCGTCGGGCTCACCACCTCGACGGCCGCGGCACTGCGCAAGTACGGGGTGACGGTGAACGCCATCTGCCCACGGGCCAGGACGCGGATGACCGAGGACGTCTTCGCGGGCGTCGGCGGGGGAGCGGCGCCGGAGGGCGGCGCCGCGGGTACGGACGTGCTGGACCCGGGGCACGTCTCACCGCTGGTCGGCTATCTGGCCTCGCCGGCCGCCGCCGGGGTGAGCGGGCAGGTGTTCGTCGTGCACGGCGGCATGGTCGCCGTCGTGGAGCGCCCCAGGGTCGCGGCGAGGTTCGACACCGCCGGGGACGTCTTCAGCGTGGCCGAGCTGGACGGGCTGCTGACCCCTTATTACGCGGGGCGGCCGCCGGAGGAGGGGTTCGCGGCGACGGAGGTGCTGGGGCTGCGGCGCGGCGGGTCCGGGGAAGGACCGGACCGGGGCTGAACCGGGGCCGGAACGGCCCTGGCCCCCCGGACGGTGCCGGGGGGCCAGGGCGCGTGCCGTCGTGGCTCGGCTCAGCGGCTGTCCGCCGTGCGGCGGTGCTTGCCGTGGGCGTGCGCGGAGGCGCTGTCGTCGTCCGGGGAAGCCGGACCGCGGTGCCTGCCGGAGCCGGTGGCTGCGGCCTGGGCGGACGCCTCGAAGGGGCGCGCCTCGGTCGTGTCGGTTCGGGCGTCGGGCATGGGGAAAGTCACTCCGTCGGATGGGCTTGCGTGCTGGGCGCGTCGGGGGCCGCGGCAGTGGCGCACGGCGTCGACGGACGTCAACTCGCTTCTCGCGCACGACCGTTCGGCCCACCACCGGCGCCGTGCGGTACAGCTGCGCAACCCCCGCCCGATTCTAACGGGACCTTGATCGCCTAGCCACCCGGTCCACCGGCGCGTCGTCGCCCCGTCACGGGTGCGTCCGGCGGTCCAGCGGGCCCTGCCGGAGCAGCCCCTGCTGGAGCGGCGCCTGCTGGAGCGGGACCGGGCGGTGCGGCGGCGAGCCGTCCGGACCGTGCGTCAGGAGCGGCTCGCACAGCGGGCCCTGGCCGCTCCGGGCGGCCGCGGACCACGCTCCCGGCATCGCCGCCGGGCGCCCGGGGAACGCGCTGGGCGGCACGGCCGTCCACACCCCGGCCGTCACCGGGGGCTCCAGGGGCTCGACGGGCGTGGGGGGCATGACGGGCGGTACGGGCGGTACGGATGTGAGAGGGGTAAGGGGAGTAAGAGGGGTGAGTGGAGTGGGAGGTGTGGTTGCCGGGGCGGCCGGGCCCGGAACCGCGGAAGTCGCCGGCCGGTCCGCCCTGGGCGGGGGCGCCACGGGCGGCATGGACGTCACGGACGGCACGGGTGTGACGGGTGTGACGGGTGTGACGGGCGCGGTGGCCGTGGGGGGTGCGGAGGTCCCCGGCGCGGTGGCCGCGGGTGTGCCGCCCGCGGGCGTGACCGCCGTGGCGGGTTCCGGGTGCCGCGGGGGCGGTGGTGCCGCCACCGGCCCCTGCGGGGGGCCCGGGGGCGGGCCGCTCCGCACCGGGTCGCCCGCGGGGGCCGGGGGAGTGTCGGGCTCCCGCCCCGCCTCCGGCGCGGCGGCCTCGCGGACGCCGCCCCCGCCGACGCTTGAGCCGGCGTCACCCATGCCGCCCGCCCGGCTTCCGTCACCGGGCCCGCCCGGACGGCCCGGACCGCCGGGCCCGCTCGCCCCGTCCGGCCCGCCCGGCCCCCCGTGCCCTGCCTGCCGGACCTGTCCCTCCTGCCCGGCCCCGCCGTCGCGCCCGGCGCCCTCGCGCGCCCCGTCCTCCGCCCGCGCGACCGGCAGCCGCAGCCGCGCCAGCCCGCAGCGGACGTAGGGCGTCACATACGGCAGCCGCAGCTCGCCGCCCGGGGTCCACAGGCCCGTGCCCACCAGCCAGCCGGCCGGGCCGGGGAACTGCTGGAGCTGCCGGGCCGACGCCCGCCACACCCCGACCCAGCTGCCCGACGGCCCCTCGATCCGGAAGGCCACCGCGCACCCCTCCGGCGCCAGCTCCTGGCCCGGCTGCGCGGCGAAGGGCGTGAGGACGACATGGGGCAGGTGCAGGCACTCGGGGAAGCGCACCGGGCGCGTGGAGCCGAGCACCCCCCAGCCGAGACGGTCGCCGCCGGGCGCGTCGGACCGGACGAGCAGGAGGCCGCTGTACGGATCGGCCAGCAGCAGCCGGTCGTTGCTCTCCTCGGTGATCTGGAGCAGCGGGCTGATCTCGCCGCCCCGCTCCAGGTCGACGACGACGGCCTTGGTGCGGCCCTCCAGCTCGCGGTCGAGGGCCAGCAGCCGGCCCGTGCGGTCCAGCCAGGCGCCGCCCGAGCAGTGCCCCGGCACGTCCGCGAGCCGCTGCGGGCCGAAGCGGCCGCCGTACAGCAGCCACAGCTCGGTCGACCGCTCGCCGTGCACCAGGCCGTAGGCCGCCGAGCCGCCCGGGGCGGGCGGCAGCAGGGACAGCCGGGGGCACTCCACGGAGCCGAGCGGCAGCTCGCCGGTGCCGGGGCCGGTGGGGTAGAGCAGGGCGAGTGTGTGCCGCTCGGCCACCCGGCGCCGGATCAGGACCCGGCCGTCGGCGAGCGGCAGGACCTCGCTGTCCGGCTCCTCGGGCTGGCCGCCGGGCAGCGGGACCGCGTAGGGCTCGGGGCCGTCGAGCGTCCAGCGCTCCGGGAACCAGCCACCCGTCCCGCCGTCCAGCGCCAGCCGGGCGGCGTACGAACCGTCCGCTGTGATCGTGAACGCCGCGCGTCTCATGTCCATCGACGCACTCCGTGGGGTGCTCTGTGGAGTGCTCTGGGGGGCACAGACCGTCATGAGAAACGTCACCTCCGGCACTGAACGTAGTTATCGCACTACCTGCCGAACAATGCGAGTGAGGTCGCTTCACGCGTAAGGGTGGCGAATGTCCGATTCGCCTGAGCGATGGGAGGTGGGTGTGCTGCGCGAGGTGCGGCCGACTGTAAGGTAAGGCGAACCTAAGTGGCTGAAGGGGCGTTCTTGACGCCTCTTCCCGGTTCTTCCCCCTCACCGCCACCCACCGATCCAGGAGCTTGTGATGTCCCTCCGCCGCCGCGGCACCGCCGCCGTCGCCCTGTCCGTGGCAGCCGCCCTTTCCCTCGCGGCATGCGACTCAGCGGACGACGGCAAGGACGGCCAGGCGGGCAAGGACGGCGGCAACGGCTCCAAGTCCGTCGCCCAGGGCGGCAAGGACTTCGGCAAGGCCGCCGAGGACACCGCGAAGCTCGGCACCGACGCCAAGCCCGGCCAGTTCCCGCGGACGATCACCCACGCGCTCGGCAAGACCGAGATCAAGGAGGCGCCCAAGCGCGTCGTCGTCCTCGACGTCGGCGAGCTGGACAACGTCGTCTCCCTCGGCATCAAGCCCGTCGGCTGGGCCCCCAGCGAGGGCAGCCAGGAGATCCCCGACTACCTGAAGAAGGACGTCGGCGAGCCCAAGAGCGTCGGCACCATCAACAACCTCAACCTTGAGGCGATCAACGAGCTGAAGCCCGACCTGATCCTCGGCAGCAAGCTGCGCGCGGAGAAGAACTACAAGGACCTCGCGAAGATCGCCCCGACCGTCTTCTCCATCCGCCCCGGCTTCACCTGGAAGGAGAACTACCTCCTCAACGCCGCGGCCCTGGACAAGACCGCCGACGCCAAGAAGCAGCTCGCGGACTACGAGGCCAAGGCGAAGAAGCTCGGCGCGGACGTCGGCGACAAGAAGCCGACCATCAGCATGGTGCGCTACCTGCCGCAGTTCACCCGCCTGTACGCGCAGCAGTCCTTCATCGGCACCGTCCTCAAGGACGCCGGCCTGCCCCGCCCGAAGATCCAGCAGGCCGACAAGCTCGCGGTCGAGATCAGCCCCGAGAACATCGACAAGGCCGACGGCGACTGGATCTTCACCGGCGTCTACGGCGACCCGGACAAGACCAAGCGCGACACCGCCCAGGACAACCCGCTGTGGAAGAGCCTGACGGCGGTCAAGGAGGGCCGGGCCAAGGACGTCCAGGACGAGACCTGGTACCTCGGCCTCGGCGTCACCGCCGCCAACAGCGTCCTGGACGATCTCCGCGGCTTCCTGGTCAAGTAACCGGTCGCGGGTCCGGTCACCCGGTCGGCCGGGTGACCGCCCGGGTGACCGCCCGCCTCCGGCGAGGGTCGTACGGGCACGAGGGCCAGGTAGCCTTTCCCCGTGCCCGTACTGTCTGAAGTCATCGCCGCCCTCGACGCCCTCTGGCCACCCGAGCGGGCCGAGCAGTGGGACGCCGTCGGTACGGTCTGCGGCGACCCCGGCGCCCCGGTCGGCCGGGTGCTGTTCGCCGTCGACCCCGTGCAGGAGGTCGCCGACGAGGCCGTGGAGCTCGGCGCCGACCTGCTGGTCACCCACCACCCGCTCTACCTGCGGGGGACCACCACGGTGGCGGCCTCCACCTTCAAGGGCCGGGTCGTGCACACCCTGATCAAGCACGACATCGCCCTGCACGTCGCGCACACCAACGCCGACCGCGCCGACCCCGGCGTCTCGGACGCCCTCGCCGGCGCCCTCGACCTGCGGGTCACCGGCCCGCTCGTGCCCGACCCGGACGACCCCGCGGGCCGCCGCGGCCTCGGCCGGATCTGCGAGCTCGACGCGCCGGTCACCCTCGGCGAATTCGCCCGCCGCGCCGCCGAGCGGCTGCCCGCCACCGCGCAGGGCGTCCGCGTCGCAGGCGACCCGGACCGCATCGTCCGCACGGTCGCCGTCTGCGGCGGCTCCGGCGACTCCCTGTTCGCCGAGGTGCGCGCCGCCGGCGTCGACGCCTACGTCACCGCCGACCTGCGCCACCACCCCGCGTCCGAGGCACAGCAGCAGAGCCCGCTCGCGCTGGTCGACGCCGCGCACTGGGCCACCGAGTGGCCCTGGATCGAGCAGGCGGCCGCCCAGCTCGACGAGATCTCCGACCGCCACGGCTGGGGTCTGCGCACCCACATCTCCCGCACGGTCACCGACCCCTGGACCGCCCACGCGGCGTCGTCCACCGACACCTCACCTGGAGCCCCCAACTGAACGCCGCGCCCGCCGACCAGATCCGCCTCCTCGACCTCCAGGCGCTGGACACCCGCCTCGGTCAGCTCGCCCACAAGCGCAAGAGCCTGCCCGAGCACGCCGAGATCGCCTCCCTGGAGGCCGACCTCACCCAGCACCGCGACCTCCTCGTCGCCGCGCAGACCGAGGAGAGCGACACCGCCCGCGAGCAGACCAAGGCCGAGCAGGACGTCGACCAGGTCCGCCAGCGCGCCGCCCGTGACCAGCAGCGCCTGGACACCGGCGTCGGCGTCTCCGCCAAGGACCTGGAGAACCTCCAGCGCGAGATCGCCTCGCTCGCCAAGCGCCAGGGCGACCTGGAGGACGTCGTCCTGGAGGTCATGGAGCGCCGCGAGTCCGCCCAGGAGCGCGCCACCGAGCTGACCGCCCGCGTCGGTTCCGTCCAGGCCAAGGTCGACGACGCCGTCGCCCGCCGCGACGCCGCCTTCGCCGAGATCGACGCCGAGGCCGCCTCGGTCACCAAGGAGCGCGAGATCGTCGCCGGCTCCATCCCGGACGCCCTGATCAAGCTGTACGACAAGATCCGGATCAAGGAGGGCGGCGTCGGCGCCGCCCGCCTCAGCCACCGCCGCTGCGAGGGCTGCCGCCTGGAGCTCGACATCACCGGCCTCAACGAGGTGCGCGCCGCCGCCGCCGACGAGGTCGTCCGGTGCGAGAACTGCACCCGCATCCTGGTCCGCACCTCCGAGTCGGGGCTGTAGGACCCATGGCGCAGCGCTTCGTCGTCGAGGCGGACGGCGGCTCCCGGGGCAACCCGGGGCCCGCCGGCTACGGCGCGGTCGTCCTCGACCCGGCGACGGGCGAGGCGCTCGCCGAGGCGGCCGAGTACATCGGCACCGCCACCAACAACGTCGCCGAGTACAAGGGCCTGATCGCCGGTCTGAAGGCGGCCAGGGACCTGGACCCGGAGGCCCGGGTCCAGGTCCGCATGGACTCCAAGCTCGTCGTCGAGCAGATGTCCGGCCGCTGGAAGATCAAGCACCCGGACATGAAGCCGCTAGCCGCCGAGGCGAAGGCGGTCTTCCCGCCCGGCCGGGTCACCTACGAGTGGATCCCGCGCGAGCGGAACAAGCACGCGGACCGGCTGGCCAACGAGGCCATGGACGCTGGCCGGCTCGGCAGGCGGTGGGAGCCCGGCGCGTCGGGCGCCGCCCTGGCCGCCGGCCCGGGTGCCCCGGCCGGCACCGGGACGGCCACGGCCACGCTGCCGTCGGCACGGGCCGGGGCCGCGGAGCCGGCCGAGCCCAAGGCCCCGCCCGTCGGCTGGGCCGCGCCCGCCGACCTCGGCGCGCCGACCACCTTCGTCCTGCTCCGGCACGGCGAGACGGCGCTGACGCCGCAGAAGCGCTTCTCCGGCAGCGGCGGCGGTGACCCCGAGCTGTCGCCCGCGGGCCGCCGCCAGGCCGAGGCCGCCGCCGCGGCGCTCGCCGCGCGCGGCACGATCCAGGCGGTCGTCTCCTCGCCGCTGCGCCGCTGCCAGGAGACCGCCGGCGCCGTGGCCGCGCGCCTGGGCCTGGAGGTCCGGGTCGACGAGGGCCTGCGCGAGACGGACTTCGGCTCCTGGGAGGGCCTGACCTTCGCCGAGGTCAAGGAGCGCTTCCCCGACGACCTCGACGCCTGGCTGAGCTCCTCCAAGGCCGCCCCGACCGGCGGCGGCGAGAGCTTCGCGACGGTCGCCCGCCGGACCGCGCTCACGCGCGACCGGCTCCTCGCGCGGTACGCGGGGAAGACGGTGCTCCTGGTCACGCATGTGACCCCGGTCAAGACCCTGGTCCGGCTGGCGCTGGGCGCGCCGCCGGAGTCCCTGTTCCGCATGGAGCTCTCGGCGGCGTCGCTGTCGGCCGTGGCCTACTACGCCGACGGCAACGCGTCGCTGCGGCTGCTGAACGACACGTCGCACCTGCGCTAGGCGGGCGGGCCCGCGCGCCCGCGGGCTCGCCCGTACGCGCGTGGGCCCGGCGGCAGCCCGGATCATCCGGCCGAGCAGGGTGACGGTTCGCCCGTACGCGCGTGGGCCCGGCCCGGCTCAGCCCTCCGCGCGTGCCGCGATGGCCTCGTCCAGGGCCGCGAGCGCCGCGACCCGCTGCCGTTCACGCTCTTCGATGTTCAGCGCGCTCTCGCCCGTCGCCGCGACCCGCGGGCACCGCGGGCACCGCCAGCGGTCGGGGGCGCCGAGCGGCGGTGCGGTCATGGGGATCTCGCAGTGGGGGCACTTCACGATCACTCCTTCCACATGGCCGCAGGACGCGCAGACCCACACCGGGCCCTCCGCGTCGTGCTGCCGCCACGCGGTTCTGTGACACCGCGGGCAACCGGTCGTGACGATCCCTGCGCGGCTCATGACGGGCGGCTCCGGGGTGGTGTCCGCGTATTCGATGATCCGGGCTCTGATCCGGTCGTCCGTGGTGTTGGCCATCCGGAGCAGGTGTGCGACTCGCGAGCGTGCTTCGTCAACGAAATCGTTCATGGCGGGCAGCAGGCTACGCCGAGTGGGTGTGGACGTCGTACCCGCTTCGTACCGGAACTCCCTACGCCGCGGGCCGGGCGCGAACGGCGCCCGGCCGCACAGGCGCTGGTCCTGGCGGGTGAGGTGGCGTTCCCTGGCGCGGAGTGGCGCGGCATGGCGCGTTCTGGGATTGACCCTTACGGACGACCCCGCGCGGAGGGCTGTTGCTGACGGGGGAGGCGGGGTGGGGGCGTCGGCGGGGGTACCGGCCGGCCGCCTGTCTCAGGCGCGGAGCGCCGCCGCCTCGCGGGCGAGCCGGGTGATCCGACCCCAGTCGTGGCGCGCGAGCGCGTCGGCGGGCAGCATCCACGTACCGCCGACGCAGCCGACGTTCGGCAGTGCCAGGTAGTCCGGCGCGGAGCCGGGGCCTATGCCGCCGGTCGGGCAGAAGCGGGCCGCGGGGAGGGCGGCGCCGAGGGACTTCAGCCAGGCCACCCCGCCGGACGCCTCGGCCGGGAAGAACTTCATCTCGCGCACGCCGCGCTCCAGCAGCGCCATGACCTCGGACGCCGACGAGACCCCCGGCAGGAACGGCAGCCCGGCCGCGCGCGCCGCGGCCAGCAGCGGCTCCGTCCACCCCGGACTCACCAGGAACCGCGCCCCGGCCGCGGCCGCTCCCGCCACGTGCCCGGCGTCCAGGACGGTACCCGCCCCCACGGTCGCCTCCGGCACCTCGGCGGCGATGGCCCGTATCGCCCCGAGCGCGGCCTCCGTCCGCAGCGTCACCTCGACGGCGGGGAGCCCGCCGGCGACGAGCGCCCGGGCGAGGGGGACGGCGTCGGCGACGTCGTCCAGGACGACCACGGGGAGGACGGGGGCGAGGGTGAGGATGCCGGGCATGGGGGCATCTTGGCGTGGGGCGGTGGGTGTTGCAATGGGGGTTGCGTCCTGTGCAACAGAGTGGGTGGGGGTGGGGTGGGTGGCGGTGCGGGGTGGGTGACGGCGGGGTGCCGCTGCGCGGGGCTTTTTCCCCGGCCCCGCCCCTTCCCGCCGCATCCGATGTGCGGCTCCGCCGCGTGCGGGGCTCCGCCCCGGACCCCGGTCCTCGAACTCCCCCGGCTACCGCTGGGAGGTGCCCCCAGACGGGCTGATTCATTGCCCGGAACCGGGCAGAAAGCCAGCCACGGACAGGGGCACATTCAGCCCGGCCGGCGCTTGAGGCCACCGCGCGTCAGCGCGGAACGGGGGCCCGGGGATCTCCCCGGTATCGGGAAGGGGCGGGGCTGGGGAACAAGCCGCCCGCAGGGCCCGCCACCCGCCGCCACCCGCACCCGTCACCGCTACAGCTCCGTAACCACCACATCCAGCGCCCAAGCCCCACCCTTCACGCGCGGCGCCGACCCCTCCACCACATACCCCAGATCCCGCAACGCCCCCACCAGCTCCGAAGGCCCCGACGGCGACACCCCCGCCGTCAGCAGCTCCCGCACCAGCCGCCCCTTGGTCGCCTTGTTGAAGTGGCTCACGACCGACCGCTTCTCGACGCCGTCGACGATCCGCGACTGGAGCACCCGCACCGTCGCCGTCCGCTCCGCCACCCCGCCCTTCGGCTTCCACGCCGTGGCGTACGCGGCCGAGCGCAGGTCGAGGACCAGCCGCCCGTCCGCCGCCTCCGGCAGCGGGCCGGCCATCGCGCGGCGCCAGTGCGCGCCGAGCGCGCCCAGGCCGGGCAGCTTGACGCCCATGGAGCAGCGGTAGGAGGGGATGGCGTCCCCGACCCGGACCGCGCCCCACAGGCCGGAGAAGACCAGCAGCGACTCCTCCGCGCGCCGCCGCGCCGCCGCGTCCAGGGTGGCGAGGCCGAGCGCGTCGTAGAGCACACCGGTGTAGATCTCGCCCGCGGGCCGGGTCCCGGACGTCCGCAGCGCCGCGTTCTTCGCGACCTCGCCGCGCAGGCCGGGGGAGAGGCCGAGAACCTCGGCGGCCTTCTCCTCGTCGCCCGCGCACAGCTCGACCAGCTCCGCCAGCACGGCCTCGCGGGCCTCGGTGAGGGCCGGCAGCGACAGCCCGCCGACCTCCAGCGCGGGCCCGGTGCCACCTGTGGCCTTGCCCTCGGACGGCGGCAACAGCACGAGCACGGTCGTTCTCCTTCAGCGGGTGACGGCGGGGTGGGGGAAGGGCGTCCGCCCCGCGTGCCCTCAGGTGCCGCGAGGGGGCGGCGGCGCCCGTACCCCGTCGAGCCTAACGCCGCCCGCCGCCGTCCCCGCCGTGCCGCCCGCCCCGACCGGAAATACGCTCGATGTCATGCCCCGCCGTCAGATGCACGTGACCGACAGGGACGGCGCCCCGCTGCGGGCGGCCCTGCGCGAGCTGCGCACGCAGCCGGGTGTGCCCGGGGAGTTCCCGGCGGCCGTCCTGGAGGAGGCCGAGAAGGCCGCGCGGCGGCCCCGGCTGCCGGCGTACGACGCCACCGACCTGCCGCTGTTCACCATCGACCCGCCCGGCTCGATGGACCTGGACCAGGCGATGTTCCTCGCCCGCCGCGACACCGGCGGCTTCCGGGTGTACTACGCGATCGCCGACGTGGCCGCCTTCGTACGGCCCGGCCTCCACCTCGACGCCGAGGCGCACCGCCGGGTGATGACCCTGTACTACCCCGACGGCCGGGTACCCCTGCACCCCGACGCCCTCGGCGAGGGCGCCGCCAGCCTGCTGCCCGACCACACGCGGCCGGCGCTGCTCTGGGAGTTCGACCTCGACACCGACGGGCAGGTCGTCCGGACCGACGTGCGGCGCGCCCTCGTCCGCAGCCGCGCCAAGCTCGACTACGCGGGCGTGCAGCGGGCCGTGGACTCCGGGACGGCGGAGGAGCCGCTGTCGCTGCTGCGCGAGATAGGCCTGCGCCGGGAGGAGCTGGAGCGCACGCGCGGCGGGATCTCCCTCAACGTGCCGGAGCAGGAGATCGTCCGGCGCGGGAACCACTACGCGCTCGAATACCGGGCACCGCTGCCCGCCGACGGCTGGAACGCCCAGATCTCCCTGATGACCGGCATCGCCGCGGCCGAGCTGATGCTGCGCTCGGGCACGGGCATCCTGCGTACGCTCCCGCCCGCCCCGGAGAGCGCGGTGGCCCGGCTGCGCCGGGTGGCCCGGGCCCTCGGCGTCAACTGGCCCGACAGCATGCCGTACGCCGTCGTCGTCCGCGCCCTCGACCCGACGCACACCCAGCACGCCGCGTTCCTCCAGGAGTGCACGGCCCTGCTGCGCGGCGCGGGCTACACCGCCTTCGACAAGGAGCGCCCCACCGAGCATCCGCTGCCCGCGGACCCGGCCGCCCTCACGCACGCCGCGCTGGCGGCGCCGTACGCCCACTGCACCGCGCCGCTGCGCCGGCTCGTCGACCGGTACACCGGCGAGCTGTGCCTGGCGGCGGCCGCGGGCACCGAGCCCCCCGAGTGGGTGCGGGCGGCGCTCGACGCCCTCCCGGGGGAGATGGAGGCCGGCGGCCGGCGCGCGGCCCAGGCGGAACGGGACTGCGTGGACCTGGTCGAGGCGGCGCTGCTGCGGGACCGGATCGGCGAGATCTTCGACGCGTACGTGGTGGACATCCAGGAGAAGCGGCCGACGGCGGGCACCGTCCATCTGTACGAGCCCGCGGTGATCGGCCACGTGGAGGGCGACGTGGACGGGCCTCCGCTGGCGCTGGGGCACCGGCTGCGCGTCCGGGTGATCGAGGCGGAACCGGGCCGGGACAAGGTCTGGTTCGCCCCGGCGTGAGCCGGGCTCAGGCACCGGTCGGCGCGGGCAGCAGGGCGCGGAGGGCGGCCACCGCCTCCGCCGGGTCGTCGGCGTGGCAGTGCACGGTCCGTACGTCCACGGGCCGGGCGAGGAGGCGGCGGACGGTGAGGGGTTCGGTCAGCTCCACGGTGAGGGAGGTCTGCCCGGCGATCGGTACGTCGAGGACGCCGTCGGCCGGCGCGTTACCGGTCGGGAAGCGGAGCTCAGGCCGGACGGAGGCGATGAGACGGGCGGGTATCCGCACGTCCAGCCGCGCGCCGTGGCGCAGCCGCAGGCCGTCCGGGCCGATGGTGTGCGGCCGGGCGACGCAACCGGCGTGCAGGCCGAGGACGAGCAGCATGGTGTAGACGTCGAGGGCGAGGACCACCTCGTGGAGACCGGGGTGGCCGGCGGTGAAGAAGGACATCCCCGCCGTCTCGACGACACACACGAACAGCAGCGCGTACATGGTCGACCCCTGAGCTCGCGCGTAACCGAACCCCCGCGCCGCACCACCCACCCCGTCCCGCCGCCGCACGGCCCAGAGCCCCAGCCCGCGCCACACCCGGGCCTCGTGGACGGCGAGGGCCTTGAGCCAGGTGAGCGCGCGTCTCATGTCGGGGTGTCCTCTCCGGTCGTCATGGTGATCCCCTCGGTCACCATGAGAAACCCTTACGCCGCGGCAAGGTCAAGTGCCCTCCGGTCCGGCAGGTAGCATGGTCGGCACGGCGGACGAGCCGGCCGGGCGGCCGCGTGGGATCTTCGGATCCCCCGAGGAACGTCCGGGCTCCATACGGCAGGGTGGTGGGTAACGCCCACCCGGGGTGACCCGCGGGACAGTGCCACAGAAAACAGACCGCCGGAGGCCGCGAGGCTTCCGGTAAGGGTGAAACGGTGGTGTAAGAGACCACCAGCGCCTGAGGTGACTCAGGCGGCTAGGTAAACCCCACCCGGAGCAAGGTCAAGAGGGCCGTCGCGAGACGGCCTGCGCGGACGTTCGAGGGCTGCCAGCCCGAGTCCGCGGGTAGACCGCACGAGCCTGTCGGCAACGGCAGGCCTAGATGGATGGCCGCCTCCCCGAGGGCCGCGAGGCCCCCGGGAGACAGAACCCGGCGTACAGGCCGACTCGTCCGTCGCCATACGGCGACAAAGTCCTCCGGCCGGTAGGCCGGAGGACTTTTCCGTGGCGGACGCGACCAGGTCCGTTCCTGTCGCGATCTCCACCGCCACCGCCCAGCGCGGCAGGAACCCGTTGACGGGGCCCACCGGCTGTGTCTCCGCCGCGAGGGTGAGCACCTCGTCCCGCTCGGACTCCATCAGGGGGAGCTTCGACGGGGCCACGCGCGCCAGGGCCTGCCTGAGCGCGGAGACGGTTCTCTCCGGGCGTTCGATGACCGGTTCGTCACCGCGTTCCACCGGGTGCGCGCTCATGTGGGCTCCCTCGCGCGAGCGATACCGTGACCGGCGCCTGCCGTGCGGGCCCACGATAGCCGGGCTCCCCGGACCTGGAGGCGCGAAGCCCCCGGGCCCGGGGAGTGGGTGGGCTGAGGAAACCCCTTCCGGTCAGCCCCGCGCGGTCTTCCGGCGGCGCGTCGCGTAGACCGCCCCGCCGCCCGCCAGCAGCAGCGCGCCCGCCGCTCCCAGCAGCGGGCCCGTCGGTGCGTCGGCGCCCGTCGCCGCGAGTGACGCGGAACCGGCGGGGGTGCCACCGGTCACGTCACCGCCGCCGCCCGTGCTCGTGCCCGTACCGCCGGCCGGGAGCTTGGCGCCCGGGACCGTCGTCGCCGACAGCGTCACCGGGTCGAGGGCCTCGCCCGCCTCGTAGTTCTCGAAGACCTTCGCGCCCTGCGCCGTGAGCGTGGCCGGGACGGCGGAGAGGGTCACGACGCCGTCCTTCGCGGTGAGCGCGCCGGCGGGCAGCTTCAGGGTCGCCAGGGGGAGGTCGTCGCTGTTGACGACGTTCCCGGAGGAGAGCTCCTTGGTGGAGACGTCGGCGGTGAGCGTGCCCGTGGTCCCCGACGCCTTGACCCGGAGGTCGCTGAGCTTGAGGTCCAGCTTGCCCTCGTGGCCGGTGAAGCGGACCGCGCCGTCGAAGGCCGCGTCGAGCGAGGAGGCGGACGCGTCGTACGAGCCGTGGCCCTTGACGAACCGGTAGGCGCTGCCGGACTGCTGGGCGCCGCCGGAGAGTTCGATCTTCCCCTTGGCGATCGGACCGGTGACGTACTTCCGGAACTTCTCCTTCACGCCCCAGTCGAGGTTGCCGCCGCTGACCGTGCCGGTGCCCGTGGCGGCGGTCTCGCCGGCCTTGGGCGGCGTGCCGGCGGTGTCGGCCGCCGCGGCCGGCCGCTTCCGCTGCTGGACGGACTTGTCCTGCGGGGCCGCCTGGGCGACGCCCGGCGTCTCGCCGCCGTCCTTGGCGTCGGCCGCGCCGCCCTGGTGGCCGCCCGGCCGGACGCCGGAGGCGGGTGCGCCGCCCTTCCCGCCGTCCGCGGCGGGCTTCCGCGCCGCGCCGACCTTCACGGAGAGGGTGGCGCTGTCGAGGGCCTCGCCCTCCTCGTAGTTCTGGAACACCTTCGCGCCGGCCGCGGTCAGCTTCGCCGGGATCTTCGCGTACGTGACGGCGCCACCCGCACCGCCGCCCGGCTTGACCGCCGACAGGTCGAGCGCGGCGAGGGCGACGTCGTCCTGCGTCGTGCCGCCGGCCGTGACGTCGGCGGTGATGCTGCCCTTCTTGCCGCCGGACGTGGGGTCCGTCGTGAGCTTGAGGTCCGCGAGCTTGAGATCGAGCTCCCAGCTCTTGTCGGCCTTCTGGTGGCCGAGGAAGCGGACGCTGCCCTTGAACGTGGTGGTGACCGCGTGCGTCGCGCTGTCGTAGGAGCCCTTGGCGCCGGAGAAGGTGAACGGGCCGTTCTTGGGCGCCTGCTTCGCGCCGTCCGCGACCTCGATCTTCCCGCGGGCGATCGGGCCGGTCACATACTTCCGGAACCGGTCCTTCACGCCCCAGTCGAGCGTGCCGTCCGTGATGTCGAACTTCGGGGCGGCCTTCGGGGCCGGGGCGCTGCTGGCGCCCGCGTCCGCCGCGTGGGCCGGCACCGCGAAGGCGGTGGCGCCGAGCGCCGTGGCCGTGGCGAGGACGGCGAGGGCACCTCTCCGGGTGGTGCGGGCGCGGCGCGCGGCGGGTGACGTGCGGGAAGTGACGGTCATGACGGGGGTGTCTCCTTGGTCGTGGGAAACGGGGACGGGGCTGGGGATCGGGGGGATCCGGGGGGATCGGAGGGAGAGGGGTCCGCGCCGGCCGCTGCGCGGTGAAGGAGGGGGCCGCGGCCGGCGCGGAGTCTGGGGGTGGGTCAGCCGTCGGCACCGGGCGCGGTGGAACCCGCCGACGCCTTACGGCGCTTGCGGACCACGACGAACGCGGCGGCGGCGAGGGCCACGGCGGCCGCTCCGGCGACGCCGACCGGGAGCACCGGGAAGGAGGAGGACGAGGGCGACGAGGCGGACGACGAGGACGCGGAGGACGACGGCGACGGCTTCGGACCGCTGCCGAGGTCCGGCAGCGGAGGCGGTTTCGCCCCGGCGCCGAGCGGGACGGCGAGGGAGACCGGGTCCATCTCCGCCCCCTCCTGGTACATCCGGCCGAACGCCTCGGCGCCCTGCGCCGTCAGCTTGGCCGGGGCCTCGGTGACGGCGGCGAGGCCGTCCTTCTCCTTCAGCCCGGACGCGTCGAAGGTGACCAGCGGAACGTTTTTCCCGCTGTGCGCACCGGCGCTGGTGACGTCCGCCGACAGGGTGCCCTTGCCGTCCTTCACCTCCGCCCGCACGCCCGCGAGCGTGAGGTCGAGGTGTTTCCCGGTGAAGCGCAGCGTGCCGTCGAAGGCGGCGTCGAGGGACCCGGCCGCCCCGTCGTACGTGCCCTTGCCGCGCGGGAAGCGGAAGAGCGCGCCGCCGTCCTGGGCGCCGTCGGCGAGCTTCCAGGAGCCCTGGGCGATCGATCCGGTGACGTACTCGCGGAAGGTGCGGCGGACGCCCCAGTCGACGGCGGCCCCGGTGAACTCGCCCTTCTTCCCCGGCTCCCCGGAGGGGGAGCCGCCGGGCGAGGGCGACGCCGAGGGCTCCGCGGCGGCGGCCGCGACGTCGGCCGAGAGGCCGACGGGGTCGAGGGCGGTGCCGGCGGTGTAGAAGCCGGCGAAGGCCTTCGCGCCCTGCTCGGTGAGGGTGGCGGGGACGTCCGTAAAGGTGACGGCGCTGCCGCCGGACCGGAGGTCCACGCCGGAGAGGTCGAGCGCGGCGAAGGGCACGTGACCGGCGGTCGTGACCTCGCCGCTCCCCCTGGCCTTGCTCGTCACGTCGGCGTAGAGGGTGCCCTTGCCGCCGGAGATCCGGACGGCGGGGTTGCCGAGGGTGAGGTCGAGTTCGTGGCCGCCGTCGGGCTTGCGGTGGCCGGTGAAGTGCACGGCGCCCGAGAAGGCCGCGTCGAAGGAGCCGCCGCCGGGGTCGTAGGAGCCCTTGGCGGAGTGGAAGCGGAACCGGCTGTCGCCGACCGTGGCCGCACCGCCCCGGAGCTCCCAGCTGCCCTTCGCGATCGGGCCCGTGACATAGCTCTGGAAGGAGGACTTGATGCCCCAGTCCAGCCGCCCGCCGGAGACCTCGGCGCGCTCCGCCGCCCTGGCGCCGGCCGCCGGCGCCAGGGCCGCCAGCAGCGTGGCCAGCAGGGCCACGACGGGGACGCGGGCGGGTCTGGACGGCAGCATCGGGGCCCCTTCCGGGCAGGACGGCGGACATCGCGAGGCACCTGTCGGCGCATGGCGATTTAGGTAAGGCTAACCTAAGCTACGTCCCATCAGGTCGGAAACCCCCGGCCGGAGCGAAAGGCAGGAACCGTGCATCAACGGCAGTCCGCGGGTACGGCGATACCTACCCCGCGCCGCACCCCAACACGCGCCGCCCTGCTGCTACTTCCGGCCGTTCTCCTCGGGCTCCTCGGCCTCGCCGGGTGCGGTTCCTCCGGCGGTACGGGCGGCGGTACGGCCGGTGGCGGGGAGCGGAAGGCCGCGGTGGCCGACCGGGTCGAGCCGCTCGCGGGCACCCCTGAGCAGCGGCTCCCCGCCACGGTGCGCTCGGCCGACGGGCGCGAGACCACCGTGCGCGACACCGGCCGGATCGTGCCGCTCACCGGCTCGCTCTCCGAGATCGTCTTCGCCCTGGGGCTCGGCGACCGGGTCGTCGCCCGGGACATCACCGCCACCTTCGACCAGGCGAAGAAGCTCCCCGTGGTGACGCGCGCGCACGACGTCTCGGCGGAGAGCGTGCTCTCGCTCAAGCCGACCGTCGTCCTCGCGGAGACCACCACCGGGCCCGCCGAGGCCGTCGACCAGATCCGGGCGGCGGGCATCCCGCTCGTCGTCCTCGACCCGGCCAAGAAGCTGGCGGACGTCGGCACCCGCATCGACCGGGTGGCGGCCGCCCTCGGCGCCCGCACCGCCGGGGACCGGCTGCGCGAGCGCACCCAGGGCCGGATCGACACCGCCCGCGAGGGCATTCCCGGCGGCGCGAAGCCCAAGGTCGCCTTCCTCTACCTGCGCGGCTCGGCGTCCGTCTACCTCCTCGGCGGTGCGGGCTCCGGCGCGGACTCGCTGATCGAGGCGGCGGGCGGCGTGGACGCGGGCAAGGAGTCCGGGCTGAAGCGGGACTTCACCCCGCTCACCAGCGAGGCGCTCGCCAAGGCCGCGCCCGACGTCATCCTCGTGATGAGCAAGGGCCTGGACTCGGTCGGCGGCGTGGACGGCCTGCTGAAGATCCCCGGCGTCGGCCAGACCCCGGCGGGCCTGGACCGCCGGATCGCCTCCGTCGACGACGGCGTCCTGCTCAACTTCGGGCCCCGCACGGACACCGTGCTCACCTCGCTCGTCGAGCAGATCCACGCGAAGGGGAAGTGACGGTGAGCCTCCTCAAGCCCCCGGGCACGGCGGCCGTCCCCGCGGACCCGCCGGCCGGGAGCGCGGCAGCCGCCCCCGAAGCGCGCACCCGCCGGCGCCGCACCGCGCTCCTCACCGCCGGTCTCGTCGCCGCCCTGCTGTTCGCGGCCCTGCTGTCGGCCGGCGTCGGCGCGTACGACATCCCGCTCGGCGACGTCCTCGGCTCGGTGCTGCACCGGCTGGGGCTCGGCGGCGCGGCGCTGGACCGGGTCGGCGAGAGCGTGCTGTGGGACGTACGGCTGCCGCGGGTGGCGCTGGCCCTGCTCGTCGGGGCGTCGCTGGGGTGCGCGGGCGCGCTGATGCAGGGCGTGTTCGGCAATCCGCTGGCCGAACCGGGCGTCATCGGCATCTCGATGGGCTCGGCGGTCGGCGCCGTCGCCGCGATCGCGCTGGGCATGAACTTCCTCGGCAACTGGACGATCACCGTCTGCGCGTTCACCGCCGGCCTGGTGACGGTCCTGCTGGTGTACCTGCTGTCGCGGTCGGGCGGCCGGACCGAGGTGGTCACGCTCATCCTCACCGGCATCGCGGTGAACGCCTTCGCCGGCGCGCTCGTCGGCCTCGGCGTCTTCCTCGCCGACAACGCCCAGGTCACCCAGATCACCTTCTGGCAGCTCGGCTCGCTCGCCCAGGCGACCTGGCCGAAAGTGCTCGCCGTCCTGCCCTGCGCGCTCCTGGGCCTGGCCGTCGCGCCGCTCTACGGGCGGAAGCTGGACCTCCTCGCGCTCGGGGAGCGTCCCGCGCGGCACCTGGGCGTGGACGTCGAACGGCTGCGCATGACGCTGGTGCTGGTCGTCGCGCTGCTCACGGCGGCCGCGGTCGCGGTGTCCGGCGTCATCACGTTCGTCGGGCTGCTGGTGCCGCACGTGCTGCGTATGGCGGCGGGCCCGGGGCACCGCTTCCTCGTGCCGGGCAGCGCGCTGGGCGGCGCCCTGGTGCTGGTCGCGGCCGACCTCGCGGCCCGTACGGTCGCCCAGCCGGCGGAGCTGCCGCTGGGCGTGCTGACGGCGCTGCTGGGCAGCCCGTTCTTCTTCGTCCTGCTGCGCAGGACGCGGCGCAAGCAAGGAGGCTGGGCGTGATGCGCTCGCTCTTCCGGACGCGTGCCCGGCGGCTGCCCACCGCGCCGCCGCCCGGCGCCGTCGCGGCCGAGGCCCGCGCGCTGCGGGTGCGGCTCGCCGGCCGCACCGTGCTCTCCGAGGTGGACCTGACCGTCACGGCGGGCGAGGTGCTCGCGCTCGTCGGCCCGAACGGCGCCGGGAAGTCGACGCTGCTGGCCGCCCTCGCGGGCGACCTGGCCGCCGAGTCCGGCGAGGTGCGGATCGACGGCGGGCCGGCCGGTTCCTGGCCGGCGGCCGAACTCGCCCTGCGGCGCGCGGTCCTGCCGCAGTCGGCGGAGCTGTCGTTCCCGTTCGCCGTCGAGGAGGTCGTCCGGATGGGGCGGGCGCCGTGGGCGGGCACCGCCGCGGCGGAGGCGGACGACGAGGCCGTACGGGCCGCGATGGCCGCCGCCGAGGTGACCGGCTTCGCGGGCCGCTCCTTCGCCGCGCTGTCCGGCGGGGAGCGGGCCAGGGTGGCCCTGGCCCGGGTGCTGGCGCAGCGCGCCGCGCTGCTGCTGCTCGACGAGCCGACGGCCGCGCTGGACCTGCGCCACCAGGAGCTGGTGCTGCGGGTCTGCCGCGAACGGGCGGCGGCGGGCGACGCGGTGGTCGTCGTCCTGCACGACCTGGGGCTGGCCGGCGCGTACGCGGACCGGGTGGCCGTGCTGCACGAGGGCCGGATCGCGGCGGAGGGCCCGCCCGGGCAGGTCTTCGATCCGGAACTCCTGAGTCGCGTCTATGCGCAGCCCGTCGAGGTAATTGATCATCCGCGTACCGGTGAACCTCTGGTGATACCGAGACGGTAAGGACAAATCTTTGCCGCGTGAGAGCAGAATCACTCGGCATTCCGGGAACGACACAGGGAAGCCTCAGATAAGTTAGGGCGGCCTTATTCGGACCGATCATTTTCGGCCAAGATCATTTCTTCCCTCTCCGAGCATGCCTGGAGCCCTTCATGCGCGTCCTCCGCTCCTCCGCCGTCGCCGCCGTCGCGGCGGCCACGGCCCTGACCGCCGTGTCCGGCTGCGCCGAGAAGTCCGACACCAAGGGATCCGACGCGGTCCGGGTCAAGGCGACGGACGACAAGTGCGAGGTCTCCACGGCCTCCTTCCCGGCCGGCCACGTCAAGATAGCCGTGGAGAACAAGGGCTCGAAGGTCACCGAGGTCTACGTCTACGCCCCCGGCGACCGGATCGTCACCGAGCGGGAGAACATCGGTCCCGGCACCAAGGCGGAGATCACCGCGACGATCAAGGCCGGTTCGTACGAGATCGCCTGCAAGCCCGGAATGAAGGGCGACGGAATTCGCCAGAAGATCACCGTCACGGGTGAGGGCGCGGCGCCGAAGAACAATCCGGAACTGGACAAGGCGGTCGCCGAATACCGCAAGTACGTCCAGGCACAGGCAGACGAGACGATTCCGGCGGCCGAGAAGTTCGCCGAGGCCGTGAAGAAGGGCGACCTGGACGAGGCGAAGAAGCTCTACGCCCCCTCCCGCGTCGGCTGGGAGCGCACCGAGCCGGTCGCGGAGTCCTTCGGTGACATCGACCCGAAGGTCGACGTCCGCGAGGACGGCCTGGAGAAGGACCAGAAGTGGACCGGCTGGCACAAGCTGGAGAAGTCGCTCTGGGACGAGAAGAAGATCGACGAGGACGACAAGAAGCTGGCCGACCAGCTGATGACGGACCTCAAGGACTGGCAGAAGCGCGTCGGCACCGCCGAGATCACCCCGACCAGCATGGCCAACGGCGCCAAGGAGCTGCTCGACGAGGTGGCCACCGGCAAGGTCACCGGTGAGGAGGAGCGCTACAGCCACACCGACCTCGTCGACTTCCAGGCCAACGTCGAAGGCGCGCGGAAGTCGTACGAGCTGCTGAAGCCGGTCGCCTCGAAGAACGACGCGGCGCTCACCAAGGAGCTGGACAAGCAGTTCACCGAGCTCGGGAAGCTGCTCGGCGAGCACCGCGAGGGCGACGGCTTCAAGGCGTACGACTCCGTCGGCAAGGACGACCGGAAGAAGCTCTCGGACGCGGTCAACGCCCTGGCGGAGCCGCTGTCCAAGCTCGCCGGCGCCGTGGTGAAGTAGGCAGCCCGATGACGGACCCGACCAAGGACCCGACGGCCGGCGTGACGGCCGACGCGACGACGGACACGAGCACGGAGGAGACGGCGGACGCCGGGCGCGGCGCGGCCGCCCCCGCGCCCGCCGGCCCCTCGCGCCGCTCGCTGCTCGGCTGGGGCGGCGCCGGGCTCGCGCTCGGCGCGGCCGCCGCCGGCGGCACCGCCGCCGCACTGCGCACCGGCTCCGACGCCTCGCCGGCCGCGCTGTCCGGCGACGCGGTGCCCTTCCACGGCGCCCACCAGGCCGGCATCGCCACGGCCGTCCAGGACCGGCTGCACTTCGCGGCCTTCGACGTGACCACCTCCGACCGCGACGCGCTGGTCAAGGTGCTCCGGGAGTGGACGGCCGCCGCCGCGCGGATGACCGCGGGCCACGAGGTCGGCGAGGGCGCGACCGGTGGCCTGGACGAACTCCCGCCGGACGACACCGGCGAGGCGCTCGGCCTCAAGCCGTCCCGCCTGACGCTGACCTTCGGCGTCGGCCCCGGCCTCTTCGAGAAGGACGGCAAGGACCGCTTCGGGCTCCGGGACCGGCGGCCCAAGGCCCTGGTCGACCTGCCGGTCTTCCCCGGCGACAACCTCGACGCCGCCCGCAGCGGCGGCGACCTGTGCGTCCAGGCGTGCGCGGACGACCCGCAGGTCGCGGTGCACGCGATCCGCAACCTCGCCCGGATCGGCATGGGCAAGGTCGCGATCCGCTGGTCGCAGCTGGGCTTCGGCAAGACGTCCTCGACGACCCCGGACGCCCAGACCCCGCGCAACATGATGGGCTTCAAGGACGGCACCCGGAACATCGCGGGCACCGACGCCGCCGCCCTCGACAAGCACGTGTGGGTGGGTGAGAAGGACGGCCCGGCGTGGATGACCGGCGGCTCGTACGTCGTCGCGCGCCGCATCCGGATGCACATCGAGACCTGGGACCGCACCTCGCTCAAGGAGCAGGAGGACATCTTCGGCCGGGACAAGGCCGAGGGCGCCCCCGTGGGGAAGACGCGCGAGCGCGACGAGCCCAGCCTCAAGGCGATGCTGCCGGACGCCCATGTGCGCCTCGCGCACCCCGACAGCAACAACGGGGCGACGATCCTGCGCCGCGGCTACTCCTTCACCGACGGCACGGACGGCCTCGGCCGGCTGGACGCGGGCCTGTTCTTCCTCGCCTACCAGCGGGACGTCCGCGACGCGTTCATCCCGCTCCAGTCGAGGCTCGCGCGCAATGACGCGCTCAACGAATACATCCAGCACGTGGGCTCGGCGGTCTTCGCCGTCCCGCCGGGCGTCCGCGACGAGGACGACTGGTGGGGCAAGGCACTGTTCGCCTGACCGACGGTCTTTCTACGGAAGGGGAAGCCGCGTGTTCGGCAACTATCTGATCGGCCTGCGCGAGGGCCTGGAGGCCAGCCTGGTCGTCTGCATCCTCGTGGCCTACCTGGTGAAGACCGGGCGCCGGGACGCGCTCGCGCCGGTCTGGCTCGGCATCGGCACGGCCGTGCTGCTGAGCCTGGCCTTCGGCGCGCTGCTCCAGTTCGGCTCGCGCAGCATGACGTTCGAGGCGCAGGAACTGCTCGGCGGCTCCCTGTCGATCGTCGCGGTCGGCCTGGTGACCTGGATGGTCTTCTGGATGCGGCGGACCGCGCGGCACCTGAAGCGGGAGCTGCACGGCAAGCTCGACGCGGCGCTGGCCATGGGCACCACCGCGCTGGTCGTCACCGCCTTCCTGGCCGTGGGCCGGGAGGGCCTGGAGACCGCGCTGTTCGTCTGGACCGCGGTGGAGGCCACCGACGACGGCGTACGTCCGCTCGTCGGCGCGGTCCTCGGGCTGCTCACCGCCGTGGTGCTGGGCTGGCTCTTCTACCGGGGCGCCCTGCGCATCAACCTCGCCAGGTTCTTCACCTGGACCGGCGGGATGCTGATCGTGGTGGCGGCGGGCGTGCTGGCCTACGGCTTCCACGACCTCCAGGAGGCGGAGTTCCTGCCGGGCCTGCACGACCGGGCCTTCGACGTCAGCGAGCAGATCCCGGCCGACAGCTGGTACGGCACCCTGCTGAAGGGCGTCTTCAACTTCCAGCCGGACCCGACCTGGGTCCAGGTCGCGGTGTGGGCGCTGTATCTGGTACCCACCCTGCTGGTGTTCCTCGCCCCCGGTAAGGTGACGGCGAACCGAGCCGCCACCGAGGAGTCGAAGCCCCATGAGACGCCGGCCGCCACGTCGCACGCTGATCACCACGGCGGCGCTGACGGCACTGCTGACGCCGGCGACCGGGTGCGTGACGGTGCACGGCGAGCGGGAGATCCTGCCGGCGGTGGACAAGGCTGAGGCCCCGAAGATCCTCGAACGCTTCACGGACGGCTACAACGAGGCGTACCGCAAGCTCGACCCGAGGGCCATCGACCGGGTCGAGAGCGGCCCCCTCGCCGAGATCGGCCACGCCGACATGAGGACCCAGGGCGCCCTCACCCCGGGCGGCAACCCCCGCTATCCGTCGCTGGTCCTGGACGACGCGCGCTTCACCGTCCCCAAGCAGGCCGGCTGGCCGAAGTTCTTCCTCGCCGACACCCGCAGCAACCGCGACCGCAACCGCTGGCTCGTGGTGTTCCTGCGCGAGGGGCCGAAGGACCCGTGGCGGGCCGGCTATCTGTCGATCGTCGGCCCCGGCCGGGTGCCCGCGTTCGCGACCGACGAGGACGGGTACGCCGAGGCGGTGCCCGTCGCCAAGGGCAAGGACACCGGGCTGGCCGAGGACCCCGAGGCGGTCAGCGGCGCGTACACCGACTATCTGCGGACCGGTGGGGGCGGCGCCTTCGCGCCGGGGCCGCGCACCAGCGGGCTGCGGGAGGAGCGGGAGAAGCTCCGGCGGACCCCGACGTTCTGGACGGAGTTCATCGACGTCCCCGAGCGGGCCCCGGACTTCCCCTCACCCGCGCTGCGCACGGAGGACGGCGGCGCCCTGGTGTTCTTCACGGCCCACCACCGCGAGCGGCGGACGATGGCCAAGGGGCTGCGGCCCGCGGTCACCGACCCGCGGACGCGGACGCTGGTGACCGGCGAGCTGAAGACGTCGGTGACCTACACCCGGGTCTCGGAGTCGGCGGTGCGGGTCCCGCCGGCGGCGACCGGCGGGAAGGCGGGGGCGAAGGCGGGCGGGAAGCCCGCCGGGGGCGCCTCGAAGAGCGACGCGGAGAACGACGGGAAGATCGTCTTCCTGAACCGCATCGAGAGCGTGACCGCGGTCAAGGGGGAGTAGCGTCCGTACGGGTGAGGGCACCCGGCGGGAAGCCGCCCGTACGGGGTGCGCCGTACGGTGCCGCCCTGCCGGGAAACCCGTGCGGACCGAGAGGTCCCGTACGGGGTCCGGTGCGCGGAAGGTCAGCGTCCGATCGGCCAGGCGGCCGACTCGTGGTGGTCCGGGCGCTCGCCCGCGTACTGCGCGCAGGCGTCGGTGAGGGTCTCCAGCAGCGTCAGCGGGTCGGGCAGCGGGCGCTCGGCGCCCTGGCCCTGGAGCCAGGCCACGCCCTCGCCGTCCGGCACCCGCGAGGGCGGCAGCAGCACATAGCTGCCCCGGCAGTGCCAGCGCAGGCCCGGGTGCTCGTCCATGGTCTCGGGATGGCAGTCGAGCTCGCACGGCCACCACTCGTCCTCGTCGTCCGGGGTGCCGCGGGTGGCGGTGAAGAACAGCATGCGGTCGGGGGCGACCGTGGCCACCGGGCCCACGTCGACACCGGCCGCCGTCAGCCGGGCCAGGGCCTGCCGGCCGGCTTCCAGGGGGACGTCGAGGACGTCGTGGGCGATTCCGGTGGCGGTGACGAAATTGGCCTCCGGCTGCGCGCGCAGCCACTTGGTGACCTTCTCGGCGTCCGTGGTCGCGAGGGTCTGCCAGGCGAAGGAGACGGGGTGCCGGCCGGGGGTCGGACAGCCGATCCGCTCGCACGAACAGCCGTACCCGGACGGGTGGGCGGCCGGGGCCAGCGGGAAGCCCGCCGCCGCCGCGGCCAGGAGCAGTTCCTCGCGGGCGGCCTCCGATGCCGCGTCCGCGCCCGTATCGCCGCCCGCTCCGCTCCTGGGACGGCGCAGCCACTGGGAGAACCTGCTCTTGCGTTCCATCTATCCCCTCACTTCGACCGCGGTCTCCGGTCAATGCTGCCACCATCCTGCGCCTGGTGTGACCGTCGGACGTATCCGGAGGGTGTGAGACGGGCCGCTCGCGGGCGTCCCGGAGGGGGGTCCGGCGCCCTGCCCGCGCCGGTCCCGGGGCCGGTCTCAGCGGGGGGACAGACCGCGGAGCGCCAGCTCGGCGACGGTGTCGGCGTACTCGTGGGTGAGCGGCAGGGTGCGGGTGTGCCAGCGGTGGAAGAGCGGGCCGACCAGGAGTTCGACGGCGATCCGCACATCGATGTCCGCGGTGATCTGCCCGGCCTCCTGGGCCGACCGCAGCCGGCGCACGTACGCCTGGAGCTGGGGTTCCAGGATCCGCTCGGTGAGCTGCCGGCCGAGCTCGTGGTCGTTCTGCGTCTCGGCGGACAGGGCCCGGGTGGGGGCCTCCAGCTTGGGGTTCTGGAGCTCGTCCACGGTGCCGCGCAGGACGGTCTTGAGGTCGGCCTCGATGTCGCCGGTGTCCGGCAGCTCGACCGTGAGCGGGTCCAGGCCCTCGGGCATGCACGCCTCGAAGAGGACCGCGGCCTTGGAGGGCCACCAGCGGTAGATCGTCTGCTTGCCCACGCCGGCGCGGGCGGCGATGGCCTCGATGGTGAGCTTCGAGAAGCCGACCTCGCCGACGATCTCCAGCGCCGCGTCGAGGATCGCGCGACGGGAGCGCTCGTTGCGGCGGGTGGCGTCGGGGGCCTTGGCGGCGGGCGTCTTGTTGACCATAACGGCATCTTAGCGAGAAGAAGGCGAGACGTATCGTCTTGACAAGACGATGCGTCTCGTCCAATCCTGGGACCAGAGCGAGACACCGCGTCTCGCCTGACAGAGAGGGGCACCCCATGACCAGGGGCAGCGCGGGCAACATGCTCGGAGTCGGCGGCACCCGGAGCAACCTCTCCCGGAGCGCGCTCCGGGGCGCCGCCCGCGGCGGACGCACGGGAAGCGGCACGGACGCGAACGCCCAGAAGCGTGAACTGCTGCGGAAGTTGCGGGAAGGGCGGGACGGAACGGCCGGAGTGTGAGTGGGCCACGGGTAAACCACCCGTACGGTTCATGCGCCAAAGGCCGTGGAGCGAGGACGATTTGGGCACGTGCGACACCCCGCACGTGCCCAACATCACCGTGAGGAGCACTCCTTGCGTATCGCCCCACGTGCCGAAGCCGCCCCGCGGCGAACGACCACCCCCCGGCGCGAAGCCGCTCCGCGGCGCTATCTGATGTGCCCACCGGCCTACTTCAAGGTCACGTACTCGATCAACCCCTGGATGGACCCGGACAAGCCGGTCGACCTGCCGCTCGCCCTCGCCCAGTGGGAGGACCTGCGCGACCGCTACCGCTCCCTCGGCCACACCGTCGAGGAGCTGGCCCCCAGGCCCGACCTGCCCGACATGGTCTTCGCCGCCAACGGCGCCACCGTCGTCGACGGCCGGGTGCTCGGCGCCCGCTTCGCCCACCCCGAGCGCGCCGCCGAGGCCGCCGTGCACGCGGAGTGGTTCCGCGCCCACGGCTACACCGACGTCCTCGAACCCGAGCACATCAACGAGGGCGAGGGCGACTTCGCCGTCACCACCTCCTGGCTGCTCGCCGGCCGCGGCTTCCGCAGCAGCCCGCTGTCGCACCCCGAGGCCCAGGAGTTCTTCGGCCGCCCCGTCATCGGCCTCGACCTGGTCGACCCGCGCTACTACCACCTGGACACGGCGCTGTCCGTGCTCGACGGCGACGAGGTCATGTACTACCCGGGCGCGTTCTCGGCGGGCAGCCGGGCCGTCCTCGCGCACCTCTTCCCGGACGCCCTGATCGCGACGGAGGAGGACGCCGCCGCGCTCGGGCTCAACGCGGTGTGCGACGGCCGCCATGTGCTGCTGCCGCAGGCTGCCGTGGGCCTCTTCGCCCCCTTGCGCGAGCGGGGCTACGAACCGATCGGGCTCGATCTCGGCGAGCTGCTCAAGGGCGGCGGCAGCGTGAAGTGCTGCACCCAGGAGCTGCGCTGACGGGCGGTCGGGCGGGGGCGCGGAGCGCCCGGACCGTCCGTCGCTGAGGAATCCCCGGGGTCGTAAGGCCGCCGCCGCCCCGGGACGCTCACTCCTCCGGCGGCCAGGTGTCGCCCCAGTCGGTGTCCCGGGCGATCTTGTAGAGCGCGCCGTGCCGCTTGGTCACGGTCTCGCGGGTGAGCCCGTCCTCGGGAGTGCACAGCTCCAGCAGGACCTGGCCCTTGCGGATCTGCGGCTTGCGGACGACGCGGGCGGGCGCGGCCGGCACCGGCAGGTCGCGCACCGCCGCCACGTAGCTGAACTTCTCGTCCTCGTACGGCAGCGAGCCGCCCTTGACCTGGCGGTGCAGCGAGGAACGGCTCACCCGGGCCGAGAAGTGGCACCAGTCGGTGCCGCGCTCGATCGGGCAGGCCGCGCTGTGCGGGCAGGGCGCGACGACCCGGAACCCGGCCGCGATCAGTCGGTCGCGGGCCTCGATGACCCGCAGATAGCCGTCCGGGGTGCCCGGCTCGATGACGACCACCGCGCGGGCGGCGCGGGCCGCCTCGTCGGTGACCGACCGGCGGGCGTCCTCGGTGAGCTCGCCCAGCACGTAGGAGACGGTGACGAGGTCGGTGCCGTCGGGCAGGGCGAGGCCCGGGCCGATGGCCTGGCGCCGCCACTGAGCGGTGCGCAGCGACTCGGAGGCGGCGCCGCGGGCCAGCTCCGCGCCGAGGGCGAGGGCGGGCTCCGCCCAGTCCAGGACGGTGGTGCGGTGCCGGCCCTCGGCCCACGCGGCGGCGACGGCCCAGGTCGCGGCGCCCGTGCCACCACCGATGTCCACGTGCGAGGCGGGCTCCCAGTCCGGCAGCCCGTCCCGGAACGCCTCCAGCGCGGCGCGCACGGCCTCGAAGGTCGCGGGCATCCGGTACGCGGCGTAGGCGAGGACGTCGGAGCGGTCGCGCAGCACCGGCGCGTCCGTGGGGGTGCGCCCCCGGTAGTTGGCGATCAGCCGTTCGACGGCCTGCGCGGCCTGCCGGGGCGGCAGGCCGTCGAGGAGCTCGGCGAGGACGGCGCGGGGGCTGTCGCCGGTGGAGTGGGGATGGGGGGCGTGCATTCGCACGAGTCTATGCGGCCCCGCCGCGGCCGGCCGCTGCGCGCGCCCACCTGGGCTCCGCCCCCGCTCCCGGCTACCGCGAGGCGGCGGTCCCGGCCGCGCCGGGCTCCTCGGCCGTCCGCTGCCACGGCCGGCACAGCCCCACGAAACATCCCACCGCCGCCAGCGCGCACACCAGCTGCACCACGGCCATCGGCACCGCCGTGTGCTCGCCCGCGATGCCGACCAGCGGTGAGGCCACCGCCCCCAGCAGGAACGTGGACGTGCCGAGCAGCGCGGACGCGGAGCCGGCGGCGTCGCGGGAGCGCATCAGGGCCTGGGCGTTGGTGTTGGGCATCGCGAGGCCCATCGCGGACATCAGGACGAACAGCCCGGCGGCGATCGGGGCCAGCCCGGCCTCGCCGAAGACGCCGGAGGCCATCAGCAGCAGGGCGACGGAGGCCAGGGTGATCACCCCGAGGCCCACGGCGAGGGCCTTGTCGAGGCTGACGCGGCCGATCAGCAGCTTGCCGTTGATCTGGCCGACGAGGACGAGGCCGACGGAGTTGACGCCGAAGAGCAGGCTGAAGGTCTGCGGGGAGGCGCCGTAGATGTCCTGGACGACGAAGGGCGAGGCGGAGATGTAGGCGAAGAGCGCGGCGAAGGCGAAGCCGCCCGCGAGCATGTAGCCGGTGAAGACCCGGTCGGAGAGGAGCGAGCCCATCGTGCGCAGGGCCTCGCCGAGGCCGCCGGCGTGCCGCCGCGCGGGCGGCAGGGTCTCGCCGAGACGGCGCCAGACGACGAGGGTGAGGAGCAGCCCGATGACGGTGAGGACGACGAAGACGCCGCGCCAGTCGGTGACGCGCATCACCTGGCCGCCGATGAGGGGGGCGACGACGGGGGCGACGCCGGAGACCAGCATCAGGGTGGAGAAGAAGCGGGCCATGGCGACGCCGTCGTAGAGGTCACGGACCATGGCGCGGGCGATGACGATGCCGGCGGCGCCGGCCAGACCCTGGACGAGCCGGAAGCCGATCAGGAGCCCGGCGGTGGGCGCGAGGGCGCAGACCGCGGTGGCGATCACGTAGATCACCATGCCGGTGAGCAGGGGCCGGCGGCGTCCCCACTTGTCGCTCATGGGGCCGACGACGAGCTGGCCGAGTGCCATGCCCAGGAGACAGGCGGTGAGGGTGAGCTGGACGGTCGCGGCGGGGCTGTGCAGGGCGTCGGTGACCTCCGGCAGGGCCGGGAGGTACATGTCCATGGACAGCGGCGGCAGGGCGGTGAGGCCGCCGAGGACGAGCGTGACGAGGAGGCTCGTCCGCCGGGCGGCCGTGGCCGGGGCGGCGGTCGTCGTCGCGGTGGCGGGGGTGTCCGGGTCCCGGGCCTCGGCGGGCCCGGGACCCGGTATCCGGGGGTCGGCGGATTCCTTCTGATCGTGCTGGGGCTCGGCCGTGCCGGGGCCGGTGCCGGGGTCCGTCATGGGTCGCTCTCCACAGTCGTTGTCGGATCAACCATGGTGTCATGACCGTCAACGCTCCCCGGCCCTTACGCGGACGGCTCCGGGCCGTGGATCACGCCGGTCTGAGCCCGGGGTCACCCGCCTCGGAGACGAACGAGGCGGCGGTGCTGACGGGGGCGCCGGGCCTGGTGACGCCCGTGAGGGTGCGGAAGTCGGCGCGGACCCGCTCCTCGCCGAAGGAGACGACCACATAGCCGCGGCGGGCGTCGTAGTACTTCATGTGCGGGTTCGCGGCCATCATCGAGGACCAGTCGTCGGGCCGCTCCTCGCCGTCGAAGCCGCTGGAGACGGAGGTCCCGACGAACTCCACGCCGAGGGTGCGGGACGCCGGGTCGTCGAAGTCCTTCTTGATGTCGAGGGCGTAGTGGACGTGGTCGTCGCCGGTGAGGACGACGAGGTTCTGGATGCCGGCCTGCTCGACGCCCGCCAGGACGCGCTGCCGGGAGGCGGGGTAGCCGTCCCAGGCGTCCATGGAGAGCTTGGAGCGGGCGGCGGTGGTCTCCTTGCGCCGGGCGAAGCAGACCTGCTGGGGGATCACGTTCCACAGCGCGGAGGAGGACCGGAAGCCGTCGAGGAGCCAGCGCTCCTGCTCGGCGCCGGTGAGCGTACGGGCCGGGTTCTCGGACTCGGGGCCGGGGTACTTCCAGCCGTCGCCGTAGGCCTGGTCGGAGCGGTACTGCCGGGTGTCGAGGATGTCGAACTGGGCCAGCTGCCCGTACTGGAACCGGCGGTGCAGCCGCATGGCGGGACCGTCGGGGCGCTGCGCCCGGCGCAGCGGCATGTTCTCCCAGTAGGCGCGGTAGGCGGCGGCCCGGCGGGCGCGGAAGGTGTCGGCCGGGAGGTTGTCCTGCGAGATGTCGCCCGCGTAGTTGTTCTCGACCTCGTGGTCGTCCCAGGTGACGTACCAGGGGTGGGCGGCGTGCGCGGCCTGGAGGTCGGGGTCGGTCCTGCCGAGCGCGTACCGCTGCCGGTAGTCGTCGAGGCTGACGAGCCAGTGGTTGTAGTAGGCGGGCAGCGGGGTGGTGAGCTTCCGGGCGCCGGCCCGGGCGTCGATGGCGTTCTCGTAGATGTAGTCGCCGACGAAGAAGACGGCGTCGAGGTCCTCGTCCGCGAGGTGGCGCAGCGCGGTGTAGTAACCCTCGTCGTACTGCTGACACGAGATCAGCCCGAACCGCGCCTCGGCGGGCAGCGCGGCGGCGTCGGGCGCGGTCCGGGTGCGGCCGACGGGGCTGGTCCAGTCGCCGGCGTGGAACCGGTACCAGTAGACGTGGTCGGGTTCGAGGCCGCGCAGGTCGAGGTGGACGGTGTGGTTGTCCTGCGCGGGCGCGGTGACGGTGCCGCTCTGCTCCACCCGCCGGAAGGTGTCGTCGGCGGACAGCTCCCACTGCACGGGCACACCGCTGCCCTGCGCGGGCAGCCCGTTGCCCACCTCGTGCGGGCGGGGGGCGAGTCTGGTCCACAGCACGACGGAGTCCGGCAGCGGGTCGCCGGAGGCCACGCCGAGAGTGAAGGGATTCTCGGTGAGCGTCGGGGGGGTCATCCCCTCAATGTGCGCGCGCGAGTGCCTGCTGTGAAGGGGTGGTGCGTGGGCGGTTCACGGTAGGGCGGGGCCGGGCGCCGCCCCCGTCACCCCTACGCGCTGAGCGGGAACTCCCGCCCCAGTTCCTGGAACACCGCCGTGTTCAGCGCGAACGCGCGCTTGCACTCGTCGATCACCCGCTGCTTCTCCAGGTCGTCCACCGGCAGCGCGTCCAGCAGCTCCCGGTACTCCCGCTTGAAGGCGGCCGGGTTGCCGATGGCCTCGAAGACGTAGAACCGGACGCCGTCGCCCTTGCGGGCGAAGCCCCAGGTCTTCTCGGCGGTGCCGCGGATGATCTGGCCGCCGGAGAGGTCGCCGAGGTAGCGGGTGTAGTGGTGGGCGACGTAGCCGGCGGGCCAGTCGCGGGCGCACTCGGCGACGCGGGCCGCGTAGGCCTCCGTGGCGGGCAGCGGGCGCAGGGCCGCCTGCCAGCCGGGGCCGCCCAGGTGGGCCAGGTCGCGCTCCAGCTCGGCGGTGCGGGCCAGCTCGGGCCGTATGAACGGGCCCGCGACGGGGTCGGCCGCGAGGGCCGCGGCCGACGGGCCGCCCTCCAGGGCGCGGTAGACGAACCACAGCTGCTCGGTGTAGCGGCGGTAGGCGTCGACGCCGAGCCGGCCGCCGAGCATGTCGCTCATGAACGACGAGTTCTCCGCCTGGGTGTGCTGCTCGTGCGAGGCGGTGCGGATCAGGGTGGAGAACGGTGTGGTGGCGGGCGCGTCCAAGGCGGACCTCCGGAGACCGAGGGCGGGAGGGGGCGGGGAGGGACGCGGGACAGGGAGCTGCCGCGCCGACATCACCGATTCTCTCTAGTTAGGCTTACCTAAGTCAATTGGTTCCCGACGGACTGTCGGTAAAAACCTTACCGCCCCGGACGCCACCCGGCAGGGTTTACCGCCGGATCACGGCAGCGTGAGGATCTCCGCCCCGCTGTCCGTCACCACCAGCGTGTGCTCGAACTGCGCCGTCCGCTTCCGGTCCTTGGTGACGACCGTCCAGCCGTCCTCCCACATGTCGTACTCGTACGTGCCCAGCGTCAGCATCGGCTCGATCGTGAACGTCATGCCGGGCTGGATGAGCGTGTCGTGGTGCGGGCTGTCGTAGTGCGGGACGATCAGGCCGGAGTGGAAGGACGAGTTGATGCCGTGGCCGGTGAAGTCGCGGACCACCCCGTAGCCGAAGCGTTTGGCGTACGACTCGATGACACGGCCGATGACATTGATCCGGCGGCCCGGCCTGACCGCCTTGATCGCCCGGTTCAGCGCCTCGCGCGTGCGCTCCACCAGCAGCCGGGACTCCTCGTCCACGTCGCCGCACAGGTAGGTGGCGTTGTTGTCGCCGTGCACGCCGCCGATGTACGCCGTCACGTCGAGGTTCACGATGTCGCCGTCGCGCAGCACGGTCGAGTCCGGGATGCCGTGGCAGATCACCTCGTTGACCGACGCGCACAGCGACTTGGGGAAGCCCCGGTAGCCCAGCGTCGACGGGTAGGCGCCGTGGTCGCACATGTACGCGTGCGCCACGCGGTCGAGCTCGTCCGTCGTCACGCCCGGCGCGATGAGCTTCGCCGCCTCCTCCATCGCCCGCGCGGCGATGCCGCCCGCGATCCGCATCCGCTCGATCGTCTCGGCGTCCTGGATCTCGGGACCGGTGTAAGGGGTGGGCGCGTCCTTGCCGACGTACTCGGGACGAGCGATCGACGCGGGGACGGGACGGGTGGGGGAGAGGGTCCCCGGGCTGAGAAGCGACTGGCCAGACATGTCAGCGAGTGTAGCCAGGGCGTATCGGGGACCATGTGGGCGAGAGCGGTCGAGAGGGCCACCCGCACGGGCGGGGGCGCGGGACGCGAGGGAGACCATCATGGCGCTGTTCAAGAGGCGGACCGAGGGCAAGCCGGGCGAGTGGTACTACTGCCTCAAGCACGGGACGGTCGAGGAGGGCCCCCAGTGCCGCGCCGCGGACCGCTTCGGTCCGTACGAGACCCGCGAGGAGGCCGCCCACGCCATGGACACGGCCCGCGAGCGGGAAGAGGAATGGCGCGAGGACCCGCGCTGGAACGACAACGGCGGCAGCCAGGAGCGCGAGGGATAGGGCTCCTGACGGGGGGCTCCGGGGCGCAGTGGCCCGGAGCCCCCGGGGGCGCCGTGGTCACGCCGCCTCCGCCACCGCCTCCGCCGCCTTGCGCGCCCGCATCCGGACCGCGTGCTCGTCCGTGCGCGCGTCGTACGACATCAGCTTCGGCAGGGCCGTGGCCAGCAGACCCACCGAGGCCAGACAGGCCGCACCGCCCGCCCACACCGACGCGCGGACGCTCGTCAGCGAGGCCATGCCGCCCGCGCGGACCTGGCCGAGCTGCGGGCCCACCGAGTACGAGAGCATCTCGATGCCCGCGAGCCGGCCGCGCAGCTCGTCCGGGATCGTCTGGTCCCAGATGGCGGACCGGAAGAGTCCGCTGACCATGTCGCACCCGCCCGCCACGGCCAGGAACAGCAGCACCAGCCAGACGTTGTGCATCCACCCCGCCACCGCCATGGCCGCGCCCCAGCCGGCCGCCGCGTAGACGACCATCCGGCCGTGCCGGTGCACCCGGGAGGCCCAGCCGCTGGTCAGGCTCACCACCAGGGAGCCGACCGCGCCGGCCGCGTACATCAGGCCCAGCGCCCAGGGCGCGTCCAGGTCGTCCGCGAGGAACGGGAAGATCGCGGTGGGGAACGCGAACAGCATCGCCACCATGTCGATCGCGTACGTGCCGAGCAGCTCCTTACGGCTCCACGCGTACCGGCCGCCCTCCAGGATGCCGCGCAGCGACGGCTTCTCCGCCTCGCGCGGCGCGGGTGAGGGCGCGAGCCCCAGCAGCAGCGCGCCGGAGACCACGTACGAGGCGATGTCCAGGGTGTACGCCCACTCCAGGCCCGCGAAGGCGATGAGCAGGCCGGCCAGCGACGGGCCGGCGATCGCGCCCACCTGCCAGCGCATCGAGTTCAGGGCGATGGCCGCGGGCAGCTGCTCGTGCGCCACCACACGGGGCACGATCGCCTGCATCGCCGGGCGCTGGAGGCCCGCCAGGGCGCTGGTCAGCGCGGCCACCACGTACAGCGGCCAGACCATCGGCTCCGGCAGCAGCGTGTTGAGCAGCAGGATCGCGGACAGGACGCCGAGGCCCACCTCGGTCCACAGGATCAGCTTGCGGCGGTCGACGGCGTCGGCGAGCGCGCCGCCGTAGAGCCCGAAGACGATCAGGGGGACGAGCTCGACCGCGCCGATCGCGCCGACGGCGAGCGCCGAGCCGGTCAGCTCCTTGAGCTGGAGCGGTACGGCGACGAAGGTGAGGAACGTGCCGAACACGGTCACGAGTCCCGCCAGCCACATCCGGCGGAAGTCCGGGGAGGAGTGCCACGGGGTGAGGTCGGGCAGCAGGGCGCGCAGGCGCCCGGAGGGTTCGGGGGTGGTGGGGGAAGCGGGGGACGCGGGGGGATCGTGCTCAGTCACGGAGGACCATGGTCCATATACGGATGATCGTGAGCAAACGATTTTCCTCCAGGATCCTCCGGGCTCGTCCGAGCTCCTCCGGACGCCTCGGGAAAGGCCGCCCGCTACCAGCGCGGCGGCGGAGGCGCCGTCAGCTGGTCCGCCAGCCGGGCCAGCCGGTCCCGGAAGCGCCGCCGGCCCCGCGGCGACGGCAGGCTGTTCTCCCCGGCGGCCGCGCTGACCAGGTGCTGCACGGTGTCGAGGTCGAGCTCCGTCGCCGTCGAACCGCAGGGCTCGGCGCGGACCGCGGACGCCGCCGGCGCGGCCAGCGCGTCATGGGCCAGCGCGCGCAGCTCGGCGCCCGCGCGCTCGCCGGGCGCGCCGTCCAGGGCGAGGACCGTGGCCCCGCCGCGCCGGGCGTCGTGGACCCGCTCCAGCAGCCCCTCCCCGGGCTGCCCGGCCGCCACCACCAGCAGCGTCTCGCCGCGCCGCACCGCCTCCAGCCTGCCCAGGCCGACGGACAGGTGCGCGGGCACCCCTGCCGGGACCTGATGGCGCACGAGGGTGGGGGAGAGCTCCGGCAGACCGGACCAGGCCGCCTCGTCGTCCAGGTGGGCGGCCATGTGCCACGGCTCGTACTCCTCGGTGCCGACCAGCAGCAGCCCGCCGTGGTGGCGCGCGACCGAGCCCCGCAGCGTCCCCGCGAAACGGCGCGTGGAGCGCAACCACTCGGTCCCGGCGAGCACTTCGCGCAGCAGCGCGACACGTACGGCGTCCATGGGCGGCCATCCTGCCCCGGCGGCCGCCCCGGCCGGACGGATTCCGGGGCCCCTCACCCGTACGGGCCCGGCGGCCGTGCCACGCGGCGCGGAGCCCCTCGGTACCGGCCGGCGGGGCGTGACAGTATCGCTGTCATGACTACTTCTGACGACGTGAAGAAGGCCCCGGCGAAGGACCCTTGGGACCTTCCGGATGTGTCCGGACTCGTGGTGGGTGTCCTCGGCGGGACCGGCGACCAGGGCCGCGGCCTGGCCTACCGGCTGGCCAAGGCGGGCCAGCAGGTGATCATCGGTTCCCGCGCCGCCGACCGGGCGCGGACCGCGGCCGAGGAGCTGGGCCTCGGCATCGAGGGCGCCGACAACGCCGAGTGCGCCCGGCGCAGCGACATCGTGATCGTCGCCGTGCCGTGGGACGGCCACGCCAAGACCCTGGAAGGGCTGCGCGAGGAGCTCGCGGGCAAGCTCGTCATCGACTGCGTCAACCCCCTCGGCTTCGACAAGAAGGGCGCCTACGCCCTGAAGCCGGAGGAGGGCAGCGCCGCCGAGCAGGCCGCCGCCCTGCTGCCCGACTCCCGGGTGACCGCCGCCTTCCACCACCTGTCCGCCGTGCTGCTCTCCGACCCGGAGATCGCCGAGATCGACACCGATGTGATGGTCCTGGGCGAGTCCCGCGCGGACACCGACCTCGTGCAGGCCCTGGCGGGCCGCATCCCCGGCATGCGCGGCGTGTTCGCGGGCCGGCTGCGCAACGCGCACCAGGTGGAGTCCCTGGTCGCCAACCTGATCTCGGTCAACCGCCGGTACAAGGCCCACGCGGGCCTGCGCGTCACCGACGTCTGACGGACGCCCGGCCGGGGGCGGGGCGGGGCCCGTAAGGCCCCCCGACGGGTCCCGAGGGGCCTCAAGGGACGCCGGCGGGCGGTGGGGGACAATGGGCGGGATCGTACGCATGCGCCCCCGGACAGGAGCCCTCTCCCATGCCCCGCCTCGCCCTCTACGCCCTCGCCGTCTGCGTCCTGGCCGCCGTGGCGGCCGTCGTCTCCTTCGCGCAGGGCAGCTGGCTCGGCATCGTCTGGGTGCTGATGCTCGGAGTGTCGTCCAACATCGCCTGGTACTACATCCGCAAGGCGAAGAACGACCGGGCGGCGGCGGAGTAGGCGTCCGGCCCGCCCGGGAGCCCGGGGACCCGGGCTCCCGGGCGGGCCGCGCGGCGATGCGACGGAAGGGGCGGGGCCGGGGATCTCCCCGGCCCCGCCCCTTCCCTCATCGGTCGTGGCCTGGTGTCAGTCCAGCACGATGCCCGTCATCGGCGGGATCTCCGGCGTGCCCTCCCAGAAGCGGAACAGCTGCTGGCCCCAGTACGTGTCCCACTCCGTCACCCGCAGCGCGTGCAGCACCGCGTCGATCATGTCGAAGAAGGCGATGTTGACCTCGGGGATCCACAGGATCCCGAAGACGGCCAGTATCCCGAACGGAGCGAAGGGCTCCACCTGTCGCCGCACCTTGTACGACAGCCACGGCTCGACCACGCCGTAGCCGTCCAGGCCCGGCACCGGCAGGGAGTTGAGGATCGCCGCGGTCAGCTGGAGCTGCGCCATGAACGCGAGCGCGTACCGGAAGTGGTCCGGCACCCCGTCCATCGCGCCCAGCCAGAACGGCGCCGTGACCACGAGCGCGAACAGCACGTTCGTCAGCGGGCCCGCCGCCGAGATGAGGCTGTGCCGCCAGCGGCCGCGGATCCGGTGCCGCTCGATGAAGACGGCGCCGCCCGGCAGGCCGATCCCGCCCATGATCACGAAGATCACCGGGAGCACGATGCTCAGCAGGGCGTGGGTGTACTTCAGCGGGTCGAGGGTCAGATAGCCCCGGGCCCCGACGGAGAGGTCGCCGCCGTGCAGGGCGGTGCGGGCGTGCGCGTACTCGTGCAGGCAGAGCGAGACGACCCAGCCCGACACGATGAACAGGAAGACGGCGAATCCGGGGCTCGCCGAGAAGTCCGTCCACACCGCCCATATGGAGACCGCCATGATGGCGACGAGGGCGAGGAAGACGGGGCTGACGCGCCGTTCGCCGCGGGTCGCTGTCGACATTCGAGTGTGCTCCTGAGGGTGTGTGGGACGCGGACGTACCCGGCGACGTTACTTCCTCCGTCCCGGCTCGACGCAACGCGTGCGGTGGCCGGGACGGGCCGGGGTGAGAATGGGGCGGTGCGTTACGGCATCCTCGGCACCACTCAGGCCCATTCCGACGACGGTCACGCCACCGCCCTCGGCGGCGCGCGGCTGCGCGCCCTCCTCGCCGCGCTCGCCCTGCACCCGGGCCGGGCCCGCACCGCCGAGGCGCTGATCGGCGACGTGTGGGAGGCCGACCCGCCCGCGGACGCGACCGGCGCGCTCCAGGCGCTCGTCGGCAGGCTCCGGCGGGTGCTCGGGCCCGGCGCGGTGGACTTCGTGGCCGGTGGCTACCGGCTGTGCGCCGGTCCCGAGGACGTCGACCTCCACCGCTTCCGGCGGCTGGCCGACGAGGGCGCGGCGGCCCTCGCCGCCGGTGACCCGGGGAAGGCGGCCGACCTGACGGACGAGGCCCTCGCCCTGTGGCGCGGCCCGGTCCTCGCCGACCTGCCCGGCCGGGCGGCGCTGGCGCCGCGGCACGAGGCCCGCCACCTGGACGCCCGCCGTACGCGGCTGGCGGCGGCGGTCGCCCTCGGCCGGGCGGCCGGCTCCCTGGCCGAGCTCGCGGACCTGTGCGCCGGGCACCCGCTGGACGAGCCCCTGCACGCCCTCCGCCTCCGCGCCCTGCGCGCCGCCGGCCGCCCGGCCGAGGCCCTCGCCGCGTACGAGGACCTGCGCGCGGCCCTCGCCGACCGCCTCGGCACCGACCCGGGCCCCGAACTCCGCGCGCTGCACGCGGAACTCCTGGCCCCGGCCCCGCCGCCGGGGGAGCGGCCACCGGGCGCGGCGCCGGACCGGCACGCCCCTTCCGGGCCGCGGGCGGGAGGCCGGCCGTCCGGCGGCACGCGGGATCCCCGGCCCGGTGCTCTCTCGCCGGAAGGCGCCGTCGCGGCGACGCCGGACGCTCCCGCGACGGATCCGGACGCCCCCGACCGGCCCGGCGGAAGCACCGGACCGCGGGCGGCGGCCGCCCTGCCCGGGGGCGCGGCGCCGCTGCCGCCTGTCATCCCCGCGCCCCCGCCGCCCGGCAACCTCCGGGCCCGCCTCACCTCCTTCGTCGGCCGGGAGGACGAGCTGGAGCGGATACGCGCCGACCTCGTGCGGCACCGCCTGGTGACCCTGCTCGGGCCCGGCGGGGCCGGGAAGACGCGGCTGTCGCAGGAGGCCGCCGAGGCCGCCGCGGCCGGGCCGGAGGGGACGGCCCCGGCGTGGCCCGACGGGGTCTGGTTCGCCGAGCTCGCGCCCGTCGACGACCCCGGCACCGTGCCCGAGGCCGTGCTCACCGCGCTGGGCGGCCGGGAGACCGTCGTGCGCGGCACCGCCGAGGGCGTGCGGGCCGCGCACGACGCGGCCGGCCCCCTCGACCGGCTCGTCGAGCACTGCGCTCCGCGCCGCATGCTGCTCGTCCTCGACAACTGCGAGCACGTCGTCGACGCCGCCGCCCGCCTCGCCGAGACCGTCCTCGCGCACTGCCCCGGCGTCACCGTGCTCGCCACCAGCCGCGAACCCCTCGCCGTCCCGGGCGAGCAGGTGCGGCCCGTCGAGCCGCTGCCCGACCCCGTCGCCCTGCGCCTGCTCGCCGACCGCGGCGCGGCGGCCCGCCCCGGCTTCCGGACCGAGGACGACCCCGAGGCGTGCGCCGAGATCTGCCGGCGCCTCGACGGGCTGCCCCTCGCCATCGAGCTCGCCGCCGCCCGCCTGCGGATGCTCGACCCGCGCGGGCTCGCCGACCGCCTCGACGACCGCTTCCGGCTGCTGACCTCCGGCAGCCGCACCGTACTGCCGCGGCAGCAGACCCTGCGCGCCGTCGTCGACTGGTCCTGGGACCTCCTCGACGCGCCCGAACGGGCCGTCCTGCGCCGCCTGTCCGTCTTCTCCGGCGGCTGCGACCTGGCCGCCGCCGAGGAGGTGTGCTCCGACAGCCCGGAGACGGACGGGCGGACGGACGCCGGGTCCGCGTCCGGCGCCGTCGGCGCCCGGGACGTCGCCGTCCTCCTCGGCTCGCTCGTCGACAAGTCGCTGGTGGTCGCCGAGCCCGCGGCCGGCGGCGCGATGCGCTACCGGCTGCTGGAGACCGTCGGGGAGTACGCCGCCGAGCGGCTGGACGAGGCGGGGGAGCGGACGGGCGCCGAGCGCCGCCACCTGGTGGCCTACCGCGAACTGGCCCGCACCGCGGACCCGCTGCTGCGCGGCCCCGCCCAGGGCGTCTGGCTGGAGAGACTGGAGCTGGAGCACGACAACCTGCGCACGGCCCTGCGGCGCGCCGTCGCGGCGCGGGACGAGCAGGAGGCGCTCTGCCTGGTGCTGTCCCTGGGCTGGTTCTGGCAGCTCAGGGACCACCGCGCGGACGCGTCGCACTGGGCGGAGGCGGTGGGCGCGCTGGGCCCCGACCCGTTCGCCGAGCCGGTCGCCCCGGTCCCGCCGCTGTACGTGACGTGCACCGAGCGGCCGCCGCCGATGCCGCCCGAGGTGCTGGCCGAGGCGCGGCGCGGGGTCCACCTGACGCGGCTGGTCAGCATGACCGACATGGGTGTGGTGCACCGGCCGGAGACGCAGCGCAGACTGCGGGGCATCGTCGCGGCCTACGCCGACGGGCAGCCGCAGACCTGCCGGGTGCCGGGCTTCATCGTCTTCTTCGCCATTCTCATGAGCGGTGATTTCGAGAGGCTCTACCGGACCCTGGACGCGATGGTCGCCCGCTGCCGCGAGCTGGGGTACGAGTGGGAGCTCGGCCATGTCCTCCAGCTGCGCTCGAAGATCTTCAACGACCAGCCCGGCGGGCTGGACCAGGCCACCGCGGACGCGGAGGAGAGCGTGCGGCTCTTCCGGCGGCTCGGGGACTCCTGGGGCGTGGCCGAGGGGCTGACGGGCCTGGGTGAGGTGCACGAGCGGCGCGGCCAGTTCGACCTGGCGGCCGAGGACTACCGGGAGGCCGTCGAGCAGGTCCGGGAGATCGGCTCCACCGGGCAGCTGCCGGCGCTGCGCGCCCGGCTGGCCGGGGCGCTGGTGGAGGCGGGAACGGTCGGCGACGAGGAGGGCGAGCGGATGCTCCGCGACGCGATCGCGGAGGCGGAGCAGGGCAACGCGGACGCCGCGATCTTCGGCCGGCTCCAGCTCGGTGTGCGGGTCGCCCGCGCCGGGCGCACGGCCGAGGCCCGGGAGATCTTCGAAGGGCTGGTGACGGACTTCGGGATCCGCTCGGTGGTGATGTTCCAGAGCCTGATGTGCGGTCAGATGGCCTGGCTGGACACGCTGGAAGGCCGGCCGGGGGACGCCCTGCCGAGGCTGCGCGAGGCGCTGTCCATGGCCGACGACCCGCTGTCGACGCTGGCGGTGCCGCAGCTGCCGATGACCCACCTGCTGTTCGCCGCCTTCGCCCACGCCGCGCTGGCCCGCGAGGAGCGCACGAAGCCGCCGGCCGCCCGGGAGGAGCACGCCCTGCGCGCCGCCCGGCTGATCGGGGCCGGTGACGGCCTGCGCCCGGACGACTTCCCGGCGGCGTCGACGGAGCGCGAGGTGCGCGAGCGCACGGAGGCCGACGCGCGGGGGCTGATCGGCGACGCCGCGTACGAGCGCGCCTACGCCGAGGGCGGTGGCCTCACCTTGGAGGAGGCCACCGCCCTCGTATGACGCGGACACGGGCCCGGCTCAGGTCTTGCTGCGGAACTTCGAGACCGCGAGCGGTGCCGTCACCACCGTGATCGCCACGGCCCAGGCCAGCGTCATCCACACCGAGTGGGCGAGGGGCCCGCCGCGCATCAGGTTGCGGGAGGCGTCGGCGAGGTTGGACAGCGGGTTGTACTTCGTGAAGCCCTCCAGCCAGCCGGGCATCTTGGCCGTCGGCGCGAAGATCGAGCTGCCGAACTGGAGCGGCATCAGGATGATCATCGCCATGCCCTGGACGGCCTGCGGGGTCTTCAGGGACAGGCCGAGCAGGATGAAGACCCACATCAGCGAGGCGCCGAACACCATGGACAGGGCGACCGCGGCCAGCAGGTGCAACGGGGTGGTCGTGATGGACAGGCCGAGGGCGAAGCCCATGCCGAGCAGGATGGTGGTGGCGACGAGCATCCGGCCGACCTCGACCACGATCTTCGCGATGAGGACGGAGGACCGGGATATCGGCATGGTGCGGAAGCGGTCCATCACCCCCTTCTTGAAGTCGTCGTTGACGCCGGTGCCGACGGCCATGGCGATGTTCATGCCCTGCATGGCCATCAGGCCGGGCACCAGGTAGTTGAGGTACGCCTGCTCCTGGCCCTTGCCGGCCATCGAGCCGCCGAAGACGTAGGTGAAGAGCAGGATGAAGATGATCGGCATGATCACGGCGTCGAACATCGACTCCGGGTCCGCCTTGATCTGGAGCATGTTGCGGCGCGCGAGGGCGCCGATGTGCCGCAGATTGGCCCGCAGGCCGATGCGGCCCTCGCGGACCGGCGCCGCCGCGGGCGCGCTGACCGTTGCCGCGCTCATGCGGCGACCTCCTGGAGTGCGTCGGTGCCGGCGCCGTCCTGCTGCGGGACGGACGCCTTCTGTCCGGTGACGGCGAGGAAGACCTCGTCGAGGCTGGGCAGGTGGGTGGAGATGCCGGAGATCGCGAAGCCGCGCGAGCCCAGCAGGCCGACCACGGCGGTCAGCTGCTCGTCGCTGACGATGGGGACGTTGACGACGCCCTCGGCCTCGTCGGCCGTGGCGCCGGCGATGCCGTCCAGCCCGGCCTGGGCCAGCGCGCCGACCATCCGGGCCAGCTCGCCCGGGTCGGCCGGGCGGATCTGGAGGGTGCGCCCGCCGACCTTCGCCTTCAGCTCGTCGACCCGGCCGCCCGCGATGACCCGGCCGCGGTCGATGACCGTCAGCTCCTGGGCCAGCTGCTCGGCCTCCTCCATGTACTGCGTGGTGAGGAGGACGGTGGAGCCTTCGGAGACCATCCGCTGGACCTCCTGCCACACCTCGTTGCGGGTGCGGGGGTCGAGGCCGGTGGTGGGCTCGTCCAGATACAGCACGGCGGGCCGGCCGATCATGGAGGCGGCGAGGTCCAGCCGGCGGCGCATGCCGCCGGAGTACTGCCCGGCGGGGCGCTTGGCGGCCTCGGTGAGGGAGAAGCGCTCCAGCATCTCCTCGCCGCGGCGGCGGGCGTCCTTGCGGGAGAGGTCCAGCAGCCGGCCGATCATGTACAGGTTCTCGAAGCCGGACAGCTTCTCGTCCACCGAGGCGTACTGGCCGGTCAGGCCGATCACGCGGCGCAGCTGCCGGGGCTGTGCCATCACGTCGTACCCCGCGACGCGGGCGGTGCCCGCGTCCGGCCGGAGCAGGGTGGACAGGCAGCGCACGAGGGTGGTCTTGCCGGCGCCGTTGGGCCCGAGCACACCGAGGACCGTGCCCTCGCGCACGTCGAGATCGACGCCGTCGAGCGCCTTGGTCTCTCCGAAGTGCTTGACGAGGCCGCGGACTTCGACGGCGTTACCGCCGCTGCCCGCCCCCCGTGAGATGTCGTTTCGCTTCATGACCCCCACAGTGCCAGCCGCCACTGACAACCCGCCTATAGGCCGCCGACAGCCGGCCGACGGCCCGGGGCGGGACGCCGGCCGGCCAGGGGGGTATGCGGCGGACCCCTAGTGGAAGGAGTGCTCCTCCGCCGGGTAGACCCCGCCGACGACCTCCTCGGCGAAGGCCTTGGCGGCGTCGCCGAGGACCTCGCGCACCTGCGCGTACTGCTTGACGAAGCGCGGCAGGCGGCCCGGCGTCATGCCGGCCATGTCGGTCCACACCAGCACCTGGGCGTCGCACTCGGCGCCCGCGCCGATGCCCACGGTCGGGATGTGCAGGACGCGGGTGACCTCGGCGGCCAGCTCGGCCGGCACGACCTCCAGGACGACGGCGAAGGCGCCCGCGTCCTGCACGGCCTTGGCGTCGCGCAGCAGCTGCTGCGCGGCCTCCTCGCCGCGGCCCTGCACCGGGTAGCCGCCGAAGGCGTTGACCGACTGCGGGGTGAGGCCGATGTGGGCCATGACCGGGATGCCGGCCTCCACCAGCAGCCGGATCTGGTCGGCGGAGCGCTCGCCGCCCTCCAGCTTGACCGCGCCGGCGCCGGTCTCCTTGATCAGCCGGGTGGCGTTGCGCAGGGCCTGGACGGCGCCCTCCTGGTACGAGCCGAAGGGCAGATCGGCGACGATCAGGGCGCGCTTGGTGCCGCGGACGACCGCGGCGGAGAGGATGGCGATCTCGTCCATCGTGACGGGCACGGTGGAGTCGTAGCCGAGGTGACAGTTGCCCATGGAGTCGCCGACGAGGAGGACGGGGATGCCGGCCTGGTCGAAGACGGAGGCGGTCATCGCGTCGTAGGCGGTGAGCATGGGCCACTTCTCGCCGCGTGCCTTGGCGGCGGCGATGTCGCGGACGGTGATGCGCCGGGAACTCGTGCCCCCGTACAGCGCCTTGCTCGCGTCGCTCGCGGCGGGGCTGCTGTCGGGCTTGTTCAAGGCATGCGTCATGGCGGTCGCTCCTGTGGTTCGTCTCGAGGCGCCCTGACGGCGTCCCCGGATCACCTCCCATGCTGACACGCCCCGCGCGGCCGGACCAGGGCGGCCTTTCGTCTTTCGTAAAGACTTTCCAATACGAGACGGTTCCGTATCGGAAAGGTCTACTCTGGTGGGCATGTCAACCGTTCCCCCGGGCCCGGGTCGGGCTCGACCGCAGGCGCCCCGGACCCCTCGGAGATAGTCGTCCCGGCCGGCCGCCGGGTTCCCGAGTCCGTCCACCGCAGACGCTGGGCCATCCTCACCGTGCTGCTGTTCAGCCTGCTGATCGTGGTCCTGGACAACTCGATCCTCAACGTGGCGATGAAGACGATCGCCTCGCCCGCCCCCACCGGCCTCGGCGCCACCCAGAGCGAGCTGGAGTGGGCGATCAACTCCTACACGCTCGTCTTCGCCGGGATCCTCTTCACCGCGGGCCTGCTCGGCGACCGGCTCGGCCGGAAGAAGGTGCTGCTCTTCGGCATGGTGGTGTTCGGCATCGGCTCGGTGCTGTCCGCCCTCGCCGGCTCGTCCGGCGAGCTGATCGCCTTCCGGGCCGTGATGGGCTTCGGCGGCGCGTTCGTCATGCCCGCCACCCTCGCCATCATCATGAACGTCTTCGAGCGCGAGGAGCAGCCCAAGGCCATCGGCATCTGGGCCGGCGCGGTCGGCCTCGCCATCGCCATCGGGCCGATCACCGGCGGCGTCCTGCTCGACCACTTCTGGTGGGGCTCGGTCTTCCTCGTCAACGTGCCGATCGTGATCATCGGGCTGATCGCCATGGTGCTGCTCGTCCCCGACTCCAAGGACCCGAACCCCGGCCGCCTCGACCCCCTCGGCGTGCTGCTCTCCGTGGCCGGTCTCGTCCTGCTCGTCTACGGCATCATCAAGGGCGGCCAGCTCGCCGACTTCACCGAGCCCGAGGTCTTCGGCCCCGCCGTCGGCGGCCTGCTGATCCTGCTGCTCTTCGTGCTCCACGAGCGGCGCAGCGCCCACCCCGCCATCGACGTGCGCTACTTCCGGAACCCCGCCTTCTCGGCGGCCGTCTCCTCCATCGCGCTGGTCTTCTTCGCGCTGATGGGCACGACGTTCTTCATCGTCTTCTACACCCAGAGCGTGCGCGGCTGCACCCCGCTCCAGAGCGGCCTGCTGCTCCTGCCGCTCGCCGCCGCCCAGATGATCTTCGCGCCGAGGGCCCGGCTCGTCGTCGACCGGTTCGGCGCCCGCGCCGTCTGCGCCGTCGGCATGGTCCTGGTCGCCGCCAGCACCGCCGGCTTCCTGCTCCTCGACACGGACACCCCGATCTGGGTCCTCGAAGTGCTCTTCTTCGTCCAGGGCACCGCGATGGCCCACATCATGCCGCCCGCCACCGTGTCGATCATGCAGTCGCTGCCGCGGGAGAAGGCCGGTTCCGGCTCCGCCGTGAACAACACCTTCCGCCAGGTCGGCGGCGCGCTCGGGGTCGCCGTCCTCGGCTCGGTGCTCTCCACCACCTACCGGAACGGCATCGGCGACGAACTGGACGCCGTCCCCGGCCTCACCGACTCCGCGCGGCACGCCGCCGGCGAGTCCATCGAGGCGACCCTCGGCCTCGCCGAGAAGCTCGGCCCGGCCGGCAAGGCCCTCGTCGCCCCGGCCAACGACGCCTTCATCCACGCCATGCACATCACCGTCATCGGCGCCACGGGCGTCGCGCTGCTCGGCGCCGCCGTCGTGGCCCTCTTCCTGCCCGGCCGCGGCGCGCCGGCCGGCGCCGCACCGCGCCCGGAGGCCGAGCGGGAGCAGGCGGAGGCGGGCGCGTGACGGGCCCGGCGCGGTCCGCGGCCGCCCCCGCCCGGGAGCCGGCGGGTACGGGCGAGGGTCCCGCGACGCCGGGTACGGGCCCGGCCGCCGCCCGGGAGCCGGCCGCGGAACCCGCCGGGCGGGCGGCGGCCGCAGGACGCGGCCGTCCGCGCAACGCCGCCGTCGACACCACCGTGATCGAGACCGTCCTACGCCTCCTGGAGGAGGGCGTCACCATCGGCGACCTGTCGATGGAACGCCTCGCCCGCGAGGCGGGCGTCGGCAAGGCCACCCTCTACCGGCGCTGGGCCGGCAAGGAGGAGCTGATGCTCGACGTGCTGCGCTCCCTCGACGACACGGGCCCCGAGCCCACCGGCGGCTCCGTCCGCGACGACCTCGTCACCATGCTGGAGTTCCTCCGCAGGCGCGGCCTGGCCAAGCGCTCGTCCGCCGTGCTGCGCACCGTCGTCACCCAGGTCCAGTCCCACCCCAAGCTCTGGAAGGAGTACCACGAGACGGTCGTCACGGCCCGCCGCGAGGCCGTCTACGCGGTGCTGCGGCGGGGCATGGCGAGCGGCGAGGTCCGCGCCGACCTGGACGTGGAGCTGCTCGCCGACCTCTTCGTCGCCCCGATGCTCTCCCGCGCCATGCTCCACGAGTGGAAGGAGCTCTCCGAGGGCCTCGCCGAGCAGATCGTCGACGCGGTCCTGGAGGGCGTACGTCCCCGGCCGCCGGGCTGACCGCGCCCGCCCGCCGCTGCCGCCGGCCCGTCCGCTCCCGAATATGCCCGTTGTGTCACAGCACGCCCCCCGGCCGTGCCCCCCGGAACCCCGGCCGCCCGGACGGTCGTCCTCCAGACCGACGCCCCACCCGGGGCGGCCGGAACGCCCCGGGCGCTGATGATCACCTATCGTCGGTGCGCGGGGCCGCAGCGGACAAGGCAGTGAGGACAGCGATGGCGCAGGCGTACATGCAGGAGACGGGCCGAGACGGGACGGGTCCGGAGCGGGCCGGCTCCCGGGCCCGGCGCCTCATGGACCAGTGGCGGGGCCGCGACGTCTGGCGGCGGGGCGTGGTCCTCGCCGTCCTGGCGGCACTGCTCGGCCTGCTGATGCTGCTCCACACCCACCTGCCCAACAAGGTCGGCAACCTCGGCAGCCTCACGGAGACCTTCCTGCCCTGGCTCGGCCTCGGCATCCCGGTCCTGCTCGTCCTCGCCGTGCTGCGCCGCTCGGCCACCGCGCTGGTCGCGCTGCTGCTGCCGATCGTCGTCTGGACGAACCTCTTCGGCGGCCTGCTCGGCGACAAGTCCGCCAAGGGCGGCAACTTCACCGTCGCCACCCACAACGTGAACGCCGAGAACCCGAACCCCGAGCGCACGGCCAAGGACGTCGCGGCCTCCGGAGCCGACGTCGTGGCCCTGGAGGAGCTCAAGCCCTCCGCCGTGCCGACGTACGAGCGGGCCCTCGCGAGCACGTACAAGCACCACTCCGTGCAGGGCACGGTCGGCATATGGAGCAAGTACCCGCTCCAGCTGGCCCAGCCCGTCGACATCCGCATGGGCTGGACCCGCGCCCTCCGCGCCACCGTCAAGACCCCGCAGGGCCCGGTCGCCGTCTACGTCGCGCACCTGCCCTCGGTCCGTGTGAAGTTCAACGCGGGCTTCACCGCCGGGCAGCGCGACAGCAGCGCCGAGGCCCTCGGCCGGGCCATCGCCCGGGAGCCCGAGAAGAAGGTCATCCTCCTCGGCGACCTCAACGGCACCATGAACGACCGCTCGCTGGCCCCCATCACCTCGCAGTTGCGCTCCGCCCAGGGCGCGGCGGGCGACGGCTTCGGCTTCAGCTGGCCGGCGAGCTTCCCGATGGCCCGCATCGACCAGATCATGGTGCGCGGCATGGAGCCGGTCTCGGCCTGGACCCTGCCGGACACGGGCAGCGACCACCTGCCGGTGGCGGCGCGGGTCAAGATCTGAGGGGTGCGGGTGCGGGGTGCGCCTGCGGCGGGCCTTTCCCCTCCCCTCCCCTCCCCTCCCCTCCCCTTCCCGCAACCGGCGGCTTCGCCCCCGGGCCCCCTTTCCGCGCTCCGCGCGGTGTCCTCAAGCGCCGGACGGGCTGAAATCAGCCCGTCCGGGGGCACCTCCCAGCGGTAGCTGGGGGAGCTTGAGGACATCCGGGAAGGGGCGGGGTGGGGAAAAGCCCCGCGCAGCGGCAGGCACCCGCCCCCGGACGGGCCCCCGAGCCCCACCCCGTAGCCTGGAAGGCTCCCCCGCATCCTTCCGGAAGGTCCTCCCATGCCCCTGGCGCTGCTCGCGCTCGCCGTCTCCGCCTTCGGCATCGGAACGACCGAGTTCGTGATGATGGGCCTGCTGCCCAACGTCGCCGACGACCTGGGGACCTCCGTCCCCACCGCCGGCTACCTGGTCTCCGCCTACGCCCTCGGCGTCGTCGCGGGCGCCCCGCTGCTCACCGCGCTGGGCTCGCGCGTCCCGCGCAAGCGCATGCTGATCCTGCTCATGGGCGTCTTCGTGATCGGGAACCTCGCCTCGGCCCTGGCCCCGTCCTTCGGCACGCTCGTCGCGGGCCGGGTGCTGGCCGGGCTGCCGCACGGCGCGTTCTTCGGCGTCGGCTCGGTGGTCGCCACCCGGCTGGTGGCCGAGGGCCGGCAGGCCCGTGCGGTCGCGATGATGTTCCTGGGCCTCACCGTCGCCAACATCGTCGGCGTCCCCACGGCCACGCTCCTCGGCCAGCACCTCGGCTGGCGCGCGACCTTCCTCGTGGTGACCGTCATCGGCCTCGTGGCCATGGCGGCGCTCGCCGCGCTGATCCCGCAGCTCCCGCGCGAGGAGGGCGGCGGCCTCGGCCGCGAGCTGCGCGCCCTCGGCAGCCGGCAGGTCCTGCTCGGCCTGCTCGCGGCCGTCTTCGGCTTCGCGGGCGTCTTCGCCGTCTACAGCTACCTGGCCTCCATGGCCACGGAGGTCACGGGCTTCTCCGAGACCTCGGTCACCTTCGTCCTGGCCCTCTTCGGCATCGGCATGACGCTCGGCATCCTCGTCGCGGGCCCGCTGACCGACCGGGCGCTGCGCCCCACCCTCTACGGCTCGCTGGCGGGCCTCGCGGCGGTGCTGGTGCTCTTCGACTTCACGGTCCATGTGAAGTGGGCGGCGCTGGTCACGGTCGTCCTGCTCGGCGCGGCGGGCTCCATGACCAGCACCCCGCTCCAGATGCTGGTGATGAACAAGGCCCGGCACGCCCCGACGCTGGCCGCCGCCTCCAACCACTCGGCGTTCAACCTCGCGAACGCGGGCGGCGCGTGGCTGGGCGGCGTGGCGATCGCCGCGGGCTGGGGCTGGACGTCCCCCACGCTGGTCGGCGCCGTGCTGGTGGTGACGGGCCTGGCCATAGCGGTGGCGGCGGGGATGCTGGACCGCGCGCCGGGGGCCCCGTCGACGGTGGTCGCGAGGGGCGAGACCGCGGCGGACGGTGCCGCGGCGGAGCGGGAGAGCGTGCGCTGACGCCGTACGGCGGCACACTGGAGGCATGTGCCGCAGTATCAAGACGCTGCGGCCGCCCATGACGCCCGACGTCGAGGACGCGGACATCACGGCGGCCGCCTTGCAGTACGTACGGAAGGTGTCCGGCTTCCACCACCCGGCCGCGCACAACCAGGCCGTGTTCGAGGAGGCCGTCGACGCGGTCGCGCAGGCCACGCGGGAGCTCCTCGCGGGGCTGGAGGTGCGCGGCGCCGCGAAGGCGTGAGGCCGCGCCGCTGGTCAGCCCCGGCCGGTGGCCGGGACCTCGCAGGCACCGTCCGCGCAGGACTCCCCGGCCTCCGGCGCGGCGGCACCGGTCGCCTCGGCGACCTGCTCCAGGACGCGCAGGAACGTCTCCGTGTCCTGGCCGCCCTGGACGGCCCACTGCCCCTCGAAGACGAACGTCGGCACCGCGGTCACGCCGCGCCGGCGGCCCTCGTCGATCTCGGCGAGGACCTCGTCGCGCAGGTCGTCCCCGCCGAGGAACGCGGCGACCGGCTCCCGCTCCAGGCCGACGGCCACGGCCGCGTCCGCGAGCTGCCCGGCGTCACCGATGTCGAGCCCCTCCCCGAAGTGGGCCTCCAGCAGCCGCCCCTTGAGCCGCGCCTGGGCCGCCGGGCCGTACGCGCCGAGGACGAAGCGCAGCAGCCGGTGGGCGAGCAGCGAGTTGTTCTCGACGACCGTGTCGAAGTCGAACGTGAGCCCCTCGGCCTCGCCGATCGCGGTGATCCGGTCGTCCATGGCGACGGACTGCGGACCGTACTTCTCCGCCAGCACCTCCCGGTGCGGCAGCGGCTTCTCCGGCGCCCCGGGGTCGAGCTGGAACGGCCGGTAGACCACCTCGACACCCTCGGCACCCGGGAACGCGGCCAGGGCCCGCTCGAAGCGGTTCTTGCCGACGTGGCACCACGGGCAGGCGATATCGCTGTAGATCTCGACCTTCACTGCGCCGTCACTCCTAGAGTTGCTTGAACTGTCAAGCAATGCCAACGACGACGGCCACGGGGGAATTCCCCGTGGCCGCCGCCGTGTGCTTGTCCTGCGGTGCGCCGGTCAGCCGACGAGCTGGACCTCGGCGTGGGTGCCGGAGGTGTCCACGTCGGAGTAGTAGCTCAGGTTGCCGTCGGCCCAGCGGACCAGGAGGTCGCCGGGGTAGCGGCCGCCGAAGACGCCGGGCGTCAGGGTCGTGGCGTACCGCCAGGCCGAGCCCGCCTTGCGCAGGACGGTGCTTCCGTGGAAGCCGTCCGTGTCGAGGCCGGCGAAGAGTTCCGCCTTGCCGCTCTTCCAGCTGACGACGAGGTCGGCGGTCCCGCCACCGGTGAACTCGGCGGAGCTGATCTGCGCGGCCTCGGTCCAGGCCTTGTCCGCCTTGGTCAGCTGGGTCTCCTTGGCGACGCCGTTGACCCCGGTGTCGGAGTACATGGACGTCGAGCCGTCCGCCCAGAGAACGACCAGGTCGTCACGCAGCTTGTTGGCGGTGTGGCGACCGGCCGTGATGAGACGGGCGTTCTTCCAGCTGCCGCTGTAGGCGAGGGTCTTCTCCTCGAAGAAGCCGTACGTGTCGACGTGCGTGAACGTCGACAGCTTGCCGCTCTTCCAGCGGACGGTGAGCCCGTCCGTCGCGCTGCCGCTGGAGGCGGCGTCGGTGACCCGGGTGCCGGTGACGGCCGCGGCGTCCTTCCAGTAGCTCCCCTTGGCCGCGACCTTGTACTCCGCCATGAAGGGGTACTTGTCGTCGGTGTGGTCGGCGCCGCGGAAGATGCTGGCCGAGCCGTCGGCCCAGACGACGAACACGTCCGAGCGGTCGCTGTGCTTGATGCCCCGGGTGAAGTTGCCCGAGACGACATGGACGGCGTTCTTCCAGTCCGCCCGGGACAGGACGCCGCGGGAGGCGGTGGCCTGGATCCACCCCGCGATGTCGTCCACGCGGGCCGCCTGCACGCCCCGGCGGGTCTCGGACCCGTCCGTGCCGAAGCAGCCCGCCTGGCCGGAGGTGCTGGTGATGCCGACCAGCTCGTAGTGGCCGCTGAGGTCCTTGAACACGGGGCCGCCCGTGTCCCCCTGGCACGCGGCGGCGTCGGCGGACCTGCCCTTGAGGCGCACCGTACCGCCCTTGGCCGACTCGACGTCGAACCCGGCGGAGTGCAGGCGGTCGGGGACCCACTCGTCCTTGGTGCGGCCGTAGCCGGCCACCCGCAGGTGTTCGCCCGGGAGTATGGTGTCGAAGTTGAGGTGGGCGGGCTTGACGCCGGTGACCGGCCGCGCCAGTCGTGCCATCACCAGGTCACGGTCCTCGCGCGGGACGAGTTCGACGACGTCGACCACGCCGCCGCCCTTGCCCGAGAGGTCCGTGCGGCCGATCGTGGCGGTCGTCTTCCGCTTCGGGGTGCCGGCGGAGATCTTGAAGCTCTTCGCCGGGTCGTCGGCGAAGCAACTGGCCGCGGTGACCAGCCACTCCTGCTCGACGAGAGCGGCCGAGCAGCCGCGCGCGCCCTCGTCGATGTCGAGCTGGGCGGTGAAGGCGTAGGCGCCGTCGGCGGCCTCTTCGCCGACGACCGCGTGCGCCGGGACGCCGGTCAGCAGGCTCGCCGCGACGGCGGACGCGAGGATCCCGGTCATCCACGCGGCGCGCGGACGGATGGCAGACATGGTGTTCTCCTCCAGGGCCCGTCGTGCGGCCGGGCCCGGGTCATGAAGCGTTGGGGAAAGGCGGACGTCGTGATGTACGTCAGACCTGGAGCGCGAGCAGCGAGCCGGGCTTGCCCGTGGCGGATTCGCCGACGGTCTTGAACTTGTTCTTCGGCACCTCGACGAAGCCACTGCCTGTGACGGAGGCCCACACGTCGTACTTGTTGGCGCCGACGCCGATCGCGTCGGGAAGGTCGAGGGCGAGGTAGCCCTTCTTGCCGCTCCCGGTGACCCTGAAGCAGTACTTGCCCCTGTTGGGTCCGGCTGTCGGCTTGGTGTAGACGACGATGTCCTCGGAGACCTCGCAGTCGGCGAACAGGATGTGCCCGTCGCCGCGCTCGAGCTTGATGCCCCGCTCCTTGAAGATCTTCGCGGCGCCCGGGTACTCGAAGGTCTCCACGGCGGACGGCAGGGTCGTGTCGTCACCCGCCGCGACGCCGGGCGCGGCCGTGCCCAGGACGACGGCCGCGGCGCCGGTACCGGCGATCAGAAGTGTGCGCGCACGAGAAAACACGTGAAATCCCCCCGGAATCGGAAAAGTCAGACCAGCAAGCTATCACGCAGTTCGATCTCGGCTGTTCGAATATTCCGTACGCGAAAAGGCCGGTGGGGCCCGCAGACGCGCGGGTCCCACCGGCCTTTTCGTACAGTCGACCGCTCAGCCCTTCTCCCGCCAGCGGTTCGTGATCGGCAGGCGCCGGTCCTTGCCGAAGCCCTTCGCCGAGATCTTCGTGCCCGGCGGGTACTGGCGGCGCTTGTACTCCGCCGTGTCCACCAGCCGCAGGACGCGCGTGACCAGCTCCGGGTCGAAGCCCGCCGCGATGATCTCCGCGTGGCCGCGGTCGCGGTCGACGTACAGCTCCAGGATCCGGTCCAGGACGTCGTAGTCCGGGAGGGAGTCGGTGTCCACCTGGCCCGGGCGGAGTTCCGCGCTCGGGGGCTTGGTGATCGAGTTCTCCGGGATCGGCGGGGTCTCGCCGCGGGCGGCCGCGTCCGCGTTGCGCCACTTCGCGAGGCGGAAGATCAGTGTCTTGTAGACGTCCTTGATCGGGCCGTACGCGCCGACCGAGTCGCCGTAGAGCGTCGAATAGCCGCACGCCAGCTCGGACTTGTTGCCCGGGGCGAGCACGATGTGGCCTTCCTGGTTGGAGATCGCCATCAGCATCGTGCCGCGCAGCCGCGACTGGAGGTTCTCCTCGGCGAGGCCGGTCAGGCCCAGCGCGCCCATGTACGCGTCGAACATCGGCGCGATGGGGACCGTGCGGAGGTTCAGGCCGGTGCGCCGGGCGAGTTCCTCGGCGTCGCCCAGGGAGTGCTCGGAGGAGTAGCGCGACGGCATGGCCACGCCGTACACGTTCTCCGCGCCGACCGCGTCGCACGCGAGCGCGGCGACGAGCGCGGAGTCGATGCCACCGGAGAGCCCGATCAGCACGCTGCGGAAATTGTTCTTGGCGACGTACGCGCGCAGGCCCGTGACCAGGGCCTTGTAGACCTCCTCGGCGTCGCTGAGGTGCGGCGCCGGGGCGGGGTGCGCCGCCGGCTCGTACGCCGGGAGCGGATCGGCCGAGAGGGTGACGTGGTCGACGCGCAGGCCGTCGTCGACGACCCCGGACGGCGGCTCGGCGGGCGCGGCCGGCAGGTCGAGGTCGATCAGGACGCACGTCTCCTCGAACTGCGCGGCGCGCGTGAGGACCTCGCCGTCGCGGTCGACGACGATCGTGTCGCCGTCGAAGACCAGCTCGTCCTGGCCGCCGGTCATCGCGAGGTACGCGGTCGTGCAGCCCGCCTGCCGGGCGCGCGTGCGGACCAGCTCCAGACGGGTGTCGTCCTTCTCGCGCTCGTACGGCGAGGCGTTGACCGACAGCAGCAGCCCGGCCCCGGCGGAGCGGGCGGCGGGTACCCGGCCGCCCTCCTGCCACAGGTCCTCGCAGATGGCGAGCGCCACGTCGACGCCGCGTACCCGCACGACGGGCAGCGTGTCACCGGGCACGAAGTACCGGAACTCGTCGAAGACGCCGTAGTTCGGCAGGTGGTGCTTGGCGAAGCTCAGCGCCACCGCGCCGCGGTGCAGCACCGCCGCGGCGTTGCGCGGCGCGCCGGCCGGCTGGCCGAGGCGGGTGCCGCCCTCGCTGCGGTCGAGATAGCCGACGAGCACGGGTAGTTCGCCGAGCCCCTCGGCCGCGAGCCGTCCGGCGAGCCCGGCCAGCGCGGCGCGGCTCGCCTCGACGAACGACGAGCGCAGCGCGAGGTCCTCGACGGGGTAGCCGGTCAGGGCCATCTCGGGGAACGCGGCCAGGTGGGCGCCGCGCTCCGCCGAGCGTCTGGTCCAGTGGACGATCGCCTCGGCGTTCCCGGCGAGGTCGCCGACGCAGGAGTCGATCTGGTTCAGGGCGAGCCGAAGTTGTGCCACGGGCGCCAGTCTAATCGTCTGACTGACGCGATGGGGGGTGCGGCACGGGGGTCCGGGCGGGTCCTGGGTGCGGGTGGGCGGGGGCGGGGTGCCGCCGCGCCGGGCTTCTTCCCCGGCCCCGCCCCTTCCCGTGACCGGGGCTCCGCCCCGGGCCCCGGTCCTCGAACGCCGGACGGCTCTACTTGCGGTACCCCAGCACCGTCATCATCCCCGACTCCGCGTGGTACACGTTGTGACAGTGGAGCATCCACAGCCCGGGGTTGTCCGCGTCGAACTCCACCTCCAGCCGTTTCCCCGGCAGCACCACCGCCGTGTCCTTCCGCGCCCCGCCGCCCGGCAGCGCGAACGTGTGCCCGTGCAGGTGCATCGGGTGCCACATCGTCGTGCGGTTCACGAACGCCATCCGCACCCGCTCACCCGCCGCCACCGGGTAGCGCTGCGACGCCGTGTACTTCCGGCCGTTGATCGCCCAGTCGTACTTCTCCATCGAGCCCGTGAGCGCGAAGGTCAGCGTGCGGTCCGGGCGGCGGTCCTTCAGGCGCACGCTCGCGTCCGCCTTCAGGCGGTCCGCGGTCAGGAGCCTGCCGTCGAGCTCGCGGGGGCGTACGGACGCGTCGGGCGCCGCCCTGTCGGCGGTGCGCAGCAGCGCCAGCGCCGACGCCTTCTTGCCCTCGGCCAGCGCGGTCAGCGGGAAGACGCCGTCCTTCGCCTCGACCAGCACGTCGTAGCGCTCGCCCATGCCCAGCAGCAGCGCGTCCGTCTCCGCGTGCGCGACGGGGAAGCCGTCGGTGTGCGTGACCGTCATACGGTGGTCGCCGAGCGCGACGCGGAAGGCCGTGTCACCGCCCGCGTTGACGAAGCGGATCCGGATCCGGTCGCCGGCCTTGGCCCGGAACGTCTCGGGGTCGGCCGCCGTCCGCCCGTTGACCAGGTAGTGGGGGTACGCGACGTCGCCCGCGTCACCACCGAGGAGGGGGCTCGTCGCCCCCATCAGCATGCGCGACGGGCCGGAGGAAGCCGAGGGCTTCGGCGCGGCGCCCATGCCGTGACCGCTCATGTCGTGGCCGCCACCGTGGTCCATGCCACCGCCCCCGCCGCCGTGGTCCATCCCGCCCATGCCCCGGCCGAGTTCCGCCAGCACCGCGTCCGGCGTGCTGCCGTCCACCCCGTCCACCCAGTCGTCCAGGACGACGACCCACTCCTTGTCGTACTTCAGCGGCTCCCTCGGGTCCTCCACGATCAGCGGCGCGTACAGCCCCCGGTCCTGCTGGACCCCCGAGTGCGGGTGGAACCAGTACGTGCCGGGGTGCGCGAGCGTGAAGCGGTAGTCGTGCGACGCGCCGGGCTTGACCGCGGGCTGGGTGAGGCCGGGCACGCCGTCCATGTCGTTGCGCAGGGCCAGCCCGTGCCAGTGCAGGGAGGTGGCCTCGGGCAGGTGGTTGGCGAGGGTGAGGGCGAGGGTGTCGCCCGCCGTGACCCGGACCTCCTGGCCGGGCAGCCGGTCGCCGTACGCCCACGTGTCGACGGAACGTCCGCCGCCCAGGTCGACGCGGGTACGGGTGGCCGTCAGCCGGACGTCGCGGACGGGGCCCGTGCCGCGCTTCGCCTCGGCGGCGGCCACCTCCTTGCCGTCCGGGGAGACGTAGTCGGTGGGCGGGGCGGTGGGCGTCTTGGCGTCGGCGGAGCCCGGGGAGTCCTGGGAGCAGGCGGTGAGCAGGCCGCCGCCGGCGACGGCGAGTCCCGCGCCGAGGACGGCGCGGCGGGAAGTCGTGCGCATGGGAAGTGCACCTCGTGGTGTCGGGTGTGCGGACGTCCGCGTACGGACGGGAGCGATCGCGTACCGCCGTGCGCGCGTACGGGACGTACGGGCGCACGGCCGGGGCGCGTCGCTATACGCGCAGCACCGACAACCGGGCGAGGGACTTGTGCCGTGGCGGGGGAGGTATCGGCCACAGGGCCCGCAGACGGGCGCGGGCGGTGGCGGGCCGGGCCGCCGCGCGGCGGCGGAGGGCGGCGGCCGTGAGGAGGAGGACGAGCGTCAGGAGCGCGGCGCCGAGCACGGCGAGGCAGACGGACATGGGGTCCATGCCGGTGTGGTGGACGGGGTCGGTGGCGTGGGCGCCGCCGTGCGGGCGGGCGGCCTCTTCCGCCACCCGCGCCTCCCCGGTCCCGGCGCTCCGCCCGGGACCCCGGTCCTCGGCCACGGCCGAGAGCTTCGCGCTCCCCACAGTCGGCCCGGCCACCCGCGCCGCGGCGTCCGCCGTCCGGCGCGAATGGTCGCCGGGTACGGCCGGGTGGGCGCCGGGAGCAGCCGCGCGCTCAGCCGGGACAGCCGAGTGACCGCCCGGACCGGCCGGGCCGCCGGGCGCGGCCGGCGGTACGGCCGGAAAAGCGCTCACCGGTACGGCCGGGTGGGCGGCCGCCCCCGCGGACGCGACCGCGGCGAAACCGCCCGCGTGATCGCCGGCAAGGCCCGCGGCCGTGTGCCGTCCGGCCCCGGCCTCCGCGCCGGCCCGCGCCCCGCCCCCGTGCCCGCCCGACGACGGATGGCCGAGTGTGTGCATCGTCACGATGCCCAGCAGGAGCGCCGTGAACAGCAGCAGACGGCCGCACCACGCGACCACCCTCCGCTGTCCTGCCACGTCACCCCAACCCCTCCGGCCCCTCCGGGCCACGTCATTCCCTCGCACCTTACCCCCTCGGGGTATTCCTCTCCAGGCGCCCGGGGGTGGGATCATTGGGAGGAAAACAGCTCGAACGCTCGGCCCGAAGGACGCTCCCCCTCCCATGACCATCACGGAACAGGTGAGGGACGAACGTCCCCTCGCCACGGGCGCCGCCATCCCGGGCGCCACCCAGACGCAGTTCATCTCGTGGGTGACCCTCGCGATGATGACCACCGCGTCCGTCGCGAACCTGCGCCCTTCCCCGTCCATGGCGCTCTACGGCCTCGCCGCCGTCTTCCTCTACCTCGTGCCGGCCGTCGTCTTCCTGCTGCCGACCGCGCTCGTCTCCGCCGAGCTCGCCTCCGGCTGGACCGGGGGCGTCTACCGCTGGGTGAGCGAGGGACTGTCCTCCAAGCCGCTGGGCTTCCTGGCCGTCTGGTGCCAGTTCGCGATGACGATCGCCTACTACCCGAGCCTGCTGGCCTACGTGGCGAGCACCTTCGCATACGTGATCGACCCGAGGCTCGCCGACAACGGTGTCTACGTCGCCGTCGTGATCGTCGTCATCTACTGGGCGGGCGTGCTGATCTCCTCGCGCGGAACGAAGGCGGTCGCCGGGCTCGCCGGCGCCGGACTGGTGATCGGCACACTGATCCCGGGCGTGGTGCTCGTCGTCCTCGGCATGGTCTTCCTCGGCCAGGGCAACGCCTCCGCCGCGCCCATGGACGCGGGCCACGCGCTGCCGCCGTGGACCGGGCTGGCCAGCCTCGTGCTGATCGTCAACAACTTCCTGTCCTACGCGGGCATGGAGATGAACGGCGTCCACGTGTCCTCGCTGCGCGAGCCGGGCAAGCAGTTCCCGCGCTCCGTCTTCGCCGCGACCGGACTCGTCCTGCTGATCTTCATCCTGCCGGCGCTGGCCATCAGCTGGGTGATGCCGGGCGAGGACCTGAGCCTGACCGCCGGCGTGATGCAGGCGTTCCAGGGCTTCTTCGACCACTTCGGCGTGGGCTGGCTGACCAAGGTCGTCGGCGTGCTGCTCGTCGCCGCCGCGCTCGGCGGGATGCTGGCCTGGCTGGCGGGCCCCTCCAAGGGGCTGCTGATGGTCGCCCGGCAGGAGGGCTATCTGCCGCCGGTCCTCCAGAAGCTCAACAAGAGGGGCGTGCCGCGCAACATCATGGTCGCGCAGGGCGCGCTCACCACGCTCATCGCGCTCCTCTACGCCTTCCTGCCGGACGTCTCCAGCGCGTACTGGATCTTCTCGGTGATCACCACCCAGATCTACCTCGTCGTCTACCTGCTGATGTTCGCCGCCGTCGTCCGGCTGCGCACCACCCAGCCCGGCCGGCCGCGCGGCTTCCGGGTGCCGGCCGTGCGGCTCGTCGCGGGCGCCGGCTTCGCCGCCTCGCTCGCGGCGATGTGCATCGGCTTCGTGCCGCCGGAGCAGTTCGGCGGCGGCCCGCTCTGGCGCTATCTGCTGACCGTGGGCGGCGGCCTGCTGGTCATCGGCTTCCTCACGCCGCTCGCCCTGCTGAAGTTCCGCAAGCCGCACTGGGTGGCGCCGGAACACCGGACGGCCGCGGCGGGCGACTGACCGCGCCCGCACCGCTACGGACAAGGGTGCGCCGGGGGTGTGGCACGAGCCCCCGGCGCACGCCGGTACGGTCGTCTGGTCGCGCTCAGGCCGGTCAGGCAGCAGGGTCCCTCTTCCGCTACCGTCGCCCGTCCGGGCGCGGCGGCGACCGGACGGACCACTGAGGGGGACGGTGTGGAGAGCATGGCCGAAGAGACGCGACCACCCGGGCACATGCTGCGCGTGGGCGGCGTACCGCTGCACGTCGTGTGCGAGGGCGAGGGCCCGGTCTGCGTGCTGAGCGCGGGCCTCGGCATGGGCTGGTTCGACTGGGAGCCGGTGGTGCCGCTGCTCACGCCCCACCGCACCGTCGTCCGCTTCGACCGCCCCGGCCTGGGCTTCAGCGCACCGGCCGTGGAACCGCCCACCGCGGCGGGGGAGGCCGCCCGGATAGCGGGCGTCCTCGACGCCCTCGGGGTGAAGGAGCCCGTCACGGTCGTGGGTCACTCCCTCGCCGGATTCCACGCCGAGGCCTTCGCCCGGCTGCACCCCGGGCGCACGGCGGGCATCGTGCTCGTCGACGGCAGCGTGGAGGAGGAGCCCCGGCCCGCGCCCGCGCGCGAGCTGCGCACCAGCGCGGCGCACGCCCGCGGCCTGGTGCTCGCCGCCGCCGGCCTGCCCCGCGCCCTCGGCCCGTCCCTGCGCCGGCTGGCCGTCCGCGCCTCCTCCGTGAGCCGCCAGGACCCGGCCTCGGCCGACCTCCTGCGCCGCACGTACGGCACCGGACGGGTGATGCGTGCCCTGCTCATGGAGAACGCCCGTTACCGCGACGTCGCCGCCGAGCTGCTGGACCTGCGCGAGCATCACCCGATGCCGCCGGTCCCGGTGAGCGTCCTCGCGGCCTCGCCCGGCACCGGCTCCACGCTGGAGCGCCGCTGGCTGGAGCGGCAGCGCGCCCTCGCCGACCGCCTCGACGGCCGCTTCGAGGCCGTGGCACCCGCCGGCCACCTGCTGATGTACGACCGTCCGCAGGCGATCGCGGCGGCCGTGCTGGCCACGCCCCCTATCCGGGCATAAGTACGATGCACCCGTGAAGGGGTTCCGCTGGAAACCCCGCGGTAACCCGAGAACGCGATACTCAAGGCCCGGCACCCGCCCACAGCCGCTGATACGAGCCGTCCGACCTGCAAGGATAGGTAGATATGGATAAGCAGCAGGAGTTCGTGCTCCGCACGCTCGAAGAGCGCGACATCCGGTTCGTACGGCTGTGGTTCACCGACGTCCTCGGCTATCTGAAGTCCGTCGCCGTCGCCCCGGCCGAGCTGGAGCAGGCCTTCGACGAGGGCATCGGCTTCGACGGCTCCGCCATCGAGGGCTTCGCCCGGGTGTACGAGTCCGACATGATCGCCAAGCCGGACCCGGGCACCTTCCAGATCCTGCCCTGGCGCGCGGAGGCCCCCGGCACCGCCCGGATGTTCTGCGACATCCTCATGCCGGACGGCTCGCCCTCCTACGCCGACCCGCGCTACGTCCTCAAGCGCATCCTGGCCAAGACCTCCGACCTCGGCTTCACCTTCTACACCCACCCCGAGATCGAGTTCTTCCTCCTCAAGGACAAGCCGGTCGACGGCACCCGCCCGGTGCCCGCCGACTCCTCCGGCTATTTCGACCACACCCCGCAGAACGTGGGCATGGACTTCCGCCGCCAGGCCATCACCATGCTCGAATCCATGGGCATCTCGGTCGAGTTCAGCCACCACGAGGGCGCCCCCGGCCAGCAGGAGATCGACCTCCGCTACGCCGACGCGCTGTCCACGGCGGACAACATCATGACCTTCCGCCTGGTGATGAAGCAGGTCGCCCTGGAGCAGGGCGTGCAGGCCACCTTCATGCCCAAGCCGTTCTCCGAATACCCCGGCTCCGGGATGCACACCCACCTCTCCCTCTTCGAGGGCGACCGGAACGCCTTCTACGAGTCCGGCGCGGAGTACCAGCTCTCCAAGGTCGGCCGGTCCTTCATCGCGGGCCTGCTCAAGCACGCCGCCGAGATCTCGGCCGTGACCAACCAGTGGGTCAACTCCTACAAGCGCATCTGGGGCGGCTCGGCCCGCAGCGCCGGCGCGGGCGGCGAGGCCCCCTCGTACATCTGCTGGGGCCACAACAACCGCTCCGCGCTCATCCGCGTCCCGATGTACAAGCCCGGCAAGACCGGCTCCGCCCGGGTCGAGGTCCGCTCCATCGACTCCGGCGCCAACCCCTACCTGACCTACGCGGTGCTGCTCGCCGCCGGTCTCAAGGGCATCGAGGAGGGCTACGAGCTTCCGGCCGGCGCCGACGACGACGTGTGGGCGCTGTCCGACGCCGAGCGGCGCGCGATGGGCATCGAGCCGCTGCCGCAGAACCTGGGCGAGGCGATCGAGCTCATGGAGCGCAGCGAGCTGGTGGCCGAGACGCTGGGCGAGCACGTCTTCGACTTCTTCCTGCGCAACAAGAAGCAGGAGTGGGAGGAGTACCGCTCCGAGGTGACGGCCTTCGAGCTGCGGAAGATGCTGCCGGTGCTGTAAGGGGGATTCCCTCCGTACCGCCCCCTCCCGGACTTCCTCGGCCGCCGGACGGGCGGCTTCCGCCGCCCGTCCGCTTCCGGAGGCCCGGGGCTATGATCCTCAGCAGGGCCGGCGCGGGCCGGCCCGGGCCGCCCGCGGCGGACGAGAGGGTTGTCGATGACAGTGCCACAGGGGCGCCGCAGCAGCTCGTACACCCGGCTGCTGCGCCACGGATTCACCGACACCGGGGCCGCCGAGCGGCTGCTGGAGACCCCCGGGCTCGCGCCCGTGCACTCCGATCCGCTGCTCCTCGACGCCCTCGGCGCCACCGCCGACCCGGACCTCGCCCTGCGCGGCCTGGTCCGCCTCGTGGAAGCGCTGGGCGGCGCCGACCGGCAGACGTTCCTGGACACCCTCGTCACCGCCAAGCCGCTGCGCGACCGGTTGCTCGGCGTCCTCGGCGCCTCCGAGGCGCTCGGCGACCACCTCGTCCGCCACCCCGGCGACTGGTACGCCCTCGTCGCCTACGAGCCGGCCGATCTGCACCCCGCCGTACCGGAGTTCGAGCGGGCCCTCGCCGAGGGGCTGCGCGGCGACCGGGGCGCCGGGCTCACGCCCGCCGACGCGCTGCGGGCCGCCTACCGCCGCTGTCTGCTGACCATCGCCGCCCGCGACGTCTGCGGCACCACGGAGGTCGCCCAGACCGCCGCCGAGCTCGCCGACCTGGCGACCGCCACCCTCCGCGCCGCCCTGGCGATCGCCGCCGAGGAGCAGCCGGAGGACGCCGCGCTCTGCCGGCTCGCCGTCATCGGCATGGGCAAGTGCGGTGGCAGGGAGCTCAATTACGTCTCGGACGTCGACGTCGTCTTCGTCGCCGAGCCGCGCGACAGCACGCCGGAGGCCGACGCGGTGCGGGCCGCGACCCGGCTCGCCTCCCGGATGATGCGGGTCTGCTCCGACGTCACCCCCGAGGGCACCATCTGGCCCGTCGACGCCAACCTCCGCCCCGAGGGGCGCAACGGCCCCCTCGTGCGCACCCTCTCCAGCCACCTCGCCTACTACCAACGCTGGGCGAAGACCTGGGAGTTCCAGGCCCTCCTCAAGGCCCGGCCGGTCGCCGGCGACGAGGCGCTCGGACAGGCCTACGTGGACGCCGTCTCACCGCTGGTGTGGCAGGCCGCCGAGCGGGAGAACTTCGTCCCCGACGTCCAGCAGATGCGCCGCCGCGTCGTCGCCTCCATCCCCGCCACCCAGGTCGAGCGCGAGCTCAAGCTCGGCCCCGGCGGCCTGCGCGACGTCGAATTCGCCGTGCAGCTCCTCCAGTTGGTGCACGGCCGCAGCGACGCCACGCTGCGCGGCGGCGGCACCCTCGACGCCCTGGCCGCGCTCGCCGCCGGCGGCTACGTGGGCCGCTCCGACGCCGCCGCCCTCGACTCCGCCTACCGCTTCCTGCGCACGCTGGAGCACCACATCCAGCTCCACCGGCTGCGCCGCACCCACCTGATGCCCGAGGCCGAGGCCGACCGGCGCCGGCTCGGGCGCTCGCTGGCCCGCGCCTTCCGGTGGCCGGCCGGCACCGAGCCCGTCGACGGGCTCGGCAAGGAGTGGAAGCGGCACGCCCGCGAGGTGCGCCGGCTGCACGAGAAGCTCTTCTACCGGCCCCTGCTCGACGCCGTCGCCCAACTGGAGCCCGGCGAGGCCCGGCTCAGCGCCAAGGCGGCCGGCCAGCGCCTGGAGGCCCTCGGCTACGCCGACCCCGCCGCCGCCCTGCGCCACCTGGAGGCGCTCGCCTCCGGGGTCTCCCGCAAGGCGGCCATCCAGCGCACCCTGCTGCCCGTCCTGCTCGGCTGGTTCGCCGACTCCGCCGACCCCGACGCCGGGCTGCTCAACTTCCACAAGGTCTCCGACGCCCTCGGCAGGACCCCCTGGTACCTCCGGCTGCTGCGCGACGAGGGCGCCGCCGCCGAGAACCTCGCCCGGGTGCTCTCCGCCGGCCGGCTCGCCCCCGACCTGCTGCTGCGCGCCCCCGAGGCCGTCGCCCTGCTCGGTGACCCCGAGGGCCTGCGGCCGCGCGGCCGGGAGGCCCTGGAGCAGGAGGTGCTGGCCGCCGTGGGCCGCGCCGAGGACGCCGAGGCCGCCATCGTCGCCGTGCGCGGTGTGCGCCGCCGCGAGCTGTTCCGCACCGCCGCCGCCGACATCATCGGCGCCTACGGGCGCACCGGCCCCGAACCCTCCTGGCGGCAGAACGGCACCAACGGCACCCACGGCGCCACCGCGAGACACCCGGCCGACACCGGGCCCAGCGACACCCACCTGCGCGTCGACACCGTCGGCGACGCCGTCTCCGACCTCAACGCGGCCGCCGTGGCCGGCGCCCTGCGCGCCGCCGTCCGCGCCGAGTGGGGCGACACCCTCCCCACCCGCTTCGCCGTCATCGGCATGGGCCGCTTCGGCGGCCACGAGCAGGGCTACGGCTCCGACGCCGACGTCCTCTTCGTCCACGAGCCCCGCGAGGGCGTCCCCGAGGAGGAGGCGGCCAAGGCCGCGTTCGCCGTCGCCACCGAGATGCGCCGGCTGCTGCAACTGCCCACCACCGACCCGCCGCTGCTCATCGACGCCGACCTGCGCCCCGAGGGCAAGTCCGGCCCCATCGTGCGCAGCCTCGCCTCCTACGCCGCCTACTACCGGCGCTGGTCGCTGGTGTGGGAGAGCCAGGCGCTGCTGCGCGCGAGGCCCGTCGCGGGCGACGCCGACCTCGGCCTGCGCTTCATGGAGCTGGTCGACCCGCTGCGCTACCCCGCCGAGGGCCTCGGCGAGGACGCGGTCCGGGAGATCAGGCGGCTGAAGGCCCGCATGGAGAGCGAGCGGCTGCCGCGCGGCGCGGACCCGACGACCCACACCAAGCTGGGCCGCGGCGGCCTGTCCGACGTCGAGTGGACCGTACAGCTGCTCCAGATGCGGCACGGCTGGGCCGAGCCCGGCCTGCGCACCACCCGCACCCGCGAGGCCCTGCGCGCCGCCCACGCCGCCGAGCTGCTGAGCACCGAGGACGCGGCCATACTGGACGATGCGTGGGTGCTGGCGACCAGCGTCCGCAACGCGGTCATGCTCGTGCGCGGCCGCTCCGGCGACACCTTCCCGACCGAGAGCCGGGAGCTGGCGGCGGTGGGGCGGTACCTGGGGTACGAACCGGGGCACGTGGGGGAGATGCTGGACGACTACCGCCGGACGACGCGGCGTGCCCGCGCCGTGGTGGAGGAGCTGTTCTACGGGGCGTGAGCGCTTCCCGGGACTCCTGGGACGGGCCGGGGCCCCACGGCCCCGGCCCCCGGCCTCAGCCGCGCGACGCGGCGGCGCTCTCCGCCTCTCCGGACGGCGCGGCGCTCTTCCCGGCCACCTGCCGGGCCAGCCGGTGCGGGAACGCCCGGAACCACACGAACGAGAGCCCGAAGCCGAACGAGAGGCACAGCAGCCCGCCCACGGCGTCGAGCCAGAAGTGGTTCGCCGTCGCCACGATGACGACCAGCGTCGCCACCGGGTACAGCGCGCCGAGCACCTTCACCCACACCGGGCGGGCCAGCAGGGCGATCGTGACGCCGCACCACGTGGACCAGCCGATGTGCATCGACGGCATCGCCGCGTACTGGTTGGAGACGTTGGCCAGATTGCCCGAGGCCATCGAGCCCCAGGTGTGGTGCACCAGGACGGTGTCGACGAAGTCCACGCCGTTCATCAGCCGGGGCGGGGCCAGGGGGAACAGGTAGTAGCCGAGCAGGGCCACGCCGGTGGTCGCGAAGAGGGCCAGCCGGGCCGCCGCGTACCGGCCGGGATGCCAGCGGTAGAGCCACACCAGGACACCGATGGTGAGGACGAAGTGCAGGGTGGCGTAGTAGTAGTTCATCCCCACGATCAGCCACGTCACCGAATTGACGGCGTGGTTGACGGTGTCCTCGACGGCGATGTGGAGGGCGTTCTCGACGCGCCAGATCCAGTCGGCGTTGCGCAACGCCGCGGCCCGCTGCTCGGGCACGGCGTTGCGCACGAGGGAGTACGTCCAGTAACTCACCGCGATCAGCAGCACCTCGAACCACAACCGTGGCCGGCGCGCCCGGCGCGGCGTCCACAGGCCGGGCTCGCGGGGTTTTCGCTGGAGGGCACCCTCGGGCGACGGCCTGTCCGCTCGCTCCTCGGTGGGTGGCGGGGCGGCCGTTTGGCCTTCCAGTGTCCTTACTGTCGCTTCACCCATAGAGAAACAGTCTGCCAGATACGGGCGAGGGCCAGATCATCCCCAAGTCTGGTCTTGGGCCGGGGCCGAAGCCGTTGAACCACGAACCACCAATTCGGGCAGGAACACGAATTCGCTGTGCGGCGCGGGGGTCCCCCCGACCTCCTCCAGCAGCGCCCGGACGGCCGCCTGGCCCATGGACGGCACGGGCTGCCGGATGGTGGTCAGCGGCGGGTCCGTGAAGGCGATGAGCGGGGAGTCGTCGAAGCCCACCACCGAGACGTCCCTGGGCACCTCCAGGCCCAGCTGACGGGCCGCCCGCACGACGCCCAGCGCCATCATGTCGCTCGCGCACACGACGGCCGTGGCGCCCCGGGCGAGCAGCGCGGAGGCCGCCGCCTGGCCGCCCTCCAGGCTGAACAGCGAGTGCTCGATCAGCTCCTCGGCGTCGCCCGGCCCGACGCCCAGCTCGTCCTGCATGGCGCGGAGGAAACCCTCGATCTTCCGCTGTACCGGGACGTACCGCTTGGGGCCCAGCGCCAGCCCGATCCGCCGGTGCCCCAGTGCCGCCAGATGGGTGACGGCCAGCCGGACCGCCGCCCGGTCGTCGGGCGAGACGAACGGCGCCCGCACCTTCGGTGAGAAGCCGTTGATCAGCACGAACGGCACGCCCTGGGCGCGCAGCCGCTCGTAGCGCTGCATATCCGCGGAGGTGTCGGCGTGCAACCCGGAGACGAAGATGATGCCGGCGACGCCCCGGTCGACGAGCATCTCCGTCAGCTCGTCCTCCGTGGAGCCGCCCGGCGTCTGGGTCGCCAGCACCGGGGTGTACCCCTGGCGGGTCAGGGCCTGCCCGATGACCTGGGCGAACGCCGGGAAGATGGGGTTGTCCAGCTCGGGTGTGATCAGCCCCACCAGGCCCTCGCTGCGCTGCCGCAGCCGTACGGGCCGCTCGTAGCCCAGCACGTCGAGCGCGGCCAGCACGGACTGGCGGGTGGAGGCGGCCACCCCCGGCTTCCCGTTGAGGACGCGACTGACGGTTGCTTCGCTGACACCCGCCTGGGCTGCGATGTCGGCTAGCCGGGCGGTCACAGGACTGGACCTTACCGGTCGCATCTCAGACTGCCCACCAGACGCAGGAATCGGAGGGCAGCCGGACCGTGCCGCCGGTGAACTCCAGGGCGCGGGTGGCGAGCACCGGGCGGCCCGGCACCGGCATCTCCACCTCCTCGTCCAGGGTGTTGAGCGTGCACACGAAACCCGGCCGGGACAGGGCCAGCACGCCCTCGGGCGCGGCCAGCCAGCCCATCTCCCCGTCGCCCAGACCCGGCAGCTCCCGGCGCAGCGTCAGCGCCGAGCGGTACAGCTCCAGGGTCGAGCGCGGGTCGCCGGACTGCGCCGCCACCGACAGCTCGGCCCACTCGGCCGGCTGCGGCAGCCAGCTGCCGCCGGGCCCGAAGCCGAACGGGGGCTCGCCGCCCGACCACGGCAGCGGCACCCGGCAGCCGTCCCGGGTGCCGTCCTGGCCGTCCCCGCGGAAGAACGCCGGGTCCTGGCGCACCTCGTCCGGCAGGTCCACGACCTCCGGCAGGCCCAGCTCCTCGCCCTGGTAGACATAGGCCGAGCCGGGCAGCGCCAGCATCAGCAGCGCCGCCGCCCGCGCCCGCGCGAGGCCCCGCTCGCCGCCGCCGTAGCGGGTGGTGTGCCGGACGACGTCGTGGTTGGACAGCACCCAGGTGGTGGGCGCGCCCACCGAGCGGGTCGCGTCCAGTGACGCGTCGATCACCGTGCGCATCTCCGCCGCGTCCCACGCGCAGGTCAGGAACTGGAAGTTGAACGCCTGGTGCAGCTCGTCCGGGCGCACGTACAGCGCCAGCCGCTCCGAGGTCGGCGCCCAGGCCTCGGCCACCCCGATCCGCTCGCCGTCGTAGGAGTCCAGCAGCTGCCGCCAGGCGCGGTGGATCTCGTGCACCCCGTCCTGGTCGAAGAACGGCAGCACCTGCGCGCCGATCAGCTTCGCCTGCTCCTTGCGGCCGATGTCCGGCAGCCCCGGGGCCTTGACCATGCCGTGCGCCACGTCGATCCGGAAGCCGTCCACGCCCAGGTCCAGCCAGAACCGCAGCACCGAGTCGAACTCCTCCCGCACCTGGGGGTTCTCCCAGTTGAGGTCGGGCTGCTCGGGGGCGAAGAGGTGGAGGTACCACTCGCCCGGGGTGCCGTCGGGGCCGGCCGTGCGGGTCCACGCCGGGCCGCCGAAGACGGACTCCCAGTCGTTGGGCGGCAGTTCCCCGGCCGCGCCCCGGCCCGGCCGGAAGTGGTAGCGCGCGCGGGCCGTCCCCCCTGGACGGTCCGCGAGCGCGGCCCGGAACCACGCGTGCTGCTCGGAGGTGTGGTTGGGCACGATGTCGACGATGACCCGCAGCCCCAGCCGGTGCGCCTCCCGGACCAGGTCGTCCGCGTCCGACAGGTCCCCGAACAGCGGGTCCACGGCGCGGTAGTCCGCCACGTCGTAACCGCCGTCCGCCTGCGGCGAGGCGTAGAACGGCGTCAGCCACACGGCGTCCACACCCAGCCCGGCCAGGTGCGGCAGCCGCTCGCGGATCCCTCGCAGGTCACCGATGCCGTCGCCGTCGCTGTCGGCGAAGGAGCGCACGTACACCTGGTAGATGACGGCGCTGCGCCACCAGCCCTCCGCCTGCGGCGAGGAGGGGGCGGCGCCCTGGCTGCGGACGGAGGGCGCGAGGTCCTGGGTCATGTACGTCCTATTCGATGCGAGAGACGGGCGGGATGCGGTGCGGGCGGCGGACGGGGGCGGGCGGGGTGCCGGCGGGCGCCGTACGGGTCAACGACGGCGGGCGGACAAGGTCAGCCCTTGGTGCCGCCCGCGGTCAGCCCGGCGACCAGGTGCCGCTGGGCCAGGAAGAACACGGCGCCGGCCGGGACGGCGATCAGCACGGCGGCGGCCGTCATCAGGCCCCACTCGGCCTTCTGCTGGCCGACGAAGGTCTGGAGGCCGACGGCCAGGGTGTAGTGCTCCTCGCTGCTCATGAACTGGGTGGCGAAGGCGACTTCGCCCCAGGCGGTGATGAAGGAGTAGAAGCCGGTGACGGCCAGGCCGGGCCGGGCGAGCGGCAGGATCAGCCGCCAGAAGGTGCCGAAGGGGCTCAGCCCGTCCACCCGCCCCGCCTCGTCGATCTCGGCGGGAATGGTGTCGAAGTACCCCTTGAGCATCCAGGCGCAGAACGGCACGGAGACCGAGCAGTAGGTCACGATCAGACCGATGTAGGAGTCCAGGAGTTCGAGTTCACCCAAAATGTTGTACAACGGCACGATCAGCACCGCCATCGGGAACATCTGAACGACCAGGAAGGTCCACATCAGCGAGCGGTGGCCCGGGAAGCGCATCCGGGAGACGGCGTAGCCCGCGGTCGCCGCGACGAACACGCCGAGCACGGTGGCGCCCAGGGACACGATCACGGAATTCCCGAACCAGGTCAGGAACTTCGTCTCGCCCAGGATGTGGGTGTAGTTGGACAGCTCGAAGCCGACGAACCGGGTGGGCTCCTGCCAGCCGTCCCGCCCGCGCAGCGACACGAAGACGACGAAGAGCACCGGGAAGAGGGCGATCAGGCTCGCGACCGCGAGCGTGGTGTGCAGCGCGACGGACGCGCCGCGCGACCGCTCCCCGCGGGCCTTCGGCGGGCGGGCGGCGGTGCCGAGGGGGCTCTTCGTGCTCATCGGGTGGCCTCCTGGCGGGCGAGCATCCGGCGGTGGAAGACGGCGAAGACCAGCAGCAGGGAGAGGATGAGGATGCCGTAGGTGGCGGAGCCCGCGTAGTCACGCACGCCCTGGAAGGCGAGACGGTAGGCGTAGGTCACCAGGATCTCGCTCTCGGAGCTCGCGCCCTGCCCGATCAGCAGGTAGATCACCTGGAACATGTTGAACGTCCAGATGACGCCCAGCAGGATCACCGTGCCGCTCACCGGCCGCAGCCCCGGCAGGGTCACGTGCCGGAAGCGCTGCCACGGGGTCGCGCCGTCCATCTCCGCGGCCTCGTGCAGCTCCCTGGGTATCGCCTGGAGCCCGCCGAGGATCGCCACCATCATGAACGGCACGCCCAGCCATACGTTGACGGCGACCGCCGACACCTTCTGGAGGGTGCTGTCGCCCAGCCAGTCGACGGGGTCGAGGCCGAGGGTGTTCAGGAAGGCGTTGAAGACGCCGTACTTCTCGTTGAACATCAGGCGCCAGGAGAACGTGGCGACGAACGCGGGCACCGCCCACGGCAGGATCAGCAGCACCCGGTACAGCGCCCGGAACCGCAGCGGCCGGTTGAGCAGCAGCGCGAGCCCGAGGCCGATCGTGTAGTGCAGCAGCACACAGCTCGTGGTCCAGACGACGGTCCAGCCCAGCCGTGAGTAGAAGTGGCCCTCCTGTCCGGAGAGCACCTTCCAGTAGTTGTCCAGGCCGACCGACTTGTACGTCGCCGCGATGTGGTTGACACCGATGGTGCGGCCGACGTTCGCCTCGTTGGCGTCGGTGAAGGACAGATAGACGCCGCGGCCCAGCGGATAGCCGACGAGCACGGCCAGGACCACGACCACCGGCAGCACCATGGCCCAGGCGTACCAGTGGGTGTCGAAGGAGCGCTTGGCCCGGGTGAGGAGACCGGGCGGCGGGCTGCCGGTCTCGGAAACGGCGGTGGTCATGGTGGGCGGCTTTCGTCCGGGGCGGATGGAGGACCGGGGGCCCGGGGGAGGGCCCCCGGGCCGGGAAGGAGCGCGGTGAGTCGGGAGGGAAGCCCCGCCTACTCGACCGCGTAGTCCTTCAGCAGCGCCGACTTCCACGCCTTGGCCGTCGCGTCCAGCCCCTCCTTCGGCTCCTCCTTCAGCGTGAGGATCTTCGTGTAGTGCTGGAGCCAGTCGGTGAACAGGTCGCCGCCCTGCGGGATCGGCGGCCGCGGGTGCGCCTTCGACAGGGCGCCGTAGTACGCGCTGCGCACCGGGTCGGCGAGGACGGCCTGGGAGTAGGCGGACTTACGGGTCGGCAGCACGCCGATCTCCTTGGAGACGGCCTCCTGCTGGGCGGCCTCGGTCATGAACCGGGTGAAGAGGTAGGAGGCGTCGAAGTTCCTGGACCCGGCGTAGACGACGAGGTTGTGGCCGCCGACCGGGGCGCCCGCGGTGCCCGTGGAGCCGGCCGGGACGGGCGCGATGCCCAGGTTCTCCTTGGCCTTGTAGGCGTCGCCGCCGAAGATCTCCTTGGTCGCCCACGGCCCGTCGATGAGCATCGCGAGCTTGCCGTTCTTGAAGTCGGTCTTGAGGGCGTTGTAGCCGTCGGTGCCGGCCGGCTTGGGCGCGGCACCGGACTTCACCAGGTCGACGGCGGTCTCGATGCCCTTGAGGGACGCGGCGTTGGCGATCGTGATCTTTTTCTGCCCGGCGTCCACCATGTCGCTCTTCTCGCCGTAGAGGAACGGCAGCGAGTAGTAACTGTCGGGGCTGAGGCCGATGCCGGCGGCGCCCGTCCTGTCCTTGATCTTCTCGGCGGCCTCCTTGACCGACTTCCAGTCGGCCGGCGGCTTGTCGATGCCCGCCTTCGCGAAGAGCTCCTTGTTGTAGAGCAGTCCGAGGGTGTCGGTCACCTGCGGGACGCCGTACGTCTTGCCCTGGTACGCGGCGTTCTTCAGGGGGCCTTCGAGGAAGTCGGAGGACTTGTCGAGCGCCGGGGTGCCCGTCAGGTCCTTGAGGTAGCCGAGCTGGGCGAAGCCGGGGGTCCAGCCGACGTCCGAGCGCAGCACGTCGGGGGCGCCCTTGCCGGTCGACGCGGCGGTCTTGAACTTCTGCTGCGCCTGGTCGAAGGGCACGTTGACGTACTCGACCTCGATCTTCGGGTACTTCGCCTCGAAGGCCGCGACCAGCTTCTTGAACGCGGGCGCCTCGTTGGTGGCGTCCGAGGTGTCCCACCAGGTGACCTTGCCGCTCACGCTGCCCGGGTCGTCCGCCGCCTTGGACCCGTCGCCGCCGTCCCCGCCGTCGCTTCCGCACGCGGTCGCGGTGAGGGCCAGCACGCCGACGAGGGCGGCGACCGATATGCCTCTTCGCATATGGATCTCCTCTTCAAAGAGGCCGACCTGTCGCGGGCGGCCCGAGCTGTGGAGGAAGTTAACAGGCTGAAATCTCTTGCGAAAGAGTTTGCAAGGAGGGAATCGCGAGATTTCCGGGTTGTAACCGGACCGTGTCCCAAGGGTTGACCAGGGGGGAGGGGGCTCGTACGGTCTCGTCCGGCAAGTACTTGCCACCGTGCGGGCAATCTTGCAGAAAGAACCTTCATGGGCCTTGAGGGCATTGCGCGTTGCCGTAGAGGCCGCTCACCCCCCAGGAGACCCCATGGCTTCCCTCGGCATGCCCGGAATCGCCCGACGAACCCTGGCGGCCGCCGTCGCCCTCGTGGCGGGCGCGGTGCTCGCGGCCCCCGAGGCGCGGGCGGCACCGGCCTGGGGACAGGGGGACGTCACCGCCGTCCTCTTCGAGTGGAAGTACGCCTCCGTCGCCAAGGAGTGCGCGGACACCCTGGGCCCGGCCGGCTACGGAGCCGTCCAGGTCTCCCCGCCCCAGGAGCACATCCAGGGCCCGCAGTGGTGGACCTCGTACCAGCCCGTCGGCTACCGCATCGCCGGCCGGCTCGGCGACCGCGCCGCCTTCGCGGACATGGTCCGCGCCTGCCACACGGCCGGCGTGAAGGTCGTCGCCGACGTCGTGATCAACCACATGTCGGCCGGCTCCGGCACCGGTACGGGCGGCTCGGCGTATACGAAGTACGACTACCCCGGCACGTACCAGCGCCAGGACATGGACGACTGCACCGCCGAGATCACCGACTACCGTGACCGCCGCGACGTCCAGCACTGCGAGCTCGTCGGCCTCGCGGACCTCGACACCGGCGAGGAGTACGTCCGCGGCCGCATCGCCCAATACCTCGACGACCTGCTCGCCCTGGGCGTCGACGGCTTCCGCGTCGACGCCGCGAAGCACATCCCCACCGAGGACCTCGCCGCGATCAAGGCCCGGACCGCACGGCCCGGCGTCCTGTGGAAGCAGGAGACCATCTTCGGCGCCGGCGAGGCCGTCCAGCCGGACGAATACCTCCGCAACGGCGACGTCCAGGAATTCCGCTACGCCCGCGACCTCAAGCGGGTCTTCCTCGGCGAACGCCTCGCGTACCTCAAGAACTACGGCGAGGGCTGGGGCTACCTCCCCGGCGGACAGGCCTCCGTGTTCGTCGACAACCACGACACCGAGCGCGGCGGCGACACCCTCACCTACAAGGACGGCTCCGCCTACACCCTGGCCAACGTCTTCATGCTCGCCTGGCCCTACGGCTCCCCGGACGTCCACTCCGGCTACGAGTTCACCGACCGCGACGCGGGCCCGCCGAACGGCGGCTCGGTGACGGCGTGCTGGCGGGACGGCTGGAAGTGCCAGCACAAGTGGCCGGAGATCAGGAGCATGGTGGGCTTCCGCAACGCCGTGCGCGGGACGGCGGTCCGCGACTGGTGGGACAACGGCTACCAGGCCGTCGCCTTCGGGCGGGGCGACAAGGGCTATGTGGTCGTCAACCACGAGTCGTTCGCGCTCGGGCGCACGTTCCAGACGTCGCTGCCGGGAGGGGAGTACTGCGACGTGCAGAGCGGACGGCGGGTGACGGTGGACGGGGGCGGGCGCTTCACGGCGACGGTGGGGGCGGGGGTGGCGCTGGCGCTGCATGTGGGTGCGCGGGGATGTGGTTAGCGGGGGTTTGTTCCCCAGGCCCGCCCCTTCCCGTAACTGGGGGCTCCGCCCCCAGGCCCCCTGTCCGCGCTGACGCGCGGTGTCCTCAAACGCCGGACGGGCTGGATTTTGCCTCTGCCCGAGGCCGGCTTTCCGCCCGGTTCCGGGCGACAACTCAGCCCGTCCGAGGGCACCTCCCAGCGGTAGCCGGGGGAGTTCGAGGACCGGGGTCCGGGCCGGAGCCCCGGTTCGGGAAGGGGCGGGGCTGGGGAAAGGCCCCGCGCAGCGGCAACCCGCCCCACCCATCCGCACCCGCACCCACCTCCACCCCCGAAGGAGCACACCCGTGAGACCCGCCCACCGAACCGCCGCCGCCCTCCTGGCCACCCTCGCCTTCCTGATACCCACCACGGACCCCACCCCCGCCCGCGCCGCCACCCCCAAGGACGCCCCCACCCCCAAGGACGCCCGCGTCCTATGGATCGACAGATCCACCGTCGCCTGGCCCAGAACCCTCGGCGACCCCACCCGCCCCCACCACCTCACCTACGACGCGGGCCGCGAAGCCCGAGGCACCCTGGACCTGACCCGGCTCCCCGACGGCCTCACCCCCGCCCAGCGGGCCAAGTACCCCCACCTCGCGGCCGGTTACGACGCCTACCGCGTCGACGGCCGGGGCCGTGAGCGCACCGCCCTCACCGGGCGGCTCGTCGCGGAGACGGACGGGGTGACGACGGGCGTGCAGATCCCCGGCGTCCTCGACGACCTCTACGCGGGCGCCGCGGCCGGGGCGACGCTGGGGCCCGTGTTCCGGGACGGCAGGCCCACCCTCTCCGTCTGGGCGCCCACCGCCCGCGACGTCGCCCTCGAACTCGACGGCCGGACCGTCCCCATGCGCCGCGACGACACCAGCGGCGTCTGGAGCGTGACCGGCGGCCGCGACTGGACCGGCAAGCCGTACCGCTACGCCGTCACCGTCCACGCCCCGGCCGCCGGCGAGGTGGTCACCAACCGCGTCACGGACCCGTACTCCACGGCCCTGACCGCGGACTCGGCCCGCAGCCTCGTCACCGACCTCGCGGACCCGGCCCTGGCCCCGGCGGGCTGGCGCGGCCTCCGCAAGCCGAAGGCCGTTCCGCCGCGCGACGCGGCCGTCCAGGAGCTGCACATCCGCGACTTCTCCGTCGCCGACCGCACGGCCAAGCACCCGGGGCAGTACCTGGCCTTCACCGACCCCTCCTCGACCGGCACCCGCCACTTGCGGGAGCTGGCCCGCGCCGGCACCTCGTACGTCCACCTCCTGCCCGCCTTCGACTTCGCCACCGTCCCGGAGCGCCCCGCCGACCAGGACCGGCCGGCCTGCGACCTCGCAGCCCTCCCCGCGGACTCCGAGCGGCAGCAGGAATGCGCGGGCAAGACGGCCGCCCGCGACGCCTACAACTGGGGCTACGACCCGCTCCACTACACCGTCCCGGAGGGCTCGTACGCCTCCGACCCCGACGGGCCGCGCCGGACCCTGGAGTTCCGGCGGATGGTCCAGGGCCTGGCCGACGACGGGCTGCGGACCGTCATGGACGTCGTCTACAACCACACCGCCGCCTCCGGGCAGAGCGAGCGGTCCGTCCTCGACCGCATCGTGCCCGGCTACTACCACCGGCTCCTCGACGACGGCGCCGTGGCCGGCTCCACCTGCTGCGCGGGCACCGCCCCCGAGCACGCCATGATGGGCAAGCTCGTCGTGGACTCCGTGGTCACATGGGCGAAGGAGTACAAGGTCGACGGGTTCCGCTTCGACCTCATGGGCCACCACCCCAAGGCGAACATCCTGGCCGTGCGCCGGGCCCTCGACGCCCTCACCCCGGCGAAGGACGGCGTCGACGGCAGGTCCGTGATCCTCTACGGCGAGGGCTGGAACTTCGGGGAGGCCGCGAACGACGCCCGCTTCGTCCAGGCCACGCAGAAGAACATGGCCGGCACCGGCATCGCCACCTTCTCCGACCGGGCCCGCGACGCCGTCCGCGGCGGCGGCCCCTTCGACGAGGACCCGCGCGTGCAGGGCTTCGCCTCCGGCCTCTTCACCGCCCCCAACGACTCACCCGCGAACGGCTCGCCCGCCGAGCAGCGGGCCCGGCTCCTGCACGCGCAGGACCTCCTCAAGGTCGGCCTGAGCGGCAGCCTCGCCGGATACCGCTTCACCGACACGTCCGGCCGCGCCGTCCGCGGCGCCGACGTCGACTACAACGGCTCGCCCGCGGGCTACGCCGACGCGCCCGGCGACGCCCTCGCCTACGCCGACGCCCACGACAACGAGACCCTGTACGACGCCCTCGCCTTCAAGCTGCCCCGGGGCACCTCGCCCGCCGACCGGGCCAGGGCGCAGGTCCTCGCCCTGGCCACCGCGGCGCTCTCGCAGGGCCCGTCCCTCTCCCAGGCCGGTACGGACCTGCTGCGCTCCAAGTCCCTGGACCGCAACTCCTACGACAGCGGCGACTGGTTCAACGCGATCCACTGGGACTGCCGGGACGGCAACGGCTTCGGCCGCGGTCTGCCGCCGGCCGCCGACAACGCCGCCAAGTGGCCCTACGCCCGGCCCCTCCTGGCCGACCCGGCGCTCCGCCCCGGCTGCGGTCCGGTGACGGCGGCCTCGGCGGCCTACCGGGACCTGCTCCGGATCCGTACGACGGAGAAGGCGTTCCGCCAGGCGACGACCGCGGACGTGCAGGCCGCCCTGTCCTTCCCGCTGTCCGGCCGGGACGAGACACCGGGCGTGATCACCATGCGGCTCGGTGACCTGGTGGTGGTGTTCAACGCGACGACCGGGTGGCGGAGCCAGCGGATCGGGGAGCTGACGGGGTGCGGTACGGGTTGCACCCGGTGCAGGCGGGCGGGTCGGACCCGGTGGTGAAGGGGGCGGTGTACGACGCGGTGAGCGGGACGTTCGCGGTGCCGGGGCGGACGGTGGCGGTGTTCCGGGCGGGCTGAAATTCAGCCCGCCCGGCGCTTGAGGACACCGCGCGGAGCGCGGAACGGGGGCCCGGGGGCTTGCCCCCGGTTACGGGAAGGGGCGGGGCTGGGGAAAAGGCCGCCCGCAGGGCACACCCGGACCGCGAGCCTCAGGACGGCCGAACCCCCGCCACCCCCAGCCGCTGCACCAGCTCCGCCAACGGCCCGTCCGCCGGCTCGTCCACCAGGCTCCGCCGCAGCGTCGCCGCCATCGCCTCGTCATACGCCGCGCTCACCGCCGTCAGCGCCGCGAAGGCGTGCACGAGCTGGAGTTCCAGCTCCTCGCGGGGGATCCGGCGGCCGTCCAGCCAGAGCAGCGCGGTCGTCTCCGCCAGGGCGATCCAGGAGCGGACGGCCAGCTCCAGCCGGGGCGCGGGGGAGCGCACCGCGAGGTGGGAGAGCATCTCCTCGTACGCGGCCCGGCGGACGCCGTCGACGACGGCGCAGGCCTGGCCGGAGCCCGCCACCGGGCCGCCGCGCATCAGGGCGGCGAAGCCCGTCCCATGCGCCTCGACGAAGTCGAAGAACCGCCGCATCACCCGCAACAGCCGCTCGCCCAGCGGGCCTTCGCGCGGCTCGTCGAAGAGGCCCGCCAGCTCCTCGGCGGCGCGCCGCAGCGCGGCCTCGTAGAGGCTCTGCTTGCCGGGGAAGTAGTGATAGACGAGCGGCCGGGATATCCCGGCCGCCGCTGCGATCTCGTCGATGGAGACGTCGTCGGGGCGCCGGTGGCCGAACACGTCGAGAGCGACCGCGATCAACTGCTCGCGACGCTGCTCGACACCCATCCTGCGGCGGACCCCGTTCCTCATGGCGGTCATACTAATGGCAGGCAAGGGGGGTGATCAGCGCCCGGATCGGCCCCGCCCGGAGGCCCGTTCAGGTCCTGGAAGGGCCCTGAGCAGGACCTCGACGGGTCCGGACGGAGCACTGCGAGCCGGGGGCGCGGGCCCTCAGCGCAGCGCCGTCAGCTTCCGGCCGTCCGTCAGCCGCGCGCTCAGCTCCGTCCGTACGCCCGGCTGGGCCGGGACGGCCAGGAGCGCGCCCGGCGCCGCGCCCTTCACCCCGCCGGCCGCCGCGATCGACCGCACCCCGCCGCCGCCCGCCGCGAGGGCGTACCAGGTGCCGCGCGGCGACTTCCACAGGACGCCCGTCAGGATGTGCGGGTCGCGGGCGCCGCAGGCCGGGGTGTCCTCGGCGCGGGCCACGGTCGAGCTGGGCGCGCCCGGCCGGGCGCCCGGCACCTGGAACGTCGCCAGCACCCGGCTGCCCGGCCCCCGCCAGGTCTCCGCGCGGGTGCACACCCACTCGGCGCTGCCGGCGCCGCCGGGCAGCGGCTGCGTGGCGAACGGCCAGGCGTTGACCGAGCGGACGCCCTGCGAGCGTGCGGTCTGGAGGTGGCAGGCGGTGTGTGCCCAACCGGCCCGCGTCGCGGCGCTGTTGACGTCCCGGGGGCCGGCGGGGGTGCCCGTGGTCAGCAGGGCGGGGGTCAGCTCGCCGAGGTCGGTCACCAGGTGGCCGCCCATCTGGAGCGCGGGCCAGCCGTGGCAGTCGCTCGTGGGGGACGGGCTGAGCGTCGGGTCGGTCACGCCGTCGTCGGCGAGCCGCAGGGGCTGGGCGGCGGCCTGCGGCTTGAGCAGGTCGCGCACGCCCACCTCGTTCACCCAAGGGGCCGTCAGATAGCGGACGTTGCTGTCGGCGCGGCCCACCACGACCGCCGTCGCCGCCGCGCCGTCGGCGCCGTCCGCGCGGGCGAAGTCCAGGGCAGCGCCGCCGCTGCCGTCGCCGTCCTTGGCCTCGGCGTAGCGCACCACGCGCAGGCCGTCGTACAGCACCACGACCGCAGCCTGGCCGACCTCGCCCGCGTACAGCAGCTGGGGCGGGCCGGCGGCCGGGCCGGTCTGGGTGCCGGGCGTGGCCGTCACCCGGACGGCGGATCCCGGCCGGGCCCAGACGGCGAGCGCCCGGCGCAGCAGCTCCTTGTCGGTGACGCGGCCGCCGCGCGCGGGCCAGACGGCGAAGCCCGCCCGGTCCGCCCGCTTCCACGCGCCCGGGGCGGCCTTCGTGAGTCTGGCCGGATCCAGGGCCCGCTCGGCCGCGGCGTTGCGGGTGTAGGGCGGGGCGGCGGCGCCGTCCGGGCCGCCGTCGCCCGGCAGGCCGAGGAGCGTCCCGCACACCACGGCGGCCGCGAGGGCGGCGAGCGCGGCGCGGGTGTGCTGGCGGCGGCGCATGAGGTCCGTCGGCCGGGCCTGGAGCGAACAGGGGTCGAACTCCATCGACTCCAGCAGCGAGGCGTCCCGGCTGCCGGCCGGCGCGCGGAGCCCGTCCGCCTCGGCGAGCGCCGCCGCCGTGTCCTCGACGCCGGCCGCCGTCAGCACGTGCCGGACGTCGCGGTCGGAGGGCAGCTCCAGGGCGCGCAGGACGTACGCCGCCCGGCCGGGGCCGGAGAGCGTGGCGAGCGCCTGGTCCAGGGCGAGTTCGTCGGCGCCGCCCGAGCGCGGGAACAGCCGCAGCCCCCACACCTGGGGCAGCAGCGGCGGCAGCTGGCCCGGCTTCGGCAGCTGCCAGCGGCCGCGGGGCCGGCCCGCCTCCAGGGCGGAGCGCAGCACGCGCAACCGTACATAGGCGTAGCCGGGGTCGGCGGGCGAGCCGTCGGCGCCGCGCGGCGCGGGGACGCTCAGCCCGGCGAGCTCCGTGGTGCCGACGCGGTTGCGGGGCAGGGCCCGCTGGGCGAGGGCGTGCGCCGTCAGGACGCGGCGGTTGCGGCCCAGGGCCGGCGGCAGGACCAGATACCCGAGCCGGACGAGGCGCGGGTAGTGCTCGATGAGCGCGGCCTCCGCCTGCTCGACGTCGACGGGCGGGATGGGCCGGGGGGCTGTCGCTTGCTGCTCCACGATCCGTAGAACGAGTGAATGGTGAGATGGTCACCTCACCCCTGTGGGGGCGTACTTCCTACGGGCCCGCGCCGGTGCTACGCCACACAGCGGGCGCGCACGCGGTCGACCGCCTCGTCGGGGATGCCGAGGGCCTCGCGGACGTAGCCCTCCACGCCGCCGTGGGACCGGTGCATCTGCTCCAGCGCCGCCGCCAGGTAGCCGGGGCGCACACCGAGGATGGCGTCCGCGATCTCCGGGTCGCCGCCCGCCTCGGTGAAGCGGTCGATGAGGGGCGCGAAGGCGTCGCGCACGGCGGGGTTCACGGCGAGGTACTCCTCCATGACCGTGGCCTCGTCCGCGCCGAGCAGCAGCAGGACGACGGTGGCCGCCCAGCCCGTGCGGTCCTTGCCGGCGGTGCAGTGGAAGAGCAGCGGGCCGCAGTCGGGTTCGGCGAGCGCCGAGAACAGCAGGCGGTAGGCGGCGCAGGCGGCCTCGGAGGTGACGAACGCGCGGTAGGCGTCGCAGAGCAGCTTCTCCGCCTTGCCGTTGCCGAGGTGCTCCTCGGCGACGGCCGGGTTGCCGAGCACCGACTCCAGCCGGGCCGGCATTCCGTCGCCGGTGGCCGCGGCCGCACCGCCCGCCATCACGTCCGCGACGATCAGCCGGGCGCCCTCGGGCACCTGGTCGGGGCGGTGCCGCCGCTCGTGCTCGGTGCGCAGGTCGACCACCGTATGGATACCGAGGGCGGCGACGGAGGGATCGAGCGCCGGGTCGAGGCGGTCGAGCTGGCCGGAGCGGAGCAGCAGGCCGGGGCGGACGGCGGAGTTGCCGGTCAGCGCGATGCCGCCGAGGTCGCGGAGGTTGATGATGGTCGAGGCGTCGAACTGCGGCATGAGCGCGTCTCCCTTGTCGGATTTCTACCGTTATTGTGCCGAACGGTAGCGGAGGACGCGCTCGCACCCCCCTTGCCGGGCCTTCCCGGGTCTTCCGGCCTCCTCCCGCCCTCCCGGCCCCGCTCGACCTTCCCGTGCCCCTAGGCCGCCCGGGCGCGCCGGGCTCCCAGCGCCGCGCCCAGCCCCAGGCCCAGTCCCAGCGCCGTCAGGTGCCCCACGTCCGTGAAGGTGGGCCGCCCGCGCAGCAGGGGGCGCACGCCGAAGGCGAGGAGCGCGGCGCACGCGCTGTTGCGGGCGGCGCCCCTCGGCAGGGACGCGCCGAGCGCGCCCAGCACCGCCTGGTGGCCGTAGCTCGGCCCCACGTCGGTCGCGGACCGGGTGCGCGCCCCGGCGCGGACGGCGCGCAGACCCGCGTACACCAGCAGGGACGCGCCCACATGACCGCAGACGAAGACGCCCGCCGCCCACCACGCCCCGTACGCGTACTCCGCGTAGCCGAGGACGGCCAGGAGCAGCAGCGCGTAGGGGAGTTCCAGCGGCCCCTCGGTGAGCAGGGCGCTGGTCGCCAGGGTGTCCCAGCGCCCGCCGTCGAGGTTGCCGGCGTTGGTCGAGCAGCGCCGCAGCAGGCGCTCGCGCGCCGCGGGCGGGAGCAGGCGGTGCGTCGCGTACGAGCCGGCGAGGACCGTCCCGACGTACGCGGGGGCGAGCCGGACGAGCCGTGCCGTCGTGGGAGCCGTGGTCATCCCGACATGATCGTCCGAGCCGGGCCCGGCCTCAATCCCCCGGCGGCCGCCGCGGGGGCCGGGCACCGGGTCAGGTCAGCCGCCACCCGCTGAACTCCGCCGTACCGCGCTCGCCGCTGCCGTCGTTGCCCGCGGTCAGGAACATGCCCACGTCCTGCCACGCCGCCGCGCCCGGCGCCCGTACCTCGGCGACCGGCCGCCATGTCGCGCCCTCGTCCGTGGAGCACTCCGCCCGGTACGTGTCCGTGGTGGCCCGGGTCAGCCTGAGCCGGACGGGAGCCTTGATGCCGGTGATACGGCGGTAGCCGTCGAACGTGCCGTCGCCGTTGGAGTCGTACGACACCACGACGCCCTGCCCCGGCGTCACGGCGAGGTTCACCGCGCCCGGCGAGCGCCCCGCGAGACCGTTGCGGACGATGACGCCCGACCTCGCCCAGCTTCCCGTGTCGGTCTGGGCGTCCACCCGCACGGTCACCGCCGCCCCGACGGCCAGCGACCCGGCGCGGTAGACGGTGCCGAACTGCTCGGTGCCCTTCCACAGGTCCTCGCCCGCGCCGTCGATCGCGAACCGGTCCTCGCCCAGCCGGCCGAAGACGGCGGCGTTGTTCGTCGCCGTGCGCCAGCCGGTGCCCAGCGGTCCGGCCAGGAACAGGGTGCCGGTCCGCACCGAGCGCACCCGGTCCTCGCCCCGCGGCCCGTAGACCGCGCCGACCTCGTACGGCACCCGCTGGAGCGGGCGTTCCAGCGGTGTCGCCGGCGCGGTCACCCGCCAGCGGGCCGAGCCCGTGGCGCCCGGGTCCAGCGCGGGCAGCGAGGTCGCGCCCTGCGGCGTGGCCGCGAGGCCCGTGACGGCGAGGTCGACGCGGCCGGTGCCTCGCAGGCCGTTGACGTTGGCGAGGGAGACGGTGACGGTCGTGACGCCGCCCGGCGCGACGGCCGCGGGCAGCGCCGACGTCGACAGCGCCCCCTGGTACGGGGCGGTGGCGAGGGCGTCCCGCACCCGCAGCGCCGTCCGGTGGGCGTCGCCCACCGGCCGCCGCGGATACTCCTTGGTCTCCCGCGTCCACGGTTCCTCCACCGTGAACCAGTCCACGGGCCTGGGCGGCCGGTCCTCCCGCAGCGCGTCCTCCAGCGCCTCCAGCCAGCGCCGCCAGCGCGGCATGTAGAAGTCGCCCATCAGACCGTGCCAGTCGCGGTTCGCGTAGTCGTGCAGCTTCCCGCCGTCGGACGTCGCCCGCCCGCCCCACACGGTCACCAGCACCCTGGCGGTGCGCTCCAGCTCGGCCGCCTCCGCCGGCCCGGCCGCCCACGCCCGCGCCGCCGCGTTCCACGGCCCGAGCAGGAACTCCCGGTGCGTCCCCGCGACGTCGTCGGCCAGCCGCATCAGCTTCAGCCACAGCGCGGCGAGCGCGCGGAACGCGGCCAGGTCCTTGCGCTCGTAGGCGCTGCGCAGCTCGGGCAGCAACTGCCGGCTGCGGTGCGCGAGCGCCTGCCGGGCGACGTCGACCAGGTCGAAGCGGTAGGTGTCGGTGGCGCGCAGCGGGGCGCCCACGGCCAGCAGCCCGGCCAGCGCCGCGTCGAAGCGGGCCGGGTCGTAGGACAGGGCGCTCGGCGCGTACTCGCCGGCGCGGTCGGCGGCCAGGTCCGGGCGGGCGGCGAACAGGCTGTCGTGCGGGTCGCTGCGCTCGGGCGCCTCCTGCCGGTAGGCGGTCTCGCACAGCGCGGTCCAGGCGCGCCGCGCGGCGGCGTCCTCCCGCCCGTAGCGGAAGGCGGCGTACGCCCCGAACCACTCCGCGCGGTCGGGCGCCCGGTCCTGCCAGGCCAGCTCCGAGAAGAACTCGAAGGCAGCCGGGTCGCGGTCGGCGGCCTCCGGCATGTACGCGGTGCCGACGAGGGCGCTGCCCGGCTTGTCGCGCCAGGCGAAGAACTTCTCGGTCCACAGGTGCGTCTTGGCGCCGATCGTCGTCCGCCCGCCGAAGTTCGGGATGGTGCCGAAGGCGTACGGGGTGCCGCCCCAGTCCTTCTCCCGGTCGGTGATGCCCTTGAACCGCTCCGAGATCCCGTCGACGATCAGCATCCGCTTGCGGTCGACGGCGTTGAGGAGCTCGGGGAGCGGGTTGTCCTGCCAGCCGAGGATCACCCAGGTCGCGTCCGGGTGGGCGGTGCGCAGCGCCCGCTCGACGCTCCTGGCGGCGGCCGCGACGGGGACGCCGCCGGCGGTGCCGCCCTCGTGCAGCAGGTCCATCTTGAAGTGGGCGGCCTTGCCGAAGAGTTCGGCCTGGTGGCGGTAGTAGGCGGCGGCCACGCGCGGGAAGGCGTCGGTGCGCGGGTCGAGCCAGTCCGGGCGGCGGAAGCCGTGCCAGATTCCCTGCGGGACGACCGCGGCGCCCGGGTTCCGGGCGGTGAAGCCGTCCGGCACGGATCCGTAGTAGCCGGGCAGGACGGGGGCCATGCCGAGCTCCCGCAGCCGGTCGGCGATGCGCCGGCCGAGCGCGGCCCGGCGGGCGACCAGGGCGGGGGAGAGGGGGCCGCCGTAGCCGCTGAGGTTCTGGAGCAGCCACCACGGCTGGTGCGAGGGCGCGGGCAGCCAGGCGCGGGACTCGGCCTCGGAGTACCCGAAGTCCTGCCAGAGGCGGTGGTAGACGGCCTCGTGACCGGCGATCAGCAGCACCTCGTTGCAGCCGTGCAGGGCCAGGATGTCGATCATCCGTTCCCAGTAGGCCCAGTCGGCGTACGGGGAGGTGTAGCCGTCGTTGGTGTCGTTGAGGGCGAAGCGGTGCCGGAGCGCGGTGGAACGTTTCAGCCCCCGGGGCGGCGCGGGCAGGGTGCGGGGCAGGTCGAGCTGCCGCGCGTTCCAGGTGAGATGGGCCCGGCACGCGTACTTCAGGTACCAGTGCACGCCGGTCAGCAGCACCGCCGGGCTCGTGCCCGCCACCTCGATCCGCCCGGCGGCCCCGCCGACCTCGAACCGCTCCCGGCCACCGGTGAGCGGGGTCAGCCGGAACTGCGCCGCGTGCGCGCCGAGCAGGCGGCGGAGGGCGGCGGCGGCCGGGGCCGTGGAGAAGGGAGCGGACGGGGCTTGTGCGTTCGGCGCGGCTCCGGCGGGGGTCGCGGAGGCGAGGGCGGCTCCGGCGCCCAGGGCTCCGGCGGCGCCCAGGAGCAGGCGTCTGGACGGGCCGGCCGGTGGCTCCGGCGGGGGCTCGGGCCGGGGTCCGGTCGACGGTCCGGGAGGGTTCGACGGCTCGGTCATGGCGCTCCCCACTGTGCGGTGTGCGACAACGGACGCGTGCGAGGCGCACGCTAACCGGCGGCTCAGGGGGGAGCAATGGGGCGCGCGGGGGTGTGGGCCGGGGGATCTTTTCCCCAGCCCCGCCCCTTCCCGTAACCGGGGCTCCGCCCCGGACCCCGCGGTTACGGGCAGGGGCGGGGCTGGGGAACAAGCCCCGCGCAGCGGCACCCCGCCCCCCGCCCCACCCCGCCGCCCCCTTACCCCTCCCCACCCCGATCCAGATACGCCAACACCGCCAGCACCCGCCGATTGTCGTCATCCGACGGCGGCAACCCCAGCTTCGCGAAGATGTTCGACGTGTGCTTGGCCACCGCCCGCTCCGTCACCTGGAGCCGGTCGGCTATCGCCGCGTTGGACCGGCCCTGTGCCATCAGCTCCATCACCTCGCGCTCGCGCGGGGTGAGCCGGGCCATCGGCCGGTCCCGCTCCCGCCGGGACAGCAGCTGCGAGATGACCTGCGGGTCCATCGCGGTGCCGCCCCCGGCCACCCGCCGCACGGCGTCCACGAACTGGTCCGCGTCGAAGACCCGGTCCTTGAGCAGATAGCCCACGCCGCCGCTGCCGTCGGCGAGCAGCTCCCGCGCGTAGAGCTGCTCCACGTGCTGGGACAGCACCAGGACCGGCAGGCCGGGCGTCGCGCGCCGGGCCGCGAGCGCGCACTGGAGCCCCTCGTCCGTGAACGACGGCGGGAGGCGTACGTCCACGACCGCCACGTCGGGCCGGAGCTCCGCCAGCGCCCGGGTGAGCTCGGGGCCGCTCTCCACGGCCGCGGCGATCTCGAAGTCGTAGGCCTCCAGCAGCCGGACCAGGCCGTCCCGCAGCAGGAACAGGTCTTCGGCGAGCACTACGCGCACGGGGGCTCCATGATCGGGAGGTCGGTGCCCCGGGCGCCGGGCGGGCGGGGGCCGTATCCCTTCCATGTTCGCCGATGCGGGGAGGCGCGGAGGACCCGCGTCGGGCCTGACGCACGGTCACAGGGCCGGGTGCCGGCGGCGTCTGTACCGCCCGGTGTCACCCCAGCACGCAGGGGATCTCCATCGTCACCATCGTGGGCCCGCCCTCGGGGCTGCTGACGGCCAGCACCCCGTCGAACGCCCCGAGGCGCCGCTCGATGCCGAGCAGTCCCGTGCCGCCCCCGGTTCCCGGCCGCGGGGCGCCGCCGCGGCCGTTGTCGGTCACGGCGATCCGCAGCGAACCGTCGGCGTGGTGCACGTCCACCCAGACCCGCCGGGCGCCGGAGTGCTTGGCGGCGTTGGTGAGGACCTCGCTGACCGCGAAGTACGCCGCCGACTCCACCGGTGCCTCCGCCCGGCCGGCCAGCTCCACGTCGACCTCGACGGGCAGCGGCATCCGCAGCGCCAGGGCCCGTACGGCGTCGCCCAGGCCGCGCTCGGCGAGGACCGGCGGGTGGATGCCGCGCACCAGGTCGCGCAGCTCGGTGAGGGCCTCCGCGGAGTCGGCGCGGGCCGCGGCCAGCAGCCGCTTGGCCTGCGCGGGGTCCTTCTCGATCAGGGCCTCGATGGTGCCGAGGCTCATGCCCATCGCCACCAGCCGGGCCTGGGCGCCGTCGTGCAGGTCCCGCTCGATGCGGCGCAGCTCGGCGGCCGAGCTGTCCACCGCGTCGTGCCGGGACTCGGTGAGGCGGTCGACGCGGAGCGCGAGCTCGCGCTCCCGGGTGGGCCGGAGCAGCTGCGCGGCGAGCAGGGCGTGGCCGCGCATGAGGTACGGGTTCACGAGGAGGCCGACGATGCCGAAGCCGACGCCGGTGGCGGCCGCCAGATTCGCGGTGAACTGGTCGGTCACGGGGACGAACGTGAACCAGAACGTGCCGTCGGCCCGCACGATCGGCTTCCAGACGCCGAGGGCCAGCACCGGGCCCCAGACCAGGTAGAGGAGCAGGGCGGCCGGCAGCAGGGCGAGCACCGTGCCGACGGTCATGTCCATGAGCAGCCACTGGAGGTCGCGCCAGGTCGCCTTGTCCTTCAGCAGGGCCACGCACTGTTCCACCTGGCCCACGATCCCGGCGCGCGGGGCGGGCGGAGCCGGGTGGTACGGCGTGGGTATCCGCACGCCCGCCCAGGCCTCCGCCTGCCCTCGGCGGGTGTCCGCGTAGGCCCGTACGGCCCGCACGGCGACGGGTGTGGTGACGAGGCCGACGCCCAGCACGATGAAGCAGATCGAGAGCACGGTGAGCACGAAGAGCAGGATCGACGTCACCAGCCCGAAGACCGCGAGCCACAGTCCCCTCGCGCCCGCCAGCAGTGCGTTGCGGACCTTCATCCGGTGTTCTCCTCGCGCCTGTTCCCGGCACCCGCCCTTCGGGTCCCGGGAACAGTCTGCGTGATCACGTCCGGCCGGTCACGGGGGCCACTACCCGGCACATGGTGTACCTGAGTACACCCCGAACCCCTCGCTGACCTCGGCGTTCGTCCTCGTCGGCGGCGCGGCGCCACGGGGCCGGCTCAGAAGGCGATCGGCGGCGCGTACTTGTACCCGACCCGGCGGACGGTGACGATCGAGGAGCGGTACTCGGCGCCCATCTTGCGGCGGAGCCGGGCCACATGGACGTCCACGGTGCGGCCGTCGCCCACGTGCCCGTAACCCCAGACCGTCTGCACCAGCTGGTCGCGGGTGTGCACCCGGTTCGGGTGCGCGACGAGGTGCGCGAGCAGCTCGAACTCCAGGTACGTCAGGTCCAGGAGCCGGCCCGCGACCCGGGCGGTGCGCTGCTCGGGGTCGATGCTGACCAGGGCGTCGCCCTCGGTGGCGGCGGGCGCGGGGGCCGGCTGCTCGGCCGGTACGAGCACCAGGTAGCCGATCATCGGCGGCTGGCCCGGCAGCGTCGGCACCGTGTGCTGCGGCGCGGGCAGCCACGTCGCCGCGCCGGAGTGCAGGAGCTCGGCGACGGGCGGGACCTCGTCCGGGGCCACGGCGCGGAGTCGGTGGCGGTGGGCGGGGGAACCGGCCGGCGCTTCCTGGGGGGCCGGGGCGGGCACGGTCAGGGTGCGGAGGTTCGTCATGGAGAGCTCAGCTCTTTCGCGCGAGGGACCGTCGAATGGACGTGCTTTGCGCGGGGCCGTTGGCCGGGTGCGGTGACCGGCGGCTGACTTCGACGTGGGGTCAGCGGGGGGAGGGGGCCTGCGCGGAGGTCGCGCGGCAACACACTCGGTCGAAGTCGTCGTGCTGACGGGAAGGCCAGAACGGCTCGAGGTCGGTGCGACCCGTCGCGGTGTTCTGGTAGCTGGCCATGCACCTATTGAAGCATGACCTGGGACGGAACAGCAGGGTCGGCCGGTGCCTCGATACGGAACCTTGGTGTTCGACGGGCGCGGGACGGGCGCCCCGGCGGGCGGGTGCCGGGCCCCGCCCGCCGTAAGCGCCCCCGTTGCGGATCAGCTCTTACCGGCGGTCACCGGGTAGTGGTCCGAGAGGTTGGTGTACGTGTAGTCCTTGCCCCAGCTGGAGACGGTCCAGGGCGCGGACCGCTCCTTGACCACGGTGTTCCGCCAGGTCGCGGGCCGGGCGTGGCCCTTGCGGTGCAGCACGTAGTCGAGGTCCTCGCGGCCGTCCGCCGGGTAGCGGTAGGCGGCGATGGAGTTCTCCTTCGTGTCGAAGGAGTACGGGTGCCCGTCCCGGGTGCCCGCCGGCTCCAGACCGGCGTTCGCGAGCATCGAGGGGTACTCGTCGCCGTGGAAGTCCACGTTCAGGTCGCCCGCCACCATCACCTGCTCGCCCGCCGGGATCTTCTTGGCGTCGAGGAAGGCGCCGATCTGCCGGAACTGCTTGGCGCGGTCCGCCACCGCCTCGCCCGCCCCGCAGCCGCTGTCCGTGGACTGGGCGTGCGTGCCGACCACGTGGACCTTGGCGCCGTTCACGTCCAGCACGGCGTAGGCGAAGCCCTTGTTGGACCACCAGTCCGCGCCGCACGCGTCCGCGAAGATCACCTGCTCCTTGCGGACGATCGGCCACTTGCTGAGGATCGTCACGCCGCCGTCCTCCGGCGTCGTGGCGGAGTAGTTACCGCCCGTGGCGTCCCAGCCGTCCTTGCTCCGGCCCACGACCGGTGTCTGGTGCGGATACTGCCCGGCGGCCCCGGCCTTCAGCGCGTCCGAGGCCTCGTTGTCGAACGCCTCCTGGAGGACCACGACATCGTTGCCACGGAAGAATCCGGCGGCGGTTATCTCCTTGGCGCGGTGGTCCTGGCCCCAATTCGGGTAGAGATTCTTGCTCATGAGGAAGGTGTTGTACGTCAGCACCTTCAACTCCGGTACGGCGGCGCCGTCCGGTGCCGCCGATGCCGCCAGGGCCGGCTGCGGCGCTACGGCGGTGAGGGTGGCGGCCGCGAGGGCGGCGGTGAGCGCGGAGGCGATTCCGGCGCGCTTGACGATCGGCACTGCATCTCCCTGTGGGGGACGGGGGCATCCCTGATGCGGGTGTGACCCCTGATTCGGGTGGGGAAAAGAGCCGTCCACATCAAATCAGCCGCGGTTACGCCCGTATAGCTTTCAGATGATCAATTGCCCTACGGAAGCGGTCGACTTCGCCTTGTGACCGTGGGTAATCCGGAAACGCGGGGGAGGGTCCGCGAAAGTTCTCCCGCGCTCCCGCATGATTAACCGAAGGCGGCGGAAGAAATACCGGACCGTCCGCATTTCGCAGGATTCCGCAGGAGGAGCGCATGCCCAGCACCCGGCCCCAGGGCCTGCTCGTGGATTTCGGCGGGGTGCTCACCACCCCGGTCGGCGAGGCCACCGAGGCCTTCTGCCTGAGCGAGGGGCTGGCGCCCGACGCCTTCGCGAACGTCATCACGGAGGACCCCGTGGGGCGCGCGCTCTACGCGGACCTGGAGCTCGGGCGGATCACCCAGACCGAGTGGAACACCCGCACGGCGCCCCTGCTCGGCGTCGAGGCCGCGGGCCTGCTCGGCCGCGTCCTGGCCGGTCTCCGCCCCGAGCCCGCGCTCCTCGCCGCCGTCGACGCCGCCCGCGCCGCGGGCATCAGGACGGGCCTCCTCTCCAACGGCGTCGGCCGCGCGCCCCACGATCCGTACCAGGACTACGGCCTGGACACCCGCTTCGACGCCGTCGTCCTCTCCGACGGCCACGGCGCCCGCAAGCCCGACCCCGCCCTCTACGCGACGGCCCTGGACCTCCTGGAACTCCCGGCCGGCGCCTGTGTGTTCGTCGACGACTCCCCCCGCAACCTGGACCCGGCGCGGGACCTGGGCATGACCGCCCTGCTCGACACGACCCCGGCCGAGACGGTCGCGGGCCTGGAGGAGATCTTCGGCATTCCTCTCGGCTGAGGCCGCCGGCGCCGCGCGGATCCGTACCCGATAACCCCCACTCGTCTATACATCGCGTGTATACACCCTCTGTAGACTGCCCGCATGTCAATCGGACACACCCTGCTCGGCCTCCTGGAGACCGGCCCGCGCCACGGCTACGACCTCAAGCGCGCCTTCGACGCCCGATTCGGCCAGGACCGCCCCCTGCACTACGGGCAGGTCTACTCGACCATGTCGCGCCTGCTGAAGAACGGCCTCGTCGAGGTCGAGGGCATCGAGCAAGGCGAGGGCCCGGACCGCAAGCGCTACGCCATCACCGACGCCGGGATCACGGACGTCGAGCGGTGGCTGGTCCAGCCCGAGAAGCCTGAGCCGTACCTCCAGTCGACGCTCTACACCAAGGTCGTCCTCGCCCTGCTCACGGGCCGGGACGCGGCCGGGCTGCTGGACGCCCAGCGCGCCGAGCACCTGCGGCTGATGCGCGGCCTCACCGAGCGCAAGCGCTCCGGCGACCTCGCCGACCAGCTCATCTGCGACCACGCCCTCTTCCACCTCGAAGCCGACCTGCGCTGGCTGGAACTCACGGCCGCCCGCCTCGACCAGCTCAGGAAGACGGTGCGACCGTGACCCCGGCCGGCTCCCTCCTCGCGGCCACGGGCCTGCGCAAGGCGTACGGTCCGACGACCGCCCTCGACGGCGCGGAGTTCTCCGTCCACCCCGGCGAGGTCGTCGCCGTCATGGGCCCCTCCGGCTCCGGCAAGTCGACCCTGCTGCACTGCCTCGCCGGCATCGTGCGCCCCGACGCCGGAACGGTCACCTACGACGGCCGCGACCTGCTGGGGATGTCCGACTCCGAGCGCAGCGCCCTGCGCCGGGGGGAGTTCGGCTTCGTCTTCCAGTTCGGCCGCCTCGTGCCCGAGCTGACGTGCGTCGAGAACACCGCCCTGCCGCTGCGCCTGGCGGGCGTCAAACGCAAGGAGGCCGAGGCGCGGGCCATGGAGTGGCTGGACCGCCTGGAGGTGGCCGACGCCCGCGGCAAGCGCCCCGCCGAGGTCTCCGGCGGCCAGGGCCAGCGCGTCGCCGTCGCCCGCGCCCTCGTCACCACCCCCCGCGTCGTCTTCGCCGACGAGCCGACCGGCGCCCTGGACTCCCTCAACGGCGAACGCGTGATGGAACTCCTCACCGGCGCCGCCCGCGAGACCCGCGCCGCCGTCGTCCTCGTCACCCACGAGGCCCGCGTCGCCGCCTACTCCGACCGCGAGGTCATCGTCCGCGACGGCCGCGCCCGCGACATGGCGGGCGCCGGCCGCCTGTGAGACCGGCCGCGCGGGGCGGCAGAAACACCGAGCCCCCGGTGCCCACCGCAAGGGTGGTACCGGGGGCTCGGCCGTCGGCCTCGGAGCTCGGTCCGATTTAGAGGTCGAAGTAGAGGTGCGAAAGGGCTTTGACCTGCATGTACAGGCCTCTAGCGCCGAGCGGGTGCACCAGCGGTGCACCGGAGACCAGGGTCAGGTGGGGTCCTGGTCTCGCCTGGGGTTTCGGGTCGCAGGCTCCCGTCACGGTGGTGAATGCAAGGGCTGAGGAACGCCGAGGGCGTCGCTAGCGGCACATGTGCGCCCAGCGCCATCCCACGGGGATCCGGGGATGGCGTCCAGGCAGTTGCTCTCTCGGATGACGACGATGGCGGGGATGCCGTGGGGCATCCCCGCCATCGTTCGTTCATGCGGTCGGGCCTGTGACCTGCGCGAGGAAGTCGGTGTTCGCCTTCACGTCGTGCCCCAGGGACAGGGCGTTCCGGGGAAGGTCGCCAAGAAGTTCGAGCAGGGGCTGAGTGCAGGGGAGATCGGCGGGCAGGAGGCCGAAGACGTCGGGGTAGCGGTCTTCGGTACCGGCGGTGAAGAAGTCGGTGGCCCCTACGCTTCGGTCCTCGCCGAGGAGGGCGGGCTCGGTGCCGGGGGCGATCTTGGGGAAGAGGATGCGGGCGGCGTGTCCTTCGGTAGCCAGGGTCAGGCCGAGCCAGGAGTGGAGCTGGTCGGGGAAGAACTGGGGCTTGAGCTCCTTGCCGGACTCGTTCCACAGGGGTGTGCGGCTGCCGGAGTGGAGGGCGTCGGTGACCTTCTGGTGCTGGGTGGGGTGGAGCTGTTCGCCGCCGCGGAGACGTTCGCGGACGGTCTCGTACCAGTCGAGGGCGTCCAGGAGGCCCAGGCCGATGGCGGCGGCCGACGGCCAGGGCAGGATCCGTAGCCGGTCGCCCTCGCGGCGGGTGAAGACGCGGTCGTTGGCCAGCAACTGCCAGCCGGCACGGGCGAGGAGAAGGGCGGTGGTGGTCTTTCCGGCGCCCTTGTCGCCCAAGGTCAGCACGGTCTGCCCGTCACGGACGACGGCGGAGGCGTGCAGGATCGACCAGCCGTCCGCGAGGAGTTGCCCGCGGACGACTTCGCGGGCGTGCCGTGCGGCGGCCAGGGCGACGGGAACGTCTTCGCACCCGTAGATGCGCAGGGGCCCGCCGGGCTCGGTCTTGTAGACGATCTTGTCGTCGGGCTGAGAGGCGGCCACGGTGCCGTCGTCGTCCCGGTCGACGTGCATGGTCGAGTTCGCGTAGACGGTCTCCTCGTGGGAGTGGTCGGCCACGCGCTGGGCGATCTCGGTGACCCGGCCGGCGTTGACGTCGGCGATCACTGCTGCGTTGGTGTCCGGGGCGGTGCTGGTGGCATTCCACCAGGGGCCGAAGTAGCGAAGGGCCCAGTCTGTGACCACCGGGCTGTTGCTGGCGACGGTCGCGGCCCGGGTGGCCGTGGCGATACGGACAGCGGTCTGGGGCACTGCGGTCTTCTCCTTCTGTCGGAGTGGCATGGAGACGTACAGGCGGGCCAGGGGCTCGTAGGCATCACGGAGCTTGGCGTCGGCGGCTATCAGCTGACAGGCCTCGGCGGCGTCCAGCCGGGGGAGGCACACGGTCGGGGTTCCGGCGGTGAAGCGCAACGGAATTCCCCTCCACCTCCCCTCGTGGTTGACGCACAACTCCGTCACCGCGTCGTCCAGGCCCAGGCCCGCGCGGAGGGCAGCGATCACGGCCCCGGCCGGGCCGCAGCGGGTACGGCCCAGCCCTGCGTTGATCCGCCGGGGACGGTCGGTCAGCTCGTCGCGGACCTGCCGCAGGGGCACCGGCACGGGCAGGTCGCCGACGCGGGTAGCCGACGCGCACACCACGGCCTGGTCGCCGTGCTCGCCGATCACGTGGCCATTCACGGCCTGTGGGGGCACGTCCAGGAGGCGGGCAAGGGTGAGGCGGTAGCGGGCGGTGTCAGTGTTCGAGCCGACCCCGTACACATGGGGGGAGCCGGAGACCTCGGCGAACAGACGGGTGAGGACGTCGACGGGGTTGGTCACCATGACCACGAGTCCCTGGTAGTGGGCCAGTTTCCGCGCGAGGCCGGCGATGACGGGGGCGTTGGCGTTCAGGCCGGCCATCCTGATGTCAGTGCGGGCGGTGTTGGTGAAATCGCCCCGTGGACAGACGACCACCGCTTCGCAGGAGGCGAGCTGTCCTGCGTCGGTGACGTGGACCGCCCGGACGGAGGAGGCGGTGACCTGGCACATGTCCTCCAGATCGGTCACCAGCGCCTGGGCCGAGAGCCCGGTGCGGGAGACGATGCGGACGGACTCGCACCAGCCCCCGGCGGTCAGCAGCATGGCCACGCTCTGGCCGACGGCCCCGGCGCCGATCACTCCGACCGCGCCGACCGGCGGTGGCGTCACCGGTCGGCCGCCTTCGCCACGTCGGCCAGGGCGAGCCGCCACATCGCCCGCGGGTCCGTCCCGGCGAGCAGGTTCGCGGTGGTGCGGTCGAGCAGGGTGCACACCGCCACGGCCTGTTGGGTGATCTTGGCGGCGTGCTCGGGCAAGGGCAGGTCAGTCGGGCAGGTCAGGTAGGTGCTGAGGATGTTGGTGGTGTCCATCAGCCACAACACCACCAGGTGCTTGATCCATGCGGCTCGCTCGTCGGGCCCGAGGTCGGCGGTCAGCGCGTCGGCGAAGGCCGCGATGCCGCCAACGAGCGCTTTGGCCGCTGCCCGGTCCGGAGGGGAGGCGACCAGGTTCAGCACCGTCCGCGAGACCAGCTTCGCCGCATCCGTCTGGGGCCGGCCGCGGGCAAGGCCCGGGTCGAGGAAGACCGGACGGCCCTCGGGGCCATCAGGGAAGACCGCGTGGTCCGGCTTGAGGTCGCCGTAGACCACCGGCCGCCGCCCGGCCGCCGGAACCAGTTGCAGCCGCCGCAGCCTGCCCACCACGCCCGCCAACACTTCACCCGTCTGCCCCGCTTTACGCAGGTAGGTCGGGCCGCTGATGCCGTTGAACTTGCGGTGAAAGGTCGGCCCAATGCCCCGTTCGACGATCGCCACTTCGTCCACGGACCTGGCGACCGCAGGCCGCTGGAGACCCGCCAGCTCCACCAGGATGCGGGTCATCAGCTCGCCGGTGCGGTGGGGTTCCTTGGCCAGCAGGTCGGCCAGCGTCGGGCCCGTCACGTGCTCGGTGAACAGCACCCCGCCCTGATGCCCGGCGACGCGGCAGGCCAGCACTCCGGCCTCCTCGCGCAGGATGTCCAGTCCCCGGGCTTCCCGCTCCAGCAGAGTGCCCGGCGAGCCCTGGTAGGCCGCCTGGGCGGCCCGGACCTGAGCCCAGTCCCCGGCCGTGCCTCGCAGCACCGACACCAGCGAGAGGCCCAGCAGTGAGATCTTGGCGAACAGGGCCCGCTCATCCACCTGAACCCGACGGACATAGGCCGTCACGCTCGGCGTGTGCACTCCGAGCCGCACCACGGCCCCCGGCCACAGCCTGGCCGCGGCCTGCTCGATCTGCTGGTCCGCGTAGGCGAAGACGTCCGCGGACGCCGGGGCGGCGCTCGATGTTCCCGCCATCTCAGTGGCCCTCCGGCCATGACACCGCCACGCCACCATCCGCACGGTGGGGCAGGCCGTGGCCCACGATGGCAGCCAGGCCGCTGGCCGCCGCGAGCGTGCCGAGAGCCCAGATCCAGCCGAGCGTCACGCCCAGCCAGTCGCTGTGGGGCTTCCTGTCGCTGGTCGTACGGGACTTGTACGTCACCGTCGTCTCCTTCGGGAATGGATGCAGCGGGCCGCCGGCACGGCGAGGAGACAACTGGTGGGCGCCGGGGGCCCGCTGCGGCTTCAGAGGCCGCCAGTCAGTCGGGCAGGGAGCTGCCGGGACCAAGGGGAGAGTCAGGATGCGTTCGGGCAGTTCCGGGCGGCTGCGATTAAGTGAACCGGCCGTCACACACAGTGGGTACGGTGAAGGCGAGGCCAAGCGGTATACGCGGTTTACAGCCCCAGGACGGAGAAGGTCATGGCGGCAACCAACAGACCAAATATCCGTCTGCGCGAGGTCATCGACGCGATCGGCTGCACGTACGAAGCACTGGCCAAGGACGTGCGCCGGATCGCCGCGGAGAACGGCGAGATCATCCAAACCAACAAGTCGGCGATCTCCCACTGGGTGAACGGCACCCGGCAGCCCGCTGGTCAGACCGGCCACTACCTGGCGGAAGCCCTCTCGCGCAGGGCCGGCCGCACCATCACCCTCACCGAGATCGGCCTGCGCGACCCCGAAGCCACTGTCCCCGACGACCCCGATCCCGTCGTCACGGCGACCGATCTCGGCCGCGCCGACGTCGAGCGACGCCGCTTCCTGGCCGTGGCCGCCTTCACCACCGCAGGCGTGGCGATGCCCCTGGCCTACGACCACGAGACCGCAGCCCGCATGCTTCGCGCACGCACCGGTAGATCCCTGGTCGGGGCGGAGGACGTCGAGGTGGTCCGCCAGATCACCGCCGCGTTCAGTGCCGCCGACGAACGCCTGGGCGGTGGCCACGGGCTCACCACCGTCACCGCCTACCTCGCCGACACCGCATCCCCCATGCTTCGCGCCCGCTTCCCCTCCGACGCCTTACGCCGCGCCGCCTTCGGCGCTGTTGCCGAGCTGGCCTACCTCGCCGGCTGGAAACACCACGACCTCGGCCAGGAAGGCGCTGCCCAGCGCTACTACCAGGTCGGCTACCAGCTCGCCTGCGAAGCCGACCCGCACGGTCACGCTGCCTGGATGATGCGCGCCCTCGCTCACCAGGCCCTCAGCCTCAAGCAGCCCCACCACTGCGTCGACCTCGTCGAAGGAGCCCTCAGCCGCGGCCTCGGCCACGTCGACGGCCAGACCGAGGCACTACTCCACATCACCCACGCCCGCGCCTTCGCCGCAGTCGACGAGCGGTCCGCAGCGGCCCGCGCCCTGCTCGCAGCCGAGAACGCCCTGCTCCGCGACGACTGCCCACAGCCCAGCTTCTCCCTCGTCAGCGGGCCGGCCGCCGGCACCGTCGCCAGCCACACGGCCCGTACGCTCACCGACCTCGCCGATCACGTCGGCACCGAGCAGCAACACCGCGACGCGCTCGTCCGCTGGGACCCCGAGAAGTACAAGCGCGTCCACGCCCTCACCCACGCCGACCTCGGCGACAGCCTCGCCGCCCAGGCCCGCGCCGATGAGGCCGTCGCCGCCTGGAACCAGGCCCTCACGCTGATGGAGGGCATGACCTCCAACCGCACCCGCAAAGCGATCACATCCATCCGATCAACCCTGGCGATCTATCAGCGGCGCAAAGTCCCCGGCGCCGCCGAACTCGCCCGCCGCGCCCGGGAGGCGCTCGCCTAACATGCCCACCAACCCGGCCGACGAAGGGACCCCCGTGGCTCAGCCGACAACCGATGACCAGCCCAAGGCGCTCAAACCCGCCCTGGAATCCATGACCCTGCTGGTCGCCGCCGTCATCGTCCACGACAAGGCCACCAACCGCGTGGTCCTCCTCCAGCGCAGCGACCAGGCCAAATTCGCCAAAGGCAAGTGGGACCTTCCCGTCGGCAAGAGCGAGCCCGGCGAGCCGATCACCGAAACGGCTGTCCGTGAGCTGTACGAAGAGACCGGTCTGACAGTGAAGCCGGAGTCCCTGAAGGTTGCCCACGTCATCCACGGCGCCTGGGGCGTGGAGGCCCCCAACGGCTTCCTCACGGTCGTCTTCGTCGCCCACGAGTGGGTCGGCAAGCCCGAGAACCGCGAACCGCGCAAGCACGCCCAGGTCCGCTGGGTCGACGCCGACGCGATCCCCGAGAACTTCGTGGACACCACCGCCAGCGCCCTCCACCGCTACCTCACCGGCGGCCCCCAAGTGTCACTGGACGGCTGGAAGTAGGTGCTTGCAGGGACAGCTGAGCACCGCCTGGACCTGCTTGACACTGGCGCCATCAACGGTAATTGAGCGGCTCTACACCGGTAACGGTACACAAGAAGCAGTTCTCGCCAAAAAGCCTTCAATAACGATGAAATCCAGCCGACCCATTCGGTTCCTCAGGACCGATTCAAAGCATCACTGCAAGGCTATCCCGGCAGAGATGCAGGGCCTGCCTGTATCGCCACCGGGGGTGTCGACATGGCTAAGACTCGTAGGGGCTACCACCGTGCAGCGCATTATGTGAGGCCAACTACCATTTCCAGCCGCGCAAAGAAGCCGACAACCTGGATGATCGTCGTCGGCGTCGTGCTGGTAATTGCAGCTTGGAACACCTTCTTCGGGAACCATTCTGAAACGTCAACGCAACAGCCCGATCCCCCTGTCGCCTCCGCCCGCCCGTCCCGATAAGCGGTTCAGGCGGGCAATTCAGAGACAGTCGGTCGAGGCCTATCCACCTTTGGTGCGGACGCCTCGCCTGAAGAACTGCTTCCAGGCGGCACTTCGAGACTTCTCCGCCTCACCCGGGACTTCCGTAACAGATTTATCTTTGGTGACGACGGCTCGATCTTCTTCATCTCGAAGCCGTTTCCAGGTCTTCTTCCAATGCGTCACTTCATTCTCTGGCACACCGCATGCCGAAAGATATGCCTCGACGGTACGCCACAGCTTCGGCATCGATTCTCTGCTCTGAAGGCTGCTTACAGTCCCCTTCGATATCTTCCCGCCCGAGTAGCGGCTGATATCCAGATTTCTCATACCGCTCACCTCTCGCACGCGCCTCAGCGAGAGGATGAATCCCTGAGCGGTCCGAATGCCATTCGGGTCCGGCCAGGACCGAACAGCCACGCCAGACTCTTGTCTTGATTCATGCGCGAGAGGAGGCTGACGATAGGCAGGGTTGCGACCGAGGGCAAGCCACCCAGCAGTGTTACGGTCCCGCTTCTGGGGCGCAGGACGCCCCTTGGCTTTCAGCCGCTTCCGAATGTGCGTGAAAACATCGTCAAGGTCCAGTAGCGCAGGTCCCCCTGGGATGCCGCACCTCAGAACCTCGATCAGTTCCCCGGTGAACGCGGTGAACGGTTCGCCAGGTGGGGCCAAGGCAACCTTGTCTCTCGGCGCGGAGGCGATGACATAGCTACCCTCGATCTCCGCGTGATCCATCAGGTCGGAGGGGCCACTCATCGCCCCAAGGGCCTTGCCGCTGAAACAGCAATCGAGCACCACCACGTGTCGTTCTGCCCGCCCGTGCAAGACCATGTCTCGCAACTGCGCGTACCGTAATCCAGTGTCCTCACGCTGCAGCACGGAACCCGTTGCCGCCAGATAAAGCTCCCCGCCCCCGCCATAGCCCAGAAGGCCGTGACCGGCGTAATACACCAACAGCGTGTCGGTAGCTTCGTCAGCAGCGACTTGTACTGCATCAAGAACCTGAGTCGCGTTGGTTGGTTCACTGACAACGATGCAGCTGTCTCGGTTCAAGCCCCAACCAAGTGGCCCGGACAAAGCCTGTGCCAGCGCTCCCAGATTGTTGGCAACCGCTGGCAAGGCATCCAGATGACTGTACTGGCTGGTTCCTATCAGCACAGCACGAGAAGCGCCAGGATCTGGTAGGCGACTCACAGGCGTCGACCTTGCCTGTCGTCCTCTCCCTCAAGCATCGCGATCACTCGTCGAATCTCTGCTTCATCACCGCTTGAGATGGTAACGACCACCTCGCCGCGCCTCACCGTAACCGGCGGTTCTCGACGGCGCGTCTGCCGCCACGTCACAAGTGCAAGAACGAAGTTGGCAGCGCTCCAGCCGTTTTCCGTGATGAGTTGGAGGGCTTCAGCTGCGGAACCCATCTCGCCCGGTCCCGGGGGGTGCTCCAACAGGTCGTAGGTGGCGGTCCGGCGGAGATCCGGCTCATCTCGCAACCAGGCATGCAGGGAACGCAGATCATCGCCGTCCCCAGTCCCTACCTCAATACGCAAGGTGCCCCCTACCCCGCTCGCAGACGGAAAACGGTCGTGCACGAAGCCTGTACCCATCCTCCCGCACGCCCCGCCCAGGGACCACACGTTTGGCCTCATCGGCCCAGGACTGTCGCACCCCATCGCCAGCAATCGAGAAAAGTCTAGGTCGGCGACTCGCAGCAGCTATCACCGCAGGTCACCGATCCGCCCCGCTACTAGGAGACGAAGAAGGCTGCCGCCGCACCCAGAGTCCGGACAAGCAGCGAGGGCCGCTACCCCGACTATGGGGTAGCGGCCCTCGCTGGCATTTCTGACGTCAAGTCAGGGAACTGGCAGGGCGGTGCACGCCAGGTGCACAAGGGGGTGGAAATCAAGCGGTGACAGTGAGAACTACTGAGAAGAGTTCTCGCAGGTCACAGCCTGTTTCCAGGACTTCAGCCCAGGTCGCCCGACCCTGCCTCTTAGATGTCGAAGTACATCTCGAACTCGTGCGGGTGCGGACGCAGCTGGATCGGGGCGATCTCCTGCGTGCGCTTGTAGTCGATCCAGGTCTCGATCAGGTCGGACGTGAAGACGCCGCCGGCCTGGAGGTACTCGTTGTCGGCCTCGAGGGCCTCGAGGACGGCCGGGAGGGAGGTCGGGACCTGGGGGACGCCCGCGTGCTCGTCGGGGGCGAGCTCGTAGAGGTCCTTGTCGATCGGCTCGGCGGGCTCGATCTTGTTCTTCACGCCGTCGAGGCCGGCCAGGAGGAGGGCCGAGAAGGCGAGGTACGGGTTCGAGGACGGGTCCGGGGCGCGGAACTCGACGCGCTTGGCCTTCGGGTTGGAGCCCGTGATCGGGATGCGCATCGCGGCGGAGCGGTTGCGCTGGGAGTAGACCAGGTTGACCGGGGCCTCGAAGCCGGGGACCAGGCGGTGGTAGGAGTTCACCGTCGGGTTGGTGAAGGCCAGCAGCGACGGGGCGTGCTTGAGGATGCCGCCGATGTAGTAGCGGGCGGTGTCCGAGAGGCCCGCGTAGCCCTGCTCGTCGTAGAAGAGGGGCTCGCCGTTGCTCCACAGCGACTGGTGGACGTGCATGCCCGAGCCGTTGTCACCGAAGATCGGCTTCGGCATGAAGGTCGCGGTCTTGCCGTTGCGCCAGGCGACGTTCTTGACGATGTACTTGAACAGCATCAGGTCGTCGGCCGCGGCGAGCAGCGTGTTGAACTTGTAGTTGATCTCCGCCTGGCCGGCCGTGCCGACCTCGTGGTGCTGGCGCTCGACCTGGAGGCCGGCCGCGTCCAGCTCCAGGGAGATCTCCGCGCGCAGGTCGGCGAAGTGGTCGACCGGCGGGGCCGGGAAGTAACCACCCTTGTAGCGGACCTTGTAACCGCGGTTGTTCTCCACCGCACCGGTGTTCCAGGCGCCGGCCTCGGAGTCGATGTGGTAGAAGGACTCGTTCGCCGCGGTGTTGAAGCGGACGTTGTCGAAGACGTAGAACTCGGCCTCGGGGCCGAAGTACGCGGTGTCCGCGATACCGGTGGAGGCGAGGTACGCCTCGGCCTTCTTCGCGATGTTGCGCGGGTCACGGCTGTACTGCTCGCCCGTGATCGGGTCGTGGATGAAGAAATTGATGTTGAGCGTCTTGTCCCGGCGGAAAGGATCCACCCGGGCCGTGCTCACATCGGCGCGCAGGGCCATGTCGGACTCGTGGATGGCCTGGAAACCGCGGATCGACGAGCCGTCGAAGGCGAGCTCCTCGGCCGGGTCGAACGCCGCCGCCGGGATCGTGAAGTGCTGCATCACGCCAGGCAGGTCGCAGAAGCGGACATCGACGAACTTGACGTCCTCGTCCTTGATGAACTTCTTGGCGTCGTCGCCGTTCTGGAACATCCAACTCCTCCTAGCCCGGCCGTGCGCGGTCGGGGTTGTTTCGGTGGCGCAGTCCATATGCGGGTTCATATGCAGTGTGGCGCGCTGACGCCGACCCTAGAGAGACGGGATTTCTCAAGCATGACCCATTTGTTTCGCCGAGGTTAACCGGGCCGAAGCCCGGATCCGGTCCGGGACCGGTCCGAAACGCCGAATGCGCGGACCCGGCCGGAAGGGAACGTATGCGGTCGCAGTACCGTGGACGGGTGGACAACAGGCAAGCAATCGGCTCATGGCTCTCCGGGCCGCGCGCGGCCGCCGAGGAGATGGGCGTCGACTTCGGTTACCGGGGCGAGCGCCTCGGGCTGCCGGAGAGCGGGCCGGGCTCGGTCGCGCCCCTCGGCCGGCGATTCGGCGCGATCTTCATCGACTGGGCGCTGTGCATGCTCATCGCCTACGCCCTTCTGGCGGACGGCAAACCCCAGCAGACCGGGAACTGGGCGCTGCTGATCTTTTTCGTACTCAGTGTGATCACTGTGGGTACGGTCGGCTGCACCCCCGGGAAGCGGCTGCTCGGGCTGCGGGTCGTCGGCGAGGCCGGCGGCCGCCTCACCTTCCCGCGCGTGCTGCTGCGCAGCGTGCTCCTGGTCGCCGTCATCCCGGCGGTCATCTGGGACCGCGACAGCCGCGGCCTCCACGACCGCCTCGCCCGCGCCGTGCAGGTGCGGATCCGGTAGTCCCGGCGGTCACGCGGAGAGACAGCCGTCACGCACGAACGAGGCGGGGGCGGAACCGATCCCGGTTCCGCCCCCGCCTCGTTCGTTCCATGAGCCTCACGGCTCGTTCCGCGGGCCTCAGCGGCCCTTCGGCATCCGCATGCCCTTCGGCATCGGACCCTTCGGGATCGGCATGTTGCTCATCAGGTCGCCCAGCGCGCGCAGCCGGTCGTTGACGATCGTCACCTGCGCGCCCGGGAGCACCCGCGGCAGCTTGAGCAGCGTCGTGCGCAGCTTCTTGATCGGCACCTGGCCCTCGGCCTCGCCCACGACGATGTCGTGCACCGGCACATCCGCGACGATCCGCGCCATGCGCTTCTTCTCGGCCGCGAGCAGGCTCTTCACCCGGTTGGGGTTGCCCTCCGCGACGAGCACGATGCCGGCCTTGCCCACGGCCCGGTGCACGACGTCCTGGCTGCGGTTCATCGCCACCGCCGGGGTCGTCGTCCAGCCACGGCCCACGTTCTCCAGGACCGCGGCGGCGGCACCCGGCTGGCCCTCCAGCTGCCCGAAGGCGGCGTGCTCGGCGCGGCGTCCGAAGACGATCGCCATCGCGAGGAAGGCCAGCAGGAAGCCAAGGATGCCCAGGTAGATCGGGTGATCGATCCAGAAGCCGATCGCGAGGAGGACACCGAAGGTGACGATTCCCACAGCCGCGACGACAAGACCGACCTTCGAGTCGACCTTTTTGGTCATCTTGTAGGTCAGGGCGATCTGCTTCAGTCGCCCGGGGTTCTCGGATGTTTCCTTCCTCGCCATACGGCGAAGTTTACGTCGCCTGCGGACCGGGGGCCGCCACGGCCTCCAGGACGTGCTGCGCCTCGCGGCGGTCCTTGGCCCGGCGGCGGTCCTCCAGCACCGCGGTCCAGGCGTTCCGGCGGGCGGTGCGCTGGCCGCCACGCATCAGCAGCCCCTCCAGCGCGCGCAGGGCACCCCCGACGGACGGAGGCCGTACGGAGAGCGTGGCGGGCAAGGCGGTGGGCAGAGCGGACGAGGCTCGTACCGGCGCGGGCTGCATGTCGAGGTCCCCTCGGGAGCGGAAGTGGTGACAGGGCAGCGGGGGGCTGGCGGTGCGGTGACGTGCTGCTGAAGAACTGATGCGGTGCGTACAACCATCGTCACTGAACGGTGTTACCAATGGATGACCTGTTGGTCAAACACCTATGAAACGTTGACGCGGCCGGTGCCCCCACGATGTCGTGGGGGCACCGGCCGCGTCGAATTCCTCCGCGGGAACCGGACAGGGGCGGGATCAGACCGCCTGGCCCGCCGCCGCCGTGCCGCGGCGCTCCATGGCCTGCTGGTACAGCCGCCCCGCGCGGTACGAGGAGCGGACCAGCGGGCCGGACATGACACCGGCGTAGCCGATCTCGTCCGCCTCCTGCTTGAGCTCCACGAACTCCTGCGGCTTCACCCAGCGCTCCACCGGGTGGTGCCGCGGCGACGGGCGCAGGTACTGCGTGATCGTGATCAGCTCGCAACCCGCCTCGTGCAGGTCGCGCAGCGCCTCGCTGACCTCCGCGCGCTCCTCGCCCATGCCGAGGATGAGGTTGGACTTGGTGATCAGCCCGGCCTCGCGGGCCTTGGTGATCACCTCCAGCGAGCGCTCGTAGCGGAAGCCGGGGCGGATGCGCCGGAAGATCCGGGGCACGGTCTCCACGTTGTGCGCGAAGACCTCGGGGCGGGAGGCGAAGACCTCCTCCAGCAGCTCGGGCACCGCGTTGAAGTCGGGGGCCAGCAGCTCGACCTTGGTGCGGCCGCTCTCCCGGCCGGCGGTCTGCTGGTGGATCTGGCGCACGGTCTCCGCGTACAGCCAGGCGCCGCCGTCCTCCAGGTCGTCGCGCGCGACGCCGGTGATCGTGGCGTAGTTCAGGTCCATCGTGACGACGGACTCGCCCACGCGGCGCGGCTCGTCGCGGTCCAGCGCCTGCGGCTTGCCGGTGTCGATCTGGCAGAAGTCACAGCGCCGGGTGCACTGGTCGCCACCGATGAGGAACGTCGCCTCCCGGTCCTCCCAGCACTCGTAGATGTTGGGGCAGCCCGCCTCCTGACAGACGGTGTGCAGGCCCTCCCGCTTCACCAGGCCCTGGAGCTCGGTGTACTCGGGACCCATCTTCGCCCGGGTCTTGATCCACTCGGGCTTGCGCTCGATGGGGGTCTGGGCGTTGCGGACCTCCAAGCGCAGCATCTTGCGTCCGTCGGGTGCGACAGCGGACACGTCCGGCTCCCTATGACTTCGATTCCTCGGCGAACACCAGGGTACGCCCGTTAATTCATACGTGTTTACGTGCGAAGGTTACGGATGGGGCAACCCGCGCGGGGGGAAGGTCATTCCCCCTCGGCTCGCGGCCGTGCCGCCTACACCGCTCTCGGCAGCGGTTCCGCCGACTCCAGGACCTCCCGGAGCCGCTTCTCCACCACCGGCAGCACCTCCGCCACGCCCACCCGCCGCCCCAGCTCGTTCGAGAGCGAGGTCACGCCCGCGTCGCGGATGCCGCACGGGACGATCCGGTCGAACCAGGTGTTGTCGGGATCACAGTTCAGCGAGAAGCCGTGCATCGTGACGCCCTTGGCGATCCGGATGCCGATCGCCGCCAGCTTGCGGTCCTCACGGCGCTGCCCGGCGTTGGACGGGGCGTACTCCGGGCCGTTGAGCCGGGGGTCGAACTCCTCGTCCGCCAGCCGCGGGTCGAAGTCCAGGGACAGGCCGCCGACCGCGGGGCGCTCCTCGACCGGGTCGCCCAGCACCCACACCCCGCTGCGCCCCTCGACCCGGGTGGTCTCCAGGCCGAAGTCGGCGCAGGCGAGGATCAGGGCCTCCTCCAGCCGGCGCACGTGCGCGATCACGTCGACCGGGCGCGGCAGCTTGAGGATCGGATAGCCGACCAGCTGGCCGGGACCGTGCCAGGTGATCTTCCCGCCCCGGTCCACGTCGACGACGGGGGTGCCGTCCAGGGGGCGCTCGCTGGCTTCCGTGCGCCGTCCGGCTGTGTAGACCGCCGGGTGCTCCAGCAGCAGACAGGTGTCCGGGAGCTCGTCCGCGAAGCGGGCCGCGTGCACCCGGCGCTGCTCCTGCCATGCCTCCTGATACTCGACGGCGTCCGTCCCGAAGCCCAGGTGGACAAAGCGCAGCTCACTCACGGCAGCTCCTCTTCGAACCTACTCGTACTCTTGCAGCTCTTGCAGCTCTTGCAGCTCTTGCAGCTCTTGCAGCTCTTGCAGCTCTTGCAGCTCTTGCGGCTCTCGCGGCCTTGCGCTGCCACTGTACGGCGGGCCGCCGGAACCCCCGCAGGCGGCCGGTCCCGCCGGACCGCGAGCCATGCGTATTTGATCTGTCCTCACACGATCGGATGAATGCGGGGCGAAGGTAGCGATCAGGGCGTTTGGCGGCCGCTAAGTTCACGCCGTTCCAGAACGCGATCAGGGAGACCGGCAGGCTGATGACGGAACGACCCCCGCAGCGCATCCCCAACCGTCAGCTAGCCGCGCTCATCGCGGAGGCGGGCTTCTCCAACGCAGGGCTGGCTCGGCGAGTCGATCAGTTAGGGCTTGAGCACGGCCTCGACCTGCGTTACGACAAGACGTCCGTGACCCGCTGGCTGCGCGGTCAGCAGCCGCGTGGCACGACACCGGCGCTCATCGCCGAGGTCTTCACGCGGCGGCTCGGAAGACGGCTGTCCGCACAGGACCTCGGGCTCGACGCGTGCGCCCCGGTGTACGCCGGGCTGGAATTCGCCGCGTCCCCCGAGGAGGCCATTGACATCGTCAGCGGGCTCTGGCGGAAGGACTCCGGCAGCCACACCGAGCTCCGGAAGATCGCCTTCACCCCGGCCGGGCTGGTGGTCCCGAGCCGGGACTGGCTGATCGGCCGGGCCGACGAGCGGGTGGCCCGCGGCGCGCCGCCGCAGGCCCTCGCGGAGGGCGGCGTCCGGGTGCCCGCCCAGGCGCGGGCGCACCCGCCGCGCCAGCGGCACGCCGAGCGCGGCCCGGGCGGCCGGGTCTCGATGGGCGACATCGCGGCCCTGCGCTCGGTGGGGGAGCTGTTCCGCACCCTCGACCACGCCTACGGCGGCGGCCACGCCCGGCAGGCCCTCGTGCGCTACCTGGAGCACGAGGCCGAGCCGATGCTGCGCGGCACGTACGGCGAGTCCACCGGGCGGCGGCTGTTCGCCGCCGTGGCCGACCTCACCCGGCTCGCCGGCTGGACCTCGTACGACATCGCCGCCCACGGCCTGGCGCAGCGCTATTTCGTCCAGGCGCTGCGGCTCGCCCAGGCGGCGGGCGACCGCGCCTACGGCAGCTATGTGCTGGTCACCATGAGCCGCCAGGCGGTCTACCTCGGCCACGGCCGGGAGGCGGTGCAGCTGGCCCGTGTCGCCCAGCAGGGCGTGGGGGCGAGCGCGCCGTCCGTGGTGCAGTCGCTGCTGCACGCGGTGGAGGCGCGCGGGCACGGCGTGCTGGGCGAGGTACGGGCCTGCTCGGCGTCGCTCGCGCGGGCGGAGCGGGCCCTGGAGGTCTCCCGGCCGGGCGACGACGTGCCGTACTGGGCCAGGTTCTTCGACGAGGCCCAGCTGGCGGACGAGTTCGGGCACTGCCACCGCGACCTCCAGCAGTACCGGGCCGCGGCGCAGCACGCGGAGCGCTCCCTCCAGCTGCGCAGCCAGGCGTACGCCCGCAGCCGGCTCTTCTGCCGGGTGGTCCTGGCCACGGCCCGGCTGGGGCTCGGCGAGCTGGAGCAGGCGTGCACCCTCGGCGCGGAGGCGGCGGCGCAGGCGGCGGAGATGCGGTCGGTGCGGGCCCTGGAGTACATCCGGGACTTCGAGCGCCGGCTGGAGCCGTACCGGGACGCGGCGGCGGTCCGGGCCTACCGGGAGAAGGTGGCGCTGCTGTGAGGGCGGCCGGGCGGGCCGTTTCCGGCGGCCCGCCCGGCCCCCTCGCGGCCGGTGCCCGCTACGCCGCCTGGAGCTCTTCCGAATCCGCCGGGTGCGGGGTGCGGATGCCCAGGTCGCGGAGGACCGCCAGGGCGGCGCGGCGGCCCGAGAACAGGGCGCCCTGCACCGTGCTCGTGTCACGGTGGTCACCGCACACATAGAGCCCGGACAGCAGGCGCACCGGGCGCCGCACGTCGTGCGGGGCCGGCATGGCCGGGACCGCGTCGGGGTCGTGGTGGGCGGAGAGCAGCCGCCAGCCGCCGGTCGAGGTGCCGTAGACGCGGGCCAGCTGGGCGCGCGCGGCGCGGTCCAGCTCGGAGGTCGGCATGCCCGCCGCCGCGCCGAGCACCGTCGACGTGATCAGCGCCCGGCCGTCGGGCGCCCGCGTCGGGTCCACCTCGCTGGCGACCATGGTGTGCGCCACCGGTCCGCGCCGGCCCGCGGCGATGATCAGCGAGGCGTCCCGCAGCGGTGGCTCGTCGGCCGTGTGGTGCAGGACCGTCACCGGGTGGAAGCCCGGCAGCCGCAGTCCGGGGATCAGCTCGGTGGCGGCCCGCGCGCCCGTGGCCACGACGACCGAGCGGCAGCGGATCTCGCCGTGCCCGGCGGTGCCCACGGAGGTGGTGCAGGCGGTCTTGGCGTGCACCCCGGTGCGTACCGTCCCGGGCGGCAGCAGCGCCGCCAGCAGCTCCGGCACGGTGTCGGCGCCGCCCTCGGGCAGGCACAGCCGGCCCCGCGCGTAGCCGCGCAGCACGAGGTCGGCGCACCGGCTGGAGGTGGTGAGGTCCGGGTCGCACAGCAGCGAGGCCAGCAAGGGGCGCAGGAAGCCCTCGACCGTACGGGCCGGCAGGCCGCGCCCGGTCAGCGTGTCGGCGGTGGCCCGGTCGGGACGGGCGAGCACCCGGTGCGCGGGCAGGGCCGCCAGCCGGGCCAGGGCCACCCCCAGGCGCGCCTGGTCGAGGCCGCCGGAGCGGGAGGCGCGGGCGGCCGTGGCGAAGGCCCTGGCGGTGGTGAAGGCCCGCTTGCCGCCGCGCGGCTCGCCCGTGCGCTGGTTGCGCCCGTCGGCGTGGACCAGGACCCCGGGGGTGAACGGGCGCAGGGTGAGCCCGCCGAGCCCGGGGGTGCCCAGGAGCTCGGGGAAGGCGGTGTTGAGCAGCTGCGCCGTGCGATCCAGTCGGAAGCCGTCGATCCGGTCGGTGGTCATACGGCCCCCCACGTACGGGGCGGCCTCCAGGACGGTGACCGTCACCCCCGCGGCGGTGAGCCGGTGAGCCGCGGAGAGGCCGGCGAGACCGGCTCCCACGATGACGACGTCGGCGTCGTGTGCGGTCTCGCGTGCGCTGCTGAGCACGTGCCCTCCCGGGGGTCGGTCCGCTCGCTCTGGGGCCTGATGCCCTCAACGGGCAGCGGCAATGCGCGAATTGCCTCGACCGTAGAGAGAAATTCGGTCAACAACAGTCGCGCACGGACAGAGCACGGTCGCACGGCGGTAGCACGTCACCCGGCGCCGTGGCCGGTCCGTGTTCAGGGCGTGTCCGTCAGCGCCGCCCGTACGGCGCTCTCGACGCGCGGGTAGGAGAAGGAGAATCCGGAGTCCAGGAGCCGCCGCGGCACCACGCGCTGACTGCGCAGCAGGTCCGAGGCCATCTCGCCGAGCGCCAGGGTGAGCGCCGGCGCGGGCACGGTGAGGAGCGTCGGCCGGTGCAGTACGCGCCCCATGGTCCGGGTGACCTCACGGTTGGTGACCGGATGAGGTCCCGTCAGATTGACCGGGCCCGCCAGGCTCTCCGTCGCCAGCAGATGGCGGAGCGCCGCGACATGATCGTGCAGCGCGATGAAGCTCCAGTACTGCCGTCCGCCCCCGATGCGCCCGCCGAGGCCGGCCCGGAAGAGGGGGAAGAGCTTGCCCCAGGCGCCGCCGTGCCGGGCGACGACCAGGCCGGTGCGCGCGAAGACGGTCCGTACGCCCGCCTCGGCGGCCGGCGCGGCGGCCTCCTCCCACTCCTGGCAGACGTCCGCGAGGAAGCCGGAGCCGGGCGGTGCGCTCTCGTCGGTCACCCGGTCGCCGGTGTCGCCGTAGACGCCGACCGCGCTGCCGCTCACCAGGACGCGCGGCGGGGTGTCGAGCGAGGCCAGCGCCTCGGCGAGGGCGGCGGTGCCGAGGACGCGGCTGTCGCGGATCTCCTTCTTGTACGCCTCGGTCCAGCGGTGGTCGCCGATCCCGGCGCCGGCGAGGTGGACGACCGCCTCGCAGCCGGCGAGCCCGGCGGTGTCGACCCACTGCCTCTTGGGGTCCCAGGCGACCTCGCCGGGGGCGTGGGGCGGGTGGCGGACGAGGCGGACGACGTCGTGACCGTCCTTTCGGAGGTCGCGGGTGAGGGCGGTGCCGATGAGTCCGGTGGAACCGGTGAGGGCGATTCGCATGGGGGCATCCTGCCGGGGGTTGGGGCGGGGGTGGGTCTGTGGGGTGTGGGGTGGTGCGGCGGCGGTGCGCCTGCGGCGGGCCTTTCCCCTACCCGCCCCTTCCCGAACCGGGGCTCCGCCCCGGACCCCGGTCCTCAAGCGCCGGACGGGCTGGTTCGTTGCCCGGAACCGGGAGAGATCCAGCCCGGCCGGGGCGCCTCCCGGCGGTGGCTGGGGGAGCTTGAGGCCACCGCGCGTCAGCGCCGACCAGGGGCCCGGGGGCTTGCCCCCGGTATCGGGAAGGGGCGGGTAGGGGAAAGCCTCCGCTAGCCACCGAACCGTTCCCACAGTCGTGGGAACCGTTCCGCGAGCGCTGCCTCGTCCTCCAGGTCCAGCGGTGTCCCCGAAGGCTCCGGCGGGGGGTTCGGCAGGCCCAGGTCCGGCGTCTCCGCGCCCGTCAGCTGCTCGTACGCCTCGTCCGCCGCGAAGCCCAGGTCCTCGCCGTCGCCGTCGACCTCGTCGTCGAAGTCCGCCAGGAGCTCGGCCAGGTGGTCGGGGTCGTGGACCGCGCCCTCGAAGACCTCGCGGCCCTGGCCGATCAGCCAGCAGCGGAAGTAGTCGAAGGCGTCGTCGCTCGCGCCGTTGAGCAGCACGGCGGCGGCGCCCCACAGGTCCCAGAGGTAGGCCCGGTTGTAGCGCGCCTCGAAGTGCCGGGCGAAGTCCACCACGCGCTCCGGGTCGAGCTGCATCAGCGCCTCGACCAGCAGGTCGGCCTGGTCCTCGGCGTCGCCCTCGGCAGCGTCGCGCGCGCTGTCGATGAGGTCCCAGAACTCCGTCTCGTCCATCACGCCACCAGCATCGTGCCTCCCACCTGCCCCCGCACGTGGAGCGGAGCGGATGCCGCCGTCTCGTTACCGGTGCGTCGCCGGAAAGGGATCCGCCGGAAATCCGGACAGCGGATGTCAGGTATGTGTGGCAGCGTCGGCAGGGCACCGAAGGACGGACCGGCAAGGGAACGAGGGCACCGGAGTGGACACCACCGCACGCGCGTACGCGGGGAAGCTGACAGGAAAGGTGGCGCTGGTCGCCGGGGCGACCCGGGGCGCGGGCCGGGCCATGGCCGTGGAGCTGGGCGCCGCCGGGGCGACCGTCTACGTCACCGGCCGGACCACCCGCGCCCGGCGGAGCGAGGTCGGCCGGCCGGAGACCATCGAGGAGACCGCGGAGCTGGTCACGGCGGCCGGCGGCACCGGCGTCGCGGTGCCCACCGACCACCTGGAGCGTGAGCAGGTCAAGGCGCTCGTGGAGCGGATCGACCGGGAGCAGGGGCGGCTCGACGTGCTCGTCAACGACGTCTGGGGTGGTGATCACCTGATCGAGTTCGACACCAAGGTGTGGGACGTCGACCTCGACAAGGGGCTGCGGATGCTGCGGCTCTCCGTCGAGACGCACGCGATCACCAGCCACTACGCGCTGCCGCTGCTGATCCGGCGGCCCGGGGGACTGGTGGTGGAGGTGACCGACGGGACCGCCGAGTTCAACAAGACCTACCGCGGCAACCTCTTCTTCGACCTGGCCAAGAACGCCCCCATCCGGATGGCCTTCGGCCTCGCCGAGGAGCTGGCGGAGTACGGCGGCACGGCCGTGGCGGTCACGCCGGGCTTCCTGCGCTCGGAGGAGATGCTCGACCACTTCGGCGTCACGGAGGCCACGTGGCGGGACGCGATCGAGAAGAGCCCGCACTTCGCGATCGCGGAGTCGCCGCGGTTCATCGGGCGGGGGGTCGCGCATCTGGCGGCGGATCCGGAGCGGGGGCGGTTCGGGGGGCGGTCGCTGTCGAGCGGGGAGTTGGCGAAGGTGTACGACTTCGATGACGCGGACGGGTCCCGGCCGGATTGCTTCGCGTATTTCGCGGACGTGGTGTTCGGGGGGAGGGAGGCGTCGGCGGAGTCGTACCGCTAGGGGTGCGGCGGGGGTTGCCGCTGCGCGGGGCCTTTCCCCACCCCGCCCCTTCCCGGATGTCCTCAATCGCCGGACGGGCTGAAATCAGCCCGTCCGGCGATTGAGGACCGGGGTCCGGGGCGGAGCCCCGGTATCGGGAAGGGGCGGGACTGGGGAAAGGCCCCGCGCAGCGGCACCCCCGCCCCCACCCCCGCCACCCCTCACCCGTACAGCTCCACCCCCCGCGTCGCCGCCTCCGCGAAGCGGGCCCGGAGTTCCGGGGGTTCCAGGACCTCCGCCTCCGGGCCCAGGGCGAGCAGCTGGGCGTAGGCCACCTCCAGCGTCTCCACCGGCAGGGCGACGGTGATCCACCCCCGCGCGTCCGGCGGGTCCGCGGCTTCCAGGGCCTCCCGGGCCGCCGTGCGGTCGGTGACGTGGGGCAGCCGGTGGGCGCCCGCCGGGGTCAGGCGCAGGACCGTGCGCTCCCGGAGGATGGAGCGGGCGAACTCCGCGGCGCGCTGTTCCCAGAAGGCCGGCAGGTCGAACTCCTCCGCGCGGGGGAAACGGTCCGCCCGTACGCTCACCGCCGTGAAGCGGTCCACCCGGTAGACCCGGAAGTCGCCGTCCGCGCGGGCCGCGAGGTACCAGACGCCCCCCTTCAGGACCAGGCCGTACGGCTCCAGGTCGCGCTCCACCTCGGTGTCCCGGCGGGAGTAGCGGGCCGTGAGCCGGCGGTCGTCCCAGACGGCGTCGGCGACGGCCGGCAGCAGCTCGGGCGGGTCGGCGGGCTGCCACCAGCCGGGCGCGTCCAGGTGGAAGCGCTGCGCGGCGCTCGCGGAGGCGTCGCCCAGCTCGGGCAGGAGGGCGGCGGAGACCTTGAGCCGGGCGGCCGAGGCGGCGTCGGCCAGGCCCATCTCGCGCAGGGCGGTGGGCACGCCGGAGAGGAAGAGGGCCTCCGCCTCGGTGCGGCCGAGGCCGGTGAGCCGGGTGCGGTAGCCGCCGACGAGACGGTAGCCGCCGGAGCGGCCGCGGTCGGCGTAGACGGGGATGCCCGCCTCGGAGAGGGCGAGGACGTCCCGGGCGATCGTGCGCTCGGAGACTTCCAGCTGCCGCGCCAGTTCGGACCCCGTCATCGAGGAACGCGACTGGAGCAACAGCACCAATGTGATCAGCCGGGCTGCGCGCATGGGTCCATCATGCCCACCGCGGAGGGGGGTCCGGTGCCGCGTGCGGGCAGGGGAGAGCGCGGGCCGTGCCCGGAACAGGGCGGCCCGCGATGCCGACGGCCCCGGATTGACCGGCCCGGGAGCGTCGGGTCCGGAGACGACAGGACCCGTGCGCCGAGCCAGGGCATGGAAGACGCACGGATTCCTGTTGTCATCCTCAGAGCCGCGCCACATCACAGGACAGGGCGTGCGGGAACGGCTCGGGAGAGACCATACGCCCCTGATCGATGATCGATCAATATCGGCCGGGTCGCCGCCCGGTCACATCCCGGCCACACCCCCGGCCGGGCCCCCTCAGACCTGCGGTGCGCAGCTCAGCACATGGGTCTTCAGCAGCTCGCCGATGTGCGGATCGCGCCGCCGGAAGGCCGCGACGATCGCCGCGTGGTCGTCCGCGTGGGCGCGCGGTTCCGGGCTGAGCCAGCGGATCGACAGCGTCGTCCACACCTCGATGCCCAGCGACTCCCAGGTGTGCAGCAGGACGGAGTTGCCCGCGGCCTTGACGATCTCCCGGTGGAAGGCGACCGTGTGCCGCACCTGCGCCTCGCCGTCGCCGGCCCGGTCCGCCCCGTAGAGCGCGGACACCTCCGGCTCCAGCATCGAGGCGTCCTCGGCCAGGGCGTCCGCGGCCAGCTCGGCGGCCACCTGCTCCAGGCCCGCCCGTACGGGGTAGCTCTCCTTGAGGTCGGTGGCGCTGAGCTCACGGACCCGGACGCCCTTGTTGGGCGCCGACTCGATCAGCCGCAGCGACTCCAGCTCGCGCAGCGCCTCCCGGACCGGTGTCTGGCTGACGGCCAGCTCGGCGGCGATCCGCCGCTCGACGATGCGCTCGCCCGGCTGCCAGCGTCCGCCCACGATCCCCTCCAGGATGTGCTCGCGGATCTGTTCGCGCAGCGAGTGCACGACGGGTGCGGCCATGGGTGCTCCTTAGCGGGCAGCGGGGATCGGAGGTCATTATTCCCCGGCCGTCCCGCCGCCACGGTGGTGGTACCGGCGCGGGGCACGCGAAAGGGCGCGGCCCCGGCCCGTACGGATACGGGACCGGGGCCGCGCCCTTCACGGCGTGCCGCTCAAGGGGGAGCCGGGGCTCAGAGACCGATCTCGGCCTCGAACTCGGCGGCCTCCAGGAGCTGCTTGACCGTCGTCAGGTAACGGGCGGCGTCGGCGCCGTCCACCAGACGGTGGTCGTACGACAGGGCCAGGTAGGTCATGTCGCGGATGGCGATGGTCTCGCCCAGCTCCGGGTGGTTGATGACCACCGGGCGCTTGACGGTGGCACCGATGCCCAGGATGCCGACCTGGTTCGGGGGCACGATGACCGTGTCGAACAGCGCACCGCGCGAGCCGGTGTTGCTGATCGTGAAGGTCGCGCCCGACATGTCGTCCGGGCTGATCTTGTTGGTGCGGACCTTGCCGGCCAGCTCCGCCGTCTTCTTGGCGATGCCCGCGATGTTGAGGTCGCCCGCGCCCTTGATGACCGGGGTCATCAGGCCCTTCTCGGCGTCCACCGCGATACCGACGTTCTCGACGTCGTGGTACGTGATGGTGCCCTCGTCGTCGTTGATCCGGGCGTTGACGACCGGGTGGGCCTTCAGCGCCTGGACGGCGGCCTTGACGAAGAACGGCATCGGGGACAGCTTGACGCCCTCACGGGCGGCGAAGGCGTCCTTGGCCTTGTTGCGCATCCGCATGATCTTGGTGATGTCCACCTCGACCACGGAGGTCAGCTGCGCCTGGCCGTGCAGGGCCTTCATCATGTTCTCGCCGATGACCTTGCGCATGCGGGTCATCTTGACCGTCTGGCCGCGCAGCGGCGACGTCTCGACGGCGGCGGCCTTCGGGGCAGCGGCGGCGGGCGCGGCGGCCGGGGCCGGCGCGACCTGCTTGGCGGCCTCGGCGGCGGCGATGACGTCCTGCTTGCGGATACGGCCACCCACACCGGTGCCCTGGACGGTCGCCAGGTTCACGGCGTTCTCGGCGGCGAGCTTGCGCACCAGCGGCGTGACGTACGCGCCGTCGTTCGCGGCGGCGACGGCCGGAGCGGCCGGAGCCGGAGCGGCGACCGGGGCCGGGGCCGGGGCCGGGGCGGCGGGAGCCGGAGCCGGGGTGGCGACCGGGGCCGGAGCGGCCGGAGCGGCAGCCGGGGCCGGAGCGGCCGGAGCCGGGGTGACCGGGGCGGCGGCGGGCGCCGGGGCGGCGGCCGGAGCCGGAGCCTCGGCCGGGGCGGCCGGGGCCGGAGCGGCACCGGCGGCACCGATGACGGCGAGCTTGGCGCCGACCTCGGCCGTCTCGTCCTCGCCGACCACGATCTCCAGCAGCACACCGGAGACCGGGGCCGGGATCTCGGTGTCGACCTTGTCGGTGGAGACCTCGAGCAGCGGCTCGTCGGCCTCGACGGACTCGCCGACCTCCTTGAGCCAGCGGGTCACGGTGCCCTCGGTGACCGACTCGCCCAGCGCGGGCAGCACGACGTCGGTGCCGGAGGCCTCACCGGCCGGGGCGGCGGGCGCCTCGGCGGCGGGGGCGGGAGCGGCGGGGGCCTCGGCGACCGGAGCCTCGGCCACGGGGGCCTCGGCCGGAGCCGCGGGGGCCTCGGCGGCGGCCGGGGCAGCGGCCTCGGCCGGGGCGCCGGAGCCGTCGTCGATGATGGCCAGCTCGGCGCCGACCTCGACCGTCTCGTCCTCGGCGACCTTGATGGAGGCCAGGATGCCGGACGCGGGGGCCGGGATCTCGGTGTCGACCTTGTCGGTGGAGACCTCGAGCAGCGGCTCGTCGGCCTCGACACGCTCACCCTCGGCCTTCAGCCAACGGGTGACGGTGCCCTCGGACACGCTCTCGCCGAGCGCCGGCAGTGTTACGGAAACCGCCATGGTTGCGGTTGCTCCTTACGAGTAGTGCGGATGGTGGTGCGCTCGGGACTAGTCGTGCGCGTGCAGCGGCTTGCCGGCCAGGGCCAGGTGGGCCTCGCCGAGAGCCTCGTTCTGCGTGGGGTGCGCGTGGATGAGCTGCGCGACCTCGGCCGGCAGCGCCTCCCAGTTGTAGACCAGCTGGGCTTCGCCGACCTGCTCACCCATACGGTCACCGACCATGTGGACGCCGACGACGGCACCGTCCTTGACCTGGACGAGCTTGATCTCGCCCGCGGTCTTGAGGATCTTGCTCTTGCCGTTGCCCGCGAGGTTGTACTTCAGGGCGACGACCTTGTCCGCGCCGTAGATCTCCTTGGCCTTGGCCTCGGAGATGCCCACGGAGGCGACCTCGGGGTGGCAGTACGTCACCCGGGGCACGCCGTCGTAGTCGATCGGCACGGGCTTGAGGCCGGCCAGTCGCTCCGCCACCAGGATGCCCTCGGCGAAGCCGACGTGCGCGAGCTGGAGCGTCGGGACGAGGTCACCGACGGCCGAGATCGTCGGCACGTTGGTCTGCATGTACTCGTCGACCAGGACGTAGCCGCGGTCCATCGCGACGCCCTGCTCCTCGTAGCCCAGGCCCTGGGAGACCGGGCCGCGGCCGATGGCGACGAGCAGGATCTCGGCCTCGAACTCCTTGCCGTCGGCCAGGGTGACCTTGACGCCGTCGGTGGTGTACTCCGCCTTCTGGAAGAAGGTGCCGAGGTTGAACTTGATGCCACGCTTGCGGAAGGCGCGCTCCAGCAGCTTGGAGCTGTTCTCGTCCTCGACGGGGACGAGGTGCTTGAGGCCCTCGACGATGGTGACGTCGGTCCCGAAGGACTTCCAGGCGGAGGCGAACTCGACGCCGATGACGCCGCCGCCCAGCACGATCGCGGACTTCGGGACGCGGTCGAGCGTCAGCGCGTGGTCCGAGGAGATGATGCGGTTGCCGTCGATCTCCAGGCCCGGCAGCGACTTCGGCACGGAGCCGGTCGCCAGCAGGACGTGGCGGCCCTGGACGCGCTGGCCGTTCACGTCCACGGAGGTCGGGGAGGACAGCCGGCCCTCGCCCTCGATGTAGGTCACCTTGCGGGAGGCGACCAGGCCCTGGAGGCCCTTGTACAGGCCGGCGATCACGTCGTCCTTGTACTTGTGGACGCCCGCGATGTCGATGCCCTCGAAGGTGGCCTTGACACCGAACTGCGCGGCCTCGCGAGCCTGGTCGGCGATCTCACCGGCGTGCAGCAGCGCCTTGGTGGGGATGCAGCCGTTGTGCAGGCAGGTGCCCCCGAGCTTGTTCTTCTCGATCAGAGCGACGTCCAGACCCAGCTGCGCTCCGCGCAGGGCAGCGGCGTAACCGCCGCTACCGCCTCCGAGGATCACTAGGTCGAAAACGGTGCTGGCGTCGTTCGCCACGTCACGTCCTCCATGCATGGAATACGCCGGAGCCGGTCGCGGGCGACCGGGCGGCGGCTGTTGTTCGGCCGCTGTTACTTCGGCCCTGGGTCAGTGGGGCCCTGTCCTGCCGAGACAACATCTTCGCACTTGTTGACGGACGACGGGACGCCGGGCCGGGCTGTGAGGCGACTGATGCGTCACCTTCAGGGGTTACTCACGCGTAGGACGCGCTCGATTTCGTTAAGGGCGAACGTCCGCGAGGTGACCCCGGGCGAAACACCCGGGGTCACCCCAAAACGTACGGACCCCGGGGTCCGTACGCGGCGGGGCTCAGCCCAGGTCGCCGTCGGCGGTGCGCTCGGCCAGCCGGAGGAGCGTGCGGACCGCGGAGCCCGTACCGCCCTTCGGGGTGTAGCCGTAGGGCGCGCTCTCGTGGAAGGCCGGGCCCGCGATGTCCAGGTGCGCCCAGGTGATGCCCTCGCCCACGAACTCGCGCAGGAACAGACCGGCCAGCAGGGCGCTGCCCATCCGCTCGCCGATGTTGGCGAAGTCGGCGACCGGGGAGTCCATGCTCTTGCGCAGCTCGTTCGGGATCGGCATCGGCCACGCCTGCTCGCCGACCTCCTCCGCGATCTCGTACAGCGAGGTGCGGAACGCGTCGTCGTTGCCGAGTACACCGAACGTGCGGTTGCCGAGCGCGATGACCATGGCACCCGTGAGGGTGGCGACGTCCACGATCGCGTCGGGGTTCTCCTCCGAGGCGCGGACGATGGCGTCGGCCAGGACCAGGCGGCCCTCGGCGTCGGTGTTGAGGACCTCGACGGTCTTGCCGCCGTACATCCGCAGCACGTCGCCCGGGCGGGTCGCGGTGCCCGAGGGCATGTTCTCGGCGAGCGCCAGCCAGCCGGTGACGTTGACGCGCAGGCCCAGGCGGGCGGCGGCCACGACCGCGCCGAACACGGCGGCGGCGCCGGCCATGTCGCACTTCATGGTCTCGTTGTGGCCGGCCGGCTTGAGCGAGATGCCGCCCGAGTCGTAGGTGATGCCCTTGCCGACGAAGGCGAGGGTCTTCTCCGCCTTGGGGTGGGTGTAGCCGATGCGCACCAGGCGCGGCGGGTTGGCCGAGCCCTGGCCGACGCCCAGGATGCCGCCGAAGCCGCCCTTGAGCAGCGCCTTCTCGTCCAGCACCTCGACCTTGAGACCGTGCTCCTTGGCGGCGGCCTGGGCCGCGGCCGTGAAGGTCTTCGGGGTGAGGTCGTTCGGCGGCATGTTGATCAGGTCGCGCGCGCGGTTCATCTCCTCGGCCAGCACGCTCGCGCGCTCGGCCACGGCCTTGACCGCCTTGTCGCGGGGCTTGGCGCCCAGCAGCGCGACCTCGGCGAGCGGGGTGGCGCGGTCGGCGTCCTTCTTGGCGGCGGCCTTGCCGCCCGCGCCGGCGGCGACGTAGGTGTACGCGCCGAGCAGCGCGCCCTCCGCCACGGCCGCGGCGGACTCGGCGTCCGCGACCGGCAGCGCGAAGCCGGCCTTCTTGCTGCCCGTCAGCGCGCGGGCCGCGCTGCCCGCGGCGCGGCGCAGCGCCTCCGCGTCGAAGTCCTCGTCCTTGGCCGGGGTGTCGCCGAGCCCGACCGCCAGCACGACCGGGGCCTTGAGCCCGGACGGGGCGGGGAGCTTGGTCGTCTCGCCCTCGCCGCCGGTGGCGCCGAGGGTCTCCAGGACGGCGGCCAGCTTGCCGTCGAACGCCTTGTCCACGGCTTCGGCGCCCGGTGCGACGACAGGACCCTTCGGGCCCTTGGCCACACCGATGACGATGGCGTCCGCGCGGAGCGTCGCCGCGCTGGAAGTGCTGAGAGTCAGAGCAGTCACGGTGGTGGGGTCCCTACTTCCGTTGAGTTCCTCGGCCGATGGGTGGGCCGGCCGCACCCTGGGCATCGTATGCCGCGGTGTCACGGCCCCCCGGGCTCGGGTCGGCCCCCAACGTAGCGCCCGCGACCGGGCGATTCGTGTTCCGGTCGCGCTCCGGCCGCTCAGCCGAGAGCGAGCACGACGAGCGCGGCGGTGGCCGAGGTCTCCGCCAGGGCGCCGAAGACGTCCCCGGTGACCCCGCCGAAGCGCCGCACGCAGTGCCGCAGCAGCAGCTCGCCGGCGGCCAGGGCGAGCGGCACCGCGAGGGCCGCGCGCACCGCGCCGTACGGGCCCGTGGTGGCCCCGAGGGCCGCGGCGGCGGCCGTGGCCAGGGCGGCCACCAGCAGCGCGGACCACGCGGGAAGCACCCCGGCGACGGCCGCGCCCAGGCCCTCGGGCCGGGCCGCCGGCACCCCGGCCCGGGAGGCCAGCGTCAGGGAGCAGCGGGCGGCGAGCGCCGCCACGGCCACGGCGACGGCGCCGCGCGCCGCGCCGTCCGCGTACGCCCCGGCGAGTGCCGCGACCTGGCCGAGCAGGACCAGCAGCAGGGTGACGACGCCGAACGGGCCGATGTCCGACCGCTTCATGATCCGCAGGGCGTCCTCGGCGGGCTTCCCGCTGCCCAGCCCGTCGGCGACGTCCGCGAGGCCGTCCAGGTGGAGGGCGCGGGTGAGGACCGCGGGGGCCGCCACGGAGGCCACGGCGGCGAGCAGCGGGCTCGAGCCCAGCAGGAGCAGTACCGCTCCCGCCGCGGCCGCGCAGCCGCCCACGACCAGCCCCGCGAGGGGCGCCGCGAGCATGCCGCCCCGGGCGGCCGCCCGGTCCCAGCGGGTGAGGCGCACGGGCAGCACGGTCAGCGTGCCGAAGGCGAAGCGGAAGGCGTCGCCCAGGGTGGGCCGGGACGCTGTCGTGTCGGTCATCGCGGGCACCCTATCCCGCCGGGTCAGGACAGTAGGTTGCAGGTGAGAGCGGTGTGAGAGGGCACAACGAACGGGTGGGCACATGGGCCAGTGGCTGCATCGCAACATCGTCGAGCCGGGGAAGCTGCCCCTGCTGCTGGCGCTGGCCGCGTTCGTCCTGACGTTCCTGGTGACCCGGGTGATCACCCGGCTGATCCGGGCGGGGAAGGGCCCCTTCCGCAACATCAGCCCCGGTGGTCTGCACGTCCACCATGTGGTGCCCGGCATCGTGCTGATGGTGATCGGCGGCTTCGCCGCGGTGACGTCAGGCCGGCACGGCTTCGGTGCGGCGCTGGCGGCCGTGGTGTTCGGCACCGGCGCCGGGCTGGTGCTGGACGAGTTCGCGCTCGTGCTGCACCTGGACGACGTCTACTGGACCGAGCAGGGCCGCAAGAGCGTCGAGATCGTGGTGCTGACGGCCGCGCTGGTGACGCTGATACTGGCCGGGTTCCTGCCGTTCGGGGTGAACGAGCTGACCCCGGAGGAGCTGCACGACCGCGGCGTCGTGGTCGTCAACGTACTGATCAACTTCCTGATCGCGCTGTTCGCCCTGGCCAAGGGCAAGCCGCGGCTCGCGGTCATCGGCTGTGTGGTGCCGTTCGTGGCGATCGTCGGCGCGGTGCGGCTGGCCCGGCCCGGGTCGCCGTGGGCGCGGCGGTTCTACCGCCACCGTCCGCGGGCCCGCCGCCGGGCGCGGGTGCGCGCCTACCGGCACGACGCCCGCTGGGAGCACATCCGCAACCGCGTTCACGATCTGCTGGCGGGCGCTCCCGACCGCTGACGGCCGGAGCGGAAGACGTCCTCCCGGGGCTTGCGCCGCCTGCGGAACTCGTCGGCGGCGCAGAGGACCAGCACCGCCGCGACCGCCGCGATGTGCTCCTTGCCCGCCAGATTGGGCTTGACGAGCACCTCGGCCACCATGGCGGCGACCACGACCCCGCAGGTGAACCAGGCGCGGTAGCGCCAGGAGACGTACACCGCGAGCCCCACGACGGCCGCCGACGGGCCGGTGTCGACGACCTTGGCGGCCTCGGGCGGCAGGCCGAACACGGAGTCCGGCCCGAGGTGCACGGCCAGCCGCGCGTACATCGTCCCGGCGAGGGTGGCGGCGTAGGCGATGGCAAGCGTGCGCCACTTGCCCAGGCAGATCTCGGCGATCCCGAAGACCAGCAGGACCTGCGCCAGCGCGCCCCACACCGGGAGGTCCAGGGCCGGCACGAACAGCGACAGCGGGGTCCGCAGCAGCGCCTGCCACCAGGGCAGGCGCGCCTGCACCGAGCCGAGCGTCTGCACCGGCTCGAAGCCCCAGGGCTGGTTCTGGACGATCTGGAACGTGGCGGTCAGGGCCACCGCCGCCAGCGTCATCGGGATCGCCCGCAGCCCCTTGGTCACGAGTGCCAGGCGTACGGTCCCGGCCAGCGGGCCCCACTCGGTGCGCGCGGCGCGACGCAGCGCCGCGCGGTTCATCGCGGGCTCTCCAGATGCTTGCGGTTGAGCCATTTGGGCAGCCCGGGGGCTTCGAGGAACCCTTCGGCCCGCGCGCTCGCGACGCCGATCCGCAGCAGGTCACTGCTCTTCTCGAACAGCATGAAACGAGGTTCCCAGATGGGGCGGTACTTCGCATTTGCTCGGTACAGCGACTCGATCTGCCACCAGCGGGAGAAGAAGCTGAGCAGCGACCGCCACATCCGCAGCACCGGGCCCGCGCCGAGCTTGGAGCCGCGCTCGAAGACGGACCGGAACATCGCGAAGTTCAGCGACACCTGGGTGATGCCCAGCCCCCTGGCCTGCTGGAGCAGCTCGATGACCATGAACTCCATGAGGCCGTTCTCGGAGTCCCGGTCGCGCCGCATCAGGTCCAGCGACAGGCCCTTGGGGCCCCACGGCACGAAGCTCAGCAGGGCCCGCAGCTCGCCCTTGCCGTCGTGGCACTCCAGCATCACGCAGCGCCCGTCGCCCGGGTCGCCGAGCCGGCCGAGCGCCATGGAGAAGCCGCGCTCGGTCGCGCCGTCGCGCCAGTCGTCCGCGCGGCGCAGCAGCTCGGCCATCTCCTCCTCGGGGATGTCCTCGTGGCGCCGGATCCGCACGGTGTAGCCGGCCCGCTTCACCCTGTTGAACGCCTGGCGGACGGTGCGCATCGCGCGGCCCTCCAGGGTGAACTCGGCGGTGTCCACGATGGCCTCGTCGCCGATCTCCAGGGCGTCCAGGCCGTGCCGGGCGTAGATGGTGCCGGCCTCCTCGCCCGCGCCCATCACGGCCGGGATCCAGCCGTGCTCACGGGCCTCGGCCAGCCAGGGCTCGATGGCGCCGGGCCAGGCCTCGGGGTCGCCGATCGGGTCGCCGGAGGCCAGCGAGACCCCGCCGACGACGCGGTAGGTGACGGCGGCCTTGCCGGACGGGGACCAGATGACGCTCTTCTCGCGCCGCAGCGCGAAGTAGCCCAGCGAGTCGCGGTCGCCGTGCCGGTCCAGCAGGGCCCGCAGCCGCTCCTCGTCCTCCGCGGTGAGCGGGTCGGTGGCGCGCCGGGCGCGGAAGGCCGCGTAGACCACGACGAGCAGCAGGAACATGCTCATCACGTTGATGAAGACGTCGACCCAGCCGGGTGTGGCGATGCCGGGGTAGCGGCCGTCGTCGGCGGCCAGCGACACCAGGCGCATGAAGCCGTAGCTCCAGCGGTCCAGGAACGTCGAGCGGTACGCGTCGTGGGCCTCGTTGGCGACGGTCACCAGCAGGGCGGCGGTCAGCGAGGTCAGCAGCAGGCCGACGGCCGCGACCAGCGCGGCGAGCCGCGGGTTGGAGCGGTCGCCCTTGGCGTAGAACTCCCGGCGGCCCACCAGCAGCGCCAGTACGAAGAGGGCCGTCGCGACCAGCGAGAACCAGTTCAGCGCGTGCCGGTTGAACTCCCGGAAGAACATGGCGAACGCCATGACCAGCAGGAGCAGCCCGGACAGCACCAGGTTGAGGATCCACGAGGCGCGCTTGCGCCGGCGCAGGGTGACCGCCATGACCAGCGACCACAGCGCCGACGCGAAGCCGGCCGTCAGCAGGTAGGGGGTGAAGAACTCGTCCGCGTTGTGCCGCCGGATGTCCGCGCCGAACGACACCCAGACCGCGCTCAGCAGATTGACGAACGTGACGACGCGGAGGTACCACACGGCGAAAGCTGCGGCGCGCTGCGGCCGGGGGCCGCCCCGCGCGCCTTCATCCGGAGTCAAGCGGACTTCTCCCATGAAAAGTGAGCATATGGGGCACTGTCTGCGACGGGGCCCGGCTGCTCGACGTGGGATGTCAGGCGCGCTCGGGGAGTTCCGCCGCCAGGGCCGCGGCCGCCTGCACCAACGGCAGAGCGAGCAGCGCCCCTGTCCCCTCGCCCACTGTGACGCCATGATCGAGCAAAGGGTTGAGCGCCATCCGGTCCAGCGCCTTCGCCTGCGCCGGGTCGCCGCTGGCCTGGCCGGCCAGCCACCAGTCGGGCGCCCGGAACGCCACCCGCTGACCCACCAGGGCGCAGGCCGCGGAGACCACCCCGTCGAGCACCACGGGGGTGCGGCGCACCGCGCTCTGGAGCAGGAAGCCCGTCGTCGCCGCGAAGTCCGCGCCGCCGGTCGCCGCCAGCAGCTGGAGCTGGTCGCCGAGGACCGGCCGGGCGCGGCGCAGGGCGTCCCGGATCGCCGCGCACTTGCGCATCCACGCCAGGTCGTCGATGCCCGCGCCGCCGCGGCCGGTGACCACGGAGGCGTCGGTGCCGCACAGCGCGCCGATCAGGGTGCCGGCGACGGTGGTGCCGCCCACGCTGAGGTCGCCGAGGACGACGAGGTCCGTACCGGCGTCCGCCTCCTCGTCGGCGATCGCCATGCCCGCGCGGAACGCGGCCTCCGCCTCCTCGGCGGTCAGGGCGTCCTCGACGTCGATCCGGCCCGAGCCGCGGCGCACCCGGTACCGGGTGACCTCCTCGGGCAGCTCGGCCGCGTCGCAGTCCACGGACATGTCGACGACGCGCAGCCGCGCCCCGGCCCGCCGGGCCAGCACCGCGCCGGCGCTCTCCCCGTCGAGCGCGGCCCGTACGAGCGCCACGGCACCGGCCTCGGGCCCGCCCGACACGCCGAGCCGCGCGACACCGTGGTCGCCCGCGAACAGCAGGGCGGTGACCCGCTCCACGGGCTTGACCGGCACCGCCCCCTGAGCGGCCGCCAGCCACTCGCCCAGCTCGTCCAGCCGGCCCAGGGCGCCGGGGCGGGGCACGAGCCGCTCCCGCCGCGCTTCGGCGTCCCGCCGGGTGCCGGGGTCGGGGCGCTCGATCAGTGTCGCGAAGTCATCAAGATTCAGACCGCTCATCCGTCGAACACTACCCGTAGACGGTGACGGCACACGATGTCGCCGGACCGGGGCGGCGGCCGGGTCCGGCGTCCGCCGGCGGGGCCCCGCGGTCAGCGGAGGGGCAGCGCCTGGCCCGCCACCACCAGGACCACCTGCTCGCACTGCGCGCCCAGCATCACGTTCAGCCGGCCGAGCTCGTCCCGGAAGCGGCGGCCCGAGGCCGTGGCCGGGACGACGCCCGAGCCGACCTCGTTGCTGACCGCGACGAGCGTGCGGCGGGTGGCGCGGACCGCCGCCACCAGCTCCGCCACCCGCGCGGCGAGCGCCTCCTTGCCGCCGTCGTCCCACCTGGCGTCCTCCCACGCCCCGACGGAGTCCATCGCGTCCGTCAGCCACAGCGCGAGGCAGTCGATCAGCAGCGGCGGGCCGTCCGCCGTGAGCAGGGGGACCAGGTCGCAGGTCTCGGCCGTGCGCCAGGAGCCCGGCCGCCGGTCGCGGTGCAGGGCGACCCGCGCGGCCCAGTCCGCGTCCCCCTCGCGGGTGCCGCCGGTCGCGACGTACAGCACGTCGGGGAAGGACTCCAGCCGCCGCTCGGCCTCCACGGACTTGCCCGAGCGGGCGCCGCCCAGCACCAGCGTGCGCCGTGGCAGGTCCGGCACCGCGTGGTAGTCCCCGACGACCAGCGTCGTGCCGTCCGGCACGGCCCGCGCCCCGGCCGCCGCCAGCCGCCGGTGCAGCTCCGGGCCGGGCGGCACGTCGTGGTCGACGTGCACGCCGAGCACGTCGGTCGTCGCGGTGACCGCGCCCGCGCCGCGCAGCCGGGCCAGCGAGTCCGGGCGGCCCAGCACGTCGAGCAGGACCATGTCGTACGGGCCGGAGCCCGGCCCGGCCAGCCCGGCCGGTGCCGTGCCCGGCGGCAGGTACAGCAGCCGTTCCCCGTCGGGCCCCGTCACCTCGTAGCCGGTGCCCGGCGCGTCCAGGGCCACCGCCCGCACCCGGTGCCCGCTGATCACCGACAGCTCGCGCCCGTCGGGCACCCGCACCGGCGCCGGCAGCCCGGCCGGGAACTCGACGGCGGGCCCGTCGTGCGGGTGCGAGAGCAGCACCTGGCGCACACCGGCGATCGACCGCCCGGCGCGGGCGGCCGCGAACGCGGGCCCCGGGGTGAGGTCGAGGAGCACCGCGCCGTCGACGAGCAGCGCGGTCGCGGCCCGCGCCTCGTCACCGGCGGCGGTGGCGCAGGACGCGCAGGGGCAGTCGGGGCGCGGCAGCCCTTCGGGGGCTCCGGTGCCGAGGAGAGTGATTTCCACGCCCTGATCGTCTCGCGTCCGCGGGGCGCGGGCGCGTCGGGATCACCCTTTCTCGTCCGCCCCGGACCGTTAGGCTGCGCTGCACGGCACGTGACCGGACGTCAGGAGGCGGACATGGTGTGGGCATGGCGGTTCGAGAAGGCCGACGGGACGGAGACGTCGCCCGCGGTGGAGCCGGAGGAGTTCACCACGCAGGGGGACGCGGAGTCCTGGATCGGTGAGGTCTGGAAGGAGCTGCTGGACGGTGGCGCGGAGCGGGTGACCCTCTTCGAGGACGACACCGAGATCTATGTGATGAGCCTGCGCGCCGCCGCCGAGGCGTGAGGACGGGGGCAGGCCGCGTCCTCACGCGGCCTGCCGGCCGGAGCCGGTGGCGGGCGCTCCGCCCGCGCCGGGGCTTCCGGCTCCGCCGCGGCGCGGTGCTTCGCGGCGGCCTTGCGGTGCCGGGCCCGAAGGCTCCCGGCCGGGTGGCACTTCGTGGGGTCGGCGGCCCCACCGGGTGGCCCGCCCGGATCGGCTTCGGCCTCGCGGGGCCGCGGTCCGCAGGGCGTCCGGCTGCGAGGGGCGCCCGGCCCGGTGGGCCCGCCGCGCCTCACAGAGGGCGGCGGTCCGGGGCCGTCCGGTGACGTGGCTGTCCGGCTGCGCGGCCGCCCGGCACACGTGGGGCCCGCCCCGGCGGAGGCCCTGCCCAGGGGAGCCCGCGCGCGAGCGCCCCGCCGCGCACCGTGGCCGTCACACGGCCGGTGGACAGGGGCAGCCCGCGCGAGCGACCCCGCCTCACAGCGTGCCCAGCGTGATCGTCACCGTCCGCACCGTGCCCTCCCGGTCGTAGGCCACCTCGGCCCGGTCGCCGGGCTTGAGGGACGCCAGGGCCTCGGTGAGCGACTGCATGGTCGTGAGGTCCGTGCCGTTCAGCCGGATGAGGATGTCGCCGGGCCGGAGCCCGGCCTTCTCGGCCGCCCCGCCGCGTCCCACGGCGACGATCGCGACGCCGGCCGGGGCGAAGTCGGAGCCGACGATCGTCCGCCCGGTGATGCCGATCGCCGCCCGTCCGGAGTCGGTGACCTTGCCGCTCTTGATGATCTGGTCGGAGAGCCTGCGGACCGTGGCGGCCGGGATCGCGAAGCCGATGCCGGGCGCGGCGCCCTGGCCGAGCTCGGGGTCGACGGCGGCCAGCGTCGGGATGCCGATGACCCGGCCGGACAGGTCGACCAGCGCCCCGCCGCTGTTGCCGGGGTTGATGGCCGCCGACGTCTGCACCATGTTGCCGATGGTCGCGCCCGTACCGCCACCCGCCCGGCCCTCGCTGACCGTGCGGCCGACGGCCGAGACGATGCCCTGCGTGACGCTGCTGGACAGGCCGAGCGGATTGCCCATGGCCAGCACGATCTGCCCGACCTCCACCTTGGCGGAGTCGCCGAGGGTGGCGGGCTTGAGGTTCTGCGGGACCTGGTCGAGCACGACGACCGCGAGGTCCTGCTCGGGGTAGCTGGCGACCAGCCGGGCGCCGACCGTGCCGCCGCCCGTGGCCAGGGTGACCTTGAAGGTCTTGGCGCCCCCGACGACGTGCGCGTTGGTGACGACGTGGCCCTTGGCGTCGTAGACGACCCCGGAGCCCAGGCTGTCCCCGGCGGTGATCTGGACGACGGACGGCAGGACGTCCTTGACGACCCGCTGGTACGCGGACTGGAGGTCCCCGGCCGGGCCGCGCCCCGAGGGCGGGGCGCTGGCGGCGGGGGCCGGTGAGGCGGACGTCGCCCGCTCGCCGGAGGAGGGGGACGAGCCGGGGAAGCCGGAGCATCCGCCCAGCACCGCCGCCGCGCAGACGGCGGTGGCCACGGGGGTCAGGAGCCGGCGTGGGAGGGTCCGGGCGGGTGAGACGTCCATGTTCGGAGTATCACGTCCGCCCGGTCCGCTGTCCTGGCCGGAGGCGCCGGGTGCCGCCGTACGGGCGGGGGCGCGGCCCCCGCCCCGGCGCGGCGGTTCAGCCCCGCACGCCGCACAGGTGCAGCAGCGCCGCGACCGCGCGGTAGGGGTCGGTGCGGCCCGCCCGGTACTCGGCGGCGAGCAGGTGCTCCAGGGCCTCGCCCGCCGGGGGCTCCCGGCCGTCGGCCGCCTGGTCCGTGAAGACCCGCACGCCGTACCAGGCGTGCAGCGGGGCGCCGATGCCCGCGAGCGTCGCCGTCAGCGTCTCCCGGCGGTCCGCGCGGACCTCCAGGCCGAGGCGGTTGACGTAGGCGGGCGAGTCGAAGGCCGCGAGGGCCGTGCCCCAGTCCCCGGCCAGCCCCGGCCGCATGGCCAGGGCGTCGGCGTTCCGGACGAGCAGGGAGAGGAGGCCGCCGGGCGCGAGCACCCGGGCCAGCCCGGCGAGCATCGGGTCCGGCTCCGTCACGTACATCAGCACGCCGTGGCACAGGACGACGTCGAAGGAGCCGGGGAGGAAGTGCGCGCCCGCGTCCCGGCCGTCGCCCCCGACCACCCGCACCCGCTCCTGGATGCCCTCGGGCTCCGCCGCCAGCGCCTCGCGCAGGGCGGCCACCATCCGGGGGTCGGACTCCAGGCCCGTCACCTCATGGCCCGCCCGGGCCAGCCGCAGGGCCTGGGTGCCCTGGCCGGGGCCGACGTCGAGGACCCGCAGCCGGCGGCCCACCGGGAAGCGGGCGGCTATCTGTTCGTCGAGCTGGCGTGCGACCAGCTCCTGCCGGACCGCGTTCCGTAAGCCGCCCAGGCCCCGGAGCCAGCCCTCCGCGCCACCGCCGAAGGCGGACGCGAGGGCGGCACCGGTCAGGGCTTCTCCCCGCGCTTGACCTTCGGCTTGGGCAGCCGCAGCCGGCGCATCTGGAGCGTGCGCATCAGGGCGTACGGCACCACGCCGCGGAGGTTCTCGTCCGGGAAGCGCTTCTTCAGGGCGCGCTTCAGCGTGACGGCCGTGATCACGGAGTTGATCACGATCAGGACGATCACGAGCATCCACACCAGGAGCACGTACGACTGGAAACCGCCGCGGTTGATCATGCTCAGGACGAGGATGAGGACGGCGAGCGGGAGGAAGAACTCCGCCACCGAGTACCGCGCGTCCACGAAGTCGCGCGCGAAGCGGCGGAGCGGGCCCCGGTCACGGGCGGGCAGGAAGCGCTCGTCGCCATTGGCCAGGGCCTCGCGCTGCTTGGCCAGGTCCGCGCGGCGGGCCTCCCGCGCGCGCTTCGTGGCCTCCTTGCGGTTGGCCGGCGTGGCGGCCAGGCTGCGGCGCTGCGAGCTGGCCTCGCTGCGCTTGGGGGTGGGGCGGCCCTTGGGTGCCTGCGGGTCGCGCTGCTTCGGCTGGTCCGCGGTCACCTGGGTGGCTGCGGCCTGCTCATCCTTGGAGGTGGAACGGCTTCGGAACACAACACCCAAGGGTACGGGGTGACGGCAGGTGGACACCGGCGGCAAGGGAACGATCCGGCAACGGCGGCGCGTTCCCCCTACGGGAAGGGGCGCCGCGCACCCGCCCCCCTGAGGTCCTCCTACTCCTTGCGCCGGAGGGCGGCGACCTCCTGATCGTCCTGGAGGAGGAGCGCATCGGAGCCCGAACAGTGCGGTAATGGAAGCGGGCCCTTTACTGTGGGGTCTGCAAGATGTGCTGGAGCTCGTAGTCCGTCAGAAGGGGGCGCCCGAGGCCCATGAGCGGTGTCATGAAGCGTATGGGAATGATTTTCCGCGCGAAGGCCAACAAGGCCCTGGACCGGGCCGAGGACCCGCGCGAGACCCTCGACTACTCGTACCAGAAGCAGCTCGAACTGCTCCAGAAGGTACGTCGTGGCGTCGCCGACGTGGCGACGTCCCGCAAGCGCCTGGAGCTCCAGCTCAACCAGCTCCAGGGCCAGTCCAGCAAGCTGGAGGACCAGGGCCGCAAGGCGCTCGCCCTCGGCCGCGAGGACCTGGCGCGTGAGGCGCTCTCCCGCCGCGCCGCCCTCCAGCAGCAGGTCAGCGACCTGGAGACGCAGCACACCACCCTCCAGGGCGAGGAGGAGAAGCTCACCCTCGCCGCGCAGCGCCTCCAGGCCAAGGTCGACGCCTTCCGCACCAAGAAGGAGACGATCAAGGCCACCTACACCGCCGCCCAGGCCCAGACCCGCATCGGCGAGGCCTTCTCCGGCATCTCCGAGGAGATGGGCGACGTCGGCATGGCCATCCAGCGGGCCGAGGACAAGACCCAGCAGATGCAGGCGCGCGCCGGCGCCATCGACGAGCTGCTCGCCTCGGGCGCGCTCGACGACCCGACCGGCACGGCGAAGGACGACATCACCGCCGAGCTGGAGCGCCTCTCCGGCGGCTCCGACGTGGAGCTGGAGCTCCAGCGGATGAAGGCCGAGCTCGCGGGCGGCACCAGCGGCACCAAGCAGGCCATCGAGGGCGGCCAGGCCGGCCAGACCGGCCAGGCGCAGCCGCAGGAGCACCCCCGCTTCGACAAGCAGTGACCGGCCCGCGGTGACGGCACCGTGCGGGGGCCGCGGTGACGGACCCGCGGCCACGCACGGGCCGGAGCGGGATCCGGCAGGCAGTGAGCAGTCCCCAGACGCAGTACTCACGCAGCGAGCAGCGCGCCGACAGGCACCGGACCGAGGGAGACCGTCATGATCGTGCGGATCATGGGGGAGGGCCAGTGGAAGCTGGCCGACAGCCACTTCACCGAGCTCAACAAGCTGGACGACGAGCTGCTGGAGGAGATGGAGAGCGGTGACCAGGAAGGCTTCCGCCGCACCCTCGGTGATCTGCTCGACGCCGTGCGCCGGCTGGGCGCCCCCCTGCCGGACGACGCCCTGGAGCCCTCCGAGCTGATCCTGCCCGCGCCCGACGCCTCCCTCGACGAGGTCAGGGCGATGCTGAGCGACGACGGGCTCATCCCCGGCTGACCCGGGCCGCCTGTCCCGGCAGCCGGGTCCGTGCGCGTCGCCCGCCCCTCGTACGGCCGCGCACGGCCCCGTACGGCCCTTACGGATCCTCCGGCCCTCCCCGGCCGGTCCGCCACGGCACCCCAGCACCCCGCCGCGCCCCCGCCCCTCCCGAGGGGCGGGGGCGCGGCGGGCCGTGGCGAGCCCGGCCGCGCCTTGTCCGCCCCGCCCCCGAGGACCCCGATGACCTCCCTCACCGTCACCGGCCTCGCCCGCCCGCACCGCTGGCTGCGCGCGCACCCCCTCGCGGCCGACGCCTTCCTCGCCGCCGCCACCTTCGTCACCGTCCTGATCGGCGCCACGGTCAGCCGGTTCACCGACCGGCACCCGCCCGGCTCCGGCTTCGTCCTGCTCGCGCTCCTCGCCTGCGCCTGCCTGGTGCTCCGCCGCCGGGCCCCGCGGGCGGTCCTGTGCGCCACGTCGGCGGCGACCCTCTTCGAGATCGTCCACACCCGGGACACCGCCCCGCACACCCAGATCGCGATGTCCGTCGTCGTGGCCCTCTACACCGTCGCCTCCCGCACCGAGCGGCCCATGGCCTGGCGGATCGCGGCGGTCACCGTCGGCGTCCTCACCGCCGGGGGCATGGCCTTCGGGGCGCCGCCCTGGTACTCCCAGGAGAACCTCGCCCTGCTGGCCTGGACCGGCATGGCGGGCGCCGCCGGTGACGCCGTCCGCAGCCGCCGCGCCTACGTCGCCGCGATCGAGGAGCGGGCCGTGCGCGCCGAGCGCACCCGCGAGGAGGAGGCCCGCCGCCGGGTCGCCGAGGAGCGGCTGCGCATCGCCCGGGAGCTGCACGACGTCGTGGCCCACCACATCGCCCTGGTCAACGTCCAGGCCGGCGTCGCCTCGCACATCATGGACAGCCGCCCCGACCAGGCCAAGGAGGCCCTCGCGCACGTCCGCGAGGCCAGCCGCTCGGCGCTCGCGGAGCTGCGCGCGACCGTCGGCCTGCTGCGCCAGTACGGCGACCCGGAGGCGCCCACCGAGCCCGCGCCGGGCCTCGGCGTCCTCGGGCACCTCGTCGACGGGTTCGCCCGCGTCGGCCTGGACGTCACGCTCACCATGGCCTCCACGCTGCCCGGCGGCCCCGGCAGCGGCACGGACCCCGGTGAGGCGGCCGCCGTGGTCGGCCGGCTGCCCGGAGCCGTGGACCTCACCGCCTACCGGCTCCTCCAGGAGGCGCTCACCAACGTCCACAAGCACGCCGGGCCCGGCGCCCGCGCGGAGGTCGCCCTGCTGCGCAGCGCCGACCGGCTGCTCCTGACCGTGCTGGACGACGGCGCCGGACCGCCGCCCGGTGCGGGGGAGGAGCGGGGCGGCCACGGTCTGATCGGCATGCGCGAGCGGGCCACCGCCCTCGGCGGCAGCTGCGAGGCGGGCCCCCGCGCCGACGGCACCCAGGGTTTCCGGGTCCGGGTGACGCTGCCGCTGCCGGGGCGGCCGGAGCCTACGCTGACCCCATGACCGAACCCGTCAGTACGCCCGTGAACCCCGTCCGGGTCCTCCTCGTCGACGACCAGGCGCTGCTGCGCAGCGCCTTCCGGGTGCTGGTGGACTCCGAGCCGGACATGACCGTGGTGGGCGAGGCCGCGGACGGCGCGCAGGCCGTCGAGCTCACCCGCCGGCTCACCCCGGACGTCGTCCTGATGGACATCCGCATGCCCGGCACGGACGGTCTCGCCGCGACCCGCGCCATCTGCGCCGACCCCGCGCTCGCCCAGGTGCGGGTGGTGATGCTGACGACCTTCGAGGTCGACGAGTACGTGGTGGAGTCGCTCCGCGCGGGCGCCTCGGGCTTCCTCGGCAAGGGCGCGGAGCCGGACGAGCTGCTCAACGCGATACGGGTGACGCGGGCGGGCGAGTCGCTGCTGTCGCCCGCGGCCACGAAGGGGCTGATCGCCCGCTTCCTCGCGCAGGGCGACCCGGGGCCGGGGCCCGACGGGGCGGAGCGGGGCGCGGGGCGGCTCGCGGCGCTGACGGGGCGGGAGCGGGAGGTGCTGGTGCAGGTGGCGGGCGGGTTGTCGAACGACGAGATCGGCGAGCGGCTGACGGTCAGCCCGCTGACCGTCAAGACCCACGTCAACCGGGCGATGGCCAAGCTCGGGGCCCGGGACCGGGCCCAGCTGGTCGTGATCGCCTACGAATCGGGGCTGGTGCGGCCGCGGGCGGAGTGACCTCTCCCCGCCCCCGGACGCGCATGAGCGCCGGACGGACCGGAACAGCCCGCCCGGCGCTCAAGGGCGCAGGGTCCCGGGGCGGGGCCCCGGTCACCGCCTACGGCAGTGCCAGCATCCGCTCCAGGGCCAGCTTCGAGAAGCTCGCCACCTCCGGGTCGACCTCGATGCGGTTGACGACCTTGCCCTCCGCCAGGGACTCCAGCGCCCACACCAGGTGCGGCAGGTCGATCCGGTTCATCGTCGAGCAGAAGCAGACCGTCTTGTCGAGGAAGACGATCTCCTTGCCCTCAGCGGCGAATCGATTCGCCAGGCGGCGGACGAGGTTCAGCTCCGTGCCGATGGCCCACTTGGAGCCGGCCGGGGCGGCCTCCAGGGTCTTGATGATGTACTCCGTCGAGCCGACGTAGTCCGCCGCCGCGACGACCTCGTGCCGGCACTCGGGGTGCACCAGGACGTTGACGCCCGGGATGCGCTCGCGGACGTCGCGCACCGACTCCAGCGAGAAGCGGCCGTGCACCGAGCAGTGGCCGCGCCACAGGATCATCTTCGCGCCGCGCAGCTCCTCGGCGGTCAGGCCGCCGTTGGGCTTGTGCGGGTTGTACAGGACGCAGTCGTCCAGGGACATCCCCATGTCGCGCACGGCCGTGTTGCGGCCCAGGTGCTGGTCGGGCAGGAAGAGGACCTTCTCGCCCTGCTCGAACGCCCAGTTCAGCGCGCGCTCGGCGTTGGAGGAGGTGCAGATCGTGCCGCCGTGCTTGCCGGTGAACGCCTTGATGTCGGCCGAGGAGTTCATGTACGAGACCGGGACGGTCACGTCGGCGACGCCCGCCTCGGTCAGCACGTCCCAGCACTCGGCGACCTGCTCGGCGGTGGCCATGTCGGCCATCGAGCAGCCCGCGGCCAGGTCGGGCAGGACGACCTGCTGGTCGGCGGTGGTCAGGATGTCCGCGGACTCGGCCATGAAGTGGACGCCGCAGAAGACGATGTACTCGGCGTCGGGCCGGGCGGCCGCGTCACGGGCGAGCTTGAAGGAGTCCCCGGTGACGTCCGCGAACTCGATGACCTCGTCGCGCTGGTAATGGTGGCCGAGCACGAAGACCTTGTCGCCGAGCTTCGCCTTGGCCGCGCGGGCGCGCTCCACCAGGTCCGGGTCGGAGGGCGCCGGCAGGTCACCGGGGCACTCCACGCCGCGCTCGCTCCTGGGGTCGGACTCGCGGCCGAGCAGCAGGAGGGCCAGGGGCGAAGGGGTAGGAGCCTGGAAATCCAAGGTCTGGGCGGTGGTCACGTCACGCACCCTTTCTGTTTCTGCGGACGGCCGGAAAGGGCCTTGTCGTCAAGTTGACGTTATCTATCATAACTGCTTCACGTCACTTTGACGATGGCCATAGCGTCGATGTGACACATTCCCGTTCGGCCGAGCGGTGTGCGAGCATGAAAGGCGGAAGTACTACGCCAGGCCCGGAATGAATCCGGGAGACCGGCGGTTGCAGCCGAGGGCAAGCAGTCCGCACAAACCCGGGAGTGAAGCAGATGTCCGTTCAGGACGAGAAGACCACTGTGAGCGACGGCATCCTCCTGTCCGACGCCGCCGCCGCCAAGGTCAAGGCCCTGCTGGAGCAGGAGGGCCGCGAGGACCTGGCCCTGCGCGTCGCCGTCCAGCCCGGCGGCTGCTCCGGCCTGCGCTACCAGCTCTTCTTCGACGAGCGCTCGCTCGACGGCGACGTCGTCAAGGACTTCGACGGCGTCAAGGTCGTCACCGACCGCATGAGCGCCCCGTACCTGGGCGGCGCCTCCATCGACTTCGTCGACACCATCGAGAAGCAGGGCTTCACGATCGACAACCCGAACGCGACGGGTTCCTGCGCCTGCGGCGACTCCTTCAACTAGGACGTCGCGCGACACCGACGGCGAAGGCCGCGACCCCGAGGTCGCGGCCTTCGCCGTTTCCGCTCCCGGTGCGCTCCCGGCGGCTACTTCTGCTGCTTCTCCGGCACGGGCTCACCGGTCGTCGCGTCGACGACCTTCCGGTCGCCCAGCGGCTCGTCCAGCGTCACCGTCTCGCTGAGGTCCTTCGCCATCAGCACGCACTGCGCGCCGGGCCGCTTCTCGGTGCCGACGACCTTGACCGTCACCGCCGCCCCGGACTGCTCGGCCGAGGCCGCGTAGTCGCTGCACGCCCCGCCCCAGAAGCGCAGCACCAGCCGCCGGCCGTCCTTGCCGTCGAGGCTGTACGACGTCACCTGCGCCGGCGTCGACTTCGGGGTGCCGGTCGCCGGCGGCTCCGACGGACTGCCCGACGGCCCGTCCGGCCGCACCAGGAACTTCGGGTCCACCGCCGGCTGTACGACCGGGACCGTCACCCCCTCGTCCGACTTGTCGGCCCGGTCCAGCGCCTTGTGGACCCGCACCTGGAAGACCCACGACGGCACCAGCGCCTGCCGCCCCCGCACATAGTGCGAGGCCAGCGCGTAGGACGCCCCGGTCACCACCGACGGCTCGGCCGCCGGGCGCTCCTTGCCGGGGCAGGGCGCCTGGCCGTCCCCGCCGTGCGGGACCGCCGTGGCGCAGCCCCCGACGGAGACGCCGGCCGAGGTGCCGGACGTGCCCTTGTTCAGCTGCGCCAGGGCCTCGTCCGCGCTGATCAGCGGGTACTCGGCGCCCTTGGGAGGCGTCTGCAACTGTCCGCCGCCGCCGACCAGTTGCCCGTCGGCCCCCACCTCCAGCCGGGTCTGCCAGCCGTAGGTCGCCGCGCCGTCGACCACGGGGTCGGCCACCACGGCCCGTACCGCGCCGTGCAGCTCGTCCGCCTTGACCTTCGCGTTCTGCTGGCCGAGCGCCTTGAGCACGGGCGCGGCCACGCTCTTCGCCTTCTCCTCCGGGACCGGGCCGACCTCCCCGCCCGGGCCGTCCGGCGCGCCCCCGTTCCCCTCGGCGCCCTGGCCGCCCCGGAACTGCGGGCAGCTGACGGACGCCGCCGCGGGGTCGGGGCCGAGACCCTCGCTCAGCCCCTTGTCCCGGCCCTTGTCCGCTCCGCCGTCCGGCTGCGCGCACCCGGGGCCGCCCGGCGTCCCGTATTTGGCGAACGACCAGTTGCCCGGCCCCTTACCGCTCACCTGGAGCGTCGGCTCCGACGCGCCCGGGCCGCCGCCCACCCGCCAGACGCCCTGCTCCAGCCGGGGCGCGCCCGGCACCGACAGCGCCTTCGCCAGCGCGGCCACGGCTTCCCGCGTGACGGAATCCGCCGGGAGGCGGACCGCCGCGGACCGGGGCCCGGACGGCAGCTTCCCCCCGGTGCGGTAGCGCACCCCGTGCGGATCGGGCTCCCCGACGGCGATGCCCTGCGCCGGACCGCCCCGGTGGTAGCCGTCCAGCGCGAGCGGTGGGGGAGAGCCCTCCCGGCCCGGCGCGCCGGAGGCGTCCTTGCCGCCCTTGCCGTCGGCCGCCGTGGACGCCCAGTAGGCGCCGCCGCCACCGGCCAGCAGGACCGCCGCCGCCACCGACGCGACCGCCAGCCGCGGGTGCCTGCGCCGTTCCTCGCGCCCCGGCGTGCGATCGGGGGTGCTCTCCGGAGTCCCGCCCTCGGTGCTCACCACATCGCTCCTTCGCTCCGCTCAATGTGTGTACTGCGGTGTCCCCCGGGAGAGGGACGTCGCTTGGACGGAGCGCAGGAGCGAGCGGTTCCACCAGTCCTCAGTCGCCGTACTCCGACATTCCGTCGAGCAGCCGCGCCGAGGCCGGGGGCACCGACACCCCGTGGATGCGCGAAGGCGGTACGGGCGCGGGGACGGCCGGGACCGGGCCGGAGCCGGCCCAGTGCGGAGCCATCCGGGCGCAGAGACGGCGCAGTTCCTCCAGGGACTCGGGCTCGGATTCGGTGAACGTGACGTCCTTCACAGGGTTCGGCATACCCGCACCGTACGCATCACGCGGCACACGGAGAAAGGGCTACTATTAGGTAATTTTGTCCGTTGGATGGCTGGATCCGAACCCGAGTACGACTTCCGGACCCGGTAGCGTGGTGTGGCTCTTCCTGTTTCCGTCATGTCACCTCGCCCCGCAGGAGCAGACCCGCCGTGCGTATCGCTGTCACCGGCTCCATCGCCACCGACCACCTGATGACCTTCCCCGGCCGTTTCGCCGATCAGCTCGTGGCGGACCAGCTGCACACCGTCTCGCTCTCCTTCCTCGTCGACGAACTGGACGTGCGCCGCGGTGGCGTCGCCCCCAACATCTGCTTCGGCATGGGCGTCCTCGGCCTCCGCCCGGTCCTGGTCGGCGCCGCGGGCCAGGACTTCGCCGAGTACCGCGCCTGGCTGGACCGGCACGGCGTCGACACCGCCTCCGTCCGCATCTCCGAGGTGCTGCACACCGCGCGCTTCGTCTGCACCACGGACACCGACCACAACCAGATCGCGTCCTTCTACACCGGGGCGATGAGCGAGGCCCGCCAGATCGAGCTCCAGCCGGTCGCCGACCGGGTGGGCGGCCTCGACCTGGTCCTGATCGGCGCGGACGACCCCGAGGCGATGATCCGCCACACGGAGGAGTGCCGCTCGCGGGGCATCCCGTTCGCCGCCGACCCCTCCCAGCAGCTCGCCCGCATGGAGGGCGACGACATCCGCGTCCTCGTCGACGGCGCCACGTACCTCTTCACCAATGAGTACGAGAAGGCCCTCATCGAGTCCAAGACCGGCTGGTCGGCGGAGGAGATCCTGGCCAAGGTCGGCACCCGCGTCACCACGCTGGGCGCCCGCGGCGTGCGCATCGAGCGGGCCGGTCAGCCGACGATCGAGGTCGGCTGCGCCCAGGAGGAGGCCAAGGTCGACCCGACCGGCGTCGGCGACGCGTTCCGCGCCGGCTTCCTCGCGGGCCTGACGTGGGAGCTCCCGCTGGAGCGCTCCGCCCAGCTGGGCTGCATGCTCGCCACGCTCGTCATCGAGACGCTCGGCACCCAGGAGTACGAGCTGCGGCGCGGGCACTTCATGGAGCGCTTCGCCAAGGCCTACGGCGACGAGGCCGCGGCCGAGATCCAGGCCCGCCTGGCCTGACGCGCCTTCGCTCCACGCACGCCCCCGGACGTCCCCGACGTCCGGGGGCGTGCGTGCGCCCGGGCCCGGCCCGGTGCGGCGTCGCCTCCTCCCGGAGCCGGGCGCGTACCGGGCCGTCCGGCGCCGGACCGCCCGTACGCGCCCGGCCGCCGCCTACCGGAGGCGCCGCACCGTGTACGCGACCCCGCCCTCCACCGGGCGCTCGCCCACGTACTCCTGGTCCCGCATCCCGCACCACGCCGGGACGTCCAGCCGCGCCGCCTCGTCGTCGGACAGCACCGTCACCAGCCCGCCCACCGGCACGTCGCCGATCACCTTGGCCAGCTCGATGACGGGGATCGGGCACCGCTTGCCCAGCGCGTCGACGACCAGCTCCGCCCCGCCCTCCGCGGCGGCGGTGGCCGGTGCGGCCGGCGCGGCCGTCTCCCGGGGGACGCCCAGCCGCTTGCGCACCGAGGCCACCGCCCCGGGCAGCACGTCCAGAAAAGCCTCCACGTCCGCCTCCGGCGTCCCGGCCGGCAGCGAGACGCGGACGTTCCCCTCCGACAGCACGCCCATCGCCCGCAGCACATGGCTGGGCTCCAGCGTGCTGGAGGTGCACGACGAGCCGGAGGAGACGGAGAAGCCGGCCCGGTCCAGGGCGTGCAGCAGCGCCTCGCCGTCCACGTAGAGGCAGGAGAAGGTGACCAGGTGCGGCAGCCGCCGCACGGGGTCGCCGACCACCTCCACGTCCGGCACGAGCTCCGGCACCCGGGTCCGTACCCGCTCCACGAGCTCCCGCAGCCGCGCCGCCTCGGCCGCCGCCTCCGCCCGTACCGCCCGCAGCGACGCGGCGGCCGCGACGATCCCGGGCAGGTCGGGGAAGCCGGGGGCGCGCCCCGACTCCCGTTCGTCCGCGGGCCCCTGAGGCGCGAAGCGCACGCCCTTGCGCACCGCCAGCAGCCCCACCCCCGCCGGGCCGCCCCACTTGTGGGCGCTCGCGGCCAGCAGCGACCAGCCGCCCTCGACCGGGCCCCAGCCCAGCGACTGCGCGGCGTCGACGAGCAGCGGCACGCCCGCCGCCCGGCACTCCTCCGCGACCTCGGCGACCGGCTGCACGGTGCCCACCTCGTGGTTGGCGGACTGGAGGGCGGCGAGCGCGGTGCCGGGGCGCAGGGCCGCCGCGTAGGCGCCGGGCGCGACCCGGCCCGTACGGTCCACGGCGACCTCGGTCACCGTGCCGCCGGCCGCCGCCAGGGACGCGGCCGACTGGAGGACGGCCGAGTGCTCGACGGCGGACACCACCAGATGGCGGCCCGTCCGGCGGCGGCCGGCCAGCGCGCCCGCGATGCCGTCGTGCAGCGCGCGGGTACCCGATGGGGTGAACACCAGCTCGTCCGGCCGGCAGCCGACCGCCTCGGCCGCGGCCTCGCGCGCGGCGTCCAGCAGCAGCCGGGCCCGGCGGCCCTCGCGGTAGAGCCGGGCGGGGTCCGCCCAGCCCTCGTCGAGGGAGGCCAGCAGCGCCTGGCGGGCGACGGGGTGCAGCGGTGCGGCGGACGCGGCGTCGAAGTAGGGCACGGCGACACGCTAACCCCCCGGGGCGGCCGGGGGGACGGTGCGGTGACCGGAAGATCACCGGGGTGGCGCCGGGCCGGCCCGCCCAAGATCGTCCAGGACTCCGGGGGAGGGGCGCGCGACCTGGCCCGTCACTCGTACGCACCCCTCGTAAGCTGCACTGACGGTCCTCCAGATAGCCTCCGGAGCCCTGGATTCCACCCCTTCGGGGAGTGGCCCGGCGCGTTGGGCACCCTCCCCGCGCGGCCCCAAATAGCGTCCAGTAGGGTTTGGTCCGCATAAACATCCAAACCCCTGCCCGCAGCGGGCCGGCGACCGACCAGCGAGACGGCCGCAGCCGGCCGCACGGGCGAGACTCTCGGGAAGGCGCTACGTGAGTCCCAACGGCTCCGACCGCTCGTCGCGGCGCCCGGTGCGGCGGAAGCTGCTGCAGGCGCTGGCCGCGGGCGCTGTCCTTGCGACCGCCTCCGGTTGCACATATAAGGACTTTCCCCGCCTCGGAATGCCCACTCCTGTCACGGAAGAGGCGCCGCGGATCCTCTCCCTGTGGCAGGGCTCCTGGGCCGCCGCCCTCGTGGTCGGCATCCTGGTGTGGGGCCTGATCATCTGGAGCGTCATCTTCCACCGGCGCAGCCGGAGCAAGGTCGAGGTTCCTCCGCAGACCCGGTACAACATGCCCATCGAGGCGCTGTACACCGCGGTCCCGATCATCATCGTGTCGGTGCTCTTCTACTTCACCGCGCGCGATGAGAACAAGCTCCTCGCCAACCCCGAGAAGCCGCAGCACGTCGTGAACGTGGTGGGCTTCCAGTGGAGCTGGGCGTTCAACTACATGGAGAACGTCGACGGCAACGCCGCGACGCCGGCGAAGCCGCTCCGTGAGAACAAGGAGCTCGACGCGATCCCCGACCGGTTCCTGAAGAAGGTCCCGGCCGGCGCCGAAGGCGTCTACGACGTCGGCACCCCGGGCGACCGGAACCCGCAGAACAACAACCCGGGTCCCACGCTCTGGCTCCCCAAGGGCGAGACGGTGCAGTTCGTCCTGACCTCGCGGGACGTCGCCCACTCCTTCTGGGTGGTGCCGTTCCTGATGAAGCAGGACGTCTTCCCGGGGCACACCAACAGCTTCACGGTGACCCCGAACAAGGAGGGCACCTTCATGGGTAAGTGCGCCGAGCTCTGCGGCCAGGACCACTCCCGGATGCTCTTCAACGTCAAGGTCGTCTCTCCTGAGCGGTACAAGGCGCACCTGAAGGAGCTGGCCGCGAAGGGCCAGACCGGTTACCAGCCGGCGGGTATCGCGCAGACGGATCACGCGAAGAACGCGGAGACCAAGAACAAGTGAGCATCCTCAACGAACCCCAGGGTGCCGCCGCCGCGACAGCCACGGCAGCACCGCCCGTACGCCAGAAGCAGCCCGGCAGTACTGTGATCAAGTGGCTCACCACCACGGACCACAAGACGATCGGCACGCTCTACCTGGTCACGTCGTTCGCGTTCTTCTGCATCGGCGGCCTGATGGCGCTCGTGATGCGCGCCGAACTCGCCCGTCCCGGCACGCAGATCATGTCGAACGAGCAGTTCAACCAGGCGTTCACGATGCACGGCACGATCATGCTGCTGATGTTCGCGACGCCGCTGTTCGCCGGATTCGCGAACTGGATCATGCCGCTTCAGATCGGCGCGCCCGACGTGGCGTTCCCGCGGCTGAACATGTTCGCCTACTGGCTCTACCTCTTCGGCTCGCTCATCGCGGTGTCCGGCTTCCTCACCCCGCAGGGTGCGGCCGACTTCGGCTGGTTCGCCTACTCCCCGCTGTCGGACGCCGTCCACTCGCCGGGCGTCGGCGCGGACCTGTGGATCATGGGTCTGGCCTTCTCGGGCTTCGGTACGATCCTCGGCTCGGTCAACTTCATCACCACGATCATCTGCATGCGCGCGCCCGGCATGACGATGTTCCGCATGCCGATCTTCACCTGGAACGTCCTGCTGACCGGTGTCCTGGTCCTGCTGGCCTTCCCGGTGCTGGCGGCCGCGCTGTTCGCCCTGGAGGCGGACCGCAAGTTCGGGGCCCAGATCTTCAATCCGGCCAACGGCGGCGTCCTGCTCTGGCAGCACCTCTTCTGGTTCTTCGGCCACCCCGAGGTGTACATCATCGCCCTGCCGTTCTTCGGCATCATCTCCGAGGTCATCCCGGTCTTCTCCCGTAAGCCGATGTTCGGCTACTGGGGTCTGATCGCGGCCACGATCTCGATCGCCGGTCTGTCCGTGACGGTGTGGGCGCACCACATGTACGTCACAGGCGGCGTGCTGTTGCCCTTCTTCTCCTTCATGACCTTCCTGATCGCGGTCCCGACCGGTGTGAAGTTCTTCAACTGGATCGGCACCATGTGGAAGGGCTCGCTGTCCTTCGAGACCCCGATGCTCTGGGCCGTCGGCTTCCTGATCACCTTCACCTTCGGTGGTCTGACCGGCGTCATCCTGGCCTCGCCGCCGATGGACTTCCACGTCTCCGACTCGTACTTCGTGGTCGCGCACTTCCACTACGTCATCTTCGGCACCGTGGTGTTCGCGATGTTCTCCGGCTTCCACTTCTGGTGGCCGAAGTTCACGGGCAAGATGCTGGACGAGCGCCTGGGCAAGATCACCTTCTGGACGCTGTTCGTGGGCTTCCACGGCACGTTCCTGGTGCAGCACTGGCTGGGTGCCGAGGGCATGCCGCGCCGCTACGCGGACTACCTCGCCGCCGACGGCTTCACCACGCTGAACACGATCTCGACGATCAGCTCCTTCCTGCTCGGCCTGTCGATCCTGCCGTTCATGTACAACGTCTGGAAGACCGCCAAGTACGGCAAGAAGGTCGAGGTCGACGACCCGTGGGGCTACGGCCGCTCCCTGGAGTGGGCGACCTCCTGCCCGCCGCCGCGGCACAACTTCCTCACCCTGCCGCGGATCCGCAGCGAATCCCCGGCGTTCGACCTGCACCACCCGGAGATCGCGGCGCTGGAGCTGGAAGAGAACCTCGGCGCTGACAAGGCCCTCGCGGGTGGCAAGGAGGCCGGCAAGTGAAGATCCAGGGCAAGATGTTCATCTGGCTCGCCGTCTTCGTCCTCGCCATGGCGATCGTCTACGGCGTGTGGTCGAAGGAGCCGGCCGGTACGACCGCGCTGTTCCTGGCCTTCGGCCTGTGCATCATGGTCGGCTACTACCTGGCGTTCACCGCGCGCCGGGTGGACGCGGGCGCTCAGGACAACAAGGACGCGGACGTCGCCGACGACGCCGGTGAGCTGGGCTTCTTCGCCCCGCACAGCTGGCAGCCGCTCTCCCTGGCCATCGGTGGCGCGCTCGCCTTCATGAGCATCTGCTTCGGCTGGTGGCTGATGTACTTCTCCGCCCCGATCATCGCCGTCGGCCTCTTCGGCTGGGTGTTCGAGTTCTACCGCGGTGAGAACCAGAACCAGTAGGTTCCGCACCGCCAGGCCCGGGCCCCGCACACCCTCCGGTGTGCGGGGCCCGGCGCGTTCCCGGGGCGGCCACCCGTTCGGAGTCACCCCGCAGGCCGAGGCCCCCGATCCTTCCTACGGTGTGACCATGAGTCACTCTCCTCGACGCCGTGTGGTGCACCTCTGCGCCATGGTGGTGTCCTCCGTGGCGCTGGGGGCCACCGCGTGCGGCGGCTCGTCGAACCCGCTCGCCGACGCGCCCTACGACGCCACCGGGCAGGTCGCGCTCACCGGCGCCGAGGACGGGCGCAAGGCCGACCCCAGCAAGCCGCTGGAGGTGACCGCCGACGGCTCGGACCGGATCACCGACGTGACCGCGACGGACGCCGCCGGCCGCTTCGTGAAGGGCGAGCTCGACGCCGACGGCCGCCGCTGGCACAGCACCGGCGCCCTCGCGGCCGGCGCGCACTACACCGTCCGCGTCAGCACCGAGGACGAGGACGGCTTCCAGGGGCGTCGCACGGTCGGCTTCGACACCAGCGCGGCCGACCGGCTGCTCCGGGTCGCCTTCGGCCCGCAGAGCGGCACGTACGGCGTCGGACAGCCCGTCACGGCCGAGCTCAGCGCCCCCGTCCAGGACCCCGCCGCGCGCGCCGTCGTCGAGCGCGCCCTGAAGGTCGACACCCGGCCCGCCGTGGAGGGCGCCTGGCACTGGGTGGACAACCGGACCCTGCACTACCGGCCCAAGGACTACTGGCCCGCCCGCACCACCGTCGCGGTCCGCTCCGGCCTGGACGGCATCAAGGTCGCCGGCGGCCTCTACGGCGGCTCCTCCAAGCCCGTGAAGCTCACCATCGGCGACCGCATCGAGGCCGTCACGGACGCCGCCGCGCACAGCATGACCGTGCTGCGCAACGGCAAGGAGATCCGCTCCATCCCGGTCACCACGGGCAAGCCGGGCTATGCCACCCGCAACGGGGTCAAGGTGGTCCTCGGCAGGGAATCCTTCGTACGCATGCGCGGCACCAGCATCGGCATCGCCGAGGGCAGCGAGGACTCCTACGACCTGCCCGTCCGCTGGGCCACCCGGGTGACCTGGAGCGGCGAATACGTGCACGCCGCGCCGTGGTCCGAGGGCTCGCAGGGCAGCGAGAACGTCAGCCACGGCTGCACCGGCATGAGCACCGACAACGCCAAGTGGTTCTTCGACACCATCCACCTGGGCGACCTCGTCAAGGTCGTCAACAGCGCGGGCACCACCATGACGCCCTTCGACAACGGCTTCGGGGACTGGAACATGCCCTGGAAGCAGTGGCGCGAGGGCAGCGCCCTGGCGGCCGGCAAGCGCGACGGCAGCAACCCCGCCGACGCCGCCCGCCTCCGCCCCGAGATGTAGCCGCGGGACGGCCGCCCCGGTGGCCCCAGGGGGGCTTCCGGGGCCGTTCCGGGAGCCCCCGGCTCAGACCTCCACGGCCCGCTTGCCGCGCAGCAGCCCGGCCAGGGCGTCCGCGAACGCCGCCGGGTCCAGCGGGTGCGTCACGGCGGCGTCCGCGCGGCTCCAGGTGGCCAGCCAGGCGTCCTGCGGGCGCCCCATGAGCAGCAGCACCGGCGGGCAGCGGTAGATCTCGTCCTTGAGCTGCCTGCACACGCCCATGCCGCCCGCCGGCGCCGTCTCGCCGTCCAGCACGCACACATCGATCCGGCGCTCCTCCAGGGCCGTCAGGACGGCGGGGAGGGTCGCGCACTCCAGGTACTCGACGGCGGGCACGTCGGCCGCAGGGCGGCGTCCGGCGGCCAGCCGCACCTGCTCGCGGGTGCCCGCGTCGTCGCTGTAGACCAGCACCGTGGCGGTCGGCTGCATCGTTCCTCCAGGCTCAGTGGACGGGCACGGCAGGTGGCACGGGCGCGGCGCGCGCGGAGGCGTCCGCGCAGGCGTGCGCCGAGGCACCGCCTGCGCGGATGCTACTCCGCGCGCGCCGCGCCCGAGGAGGGTTCGGCAGGGCCGGAGATCTCCGCGCGGCCGGGCCCGACGGCCCGTCACCAGCGGTCCTCCCGGGGCCCCAGCAGGGCCCCGGCGGGTCCGCGGCAGGGCTGCGGAACGACTGCTTCCCCCCTTTGGGGGACCCCGGCCTTGGGCCGTACGAGCAGGGCATACGGTCTTGACACACCGAACGGCACCCCCCGGAGTGAGCGCGAGATAAGCGACCGACATAATGTCGGTCGTGGCGACAGCAACAGCAGTAGATACCGGGCACGCGCACCCCTCGGTCAACCGGCCGAACCTCACCAGCGTCGGAACCATCATCTGGCTGAGTTCCGAGCTGATGTTCTTCGCGGCCCTCTTCGCGATGTACTTCACCCTGCGATCGGTCATGGGTGCCGAGCACTGGAAGGAAATGGCGTCCGCGCTGAACCTTCCGTTCTCGGCGACCAACACCACGATCCTGGTGCTCTCCTCCCTCACCTGCCAGCTCGGTGTGTTCGCCGCCGAGCGCGGTGACGTGAAGAAGCTGCGCATGTGGTTCGTGATCACGTTCGTGATGGGTGCCGTCTTCATCGGCGGCCAGGTCTTCGAGTACACCGATTTGGTCAAGAAGGACGGGCTCTCCCTGTCCTCCGACCCGTACGGCTCGGTCTTCTACCTGACGACCGGCTTCCACGGCCTGCACGTGACGGGCGGCCTGATCGCCTTCCTGCTGGTCCTGGGCAGGACGTACGCGGCCAAGAGGTTCACCCACCACCAGGCCACAGCGGCCATCGTCGTGTCCTACTACTGGCACTTCGTCGACGTGGTGTGGATCGGCCTCTTCGCCACGATCTACTTGATCAAGTAACTCGAAGATTTCGGTCCCGCACCGGACCATCAGTCCCGCATCGACGCAGAAGATCCTGACACCGGGGTAATCCGTGAAAAAGCTCTCCGCACGACGACGCCATCCGCTGGCGGCGGTCGTCGTCCTACTCTTCGCGCTGGCGGTAACCGGGGGGCTGTACGCCGCGTTCGCGCCGGCGGACACGGCCAAGGCCGATGACACCGCCCAGTCCCTTGCCATCGAGGAGGGCAAGAAGCTCTATTCCGTGGGCTGCGCCAGCTGCCACGGCACCGGCGGTCAGGGCACCACCGACGGCCCGAGCCTCGTCGGCGTGGGCGCCGCGGCCGTCGACTTCCAGGTCGCCTCCGGCCGCATGCCGCTCCAGCAGCAGGGCGCCCAGGCTCCGAGGAAGAAGGCGATCTACAACCAGGCGGAGATCGACCAGCTCGCCGCCTACATCGCCTCGCTCGGCGCCGGCCCGGCCGTTCCGACGAAGGAGCAGTACAGCCCCGACGGCGCGGACATCGCCAAGGGCGGGGAGCTCTTCCGCACGAACTGCGCGCAGTGCCACAACTTCACCGGTAAGGGCGGCGCCCTCTCGAACGGCAAGTACGCCCCCACCCTTGAGGACGTCAACCCCAAGCACATCTACGAGGCCATGCAGACCGGCCCGCAGAACATGCCTTCCTTCCCGGACACGACGATGTCGGAGAAGAACAAGAAGGACATCATCGCGTACCTCGACACGGTCAACAGCAGCAAGGCGGAGAGCCCCGGCGGCCTCGAACTGGGCGGGCTCGGCCCGGTCAGTGAGGGTCTGTTCGCGTGGGTCTTCGGTCTGGGTGCGCTGATCGCCGCCGCCATCTGGGTCGCCTGCCGGACCGCAAAGGCCAAGAAGTCATGAGTAGCCAAGACATTCCAGAAGAGAACCTGCCGAGCACGCAGGGCGAGGCGCACGGCGGAGCCGTGAGCACGAAGGTCGCCGACCCGTTCGCCGACCCGGGCATGCCGCCGCACGAGCACCGCATCCAGGACATCGACGAGCGGGCCGCCAAGCGCTCCGAGCGCGCGGTCGCGTTCCTGTTCCTGTTGTCCATGCTGGCCACGGTCGGGTTCATCGCCTCGTACGTGACCCTGCCGGTCGACAAGAACATCTACGTCTTCCCGATCGGCCACATCAGCGCCCTGAACTTCTCGCTGGGGCTCACCCTCGGCGTGGCGCTGTTCTGCATCGGCGCCGGCGCGGTCCACTGGGCCCGCACGCTGATGTCGGACGTGGAGGTCGCCGACGAGCGGCACGCGATCGCGGCCGAGCCCGAGGTCAAGGCCAAGGTCATGGCCGACTTCCGGGAAGGCGCCGAGGAGTCGGCCATCGGCCGGCGCCCGCTGATCCGCCGCACCATGTTCGGCGCGCTGGCGCTGCTGCCGCTCTCCGGCGTGGTCCTGCTCCGCGACCTCGGACCGCTCCCGGGCACCAAGCTCCGGAAGACCGCCTGGTCCGAGGGCAAGATGCTGATCAACCAGAACACCCTCCAGCCCCTGCGGCCCGAGGACGTCCAGGTCGGCTCCCTCACCTTCGCCATGCCCGAGGGCATGAAGGAGGAGGACCACGATTTCCAGAAGGAGATCGCCAAGGCCGCCCTGATGATCGTCCGGCTCCAGCCGGAGAACATCAAGGACAAGCGCGAGCTGGACTGGTCCGTCGACGGCATCGTCGCGTTCTCCAAGATCTGCACGCACGTCGGCTGCCCGATCAGCCTCTACGAGCAGCAGACGCACCACGTGCTCTGCCCGTGCCACCAGTCCACCTTCGACCTCGCCGACGGCGGACGCGTGATCTTCGGCCCGGCCGGACACGCCCTTCCGCAGCTGCGGATCAAGGTCAACGACAAGGGCTACCTTGAGGCCATGGGCGACTTCGCCGAGCCCGTCGGTCCTGCCTACTGGGAGCGCGGATGAGTACTACGACCGACAACCGGCGCAAGGCGCCCGCGGGTGAGCGGGTAGCCGACTGGGCCGACGGCCGGCTGGGTATCTACACCCTGGCCAAGGCCAACATGCGCAAGATCTTCCCGGACCACTGGTCCTTCATGCTGGGTGAGGTCTGCCTCTACAGCTTCGTGATCATCATCCTCACGGGTGTGTATCTGACGCTGTTCTTCCACCCCAGCATGAGCGAGGTCGTCTACCACGGCTCGTACGTCCCCATGCAGGGCATGCGGATGTCCGAGGCGTTCCAGTCGACGCTCAACATCAGCTTCGACATCCGTGGCGGTCTGCTCATCCGGCAGATCCACCACTGGGCCGCGCTGATCTTCCTCGCGGCGATGTTCGTGCACATGATGCGCGTCTTCTTCACGGGTGCCTTCCGCAAGCCGCGTGAGGTCAACTGGCTGTTCGGCTTCCTGCTGTTCGTCCTCGGCATGTTCACCGGTTTCACCGGTTACTCCCTGCCGGACGACCTGCTCTCCGGCACCGGTGTCCGCTTCATGGAGGGCGCGATCCTGTCCGTGCCGATCGTCGGCACGTACATCTCGATGTTCCTCTTCGGTGGCGAGTTCCCGGGCTCGGACTTCGTGCCGCGCTTCTTCTCGATCCACGTCCTGCTGCTGCCGGGCATCATGCTCGGTCTGCTCGTGGCGCACCTCATCCTCGTCGTGTACCACAAGCACACCCAGTACCCCGGCCCCGGCCGGACGGAGAAGAACGTCGTCGGCATGCCGCTCATGCCGGTCTACATGGCCAAGGCCGGTGGCTTCTTCTTCCTGGTCTTCGGCATCATCGCGGCCATCGCGGCCATCGCCTCGATCAACCCGATCTGGGCCATCGGCCCGTACCGGCCGGACCAGGTGTCCACCGGCGCCCAGCCCGACTGGTACATGGGCTTCGCCGAGGGTCTGATCCGTGTCATGCCGGGCTGGGAGATCAACCTCTGGGGCCACACGCTCGTCCTGGGCGTGTTCATCCCGCTGGTGATCTTCCCGCTGGTCCTCGGCGCGATCGCGGTCTACCCGTTCATCGAGTCCTGGGTCACCGGTGACAAGCGCGAGCACCACCTGCTGGACCGCCCGCGCAACGCCCCGACGCGCACCGCGTTCGGTGCCGCGTGGATCGCCGCGTACTTCGTGATGCTGGTCGGTGGTGGAAACGACCTGTGGGCCACCCACTTCCACCTCTCGATCAACGCCATCACCTGGTTCGTCCGGATCGGCTTCTTCGTCATCCCGGTGCTGGTCTTCATCGCCACCCGCCGGATGTGCATGGGCCTCCAGCGCCGCGACAAGGACAAGGTGCTGCACGGCCGCGAGTCGGGCATCATCAAGCGCCTGCCGCACGGTGAGTTCGTCGAGGTCCACGAGCCGCTGTCGCAGGAGGAGCTGCACACCCTCACGTCGCACGAGCAGCCCAAGCCGCTCGAGCTCGGCCCCGAGGTCGACGAGAACGGTGTCAAGCGCAAGATCGGTACGTCCGAGAAGCTCCGGGTGAAGCTCTCCAAGGGCTTCTACGGCGAGGGCACGCAGATCGACAAGCCCACCGCGGAGGAGTACCAGGAGATCACCAGCGGCCACGGCCACCACTGATCCCCGACCGGCCGGTCCGCACCGGCCACTGATCGCTGATCGCCACAGCGAGAGCCCCGTCCAGCGCGTGGACGGGGCTCTTCGCCGTTCCCGGGGCTGGATAGGCTGGGACCGGCAGAGCCCCGGAAGGCGGCGGCTCGCAGTCCGACCACCAGGAGCGTGGACCATGAACGTTGTGACCCCGGCAGGCGGCGACAGCGCGGTGGCCCCCTCCTGGCCGGGTCTCCTGGAGGCCCTGCTCGGCGGAGTGGACCTGAGCGCGGACGACACCGCCTGGGCCATGGACCGGATCATGCGCGGCGAGGCCACCGACGCGCAGATCGCGGGCTTCGTGGTCGCCCTGCGCGCCAAGGGCGAGACGGTCGCCGAGATCTCCGGCCTGGTGCGCGCGATGTACCAGCACGCCCGGCTGATCGAGGTGCCCGGCCCCAGCGTGGACATCGTCGGCACCGGCGGCGACGGCGCCAAGACCGTCAACATCTCCACCATGTCCTCGATCGTCGTCGCCGGCACCGGCGCCAAGGTGGTCAAGCACGGCAACCGCGCCGCGTCCTCGGCCAGCGGCGCCTCGGACGTCCTGGAGAAGCTCGGCGTCAATCTGGACCTGACGCCGCGCCGGGTGGTCGAGGTGGCCGAGGAGGCGGGCATCACCTTCTGCTTCGCCGTGAAGTTCCACCCCTCGCTGCGCCACGTCGCCCCCGCGCGGCGGGAGCTGGGCATCCGGACCACCTTCAACGTCCTCGGCCCGCTGACCAACCCCGCCCGGGTCAAGGCCCAGGCCACCGGCGTCGCCGACGCCCGGATGGCACCGATCCTGGCCGGCGTGCTGGCCGAGCGCGGCTCCTCGGCGCTGGTCTTCCGCGGCGACGACGGGCTGGACGAGCTGACCACGACCGCGACCTCGCGGGTCTGGGTGGTCCGGGACGGCGCGGTCCGCGAGGAGCCCTTCGATCCCCGGGACGTGGGCATCCCGCTGGTCCCCGTGGAGGCGCTGCGCGGCGCCGACGCCTCGTACAACGCCGATGTCGCCCGCAGGCTGCTGGACGGCGCGACCGGGCCCGTACGGGACGCGGTGCTGCTGAACGCGGCGGCGGCGCTGGTCGCCCTGGACCCGACGGACGCGCCGCTCACCGAGCAGGTCGCCGCCGGGATCGCGCGGGCCGCGGAGTCGCTGGACTCGGGGGCGGCCAAGCGCGCCCTCGACCGCTGGGTCGAGGCCAGCAACGCGTAACGCCACAAGGCGAGGTGGGGCGTCCGTGATGCGGACGCCCCTTTCCGCGCGACGATCAGTTGTGCCATACTCCTCGCCAGGTCACGAGTGACAGCGACACGGCCCCGGCCCGCTGTCCGGCAACCCTCCTTCTGCGGCGGGGTGCCCCGGGTGATGACCAGGTCGCAGGCACAGAGGTCTGCGGCAAGCGCGGATCCCTCGCCAGGGATCCTGGTTGTCGAGGGAGATCTTTCCGTGGTTCAGCGAATGCGTTAGGGCTCCGCACACCCCATATCCGGGTTCTGCGAGCCCTTTTCCGGTTTCCGACGCACCTTTCCCCCCTTTTCCCGCGCCCGCCGCGCGGCGGAATTCGCCTGCCTTCCCACGGGAGTTCGCCATGTCTGTCCCCACCCTTGCCGCCGACCGTTCGGTTTGCCCGCCTCTGCCCGTTCTCGGGAGGGATGTCCGGGTGCCGCTGGTGACCGGCGGCGAGGTGACCTACGCGGCCCTCGACTACGCGGCCAGCGCCCCCGCGCTCCAGCGGGTCTGGGACGACGTGGCGGCGTACGCGCCCTACTACGGCAGCGTGCACCGCGGGGCCGGCTACCTCTCCCAGCTGTCCACCGACCTGTTCGAGAACAGCCGCGCCGAGGTCGCCGCCTTCCTCGGCTGCCGGCCGGACGACCAGGTGGTCTTCACCCGCTCGACCACCGACTCCCTCAACCTCCTCGCGGCCGCGGTCCCCGCCGGCTGCCGGGTGTTCGTCTTCGAGACCGAGCACCACGCGGCGCTGCTGCCCTGGGAGCGGCGCGCGGACGTCACGGTCAGCTACCTCGACGCGCCCCGCTCGCCGCGCGAGGCCGTCGAGACCCTGGAGCGCGCCCTCGCCGACCGGGAGCCCTACGGCCCCGCGCTGGTCTGTGTGACGGCCGCGTCGAACGTGACGGGCGAGCTGTGGCCCGTACGGGAGCTGGCGGCGGCCGCGCACGCCCACGGCGCCCGGATCGTGCTCGACGCCGCGCAGCTCGCCCCGCACCACCCGGTGGACGTCACGGAGCTCGACGCCGACTGGATCGCCTTCTCCGGGCACAAGCTGTACGCGCCGTTCGGCGCCGGGGTGCTCGCCGGCCGCCCGGACTGGCTCCGGGGCGCGGAGCCCTATCTGGCGGGCGGCGGCGCGACCCGCCAGGTGGCGCGGGGCGCCGACGGCGGGGTCCTGGTCGACTGGCACGAGACCGCCGCCCGGCACGAGGCGGGCTCGCCCAACGTCATCGGCGCCTACGCCATCGCCTCGGCCTGCAAGGCGCTCACCGAGGCCGGCTTCGAGACGCTCGTCGCGCGCGAGCGGCAGCTCATCGAGACCGTCCGGGCGGGCCTCGCCGACGTGCCCGAGGTCCGGGTGCTCTCGCTCTTCGGCGACGACGCGCCGCGGGTCGGCGTGCTCGCCTTCACCGTGGACGGCTGGAACAGCTCGCACTTCGCGGCGGCCCTCTCCGCGGAGTACGGCATCGGCGTCCGCGACGGCCTGTTCTGCGCGCACCCGCTCGTGCGCCTCCTGCTCGGCGGCGCGCCGGACGCGCCGGGGGAGTGCGGGGCGCCCGACGAGGGACAGAACCTCAACGCGATCCGGGTGAGCTTCGGGGCGGGGACGCCGGACGAGCACGTGGAGCGGTTCGTCGCCGCGGTGCGGGAGCTGGTGCGGGACGGGGCGCGGTGGTCGTACCGGACGGTGGGCGGGCGGTGTGTGCCGGCGTAGGGGGTGCGGGTGCGGCGGGGGCGGGTGGTGCGCCTGCGGCGGGCCTTTCCCCTACCCGCCCCTTCCCGCCGCATCCGATGTGCGGCTCCGCCGCGTGCGGGGCTCCGCCCCGGACCCCGGTCCTCGAACTCCCCCGGCTACCGCTGGGAGGTGCCCCCGGACGGGCTGAGTTGTCGCCCGGTCGGACGGCGCTACGCGTCGAGGCCGATCGCGAACGCCGCCTCCAGGTCGTGGTGGGAGTACGTGCGGAACGCGATGTGCGTCTCCGTCGAGGCCACGCCCGGGACCTTGCTGATGCGGCCCGGGATGACGTCCGCCAGGTCGTCGTGGCGCGCCACCCGCACCATCGCGATCAGGTCGTGCGCGCCGGTCACGGAGTACACCTCGCTGACCCCCTCCAGCGCGGCGATCTCCTCGGCGATCTCCGGGATGCGGTCGACGTCGGTCTTGATGAGGACGATCGAAGTGATCACGGCTGGCTCCTATCGGGGGTCGGGGGCGGTCCCCCGGGAGAGCTCAGGCCCTCGCTCGGCCCGGCTGCGCCCTTCACTCTAACCGCACGCCTGTACCGGGCCCACGCGTAGAGGAAGCCGAGCGAGAAGCCCACCACATGGGCCAGATAGGCGACTCCGGGCCGGTCGTCGGCCGCCCGGGCGGCCAGCCATTGCAGGACGAACCAGAACAGCAGGACGGCCCAGGCGGGGAAGCGCAGCGGCAGGAAGAAGAGGAACGGGAAGAGGCTGGTGACCCGGGCCCGTGGGAAGAGGTAGAGGAAGGCCCCGAGCACCCCGGAGATCGCTCCGGAGGCCCCGACGAGCGTCTGCTCGGAGTGGGCGTGCGCGGCGGCGTAGCCGAGCAGTGCCAGCACCCCGGCGGCGAGGTAGAAGAGCGCGAAGGCGACCCGGCCCATGCGCTCCTCGGCCATGGCGCCGAAGACGTGGAGGAAGAGCATGTTCCCCAGCAGGTGCAGCCAGTTGCCGTGCAGGAAGAGAGCCGTGAGCGGGGTGAGCAGCTCGCCCGGCGGGCCGTGCCAGAGCTCCTCCGGCACCACGCCCCAGCGGGCGAAGTAGGCGCTCTGCGCGGCCAGCTGCGCGGGCCCGGAGGGGTCGGTACCGGGGGCGGCCGGCCAGATGGTCAGGCCGGACGTGGGGCCGAGCACGAAGACGGCACAGCAGATGCCGATGAGGGCGTAGGTGACCACGGGCGTCGCGGACCGCGGGCGCGCTGCCTTTCCGATCATGAGCAGATCATGGCGTACCGGCAGCAAACCGCACAGAGCGCCTCGCCGGGGCGCGGATGCGGGCCCGTACTGCGGCCATCCGGGCGCCGCATGACCATCAGGACGTAGGGTTACGGGGAGCACACCCGCAGTTCGACGGCGCACCGCGGACCGCCGGGACGCCTGAACGGCGCCCGGCCGGACAGCAGACGGTCGGCGGACGGTCCGGACGGCGGGCCGGCAAGGGACCGACGGCAGATCGACGACAGACCGACGACAGACGAGGACGGACGGCGACACCATGGGCGTTCCCCAGCCGACGGCGGAGACCCGCTGGCGCTGCACGCTGTGCGGCAATCTGACCCGGTTCGACGTGACGCGGTCGACCAAGGCCGTGGAGTACGTGCACCTCGACCTGGCCGGTGAGCCTCGGGTGGAGGAGCGCGAAGTGGTCAGTGAGACGATCGAGTCCGTGCGGTGCCGGTGGTGCAACGCGGTCGACCAGATCGAGCTGGTGGACCGGCCGGGCGCGAGCGCCTGAAGAACGGGAGCAGTGAACGGTGGTTGAGCATACAGGCGGCGCGGACGCGGCCGGTGAACCCGAGGACACCGGTGGGCCGGACGGTGTCGCCGAGGTGCTCGACCGACCCCTGCCCGAAGGCGTCAGGCGCCGGGTCATCGGGCTGGTCGCGGAGGCGTTCGGGGGGCTGACGGTCACCGAACTGCCCGCCGCGCTGCGCCAGTACGCCCGGTTCACCGCGAGCCGCCGCGCCAAGTTCGCGGGCAACGCCATGGCCGCCGCCGTGGAGAACGACGCGGCCTTCCGGCAGCGGATCTCCGCCCGGCTGCGGGAGACGGGCTCCGAGCTGGCCGAGGCGCTGGACGCCGGTTCGCCGCCCGCCGCCGCGGACCCGGAGGACGTCGCGGCCATGGCCTACGTGCTGCGGCCCGCCGGCTGGGTCAAGCTGGTCACGGCCGCCGGCGAGGAGGCCCAGCGGGCGAGCGCCGAGCGGGCCGGCGAGGAGGCCCAGCGCGAGCTGCGGCGGCTGCGCGAGGAGCTGGCCGAGGCCCGCGCCGAGGCCCGTACGGAGAACGAGCGCGTGCGCGCCGAGCTGGAGGCCGCGCGCAAGGAGACCGACGCGCTCCAGCGCAAGCTGCGCAGCGCGCAGAGCGACGTGCGGCGCGGCGAGGCCGCGCTGCGCAAGGCGGAGGCCGAGCTGGAGGGCGTGCGGACGGCCGGCGCGGCCGAGAAGGCCGCGGCGCTGGGCGAGGCGCGGCGGCTCAAGGCGCGGCTGTCGGAGACCGAGGCGGCGCTGGAGGCCAGCCGCCGGGCGACCCGCGAGGGCCGCAGCGTGGAGGACATGCGGCTGCGACTGCTCCTGGACACCGTCCTGGACGCGGCCCAGGGGCTGCGCCGCGAGCTGGCCCTGCCGCCCGCCTCGACGCACCCGGCCGACACGGTGGACGCGGTGGAGCCGGGCCGGATGACGCCCAAGGACATCGCCACCCGCGCGCTGTCGGAGACCGACCCGGCCCTCCTCGACCAGCTGCTGGCGCTGCCCCAGGCGCATCTGGTGGTCGACGGCTACAACGTCACCAAGACCGGCTATCCCACGATGCCGCTGGACAAGCAGCGGCTGCGGCTGCTGGGCGGGCTCGCCATGCTGGCCGCGCAGACCGGCGCGGAGATGACCTGTGTCTTCGACGGCGCCGAGCTGGCGGCGCCGGTGCTGCTGGCGCCGCCGCGCGGGGTGCGGGTGCTGTTCAGCAAGCCGGGCGTCACGGCCGACGAGCTGATCCGCCAGCTGGTGCGCGCCGAGCCGCCGGGCCGCCCGGTGGTGGTGGTCTCCACCGACCGCGAGGTGGCCGACGGGGTCGCCAAGGCGGGTGCGCGCCCGGTGGCGTCGGCCCTGCTGCTCAAGCGACTTGCCCGTACCTGATCCGGGGCCCCGGCCGTGTGCGACGGGGCCCGGCGGGGGCTTCCAAGGTGCCTGAACGTCAAATTCCGCTTACCGGCTGTGTCCTGTCGGTAAAGGATGGCCTCATGAGGCGAGATTTTTCTCATGAGGATTTGAACGGATCATATGAGGGTCACTAATGTCGGGCCTCGAACCTTCGCGCGGTAGATCATCCATTCGGGGTGACGGCGAGGGTCCCGCCGCGACCGTGGATCCCGCGTGCCGGGCGGCCGAGGAAGAAGGAGCCCGTCTCCGTGGCGTCCCACCGTCGTCCCAAGCAGCCGGGCCGCACCCGGGTGACCGTGCTCACCGTGACCGCCGCCGCTGCCGTCGCCCTCTCCGCCCAGTCCGCCAGCGCGGACGAGGCGACCAAGGCGGACGTGAAGTCCAAGGTCGACAAGCTCTACGAAGAGGCGGAGCAGGCCACCGAGAAGTACAACGGGGCCAAGGAGAAGCAGGAGAAGCTCGACAAGCAGGTCGGTGACCTCCAGGACAAGGTCGCCCGCGGCCAGGAGGAGCTCAACAAGCTCCGCAACAGCCTCGGTTCCGTCGCCACCGCCCAGTACCGCGGCGGCGCCATCGACCCCTCGCTCCAGCTGCTGCTCTCCTCCGACCCGGACAGCTTCCTGGAGAAGGCCTCCACGCTCAACCAGCTCAGCGCCCGGCAGGCCGACACCCTCAAGCAGATCGCCGAGAAGCAGCGCACGCTCAAGCAGCAGCGCCAGGAGGCGACCGGCAAGCTCAAGGACCTCGGGGAGACCCGTAAGGCCCTCGGGGAGAAGAAGGAGGAGGTCCAGGGCAAGCTCGCCGAGGCCCAGAAGCTCCTCAACACCCTCACCGCCAAGGAGCGCGCCGAGATCGCCGGCGAGGACGCCAAGGACGCCGGCGGCAAGGACGGCGCCAAGGGCGACGCCAAGAGCGGGGGCGGCTCGCGCGCCGGCCGCGGCGGCGAGAGCCGCCCGGACCTCGGCAAGGACCTGCCCACCTCGGGCCGCGCCGCCGCCGCGCTCTCCGCCGCGCAGAGCAAGATCGGCACCCCGTACGTCTGGGGCGCGACCGGCCCCAGCTCCTTCGACTGCTCGGGGCTGACCTCCTGGGCGTACGCGCAGGCCGGCGTCACCCTGCCGCGCATCTCGCAGGACCAGGCCAACGCCGGCACCCGCATCTACGACCAGAGCCAGCTCAAGCCCGGTGACCTGGTCATCTTCTACGGCGACCAGCACCACGTCGGCCTCTACGCGGGCAACGGCCAGACCCTGCACGCCCCCCGCTCGGGCACCAACGTGCGCTACGAGCCGATGGGGAACATGCCCTTCCAGTTCGGTGTCCGCATAGGCTGACCGGATACGGCCGAATGGCTGAGCCGCCGCCCGATCGGGCGAATCGCGGCGACCGCTGCTGACTCCACGCCCCGCCGGTGACCTGCGTCTCCGGCGGGGCGTCAAGTTTCCGGCGGGGAACGGTCTTTGAACCCGGGGTGAGCGCGCCGCTACTGTCTGGCGCGCGGTGCCTCGGCACGCCGTCCGCACTTCCCGGGCGGCCGGAGCGACCGCGCCCACCGGAAGCAGAGGAAGGGAGTGCGGCAGCCCGTGGCGTCCCACCGCCGTACCGCGCAGTCAGGTCTCACCCAGACCGTGCGGGCCACCGTCCTGTCCGCCGCCGTGGCCACCGCGGCGGCCACCCTCACCACACCCGCGGGCGCCCGCCCCGCGGGCGACGAGAGCCGGTCCCCCGGCACCGTCAAGGCACAGGTCGACAAGCTCTACGAAGAGGCGGAGCGCGCCACCGAGAAATACAACGCGGCGGACGAACGCGCCGACGACCTGCGGGAGAAGGTGGAGCAGGCCACCGACCGCGTCGCACGCGGCCAGGAACAGGTCAACCGGATGCGCGCCGCCCTCGGCATGATCGCCACCGCGCAGTACCGCAACGGCGCCGTCGCCCCCGCCCTCCAGCTGCTGCTCTCCTCCGACCCCGACGGCTACCTCGACCGGGCCGCCGCCCTCGACCGCGTCAGCGGCCGCCAGAGCGAGGAGCTCCGGGCGCTCACGGAGGCCCAGCGCACCCTGCGCCAGGAGCGGGCGGAGGCGGTGGAGGTCCTCGGGAAGCTGGAGGAGAGCCGCCGCGCCGTCGAGCGCCACAAGCGCGAGGTCGAGAAGAAGCTCGCCACGGCCCGCCGGCTGCTCAACTCCCTGCCCCGGCCGGAGCGGGCGGCCTACGCGCGGGCCTCGCGCTCGGACGGCGACGCCCGCACGGAGAACCCCCTCGCCGCGCTGCCCGACCTCGCCGCCGTGACCTCCTCGCGCGGCGCCGCCGCGGCCATGGCGGCCCGGTCGGCCGTCGGCTCCCCCTACGCCTGGGGCGCGACCGGGCCGAGCGCCTTCGACTGCTCCGGCCTGATGCAGTGGGCCTACGGACGGGCCGGGGTGGGGCTGCCGCGCACCTCGCAGGCGCAGCGGAACGCGGGACAGCACGTCTCCCTGGCGGAGGCCCGGCCCGGCGATCTGGTCATCTACCGCAGCGACGCCAGCCATGTGGCGATGTACGTGGGCAACGGCCAGGTCGTCCACGCGCCCTATCCCGGGGCCCGGGTGCGCTACGACCCGGCCAACATGATGCCCATTTCCTCCGTCACCCGGCCATGAGCGCGCCCTGAGCGTACGCCCGGGGGCGCGCGGCTCGTACGATGCGGGACGTGACGGGCCGGTGGTGGTGGAGCGGACGAGGGAGGGGACCCGGGGGTGACCCCGGGCCCGCGCGCGGGGCATGCCGCCGGGCGCACCGCCGGGCGGCGGCCTGGCTCGCCGCCGGTCTGCTGACGCTCCAGGCCCTGTGCGGCTGCGGGGCGCTCGGCCCCGGATCGGCGCCGGCCGTCCCGGACGGTGACCGTAAGGCCGTACGGGCACTGCTGGACCGGTGGTCCGCCGCGCTGCGCGACCGGGACGAGCGGGCCTTCCTCGCCGCCGTGGACCCGGCCGCCGAGGGCTACCGCGCGGAGCAGCGCCGGGTCTTCGCCAATCTCGCCGCCGTGCCGCTGGCCTCCTGGGAGTACCGCCTGGTGCGGACCGGCGGCTTCGCGCCCGCCCAGGGGGACGGCCGCCGGCTCGCCGCCGAGACCGAACTCAGCTACCGGCTGGCCGGTTACGACAAGGCGCCCGTCACCACCAAGGCCAGGCTGACCGTCGTCGAGCGCGCCGGCCGGTGGTACGTCACGGCCGAGGACGCCCCGCGCGGCGGCCGGCAGCTGTGGCAGCAGGGCCCGGTCACGGCGGTGCGGGGCGCGCGCAGCCTCGTCCTCGGCGTCGGCCAGGACCGGGCGCGCCTGGAGGCCCTCGCGGCCGCCGCCGACCGGGCGGTGCCCGCGGTGGCGGCGGCGTGGCGGGACGGCGGGCCGGGCGAGGGCGGGGGGGACGGCGGGGAGGGGCCGGGCGCGTGGCCCGGCCGGGTCGTCGTGCAGATCCCCGCCTCGGTGGAGCGGATGGCCGCCCTCCTGGACTCGCCCGTCTCCAACTACCGGGGCATCGCGGCCGTGACGACCGGCGAGGTCGGCGGCTCCGGCGAGGCCCCGGCCGACCGGATCATCGTGAACCCCGAGGCGTACGGGGCGCTCGGCTCCTTCGGCCGCCAGGTCGTCCTCACCCATGAGACCGCCCATGTCGCCACCCGGACCCTGACCTCGGCGGCCACCCCGCTGTGGCTCTCGGAGGGCTTCGCCGACTGGGCGGCCTACCGGGGCACCGACCGTACCGCCCGCCAGGCCGCGCCCGAACTGGCCCGCGCCGTGGCGGCGGGCAAGGCGCCGCGCGGGCTGCCCACGGACGCCGACTTCGGCTTCGCCGGCGAGTCCGGGCGGCTGGCCCGCGCGTACGAGGAGGGCTGGCTGGCCTGCCGGATGATCGCGGAGCGGTGGGGAGAGGACAAGCTCGTGGCGTTCTACCGGGGGGTGGGCGGGCACGAGCGGCGGTCGGGCGCGGTGGGGGCGGAGCTGCGGCGGGTGCTGGGCGTCTCGCAGGTGGAGTTCACGGCGGCGTGGCGGGCGTACGTGGAGCGGGAGCTGGGGTGAGGGGTGGTTGTCCCCTGCCCGCCCCTTCCTGTGACCGGGGGGCTTCGCCCCCCGGCCCGCGTTCCGCGCTTCGCGCGGTTGTCCTCAAGCGCCGGACGGGCTGGGATTCAGCCCGTCCGGCGCTTGAGGACCGGCGTCCGGGGCGGAGTTCCGGGGTCGGGGACGGGAGGGGTCGGGGAGAGCTCCGCGGGCTCCTCCTCTTCCTCCTCACCCACCGTCCCGCGCCACAGCCGCGCGCACGAGATCAGCGTCGCCACCACCAGCAGGGCGTTCCGCAGGGTCAGCGTCGCCACCCCCAGCTTGTCGCTCGCCACCACGTGCGAGAACCACAAGGGGAACTCCAGCTGCGTCAGCGGCGCGGCCACCAGCACCAGCGCGATCGGCAGCCCCTGACGCGTCGTCCGCATCGTCATGCACACCGCCGCCAGGCCGATCAGCCAGACCACGTACTGCGGGCTGATCACCCGGCTCGTCGTGGTGAACAGGAGCACGGCCGCGAACGCCGCGTCGTACGGGGTGCAGGCCGTGAACCGGCGCGCCCGCAGCCGCCACACCAGCAGCCAGCCGAAGGCCAGCACGCTCAGGCCCAGCGCGAGCCGGCTGACCGTGCGGACGTACGGGCCGAGGAACTCCACCGAGCCGTAGTTCAGCCGCGCGTGCCCGTGCCACCCGAAGTGCCGGCCCAGGTGGAAGACCAGCGACCCCAGCGACTCCACCTCCGTGCCCCGCTCCCGCTGGAAGGTCAGGAACGCCAGCGCCCCCGGCATCGTCACCGCGAACAGCAGCCCCAGGGCCGCCGCCGTGACCAGCGCGGTGGTCCACGCCGACCGGGTGCTGCGGCCGCGCGGCGTCCCCACCAGCAGCAGCACCGGCCAGACCTTCAGCAGCGCGCCGACCGCCATGAGCGCCCCCGCCGCCCGGGTCCGCCGGCCGACCGCCAGCAGCCCCGCGACGGCGACGGCCGTCACCATCACGTCATAGCGGGCGTAGACGATCGGACCCAGCAGCGGTACCCCCGCCACCCACACCCACACCCCCTTGGCGCTGCGCCGGCCGCCCCGCACCGCGTACAGCAGCAGGGCGAGGACCACCGCGTCCGCGAGGAAGCACACCACGAAGAACGCCGGGGCGTACTCCAGGAACGGCAGCAGCGCGGGGGCGAGCACGGCGAGCGCGGCGGCGGGCGGGTACTGCCACGTCACGTCGTCGTACGGGAACGTGCCGGTGCGCAGCACCCCGTACCAGCCCTGGTAGATCACCTCGATGTCGACGGAGACGTCCGACCCCGGCAGCACCCACACCCGGAACACGCACAACAGCAGCACGACCCGGGTGACGGCCCACACCGCGACCGAGAGCCGCAAACCAGCGCCCGCCATCATCCACCTCGCCCTTCACGGTCCTCACACGCCGTCCGCGCGCCGCTACTGGAAGGCATGATGCCCGCCCGGACCGCCCTGGCACGGTGACGTGGCGGTACACCGGCCCCGTTGCCGCCCGATCGCCCCCCGGGCGCCACCTCTCGGGCCGTGCGGCCGGGGCACCCGGTACTGTCGGGACGCGATGCACAAGACCCTCGTCGTCACCAATGACTTCCCGCCCCGCCCCGGCGGCATCCAGGCCTTCCTGCACAACATGGCCCTGCGTCTGGACCCCGCCGAGGTCGTCGTCTACGCCTCCACCTGGAAGCGCGGCCAGGAGGGCGCCGAGGCCACCGCCCGCTTCGACGCCGAACAGCCCTTCCAGGTCGTCCGCGACCGGACGACCATGCTGCTGCCGACGCCCCGCGTCACCCGCCGCGCCACCGAGCTGCTGCGCGAACACGGCTGTACCTCGGTGTGGTTCGGGGCCGCCGCCCCGCTCGGTCTGATGGCCCCCGCGCTGCGCCGGGCCGGCGCCCGGAAGCTGATCGCCACGACCCACGGCCACGAGGCCGGCTGGGCCCAGCTGCCCGCCTCCCGGCAGCTGCTGCGGCGGATCGGCGAGGGCACGGACACGCTCACCTACCTGGGGGAGTACACCCGGTCCCGGATCGCCGCCGCGCTGACCGACGAGGCCGCCGCCCGCATGGTCCAACTGCCGCCCGGCGTGGACGAGAAGACCTTCCACCCCGGTTCCGGCGGCGCCGAGGTGCGCGCCCGCCTCGGGCTCACCGACCGCCCGGTCGTCGTCTGCGTCTCCCGGCTCGTGCCGCGCAAGGGGCAGGACACCCTCATCCAGGCCATGCCCCGGATCCTGGCCGCCGTCCCCGACGCGGTGCTGCTGATCGTCGGCGGCGGCCCGTACGGCGACGACCTGCGGAAGCTGGCCGAGGAGACCGGCGTCGCCGACGCCGTCCGCTTCACCGGCCCGGTCCCCTGGGAGGAGCTCCCGGCCCACTACGGCGCCGGCGACGTCTTCGCCATGCCCTGCCGCACGCGCCGCGGCGGCCTGGACGTCGAAGGGCTCGGCATCGTCTACCTGGAGGCCTCCGCCACGGGCCTGCCCGTGATCGCCGGCGACTCCGGCGGCGCCCCCGACGCCGTCCTGGACGGCGAGACGGGATACGTCGTCCGCGGCGGCTCCCCGGCGGACACGGCGGACCGTGTCGTCACGCTGCTCGGCGACCCGGAGCTGCGGCGCCGCATGGGCGAGCGGGGGCGGAGCTGGGTCGAGGAGCGCTGGCGCTGGGACCTCCTCGCCGCGCGCCTGCGGGAGCTGCTGTAGGAAAAGGCGACGGGCGGGCTCTTCCGAGTCCCGCCCGTGCTGTGAGGCCGTGCCCGCGGCGGCCGGTGGCGCCGCGGCCGCGCTATGCGCGGTAGAGCGCCTCGATCTCGTCCGCGAAGTCCTTCGCCACCACGTTCCGCTTCAGCTTCAGCGACGGCGTCACATGCCCCGACTCCTCCGTGAACTGCGCCGGGAGGATGCGGAACTTACGGACCGACTCGGCCTTCGAGACCGCCGCGTTGCCGTCGTCGACGGCCTTCTGCACGGCGGCCAGCAGCGCCGCGTCGTCCGCCAGCTGGGCCGGGGTGGTGCCGGCCGGCTTGCCGTTCTCCTCCAGCCAGCGCGGCAGGAAGTCCTCGTCCAGCGTGATCAGCGCGCCGACGAACGGGCGGCCGTCACCGACCACCATGCACTCGGCGATCAGCGCGTGGGCCCGGATGCGGTCCTCGATCACGGCCGGGGCGACGTTCTTGCCGCCCGCCGTCACGATGATCTCCTTCTTCCGGCCGGTGATCGTGAGGTAGCCGTCCTCGTCGAGGGTGCCCAGGTCGCCGGTGTGGAACCAGGCGTCCGAGAGGGCCTCCTTCGTGGCCTGCTCGTTGTTCCAGTAGCCCTGGAAGAGGTGCTCGCCGTGCAGCAGCACCTCGCCGTCGTCCGCGATCCGGACGACCGAGCCGGGCAGCGGCTGCCCGACCGTGCCGATCTTCTGCCGGTCCCACGGGTTGAAGGCCGTCGCCGCGCAGGACTCCGTCAGGCCGTAGCCCTCCAGGACCGTGAAGCCGATGCCGCGGTAGAAGTGGCCCAGGCGCTCGCCGAGCGGCGCGCCGCCGGAGATCGCGTGCGTGGCCCGGCCGCCGAGGACGGCGCGCAGCTTGCCGTAGACCAGCCGGTCGAAGATCGCGTGCTTGATCCGCAGGCCCAGTGACGGGCCGGCCGGGTCGTCCTTCGCCCGGCTGTAGGCGATGGCGGTGTCGGCGGCCTTGTCGAAGATCTTGCCCTTGCCGTCGGCCTGGGCCTTGGCCCGCGCGGCGTTGTAGACCTTCTCGAAGACCCGGGGGACACCGAGGATCAGCGTCGGCCGGAAGGCCGCCAGCTCCTCGGTGAGGTTGCGGATGTCGGGGACGCAGCCCAGCTTGATCGGGGCGAGCATCGCCGAGATCTCCACCAGGCGGCCGAAGACGTGCGCCGTGGGCAGGAAGAGCAGCACCGAGGAGTCGCCCGTGTTGAACAGCGGCTTCAGCCGCTCCACCGCGTTCCCGCACTCGGCGAAGAACGCGCGGTGGGTCAGCACACAGCCCTTGGGGCGCCCGGTGGTGCCCGAGGTGTAGACGATCGTCGCGGGGGAGTCGGCGTCGGCCAGCGCGCTGCGCTCGTCGACCTCCTCGTCCGTCAGGCCCTCGCCCGCCGCGCGCAGCCGCTCGACGCCCCGGTCCTCGATCTGCCAGACGTGCTCCAGCGCCGGCAGCCGGTCCCGCACGGAGTCGACGAGCGCCTCGTGCGCCGCGGACTCGACGACGACGGCCACGGCGCCGGAGTCGCCGAGGATCCACTGGATCTGCTCGGCCGAGCTCGTCTCGTACACCGGCACGGTCACACCGCCGGCGCTCCAGATCGCGAAGTCCAGCAGCGTCCACTCGTAGCGGGTGCGGGACATCAGTCCCACCCGGTCGCCCGGCCGCACACCGGACGCGATCAGGCCCTTCGCCGCCGCCCGCACCTCGGCCAGGAAGGTGACGGCACTGACGTCCTCCCAGCGGCCGGCGACCTTACGTCCTATGACGGCGACGTCAGGGCGCTGCGCGGCGTTGCGGCGGATCAGATCCGTCAGGTTTCCGTCCGCAGGGACCTCGTAGAGGGCCGGAAGGCTGAACTCGCGCAAGACTGCTGCTCCTCGTCGGGCGCCGGCGCCGCCGCGTCTTCGAGGGGCGCTGCGTCGGCTGCGGTCCATGATCAGGCAAGGGGGGTAGTGGACTGCCCGGACGTTACCCACCGGTATCGCTTTCGAATAGGGGGTCACGCCGAGATGTTCTCTGCGTCACATGCCACGGGACTGCTCTGCGAACCCTAGCCCCTTCGTTCGGTGACCCGGAAGTAACCGCAGGTCGGGGCCCTTCCGGCGGGCCCGTCGCAGACTCTAGGGTGATCGGTATGCGAGGTGGCTTCAGGGTTCACGTGGTCAGCGACGTACACGGCAACAGCGAGGGCCTGCGCCGGGCGGGGGACGGCGCCGACGCGCTCGTCTGCCTGGGCGACCTCGTCCTCTTCCTCGACTACCACGACCATTCGCGGGGCATCTTCCCCGAGCTGTTCGGGGAGGCCAACGCCGACCTGATCGTGGAGCTGCGCACCGCCCGCCGCTTCGACGAGGCCCGTGACCTGGCCCGCGGCCTCTGGCAGGGGATCGACCGGAACGCCGCCATCGAGTCCGCCGTCCGCAAGCAGTACGCGGAGCTGTTCGCCGCCTTCCCCACCCCCACCTACGCCACCTACGGCAACGTCGACATCCCCCACCTCTGGCCCGAGTACGCCGCGGCGGGCACCACCGTCCTCGACGGCGAGCGGGTGGAGATCGGCGGCCGGGTCTTCGGCTTCGTCGGCGGCGGCCTGCGGACCCCCATGCGCACCCCCTACGAGATCGACGACGAGGAGTACGCCGCCAAGATCGAGGCCCTCGGCGAGGTCGACGTCCTCTGCTCGCACATCCCGCCCGACGTGCCCGAACTCTGCTACGACACCGTGGCCCGCCGCTTCGAGCGCGGCTCCTCCGCCCTGCTGGAGGCGATCCGCGCCACCCGCCCCGCCTACGCCCTCTTCGGCCACGTCCACCAGCCGCTCGCGCGCCGGATGCGGATCGGCGCCACGGAATGCGTCAACGTCGGCCACTTCGCCTCCAGCGGGACACCGTGGGTGCTGGAGTGGTGACGAGCGGCGCACGATAGCCTTCAGCGGCGGTCGTTCGAGGACCGAGCAGGCGCAGCACGGCAGGCCACAGCAGGCACAGGGACCGGTACGGAGGAGCCACGCAGATGGCGGAACACACCAGCTCGAGCATCACGATCGAGGCGACCCCTGCCGAGGTCATGGCGGTGATCGCGGACTTCGACCGCTACGCCGAGTGGACCGGCGAGGTCAAGCAGGCCGAGGTCCTCGCCCGCGACGAGGAGGGCCGCGCCGCCCAGGTGCGCCTGGTCCTCGACGCCGGCGCCATCAAGGACGACCACACGCTGGCCTACAGCTGGCCGGCGCCGAACGTCGTCAGCTGGTCGCTGGTCAAGTCCCAGATGCTGCGGCAGCTCGACGGCTCGTACAGCCTGGAGCCCGCGGCCGGCGGCAAGCACACCGAGGTGACGTACCAGCTCACCGTGGACGTCAAGATCCCCATGCTCGGCATGATCAAGCGCAAGGCGGAGAAGGTCATCATCGACCGCGCCCTCGACGGCCTCAAGCAGCGCGTCGAGAGCCAGGCGTCGGCCTCCTGACCCCCTTCTGACCGGCCGGACCCCCCACCGGCGTCCCGTCACCCCTCCCCACCCTTCTTCCTCACCTCCCTCACCGGCCGCCGGCCGACGGCCACGGCCCCCCGGGAACCACGCACCACTGCCGGAGGCTCCACCTTGCGTACGGTCCTCGTCACCGGTCCCGGCGGCGCGGGCCGCACCACGGCCGCCGCGGCCACCGCGCTCGCCGCCGCGCGCGAGGGGCGGCGCACCCTGCTCCTCACCCGCGACCGCGGCCCCGCCCCGGAGTCGGTGCTCGGCACCGCGCTGCCCCGGCCCGCCACCGGCGGGACCGGCGCGCCCTGGGCCGTACCCGTCGAGGCGGCCCCCGGCCTGCGGGCCGCCCGCATCGCCACCGGCGAGCACTTCGAGGACCGCGCCCGCGAACTCCAGGACCGCGGCGCCTCCCTCTTCGACCTCCTCGGCGCCACCCCCCTCGACCCCGAGGAGCTCACCGAACTCCCCGGCGCCGAACCCCTCGCCGTCCTCGCGGCCCTCCGCGCCGCCCACGCCCAGGACGACCGCTGGGACCTCCTCGTCGTCGACATGCCGCCCGTCCACGACACCGTGCGCCTGCTCGCCCTCCCCGAGCAGCTCCGCCGCTACCTGCGCCGGCTGCTGCCCCCCGAGCGGCAGGCCGCCCGCGCCCTGCGCCCGATGCTCGCCCAGCTCGCCGGCGTCCCCATGCCCGCCCAGCGGCTGTACGAGACCGCCGAGCGCTGGGAGGCCGAGCTCGCCGCCGTCCAGGACGTGATCGAGGCACCCGGCACCACCGTGCGCCTGGTCGCCGAGCCCGGCCCGCCCGCCGTCGAGGAGCTCCGCCTGGCCCGCGCCGCCCTCGCCCTCCAGGGCTGCCGCGTCGACGCCCTCGTCGCCAACCGGCTGCTGCCCGACCACTGCGCCGACGCCGCCGACCCCTGGACGGCCGGGCTCGCCGCCGAGCAGCACACCGCCCGCAAGGAGCTGCGCGAGGAGTTCCTCGTCGACGGCGTCACCGTCTGCGAGCTGCCCCACCTCGGCCGCGCCCCCCGCGGCCGCGCCGATCTCGCCGAACTGGTCGACCGCGCCCGCTCCACCACCGTCGGCCGCGGCGTCGTCGCCGGCCGGGGCCTGACCGACGAGCTCGACGGCTGGGGCACCCCGGACGACGGCCCGGAACCGGACACCTGGACCGTGGAGGACCGGCTGGCCACCGACGGCGTGCTGGTCTGGCGGCTCCCGCTGCCCGGCGCCCGGCGCGACGCCCTCGACCTCATACGCAGGGGCGACGAACTCATCGTCGGCGTCGGCCCGTTCCGCCGGGTGCTGCCCCTGCCGTCCGCGCTGCGCCGCTGCACCGTCTCCGGGGCCGGGCTGCGCGACGGCGCCCTGTGCGTGCGCTTCACCCCCGACCCCGCCCTGTGGCCCCGGCCCTCCTGAGCCCCGGCCGCCCTCCCGGGCGGCCCGTCCCGGACGCCTTTCCACCGTTCGGGTAACGTCGAAGGAAATTCCAGCCGTAGGAGTCCGCCATGAGCGATGCCAACGAGCGCCCCGCACCGCACGCGGAGCCCGCGTCCGACGCCTGGGAACAGGCCTGCGCCGAGGACCTCGCCGCCGAGCGGGCCCGCCGCCGTGAGCAGTACGGGCAGCCTCCCGGCAGCGCCGCCGAGGAGCTCCGCAAGCTCGTCGACGCCGTGGCCGAGAAGGTCGCGGCCTTCCAGCTGCCGCTCGCGGGCGCGGCCGCCCAGGACGTCGTCCAGCAGGTCGTCGCGCAGGCCAAGGCCGTGGTGGAGCCCGTCATCGAGCGCAACCCCGAGGTCTTCGACCACCTGGCGTCCGCCGGCTCCGAGCTGCTCGCCGCCTACCGCGCCGCCGTCCAGGGCCAGGAGGGCCGCTGGACCCGCGGCGGCTCCGCCGGGAAGCCCGCGGGCCCCGCCGGCGACGGGACCGGCGGACCGGCCGGAGGCGCCGACGGCCCCCGGGGCGACGACGGGACGCCGGGCGGGTCCGAGCGCATCGACCTCGACTGAACGTCCCCGGTCCCCCTTGGGCTTCCCCCTGGGCCATAAGGGCGCGGGAGGTCCCCCCACCTCCGGTACGGTGGGTCGCGGCGGGGTTCGAGCGAAAAACTGAGGGACACATGGGACTCACCATCGGGGTCGACATCGGCGGCACCAAGATCGCGGCCGGCGTGGTCGACGAGGACGGCAACATCCTCGCGACGTGCAAGGTGCCCACCCCGCCGACCCCCGAGGGCGTCATCGACGCCATCGCCGACGCCGTGCGCACGGTCAGCGCCGACCACGACGTCGAGGCGGTCGGCATCGGAGCCGCGGGCTACGTGGACGACAAGCGGGCCACGGTCCTCTTCGCCCCGAACATCAACTGGCGCCACGAGGCCCTGAAGGACAAGGTCGAGCAGCGCGTCGGCCTGCCGGTCGTCGTCGAGAACGACGCCAACGCCGCCGCCTGGGGCGAGTACCGCTTCGGCGCCGGCCAGGGCCACGACGACGTCATCTGCATCACCCTGGGCACCGGCCTCGGCGGCGGCATCATCATCGGCAACAAGCTGCGCCGCGGCCGCTTCGGCGTGGCCGCCGAGTTCGGCCACATCCGCGTGGTGCCCGACGGCCTGCTCTGCGGCTGCGGCAGCCAGGGCTGCTGGGAGCAGTACGCCTCCGGCCGCGCCCTCGTCCGCTACGCCAAGCAGCGCGCCAACGCCACCCCCGAGAACGCCGAGATCCTCCTCGGCCTCGGCGACGGCACGGTCGAGGGCATCGAGGGCAAGCACATCAGCGCCGCGGCCCGGCAGGGCGACCCGGTCGCCATCGACTCCTTCCGCGAGCTGGCCCGCTGGGCCGGCGCCGGCCTGGCGGACCTCGCCTCGCTCTTCGACCCGTCGGCGTTCATCGTCGGCGGCGGCGTCTCGGACGAGGGCGACCTCGTCCTCGACCCCATCCGCAAGTCCTTCAAGCGCTGGCTGATCGGCGGCCAGTGGCGACCCCACGCGCAGGTGCTCGCGGCGAAGCTGGGCGGCAAGGCCGGCCTGGTCGGCGCGGCGGACCTGGCCCGCCAGGGCTGAGCGCACCCCGGCCGCCCCGGCGGCCGGGACCCACGACGGCGATTTCCGGCGGTGCCGGCCCGGCACCGCCCGGTGGAAAGGGTGTGTCCGGTCCGTGACTACCGCTCCGCTGCCGGACCTCCCGGCGTCCCGTACCGAGCCGGACGGCTCGGCCGTCGTCCGGGTGCTCAGCTACAACATCCGCTCCATGCGTGACGACGTGGGCGCGCTCGGCCGGGTCATCCAGGCCTGCGCGCCCGACGTCGTCTGCGTCCAGGAGGCCCCGCGCTTCTTCCGCTGGCGCAAGGCCGCGGCCCGCCTCGGCCGCGTCTCCGGCCTGGTGTACGTCACCGGCGGCGCCACCGCCTCCGGCCCGATGATCATGTCCTCGCTCCGCGCGCACGTGGAGCGCACCGAGGACGTCCTGCTGCCCCGCACCCCGGGGCTCCACCAGCGCGGCTTCTCGACCGCCGTGCTCCGCTTCGGCCGGGCCCGGCTCGGTGTCCTCAGCTGCCACCTCAGCATCAAGGACCGGGAGCGCTACGAGCAGGGCGGGCTGCTCCTGGAGAGACTGGCCGCGCTGGACGTCCCGTACGCCGTGGCGGCGGGCGACCTCAACGACCGCCCCGACGGCCGCACCTTCGGCCTCCTCGCGGACGCCCTCCAGGACGGCTGGGCGACCAAGCCGTGGGGACGCGAGCACACGACCCGGCTGGGCGACCCGCTCCAGCGGATCGACGCGGTCTTCGCGACCGGGGGAGTGGAGTTCCTGGGCTGCGGGGTGCCCATGGGGCTGCCGGGGGTCTCGGAGCGGGACCTCCGGGCGGCGACGGACCACCTGCCGGTGCTGGCGGCGGTACGGGTGCCGGCTCGGTGACCGCTGGGACGTGCCCCCGGACGGGCTGATCTCAGCCTGTCCGGCGCTTGAGGACACCACGCGAAGCGCGGAAAAGGGGGCCCGGGGGCTTGCCCCCGCCACGCGGCGGAGCCGCACATCGGATGCGGCGGGAAGGGACGGGGCGGGGAGAAAAGCCCTCGCCGCTACACCACCGCGCCCCGTCCCGGATCGTCGTCCTCCTCGTCGGTGTCCTTCATCCGGAGGACCAGCGTCGCGAAGCCGCCCAGGAAGCCGCCCACGCCCAGCGTCGTCACCCACCACGTCAGCTCCTGCCGCAGCAGGACCATGATCAGCAGCAGCAACGGGCCGCCCAGCACCGCGATCCACGCGAACCGCGACGTCACATCACCCGTGGGCAGCGGCGGCGGCTCCGGCGGGACGAAGTGACCCTCCTCGCAGTCGTCGAGCGCCTCCTCGGAAGGGCCGTCCCAGTCACGGGGGCCGACCCCCGGCGCGTACACGATGAAGCTGCCGGGCCGCTCCGGCTTCGCCGGCTCGTCGGAGGCGGCGGGGCGGGGCTTCAGCGGCGGCTCCTCCGGCCCGGTCGGGTCGGCGGCCGCGGGGCCCTCGGCCGCCGGGCGGGTGGCCGCGGAGTCCAGGACGTCACCGGAGGCGGGCCAGCGACCCGTCGCCGGGTCGGGCTCCTCGCCGTACGCGGCGACCAGCTCCGCCCACGCCGCGTCCTCGTCGAGCGGGTCGCGGCTCTCGTCGCGGTCGTGGTCCGCGTCGTGCTCAGCCACGGGGGGCCGCCCCGACACCCGCCGAGAGCCGGCTGATGAACGCGAAGGTCTCCTCGAAGATCAGCTCGGCGTCGTGGTCCAGCGTCGCCACGTGGTAGCTGCGCTCCAGCAGCCGCTCGGTGACGTCCCGCGAGGACACCCGGGCCAGGATCCGCGCCGAGTCGGCGGGCGGCACCACATGGTCCTCGGGGCTGTGCAGCAGCAGCAACGGCTGGGTGACCTGGGGGAGTTCCCCGTCCAGCATGGTCAGGAAGCGGCGGAAGGAGTGCGCCGCGTGCAGCGGCACCCGGTCGTAGCCGACCTCCTCGCCGCCCGGCTTCGCGATGTCGCTGGCGATGCCCGACTTCGTGGGCAGCAGGTGGCGCACCACCGGCAGCGCCTTGGCCGCCAGACCGTGCACCTTGTTCGCGGGGTTGACCAGGACGATGCCCGAGACGTCCGCCCCGTGCTTCGCCGCCAGCCGCAGCGTCAGCGCCCCGCCCATCGACAGACCGCAGACGAACACCTGGGAGCAGCGCTCCCGGAGCTCCCGCAGCGCGCGGTCGACCTCCGCGTACCAGTCCTGCCAGACCGTGACCTGCATGTCCTGCCAGCGGGTGCCGTGGCCGGGCAGCAGGGGGAGGGAGACGGTGAGGCCGCGCTCCGCGAGATGCTCGGCCCAGGGCCGTACGGACTGCGGGGAACCGGTGAAGCCGTGGCACACGAGGACGCCGACCTCTCCGCCGTCGTGGCGGAACGGCTCGGCGCCGGGGAGGAGCGGCACCGGAATCTCCGATCGGTGGAACGGGAAAAGGGGTCTGCCCCTCAGCGTACGCGGAGCGCCGCCGGGCGGGTAGGCAGGTTAAGGTCTCCTCGTCACTACAGGAGGTTCTCGGTTGTTCTACGGCGCTATGAAGCTGTCCATCGGCGGGTCGCTGAAGCTTGCCTTCCGGCCGTGGGTGGAGGGCCTGGAGAACATCCCGGCCGAGGGGCCCGCGATCCTGGCGAGCAACCACCTGTCGTTCTCGGACTCCTTCTTCCTGCCCGCGGTGCTCGATCGCAAGATCACCTTTATCGCGAAGCAGGAATACTTCACCTCCCCCGGGGTCAAGGGAAAGCTGACGGCCGCGTTCTTCAAGGGCGTGGGCCAGCTGCCCGTCGACCGTTCGGGCGGCCGCGGGGCCGGCGAGGCGGCGATCAAGAGCGGACTCGAGGTGCTGGAGCGCGGTGAGCTCTTCGGCATCTACCCCGAGGGCACCCGCTCCCCGGACGGCCGCCTCTACCGCGGCAAGCCCGGCGGCCTCGCCCGGGTCGCGCTGCTCTCCGGCGCGCCCGTCATCCCCGTCGCGATGATCGACACCGAGAAGGTGCAGCCGCCCGGGAAGGTCCTGCCGAAGATGATCCGGCCGGGCATCCGGATCGGCGAGCCGCTGGACTTCAGCCGCTACCACGGCATGGACGGCGACCGCTTCATCCTGCGCTCGGTGACCGACGAGGTCATGTACAAGATCATGGAGCTCTCCGGCCAGGAGTACGTCGACATCTACGCGACCGCCGCCAAGCGGCAGATCGCCGAGGACGCGAAGCGGAAGGCCGAGGAGGAGAAGGCGGCGAAGGCCGCCGGACTCGACAAGGCGGGGAAGCAGCCCGAGGCGTAGCCCCGTCCGGGCTGGGGGGTTTGGTCGATGGCACCGCGCAGCAAGAGGCCGCGCGTCGTACGGATGTCGGTGGAGCTGCCGCTGTGGCGCGCGCTGACCGGCTACCGCATCCTGACGCTCGGCTACGCCCTCGCACTGTTCGGCTTCAACTACCACGACTACGCCCATCCGCTCGGTGGCGCGCTCTACATGGGCGCACTCACCCTGTGGATGGCGCTGACCTGGAACCGGGTCTCCTCGCCCGAGCGCTGCACCAAGCGCTTCCTGGCCGCCGACCTCACCATCGCGCTGGTCGGCGTGCTGCTCACCACCGTCGTCGACTCCCCGGAGCGCATCGCCGGCGGCGCGGCCACCCTGCCGTCCATCTGGACCGGCGGCGCCGTGCTGGGCTGCGCCATCAAGGGCGGCTGGCGCTGGGCGGCCGCCGGCTCCACGCTGGTGGCCCTGGCCAACCTCGTCGAGCGCGGCAGCCCGGCCCGGGACACCGTCCACAACGTCCTGCTGGTCTGGGTCTCCTCCATCGCCATCGGCTACATCGTCGAGGTGGCCCGCGCCAGTGAGCGCACCCTCGCCCGCGCCCTCCAGATCGAGGCCGCGACCCGCGAGCGCGAGCGCCTCGCCCGCGACATCCACGACGGCGTCCTCCAGGTCCTGGCCATGGTGCAGCGCCGCGGCACCGCCCTCGGCGGCGAGGCGGCCGAGCTCGGCAGGATGGCCGGCGAACAGGAGATCGCCCTGCGCACCCTCGTGGCGGGCGGCCTGCTGCCCGCCCGGGGCACCCCGGAGCGGTACGCCGAGGACGCCGAGCTGGCCGGGCTGACCGTACCCGGCGGCCCCGGCCCGGCCGCACCGCCCGCGCCACGGCCCCCCGCGGGCCCCTGCGACCTGGCGGCGCTGCTCGCCCCGCACGCCGGACCCGACGTCTCCTTCGCCGGGCCCGGCACCGCCGTCCTGCTGGAGGCGGCCGCGGCGGCGGAGCTGGCCGCCGCCGTCGGCGCCGCGCTGGACAATGTCCGCAAGCACGCCGGCGACGGCGCGCGGGCCTGGATCCTGCTGGAGGACGAGCCGGACGCGGTGATCGTCACCGTCCGGGACGACGGCCCGGGCATCCCGGACGGCAGGCTCGCCGACGCGGAGCGGGAGGGGCGCATGGGCGTCGCCCTCTCCATCCGCGGCAGGCTGCGGGACCTGGGCGGCAGCGCGGAGCTGCTGTCCGTGCCGGGGCAGGGCACAGAAGTCGAATTGAGAGTTCCACGGGGGAGCGAGGCCGGCCGATGAGTGAAGAGCGGACCCTGAAGGTCATGGTGGTCGACGACCACCCGATGTGGCGCGACGCTGTCGCCCGCGACCTGGCGAACGCCGGGTTCGACGTGGTGGCCACCGCCGGTGACGGCCCCCAGGCGGTACGCCGGGCCCGCGCCGCCGGCCCCGACGTGCTGGTCCTCGACCTCAACCTGCCCGGCCTGCCCGGCGTCGCCGTCTGCAAGGAGCTCGTCGGCGAGAACCCCGCCCTGCGCGTCCTCGTCCTCTCCGCCAGCGGCGAGCACGCCGATGTGCTGGAGGCCGTGAAGTCCGGGGCGACCGGCTATCTGCTGAAGTCCGCCAGCACCGAGGAACTGCTGGACGCCGTCCGGCGGACGGCCGTCGGCGACGCAGTCTTCACCCCCGGCCTCGCGGGCCTCGTCCTCGGCGAGTTCCGCCGCCTCGCCGCCGACCCCGCCCCGGCCGCGCCCGACGAGCCCAAGGCCCCCCGGCTGACCGACCGCGAGACCGAGGTGCTGCGGCTCGTCGCCAAGGGCCTGTCGTACAAGCAGATAGCGGAGCGGCTGGTTATTTCCCACCGCACGGTGCAGAACCATGTACAGAACACCTTGGGCAAACTCCAGTTGCACAATCGCGTGGAGCTCGTGCGCTACGCGATAGAGCGAGGTCTCGACGACGCCTGACGCTCCCCCCGGAGGCCGGGCGCCGTCCTCGGCTGAAGGGAGAGTGTCATGCGGGTCGGATTGCTGACCGGCGGTGGTGACTGCCCCGGGCTCAACGCGGTCATCCGTGCCGTCGTCCGCAAGGGCGTCCAGGACTACGCCTACGACTTCACCGGCTACCGGGACGGATGGCGAGGGCCGCTCCACGGCTCCGCGTCCCGGCTCGACATCCCCGCCGTCCGGGGCATCCTGCCCCGGGGCGGCACCATCCTCGGCTCCTCACGGACCAACCCCTTCAAGGAACCGGACGGCGTCCGCCGCATCCGCGAGAACCTCGCCAAGGACGAGGTCGACGCCCTGATCGTGATCGGCGGCGAGGACACCCTCGGCGTCGCCGCCCGCCTCCACGAGGAGCACGGCGTGCGGTGCGTCGGCGTCCCCAAGACCATCGACAACGACCTCTCCGCCACGGACTACACCTTCGGCTTCGACACCGCCGTCAACATCGCCACCGAGGCCATCGACCGCCTCCACACCACCGCCGAGTCCCACATGCGGGTCCTGGTGGTGGAGGTCATGGGCCGCCACGCGGGCTGGATCGCCCTGCACTCCGGGCTCGCCGGCGGCGCCAACGTCATCCTCGTCCCCGAACAACCCTTCGACCTCGACGAGGTCTGCGGCTGGGTCACCTCCCGCTTCCGCGCGAGCTACGCCCCGATCGTGGTGGTCGCCGAGGGAGCCGTACCGAGGGACGGCGACCTCGTCCTCAAGGACGCCGCCGCCCAGGACTCCTTCGGCCATGTGCGGCTGTCCGGCGTGGGGGAGTGGCTGGCGAAGGAGATCGAGGCCCGCACGGGCAAGGAGGCCCGTACGACCGTCCTGGGCCACGTCCAGCGGGGCGGGACACCGAGCGCCTTCGACCGCTGGCTGGCCACCCGGTTCGGACTGCACGCGATCGCCGCCGTGCGGGACGGGGACTACGGGCGGATGGTCGCGCTGCGGGGACCGGACGTGGTGCGGGTGCCCCTGGGCGAGGCGACGGCCCGGCTGAAGACGGTGCCGGACGCGCTGTACGCGGAGGCGCGGACGTTCTTCGGCTGACGGCCGGGACGCGGTGCGCGCCCGCGCGCACCGCACCCGGTTCCGGTGCCTGAGCGGCGGGCGGGCGGACAGCCGGCCCACCCGCCGCTCGCGGGACCCCTTCAGACCAGCACCGACGCCAGCAGCTCCGCCACGATCGCCGCGCCGTCCAGCGTCAGCACCGACTCCGGATGGAACTGCACACCGGCGAATCCGGGAGCCCTCAGCGCGTGGACGTCACCGCTCGCGGCGTCCCGGCTCAGCTCCACCCGGTGCATGGCCAGCTCCGCCTCCGCCCGCTCCGTGCACCGCGCGGTGAACGTGTTGTAGAAGCCCACCGTCTCCTCGCGCCCGAAGAAACCGATCCGCTGCTGCGCCCCCTGCGAGGGGTCGGCCTTGCGGACGATCTCCATGCCCAGCTCGGCCGCGATCAGCTCGTGGCCCAGGCACACGCCCAGCAGGCCGTGCCGGTGCCCCCGCAGCAGCTCGGCCGTCAGCGCGCGCAGCGTCCGCATCTTGGGGTCGGCGGCGTCGGAGGGGTTCCCGGGGCCGGGGCCCAGGACGACCGGGCCCTGGTGGGTCAGGGCCGCCTCCCGCAGGCCCGGCTCGTCGTAGCGGCGGACCGTGACCGTGAGGCCCGAGGTGCGCAGCAGGTGGGCCAGCATCGCCGTGAACGTGTCCTCGGCGTCGACGACGAGCGCGTGCCCGGTCAGCCGGGCCGTGGAGGACGTCGTCCGCATCCGCAGCCAGAAGGGCGCCAGGTCCGCGCGGCGGGCGTCGAGGGCGGCCCGCACGTCCGGGTCCTCGGCGAGCCGGGCCGCGGGCCGGGTCCCGGCGTCGCGCAGGGCGGTGCGGACGCCGAGCGCCGCCAGCACGCCCGCCGCCTTGGCGTGCGTCTCGGCGACCTCGCCGTACGGGTCCGAGTGGCGCACCAGGGTCGCGCCGACCGGCAGCCGCAGCCGGCCCCGCCGGTCGATGTCGGCGGTGCGGATCAGGATCGGCGAGTCGAGGGTGCGGGCGCCGCCGCCGTCCCGGCCGATGAGCGCGAGCGCCCCCGCGTAGTAGCCGCGGCCCCGGCCGTCGCTGCCCCGCGGCTCGTACCGCTCGATGACCCGGCAGGCGTTCTGCACCGGGGAGCCGGTGACGGTCGCGGCGAACATCGTCTCGCGCAGCACGTCCCGGACGTCCAGCGAGGAGCGGCCCCGCAGCTCGTACTCGGTGTGGGCAAGGTGGGCCATCTCCTTGAGCCGCGGCCCGACGACGACCCCGCCCATGTCGCCGACGGTGCACATCATCTTCAGCTCCTCGTCCACGACCATGGACAGCTCCTCCACCTCCTTGCGGTGGTGCAGGAAGGCCAGCAGCCCGTCCTTGGAGGGGCCCTCCGGGGGGTAGCGGTAGGTGCCGCTGATCGGGTTCATCACGACGGTGCCGCCGGACATCCGGACGTGCACCTCGGGGCTGGCGCCCACCAGCGTGCGGTCGCCGGTGCGCACCACGTACGTCCAGTAGGCGCCGCGCTCGCCGGCGAGCAGCCGGCGGAAGAGGGCCAGGGCGTCGGCCGCCCCGAAGCCGTGGACCTCGCCTTCGAAGGTGCGCCGGATGACGAAGTTGGCGCCCTCGCCGGCGCCGATCTCGTCCGCGATCACCCGCTCGACGATCCCGGCGTACGCCTCGTCGTCCACGTCGAAGGCGCCGCCCTCCACCCGCACCTCGTGGGCGGGCAGCGCGGCGAGGACCTCGGCGAGCGGCAGCTCGTGGCACTCCCGGGGGTGCAGCACCGCGAGCGGGGTGCCGTCGTCGTGGACGTCGAAGCCGCGCTCGCGGATCTGCCGGAAGGGGATCAGGGCGAGGGCGTCCAGGGCGGGCGCGCCGCCGGCGGGCGGGCCGTCCGGCAGCGGGATGTCGGTGAGGCGCGCGTACTCCGCGACGGGGCCGAGGAGGAGCTCGACGGTGTCCTCGCCGCGCCCGGGGGTGCGGCGGTGGAGCAGGGCGAAGGGCGGACAGGCGGGGTCGGTGAGCCGTGCGAGGAGGGTGTGGGTGTCGCCGGTCATCTGGGTTCCTTCCGGTGAGGAGGAACAGCCCCGGGAAACGCCGAAGGCCGCCCTCCGGGCGGCCTTCGCGGTGTGTCTTCGGGTACGCGCGATCAGTGGGCCGCCGGTTGAGCGGTCCACCACCAGTTCTGGGTCGTCTGCGCGAACATGTCGGAACCTTAGTACATGACCGTGCCCGACGGGGAGCGCATTCGTTGACATGAAGTGTGTCCCCGCGCAGGCGGGGGTGAGCCGACGAGCGGCGGTCAGGAGTCGAGCTCGGCCATGTGGTCCCCGCGCAGGCGGGGGTGTCCTGGTGGGACAGCATTCGGTCGGATCTGTCTCACCAGGCGGGCATCCGGTAAATTCGACCGTGGCGAACCCGTACTGTTGCATCGTGACCGTGAACGCTGACATCGAAGCCGTTGCCAGTCGGGCGACATGGCGACACCTGCCTGCGGCGCAGCAGCCCGAGTACCCGGATGCCGAGGCTCTGCGCGAAGTGACCGCGGAGCTTTCGAGCTATCCGCCTCTCGTCTTCGCGGGTGAGTGCGACCAGCTGCGCCAGCGCCTGGGAGCCGTCGCCCGTGGTGAGGCGTTCCTGCTCCAGGGCGGCGACTGCGCCGAGGCGTTCGACGCCGTCGGCGCCGACCAGATCCGCAACAAGCTGAAGACGCTCCTCCAGATGGGCGCCGTGCTGACCTACGCGGGCCAGGTGCCCGTCGTCAAGGTCGGCCGCATCGCCGGTCAGTACAGCAAGCCGCGCTCGAAGCCGACCGAGACCCGCGACGGCGTGACCCTGCCGACCTACCGCGGCGACTCCGTCAACGGCTTCGCCTTCACACCCGAGGCCCGTACGCCGGACCCGCAGCGCCTGAAGCGGATGTACCACGCCTCCGCCTCCACCCTGAACCTCGTCCGCGCCTTCACCACCGGTGGTTACGCGGACCTGCGCCAGGTCCACGCCTGGAACCAGGACTTCGTGAAGTCCTCCCCCTCCGGGCAGCGCTACGAGGCGCTGGCCCGCGAGATCGACCGGGCGCTGAACTTCATGAACGCCTGCGGGGTGGACCCGGAGGAGTTCAAGACCGTCGAGTTCTTCTCGTCGCACGAGGCGCTCGTCCTGGACTACGAGTCGGCGCTGACCCGTGTCGACTCGCGGACCGGCGACCTGTACGACGTGTCGGGCCACATGGTCTGGATCGGTGAGCGGACCCGGCAGCTGGACGGGGCGCACATCGAGTTCGCGTCGAAGATCCGTAACCCGATCGGGGTGAAGCTCGGCCCGACGACGTCCGCCGAGGACGCGCTGACCCTCATCGAGCGGCTCGACCCGGAGCGCGAGCCGGGCCGGCTGACCTTCATCACCCGGATGGGTGCCGACAAGATCCGGGAGAAGCTTCCGGAGCTGGTCGAGAAGGTCACGGCGTCCGGTGCCCAGGTCGCGTGGATCTGCGACCCGATGCACGGCAACACCTTCGAGGCGGCCTCGGGCCACAAGACCCGCCGCTTCGACGACGTGCTGGACGAGGTCAAGGGCTTCTTCGAGGTCCACAAGGGCCTCGGCACCCACCCGGGCGGCATCCACGTCGAGCTGACCGGCGACGACGTCACGGAGTGCGTGGGCGGCGGCGACGAGATCTTCGTCGACGACCTGCACCAGCGCTACGAGACGGCCTGCGACCCGCGGCTCAACCGCAGCCAGTCGCTGGACCTGGCCTTCCTGGTCGCGGAGATGTACCGGGACCAGTAGGAACGGGTACGGCTTCGGCCGGTGAACGACCGTGGGGCGCGGATCCGAGTGATCCGCGCCCCACGGCGTTGTTATTCGGCCGCCGAGCCGGGTAAGGTAAGGGTAACCTTATTGATCAACCCGCTGGGCGGTGAACCGCGTGTACGTCTGCTCATGCTTCGGCATCACGGAGCAGCAGGTGCGTGAGCACGCGGACAAGGGGGCGTGCACGCCCCGCCAGATAGCCTCCGCCTGCAAGGCCGGCACCGACTGCGGCAGCTGTGTGCGCCGCATCCAGGCCCTGCTCGGCCGTGGCGCGTGCCCGCGCCGTGAGCTGGCCGACCAGGGGGACGCCGACGTGCTCGGCTCGGAGATACCCCAGGCCGCCTAGGCCGCCCGGGTGGTGCGGGCGCTCGGTCCGCGCCGTCCCGCTCAGTCCGCTCCGCCGTTGGACTGGTCGATGAACTGCGCGAGGTAGAGCGGCTCACCGAGCTTCTCGATCAGGTCCAGCTGGGTGTCGAGGTAGTCGATGTGGTTCTCCTCGTCCTCGAGGATGGCCTCGAAGATGTTGGCCGAGGTGATGTCGCCCTTGGCCCGCATGACCTCCACGCCGCGCTTGAGGCGGTCGATGGCCTCCACCTCCACCTGGCGGTCGGCCTGGAACATCTCCACGATCGACTGGCCGATCCGCACATGGAAGAGCCGCTGGTAGTTCGGCAGCCCCTCCAGGAAGAGGATGCGGTCGGTCAGCACCTCCGCGTGCTTCATCTCGTCGAAGGACTCGGCGCGGGTGTGCTCGGCGATCTTCGTCCAACCGAGGTGCTCCTGCATTTTCGCGTGCAGGAAGTACTGATTGATGGCGGTGAGCTCGGCCGTCAGCTGTTCGTTGAGAAATTCGATGACCTCAGGGTCGCCCTGCATCGCAGAGGCTCCTTCCACGAGGGTGGCTGGCAGGTTGCGCGCATCCTCGCACCGCCCTTCGAAACCGTCCAGTAAGTGCACACTTAGGTGAGTTGCCCGGATAGCGGAACCCCTGGTCATCAGCACTGTCAAAGGTCTGACACCATGGAGCCATGGGGCCCTCGAAAAACGCCGAAAGCCGCAAAGGGGACCTCCCCCAGCTGCCTCCGGGACAGCGCCTCCAGCGCGGCTGGCCGGTGACGCATTACGGGCCGGTCCCGAGGTTCAGACCGGATCGCTGGGAGTTCCGTGTCTTCGGCTCGACCGCCGACGGTGACAAGCACTGCTGGACGCACGACGAATTCTCCGCACTGCCGTATTCGACGGTGGTGGCGGATCTGCACTGCGTCACGAAGTACAGCATGCTCGGCGCCGAATGGGGTGGGGTTTCGGCCCGTACGATCGTCGAACTCGCCCCGCCCGCGCCCGAGGTCACCCATGTGATGGTGTGGGCCGAATACGGTTTCAGCTCGAATCTGCGGCTGTCGGACTTCACCTCCGAGCAGTCGATTTTCGCCACCCACAAGGACGGCGAACCGCTCACCGCCGAGCACGGTTTCCCGGTGCGGCTCGTGGTCCCGCACCTGTACGCCTGGAAGGGCCCCAAGTGGGTGCGGGGCGTGGAATACATGACGGCGGACCGCCGGGGTTTCTGGGAGGAGCGGGGTTACCACAACATCGGTGACCCGTGGCGGGAGCAGCGCTACACCTACCAGGAGCGGCCGGGCGAGGGCCCGGAGATCTAGCCGCTCCCGGGCCGCCCCTCGGCGGCCCTCAGCAGGCCGCGGCCGCCCGCAGTTCCTTCAGGCGCGCCACGTCCGCCGCGTGGCCCTCCGGGCCGCCCGGTGTCTCGATCGTGAGGGAGACGCCCTCCGTCGCCGGGTGCGTGAACAGCTCCGCGAACGGGTCGGCCCCGATGTGGCCGGAACCGATGTTCTCGTGCCGGTCCCGGTGCGCGCCGACGGCCTCCTTGGAGTCGTTGGCGTGGATCAGCCGCAGCCGGCCCTCGCCCACGACGGAGACCAGCTCGTCGAGCGTCCGCTTCATCCCGCCCGTCTCGGCGAGGTCGTGGCCCGCCGCGAAGACGTGGCAGGTGTCCAGGCACACCCCCAGCTTCGGATGGTGCTCCAGGGCCTCGAAGTACGGGCCGAGGTCCTCGACCAGGGAACAGAGCGAGGCGCCCTGCCCGGCGGTGGGCTCCAGCAGCAGCCACGGGTCGTCGTCGTGCGTCAGCTCGTCCAGGACGGGCAGCAGCCGCTCGTGGACCTGGGCCAGGGCCTCGCGGCGCGGCCTGCCGCCGGTCGCCGACCCGGTGTGGACGACGACGCCCCGCGCGCCGATGGCCCGGCCCCGGCGCAGCGAGTGCCGCATGGACTCCACGGACAGCTCGACCGTCGCCGGGGTGTGCGAGCCGAAGTTGATCAGGTAGGGGGCGTGCACCCAGACCGGGAGCCCCTCCTCGGCGCAGGCGGCCCGGAACTCCTCGTCCTGCCGGGCGACGCCGGCCGGGGTCGCCCAGCCGCGCGGGTTGGCCACGAAGACCTGCACCGTCTCGGCGCCCATCCGCCGGGCGTAGGGCAGTCCCGTCCTCGCCAGGCCCCCGGCGACGGGGATGTGGCCGCCGACGGGGTTGCGCGCCCGCGCGCGGGCCGGGCCCGTGAGCTCCGTGTCACCGGTCATGGTCTACAGGCCGCCCTTGAGCTCGATCGTGATGGTGCCGCCCTTGGGCGCCTGGTCGCCGCCCTTGACCGACTGCCGGTCGACGGAGTCCCGGGGGAAGAAGAACGGCCGCTTCACCTCGACCTTGAAGCCCGCGTCGGTGAGCGTCCGCCGGGCGTCGGCCTCGCTCTTCCCGGTGACGTCGGGGACGGTGACCATCTCCTGGCCCTTGGAGACCGTGAGCGTGATCTTGTCGCCCTTGGCCGCCTTGGCGCCCTTGCCGGGCGACTGCTCGGCCACCGCGTCCTTGGGCTTGTCGGAGAAGACCTGGGTGCCCGAGACCTCGACCTCGAAGCCCTTGTCGCGCAGCGCCGTGGTGGCGGCCGCGACGGACTGGCCGGTCACGTCGGGCACGTCGAGGGCCGGGCCCTTGCTGACGGTGAGCGCGACGGGGGTGTCCGGCCGCCGCTCGGCGCCCGCCTTGGGGTCGGTGGCCAGCACCGCGCCCTGCGGGGTCTCGTCGCTGAACTGCGTCCCGACGTCGCCGACCGCGAGGCCCGCGCCCTCGATCTTCCGCTTCGCCGCGTCGAGCCCCATGCCGATGACGTTGGGCACCTCGGACCGGGCCGGGCCCCGGGAGACGGTGATCGTCACCTTGCCGGTGTTGCGGATCCGCTCGCCGGTGGCGGGGTCCGTCGCCATCACCCGGCCGCGCTCGACCGTGTCGCTGAACTCCTGCTTGACCTTCACCCCGAGCCCGGCCTTGCCGAGCTCCTTCTCGGCCTTGTCCTGGGGCATGTCCAGGACGGCCGGGACGTTCGTGAACTGACCGGAGTTGACGTACCAGATGCCCGAGCCGACCAGCACCGCGAGGACGGCGGCGAGCGCCACCAGCAGGCCGCGCCGGGGCAGCGGGCGGCGCGCGGGACGCGGCGTTGCGGCGGGCGGCGGCCCCGGGGGCGCGGGCGGGTGGTCCAGGCGCGTGGTGCGGTTCAGGGCGTCGTCGGCGGGCGCGGGCGGTGCGTCGGCGATACGGGGCAGCACGCTCGTGCGGTCCTCGGGGCCCGCGGCCCGGGCGGCCGGTCCGGCCGCGGTCGCCTGCGGGGGCACGGCGTCCAGCTGCTCGTCGGAGAGCGCCGCGCGCGCCGTGCGGACCTGCGCCAGCATCTCCGCCGCGTCGGCCGGCCGGTTCCGCGGGTCGCGGGCGGTGGCCCCGGCGACCAGGGCGTCCAGGCCGGGGGCGAGCCCGGGGACGGCCGCGGACGGGGCCGGGACGTCCTCGTGCAGGTGCTGGTAGAGAATCTGGGCCGGGGTGGTGCCGCCGTGCGGCTTGGCGCCCGTGAGCATCTCGTAGAGCACCACGCCGCAGGCGTAGACGTCCACGCGGGTGTCGGCGGTGCCGTGCTCGATCTGCTCGGGGGCCAGGTACGACACCGTGCCCAGCACCGAGCCGGTGGAGGCCGAGGTGTGGGTGTCCACGGCCCGTACGAGCCCGAAGTCGGCGACCTTCACCCGGCCGTCGTCGCCGATCAGGACGTTCTCCGGCTTCATGTCGCGGTGGATCAGCCCCGCGAGGTGGGCCGCGCCGAGCGCCGCGAGCACCGGCTCCAGGATGTCCAGGGCCGCGCGGGGCTGGAGGGCGCCGCGCTCGCGCAGGACGTCGCGCAGGGTGCAGCCGGGTACGTACTCCATCGCTATGTAGACGTAGCCGCGGTCGGTGCCCTGATCGGAGACGCTCACCACATTGGGGTGGTCGAGCCGGGCGGCCGACCTCGCCTCGCGGATGAAGCGCTCGACGAAAGCGGCGTCCCCGGCGAGACCGGGGTGCATCACCTTCAGCGCGAGCACGCGGTCGAGCCGGGTGTCCACGGCCCGGTAGACCGTGGCCATCCCGCCGACGGCGATCCGGGCGTCGACCCGGTAGCGGCCGTCGAGCACGTTCCCGACGAGCGGGTCCCCTAGCGTCGTATCCACGGGACGAGTCTAAGAGGCCGCGCGGGCGGGCCGGTTTCTCCCCTGCCCGGCCCGCGCCGGTACGGCTACGCGCCGAACGCCGGACGCTCCGGGTCCAGGCGTGCCAGCCCCTCCGCGGGGGAGGACGCCTCCGCGAAGTGGCGGCGCGGGATCCGGCCCGCCCGGTGCGCCAGGCGGCCGGCCTCGACCGCGTGCCGCATCGCCTCCGCCATCAGGACGGGCTCCTGGGCGCGGGTGACCGCCGAGGCGAGCATCACGGCCGCGCAGCCCAGCTCCATCGCGAGGGCCGCGTCCGAGGCGGTGCCGGCGCCCGCGTCGAGGACCACGGGGACGCCCGCCCGCTCGGTGATCAGCTGGAAGTTGTGCGGGTTGCGGATGCCGAGGCCGGAGCCGATGGGGGAGCCCAGCGGCATGATCGCGGCGCAGCCGACGTCCTCCAGCTTCCGGGCGAGGACCGGGTCGTCGTTGGTGTACGGCAGCACCGTGAAGCCGTCGTCGACCAGTATCTCCGCGGCGTCCAGCAGCTCGACCGGGTCGGGCAGCAGGGTGCGCTCGTCGGCGATCACCTCCAGCTTGACCCAGTCCGTGCCGAGCGCCTCCCGGGCCAGCCGGGCGGTGAGGACGGCCTCGCCGGCCGTGTAGCAGCCCGCGGTGTTCGGCAGGACGCGGATGCCGTGCCTGCCGAGCACCGACAGCACGGAGCCCCGCACGCTCGCGTCCAGCCGGCGCATCGCGACGGTGGTCAGCTCGGTGCCGGAGGCCAGCAGGGCGCGCTCCATGACCTCCAGGCTGGGTGCCCCGCCCGTGCCCATGATCAGGCGCGAGGTGAAGGTGGTGTCCGCGATGGTGAGCAGATCGTCTGCCATCGGAGCTGATCAGCCTCCCTGCACTGCGGTGAGGACCTCGACGCGGTCGCCGGCGCCGAGCGTGGTGGCGGACCACTGGCCGCGCGGGACGACCGCCTCGTTGACGGCGGCCGCGACACCGCCGCGCGCGGTGGTGAGGGACCCGACGAGGGTGTCCAGGGTCAGGCCCGCGGGGATCGCGCGGCTCTCGCCGTTGACGCTGATGCCCACCTGGGCCTCGGGGCGGTCGGTGGGGTCGCTGGGGTTCATACGGGCAGCTCCTGAAGGGCGTTCGCGAAGCGTCGGGGGGAGAAGGGGCGGGCCTCGTCGGGCAGCCGCCCGGAGGTCAGCACCTCGGCCATGACGTCACCCGTCACCGGTGTGAGCAGCACGCCATTGCGGTGGTGGCCGGTGGCGGTGTGCAGGCCGGGCAGGGCCGTGGGGCCGAGCAGCGGGGCGTTGTCGGGGGAGCCGGGGCGCAGTCCGGCGAGGGTCTCCACCAGAGGCAGTTCGGTGATGCCGGGCACCAGCTCATGGGCGTCCCGCAGCAGTTCGTAGACCCCGCCCGCGGTGACGGTGGTGTCCCAGCCGAGCTCCTCGGTGGTCGCGCCGACGACCAGCTCGCCGTTCTCGCGCGGCACCAGGTACACCGGGCAGCCGCGCACCACGGCCCGCACGGTCCGGGAGAGGAAGGGCGCGTAGCCGGCCGGCACCCGCAGCCGCAGGATCTGGCCCTTCACCGGGCGGACCGGCGGCAGGACGCCCTCGGGTACGCCCGCCAGGCAGCCGCTGCGGCTGCCCGCCGCGAGCACGGTCTGTCCGGCGGACAGCCGCTCACCGTCCGCGAGTTCGGCGCCGGTGGCGCGGCCGCCCGCGCACAGCAGCCGCGTCGCGGCCGCGCGGTGGAAGATCACCCCGGCCCGCTCGCAGGCCGTGAGCAGGGCGCCCGCGAGCCGCCGCGGATCCGTCTGGTGGTCGCCGTCCACCCGCACACCCCCGCGCACGCCGGGCGCGAGCATCGGCTCCAGCCGGCGGCACTCGCGCCCGGACAGCCACTCCGCGTCGAGCCCGCAGGCGCGCTGGAGGGCGTGCAGTTCCCGCAGGTGCGCCCGGTCGTCGGCGTCGAGGGCGACGGCGAGCGTGCCGCACGCGCGGTACCCGGTGTCCCGGCCGCTCGCCTCCTCCAGCTCGGCCGTGAACGCGGGGTAGCGCCGGGCCGATTCCAGGTTCAGCGCGAGCAGGGTCTGCTCGCCGTAGTGCAGTTCGGTCACCGCGGCCAGCATCCCGGCGGCGACGTGCGCCGCCCCGCCGCCGGGCGCGGGGTCCGCGAGCGCGGTGCGCAGCCCGCGCTGCGCCGCGCGCCACGCCGTGACCAGACCGATGACACCGCCGCCGACGACGAGGACGTCGTACGTCCCCGGTGACGCGGTGGAAGACGCGTACATGGGTGTCCAGCCCCTCCCTTCGCCGGCATGACCCGGATCAGGTTCGTACGGTCGGAGGCCGTCCAGCCTCCCTCTCAGCCCGGTGCGTCCGGGCTCCCGCGAGTGCTTGCACCGGCCACCCTAGTACGCGCCGGGAAGCGACCGGAAGGCCGCTCGGACCCGGGCGGGCGGGGCGCCGGGAGCACCCGGAACGGTGGCCGCGCGCCGTGGTGTCCGCGGCCGACTGGTGAATGACCTTGTGTCGGACGTCTCGCTGCACGGTGCTGCGGGGAAGCCCGGCCCCCGCCCTACAGTGATCGGGTGAGCGACCAGACGAATACCTCCAGTGACCGGCGCGTCGTCATCGTGGGTGCCGGCATGGCCGGGGTGCAGACGGCGGTGGCCCTGCGCGAACAGGGCTGGCAGGGCACGATCACTCTGCTGGGGGCCGAGCCCCACCGGCCGTACGACCGGCCTCCCCTGTCCAAAGCGGTGCTGCTCGGCAAGGCCGAGGGCTCGGCGTTCGAGGTGGACTTCGCGTCCCTGGGCATAGATCTGCGCCTCGGGCGGGAGGTCACCGCGCTGCGCGCCGAGGAGCGCGTGCTGGAGACCTCCGCCGGGCCGGTGCCCTACGACGTGCTGGTCATCGCCACCGGCGCCCGGCCCGTCGAGCTGCCCGGCAGCGAGGGCGTGCCCGGCGTCCACCTGCTGCGCACCCTGGACGACGCGGAGGGCCTGCGTCCGGTGCTGGCCGAGCAGCGGGACGTGGTGGCCGTCGGCGCGGGCTGGATCGGTGCCGAGTTCGCGACGGCCGCCCGGGAGGCGGGCTGCGCGGTCACCGTCGTCGAGGCCGCCGACCGGCCGCTGGCGGGCGCCCTGCCCGCCGAGGTCGCCGCCCACATGGCCGCCTGGTACGCCGACAGCGGCGCCCGGCTGCTCACCGGCGCGCGGGTGGCCGCCGTGGAGGACGGCGCGGTGCTGCTCGCGGACGGCACCCGGCTGCCGGCCGGCGCGGTGGTCGTCGGCATCGGCGCCCGGCCGGACACCGACTGGCTGGCGGACTCCGGGATCGCGCTCGCGGCGGATCGTTCCGTCGCCACCGACGACCGGCTGCGCGCCTCCCTGCCCGACGTCTACGCGGTGGGCGACTGCGCGTCCTTCCCGTCCGCCCGCTACGGCGAGCGGCTGCTCGTCCACCACTGGGACAACGCCCTCCAGGGCCCGCGGACCGTCGCCGAGAACATCGCCCTCGGCCCGGCCGAGGGCCCCGTCTACGACCCGGTGCCCTACTTCTGGTCGGAGCAGTTCGGCAGGTTCGTGCAGTACGCGGGCCACCACGTCGACGGTGACGAGCTCGTCTGGCGCGGCGACCCCACCGGTGCGGCCTGGACGGTGTGCTGGCTGCGCGGCGACGTCCTCGTGGCGCTGCTGGCCGTCGGCCGGCCCCGGGACCTGGCGCAGGGCCGCAAGCTCATCGAGCGCGGCGCGGCCGTGGACCGGGAGAAGGCGGCGAACCCGTCGGTGCCCCTGAAGTCCGCCGGACTGTGACGGCTTTCCGGCCGGGGCCCGGCCGGCGCGCGGCCGGGCCCCGGCCGCGTCCCGGCCCGTGTCCCGACCGGGCTCCGGGGGGTTCGCGCCCGCTCGCCGGCCGGGTTTCCGGCCGGTTTCCTGACGACCCGCTGACGCCGGGTCGGGTCAACCCGGCTACCGACTGTCAGTCCCAGATGGCAGGCTTGTCCTGTGACCGAGATTGACGCAAAGATCGATGCTCTCGTCCCCGCCTGGCTCAACCTCCCCGACATCGCCGAAAAGCTCGGCGTCGAGGTGACGCGCGTCCGGCAGCTGGTCAAGGAGGGCCAGCTGATCGCGGTGCGCCGTGGCGAGAACCGAGTGCTCATGGTGCCCGCCGACTTCATCGGCGACGGCAAGGTGGTCAAGGGGCTGTCCGGAACCCTGACCCTGCTGCGGGACGACGGCTTCAGCGACGAGGAGATGCTGGAGTGGCTCTTCACCGCGGACCCCACCCTGCCGGGCACCCCGGCGCAGGCCCTGCGCGAGAATCGCGGCACGGAGGTGAAGCGCCGCGCCCAGGCGCTGGCCGTCTGACCCGCCGGCGGCGCCGTAGACGCGTGCGACACCCGTAGAGAAAGACCGCGAAAACCGTCCGGCGTACGGGCGTGGGGCCCGGCCCCGCGCCCGTACGCCGCCGACCCGGGGGAGAACACCCGATGTCCGTCACCGCGCGCGAGCGGCTCGCCGACGCCCGGCTGTATCTGTGCACCGACGCCCGCAAGCGCCAGGGCGACCTGCCGGAGTTCCTGGACGCGGTGCTCGCCTCGGGCGTGGACATCGTGCAGCTGCGCGACAAGGGCATGGAGGCGGGGGAGGAGCTGGAGCACCTCGCGGTCTTCGCCGACGCCGCCCGCCGGCACGGCAAGCTCCTCGCGGTCAACGACCGGGCGGACGTCGCCCACGCCATCCGTTCCGACGTGCTCCACCTCGGCCAGGGCGACCTCCCGGTGCCCGCCGCCCGTGCCGTGCTGGGCGCGGACGTGCTCGTCGGCCGCTCCACGCACGCCGAGGCTGAGGTGGCCGCCGCGGTCGCCGAGCCCGGCGTGGACTACTTCTGCACCGGCCCCTGCTGGCCCACCCCGACGAAGCCGGGGCGGCACGCCCCGGGCCTGGACCTGGTGCGCCACACCGCCGCGCTGGCCCCCGCACGGCCCTGGTTCGCGATCGGCGGCATAGACGCCGGCAATCTGGACGAGGTGCTGGACGCCGGCGCCCGCCGGATCGTCGTGGTCCGCGCGCTCACCGAGGCCGACGACCCGGGCGCGGCCGCCGCGTCGCTCGCCCGGCGCGTCCGCGACCGCGCGGCAGCGGCCTGACCGGCGGGCCGGCCCGGCCCGTGACCTGACACACGTCCTGTCCACCTTGTGGACGGGAGCCCGGCGAAACGGGCATATCGAAGCGCATGCTTGGGTGTGCCACGCCCCCGCTGGTTAACTTGCGAGTATGGCCCTTGGTACAGCCTCCACCAGGACAGATCACGCCCGTACGGTGCGTGAGCTGCTCGCCTCCGGCGAGCGGTCGTATTCGTTCGAGTTCGCGGCCCCGAAGTCCGAGAAGGGCGAACGGACCCTGTGGAACGCCATTCGCCGGATCGAGGCGGTCGGCCCCACCTTCGTGTCCGTGACCTACGGCGCCGGAGGCTCCTCCCGCGAGGGCACCGTGCGGGTGACGGAGCGCATGGCGACCGACACCACCCTCACCCCCGTCGCGCACCTGACGGCGGTCAACCACTCGACGGCGGAACTGCGCAACATCATCGGGCAGTACGCCGACGTCGGGATCCGCAACATGCTCGCGCTGCGCGGTGACCCGCCCGGCGACCCGATGGGCGAGTGGGTGCGCCACCCCGAGGGCGTCCGCTACGCCGCCGACCTCGTCCGGCTCATCAAGGAGTCCGGCGACTTCTGCGTCGGCGTCGCCGCCTTCCCGGAGATGCACCCGCGCTCCGACGACTGGGAGACGGACGTCCGGTACTTCGTGGACAAGTGCCGGGCCGGGGCCGACTTCGCCATCACCCAGATGTTCTTCTATCCCGAGGACTACCTCCGGCTGCGCGACCGGGTCGCGGCGGCGGGGTGCGACACCCCGATCATCCCCGAGATCATGCCCGTCACCAACGTCCGCCAGATCGAGCGCTTCGCCCAGCTCAGCAATGCCGCCTTCCCGCCCGAGCTGGCCGAGCGGATCCTCGCGGTCAAGGACGATCCGGCCGCTGTACGCTCGATCGGGATCGAGTACGCCACCGAGCTGTGCGCGCGCCTGATGGCCGAGGAGATTCCGGGTCTGCACTTCATTACCCTGAACCACTCCACGGCGACGCTGGAAATCTACGAGAATCTGGGGCTGCATCAGCGGTCCTGACGGCTGTTCCGGGTGCGGCAGCCGGAACGAGAGGGGCGTAAATGGGCTGGACGGTCCTCTACATCGCGTTCGGCGTCGTCGCGCTCTGGCTGCTGGGCGAGGTGCTGCTCCAGTACAAGGCGCGGCTGCGCTGGCGGCTCCTCGCCTTCGTGGGCTTCCTCGGCGTGGTCGTCGGCGTCGTCATCCCGTCCGTGGTGGTCATCGCCGTGGGCGCGATCGCCTTCGCGATCGGCCAGACCTATGTGACGCTCTCCTTCCGGCGGGGCTTCTCCACCGGCTGGTCGCTCCGCCGCGACAAGCGCGACGATCAGGGCGACCGGGACGAGCGGGGCAAGAAGGGCAAGCGGGACAAGAGCGGCGCCCCGTCCGGCACTTCGGCCGACGAGCCCTCCGGCGCGGGCGCGCCCCGGGCCGGACGGCGCCGCAAGGCCGAGCGGGCCGCGGAGCCGCTGCCCGAGCCCGCCCTCCAGGAGACCGCCGCCCTCGACCTGTCCTTCCCCGAGCCCGGCACGGGCCCGGACCTGATGCCCGGCACGCCCCCGGCGGCCGGGAGCGGCCCGGCCGCGCACGGCGGCGGCGAGGCGGCCCCGTTCACCCCGGGCGCCCAGGACGGCTCGTACGGGGGCTACGGCGACACCGGCTACGCCCCGGAGGCGCCCGCTCCGGACGGCTCCGGCTTCACCGGCTACGACACCTACGCCGGGCAGACCCCCGACCCCTCCTACGGGCAGGGCCAGGGTCAGTACGCCGCGTACTCCGACCCGTACATCGGCAGCCGCCCGCAGGCTTACGAGAACTACGACGCCTTCGGGCAGTACCAGCCGTACCCCCAGCAGTACGGGACGGGTACGTACCCCACGGACGGCTACGCACCCCAGCAGCCGCAGCAGTACGACATGGACACCCCGCCCGGCGGTGTGTGGGTGCCCCAGCAGCGCGACGGCGAGAACCCGCCGCCGCCCGGGCCGCCGCAGCAGCCCTACCCCCGCAGCAGCTGCCGGGCCACGACGGGCAGCAGTACCGCTACTGACCCGCCGCCGGCCGGGCGCCGGCCGGCGCCCGGCTCACTGCGAGCCCCGCCAGTCGGCCCCGTCCACGATGAGCCCGGCCACCATCGCGCCCGACATCCCGGCGTGTGCCAGCCCGCCGCCGGGGTGGGCGAAACCGCCCGCGAGGTACAGGCCCGGAACGTCCGTCGCGTTCCCCGGCCGCAGGAACGCCCCCTCGGCGCCCGCCAGTACGGGCGCGGGCACCCCGCCGCCCTCGGCGCCGGTCGTGGCCTCCGTGTCGGCCGGTGTGCGCACCTCCCGCCACAGCAGCCGCTCCCGCAGGCCCGGAACGGCCGCCTCCGCGGCGTCCGTCATCCGCTCCGCGAAGCCGGTGACGGCCCGCTCGTCCGTCCAGTCCACCGCGCCGTGCGGCGCGACCGTCGCCGTGAGCGTGACGGCCTCGTGCCCGTCGTCCGGCCTCGTGCCCGCGTCGTCCGGGCGCAGCACGGTCACCGTCGGCCGGTAGCGCAGGCCGTCGCCGGCCCGGGCCTCATCGAAGATCCCCGCCAACTCCGCGCCGCGGTCGGGGGTGTGGACCACCGTGCGGTGCGCGGTGCCCTCCGGGCGGCCGCCCCGCAGCGCGAGGAACACCGAGAACCGGCCGGGCGGCACCGGACCGGCGGAGTGCGGCCGTCCGCCGGCCGCGTCCGGCGCGAGCGCGGTCAGGCGGCCGGGGGAGACCGCGGCCACCACCATGTCCGCCTCGGCCCGTTCGCCGCCGGCCAGCTCCACGCCGGCGGCCCGGCCGTCCTTCTCCAGGACGCGCACCACCTCCGCGGCGAAGCGGAACTCCACCCGCCGGGCCACGCACCGCGCGTGCAGCGCGTCCGCGAGCCCCCGCATGCCGCCGCGCACGTACCAGCTGCCGAAGGTCTGCTCCATGTACGGCAGCACCGTCGCGCTCGCCGGTGCCCGCCGCGGGTCGAGCCCGTACGCCAGGGCGTGGCTCTCCAGGAGGGCCACGAGCCGGGGGTCCGTCAGCTCTCTCTCGGCGACGGACGCGAGCGTGGCCGGGGCGTTCCGCCGGAACAGGCCGCGCCTGCGCACCGCCGGGTAGGGGTCACGCGCCAGTGCCTCGCGGGCGGCGGGCCCGGCCCGCAGCGGCTCCTCCAGCAGCGGCCGCCGGGTCGCGTCCCAGACCTCGCGGGCCCGGTTGACCAGCTCGCTCCAGCGCTCGCCCGCGCCCGCGCCGACCGCCTCGTCCAGGGCCCGGACCACACCGGCGCGGGAGGCGTTGGGCAGCGAGACGGCCGTGCCGTCGGCGAAGACGTGACCGCTCGCCGGGTCGACCTGGACGAGCTCGACGCTGTGCTCCAGGGACTCCTTGCCGGTCTTGACGAACAGATCGCGGTAGACCGCCGGCAGGTGCAGCAGCCCCGGCCCGGTGTCGAAGGCGAAACCTTCCCTCGCCAGCCGTCCGACCCCGCCGCCGTGCGTCTCCGCCCGCTCGTACACCGCCACCCGGTGGCCCGCGACGGCCAGCCTGGCGGCGGCTGCCATCGCGCCCGTCCCGGCGCCGATCACCGCAATCCGTGCCATGGGTGCGACTTTATCCGGCGGCACCCGATGGGGCTGAACGCTCAGGCGTGAGTACGCGTACTCAGAGGAGGAGATGAGTAGCCGCACGGATGGTCCGCACCGCCCGGAAGGGGAGAGTGGTGACCACGGAAGGGGCGCGGGTTCCCGGACCGCCGACACGGGGCGGCGGAACGGGCCGCGGCCCCTGACGTGACCGGGGGAGCACGGGGGTCCCGCGGAAACGGGGGCTCGGGGGGAACACGGGGGAACGCTGTTCCGGCGTCGGCCGAGGGGGATCGGTCCGCGCCGGAACAGCGCCCGGGTCCGCCGCGCGCCGGCCGCCCCGGTGCCGCCGCCGCTAGCGGGCGCCGCCGCCGACCCGCCCCTGGAGCAGCCGCGAGAGCGCCGCGTGCACGTCGTCGATCGACCGCTCGGGCTGGAACGACTGCCAGTCCAGGGCCGCCACCAGCACCATCCCGAAGAGCGCGGACGCCGTCAGCGGGATGTCGACCTCCGGGCCCAGCTCGCCCGCCGCCACCGCCTCCCGCAGGATCGACTCGATCACCGCGATCGTCCGCTGCCGCACCTCGGTCAGCGTCGGCTGCCAGGCCCGGTTGGTCCGCCACAGCTCCGCCACGTACAGCCGGGTCAGCGCCGGGTAGCGGGCGATGAAGTCCAGCGCGGCCCGGATCATCGCGTCCAGGGCGTCCACCCGGCCGCCGCCGCGGCCGGCCATCTCGTCCGCCGCCTGCTGGAGGGACTCGGCCAGCAGCTCCATGCCGTGCCGCAGCAGCTCCTCGAAGAGCACGGTCTTGCTGGCGAAGTTGTAGTAGACCGTGCCCTTGGCGACTCCGGCCCGTTCGGCGATCTCGTCCACGGTGGTGGAGGAGAAGCCCTGTTCGGCGATGAGGGTGACCGCGGCTTCGAAGAGCTTCCGCCGGGTGTTCCGGCGGCGCGTGCTGCTGCTGTCCATGAACCGATTCTCCCTGCCGTCGCCCGGCCGCCGGCGCTGCCGTCAACTCCATGCCACGACTTGGGCGTTCGCGCAGCTCAGGCCGATTGTCAGTGGTATGCGCCACGATGGGGACAGATGGCGGCTCCGCCTCCGCGCGGTGGCCCGCCCCCGACGAAGGAGGTTCGTCATGGCTCGTAGCGCGAGCGGCGTCCGTCCCGTGCCGCGCCCCGCCGCGGTCCCGTCCGCGGCCCTCGACCTGCTCTCCCAGGCGCACGACGGCCTGGTGGAGGCCGCCGCCCTCGAAGCCCCCCACGAGCGGTACGCCACGGCGCACCTCGCCGCCCTGCGCACCGCCGCCGCGGTCCTCGCCGTCCGCGGCCGCCCGGAGACCACGGAGCGGCGCCGCCGCCGCATCCGCAGCGCCTGGGAGGTCCTCCCGGAGGTCGCGCCGGAACTGTCCGAATGGAGCGCGCTGTTCGCCTCCGGCGCGGCCCGCCGGGCCCGCGCGGAGGCGGGCATCCCCTCGGCGGCGACGGCCCGTGAGGCGGACGACCTGCTGCGGGACGCGGCGGTGTTCCTGCGGCTGGTGGAGGCGGAGCTGTCCGTGCCGCGGCGACTGCCGCGCGAGGCGGGCTGAGGCGCGGGTGGTGGCTCCTGCCCTGCCCCTTCCCGTAACCGGGGGCTCCGCCCCGGGCCCCGGTCCTCAAACTCCCCCAGCTACCGCTGGGAGGTGCCCCCGGACGGGCTGAAATCAGCCCGTCCGGCGCTTGAGGACACCGCGCGGAGCGCGGAAAAAGGGGGGCCGGGGAAACACCCCCGGTTCGGGAAGGGGCGGGGCCGGGGAAAGGACACCTCCACCCCACCACCCGCGGAGGCGGTCTGTCGCTCGCGCCCGCTCCCGCGCAAACTGTTCCGGTTCCGCCACCCTCGGCGAGCGGCCCGCGTCGTCGTCGGAGGCGCACGATCCGGCCCATTAGGCTGGGAGCCGCACGCCCAGGTCAGCCGGGCGTCCGCGTCGGCTGTCCGGCCGTTCCACCCCTTTCGTCGCACTGTCGAGGAGCCACCCGCCGTGTCAGACCCGCTGCGCCCCCGGGCGTCCCTCCGTACCGCCGTGGTCTGGGAGGTCCTGCGGGACGCCCTGGACCGCCGGGTCAAGGCCGCCGGGCGGGATACCGGAGGTGTGCTGGAGGTCCTCGACACCGGCGGCGGCTCCGGCAAGTTCGCGGTGCCGGTCGCCCGCCTCGGCCACCATGTGACCGTCGTGGACCCGAGCCCCAACGCCCTGTTCGCGCTGGAGCGCCGGGCCGCCGAGGCCGGTGTCGCCGACCGCGTGCGCGGTGTCCAGGGCGACGCCCACGGCCTCTTCGACGTCGTGGAGCGCGGCGCCTACGACGCCGTCCTGTGCCACGGCGTGCTGGAGTACGTGGACGAGCCCGCCGAGGGCGTCCGCAACGTCGTCGAGGCGCTCCGTCCCGCCGGCACCCTCAGCCTGCTGGCCGCGGGCCAGGGCGGCGCCGTGCTCGCCCGCGCCCTCGCCGGTCACTTCGCCGAGGCCAAGCAGGTCCTCACCGACCCCACGGGCCACTGGGGCACCGGCGACCCCGTCCCGCGCCGGTTCACCGCCGACCAGCTGTCCGCGCTGGTCACCGCGGCCGGCCTGGAGGTCGGGGCGGTGCACGGCGTGCGGGTCTTCGCCGATCTGGTGCCGGGCGTGCTGCTCGACGCCGAGCCCGGCGCCATGGCCGCCCTGCTGGAGCTGGAGGCCGTCGCCGCCGAGCTGCCCGCCTTCCACTCCGTGGCCACTCAACTGCACGTCCTGGCCGAGCGTGGCTGACCGCGCGCGGTAGGTCACAGGCCACCCGATCAGCCGCTTCGCCCCGTATGATCGGGGGACACCGTCCGGCATGGCGTATCGGCGGAGCGGGAATGTACGTCTCGACACCACCGATCGCCAGGCCGGCAGCGGTGGGCGGATTGGCGCAGAGGGGCGGGTTTCACGGGGGCGATTCCCTGCCTATCCTTGGAAGGGCCGCACCCCGGTCGCCCCCCGCGACCGACGAGTAGGAGGACTCCGTGCCGCTCTCGGAGCACGAGCAGCGCATGCTCGAGCAGATGGAGCGAGCGCTGTACGCCGAAGATCCCAAGTTCGCGACAGCGCTCGAGGGCAGCGGCCTGCGCACGTACACCCGGCGACGGGTCTACCAGGCGGTCGCCGGATTTCTGGTGGGCATCGCGCTCCTCATGACCGGCGTGATGATTCCGGGGCAGTACTGGATCAGCGTGGTGGGCTTCCTCGTGATGCTGGGGTGCGCGGCACTGGCCGTCACCGGCTGGCGCAAGGCCCCGAGGCCCGGTGACCGGCGAGGCGCCGCGGGCCCCATGGCGGGCCCGAGCCGCGGCCAGGCCCGGCAGCGCCGGACCGTGATGGACCGCATCGAGCAGCGCTGGCAGCGCCGACGCGACGAGCAGGGCCACTGAGCCCCTTCTCTTTTTGAACTATGCCTTTCGGCGTGGGGCCGGGACAGGATGTCCCGGCCCCACGCCGTTTCCGTTTCCGCTTCGCCCCTGACGCCGCCTGACGGCTCGTCAGCCGCGCGGGCGGGCCGGGCGCAGGGCCGCCCCCGCCCGGCGCCAGAGGGCCGCGGGCCGGCCCGTCCGCAGCCGCTCGGCCGCCGCGGACCGGCGCCGGGCGAGCTCCCACAGCACCCGGGCCGCGGAGCGCGGTGCCAGGGACGCCCGCAGCCGGGCACCCCGCCCCGCGTGGGCCCGCAGCCCGGCCAGGACGCGGCCGACGTCGCCCGCCAGCCCGTCGGCCGGCCGCGGCCGGGGCGCGTACAGCACCTGCTCGACCGCCGTGGCGACCCGGCCCGCGGACTCGGCGGCGGCCCCCTCCAGCCCTCCGAGCCGGACGATCCGCTCCGCCGCGCTCCGCGGCGACCGGGCCTCGTCGGGCGCGATGCCGTAGTCCCAGGCGGAGTCGGTGAGCTCCCGCCAGGCCGCCAGGGTGCGCTCCGCCACCACGGCGTCCCGCTCCGCCACCGGGGCCGGGTCGTCCCCGGTCCCCGGAGCCGGGCCCTCCGGCGCCCGGCCCGCCCGCCCGCGCCGCCGGGGCGCGGTGGCCGCGAGCCTGCGGGCCCGGACCCGCCCGCGCCACAGCAGCGGCAGCAGGGGCAGCGCCGCCACGGCCAGGACGGCCACCGCGATACCCGCCACCGCGCCCGGCGAGAGGCCGTCGTCGGTCGTGCCACCGCCGCCCGCCTGCCGCGCCGGCGGCACACAGCCCTCCTGCTTCTTCATCTGCGCCGTGCAGCGGTCGTCCGCCGCCGGCGGCGCGGCCGGTGCCGCGGAACGGTCCGGCACCGGGCTCGGCGCACCGGGGTCGACCGCGGACGGCTGCTGGGAGACGGTGTACTCGGGCGCCGAGCCCCGGCTGGGCGTCGGCTCGAAGCGGGTCCAGCCCGCCCCTCGAAATACAGCTCGGGCCAGGCGTGCGCGTCCTTGGAGCCGACGGACACCGAGCCGTCCGCCTGCGGGGTGCCCGGCATGAAGCCGACCGCGACCCGGGCGGGGATGCCCAGCGTCCGGGCCATGGCGGCCATCGAGAAGGAGAAATGGACACAGAAGCCCCGCTTGTCCTTCAGGAACTTCGCGACGGCCTGGCCGTCGCTGCCCGAGTCGACCTCCGTGTCGTACCGGAAGCCGCCGTCGACCGCGAACCAGTCCTGGAGCCGCACCGCCTGCTGATAGGCGTTGGCCGAGCCGGCCGTCACCTCCCGGGCCGTCCGGGCCACCACCGACGGCAGCGACGAGGGCACCTTGGTGTACTCGCGCAGCACCTGGGTGGGCGGCGCGGGCGCCTCCGCGAGCTGCTCGGCCGTCGGCTCCACCAGCAGGCTCGACACCTGATAGCGCAGGCCCCGGGTCGTCTGCCCGCGCTCGCCCACCAGGGCGCGGCCCTCCGGCTCGTACCGCCACCGGCCGTCGGCCCGCACCCGCTCGGCGGGGTAGGGGAGCGGGAGGTAGTTCTGCGCGTACGAACCGGAGGCGGCGACGGAGGTGTTGACCAGGTCCGCGCGGACGTCGGGGGCGAGGCCGGCCGGGGTGGGCAGCTCGTCCGGCAGGTCCGTCAGCCGGCGGTCGGAGGAGCGCCACGAGGAGCCGTCGAACTGGTCGAGGGCGACGATGCGCAGATACAGGTCGCGGGTGTTCGCCGTGGAGGTGCGGTAGCGCATCACCTCGCGGTTCACCGGCTGCTTCAGGCTGTCCTGGAGCGCGACGAGCGGCTTGACCGAGGTGACCCCGTCGGCGCCGCCGCCGGACCCGCCGCTCCGGCCGGGGGACTCCAGCAGACCGCTGTCCATCGTCGGCAGCATGGCCGGCACCACCAGCGCGATGCCCAGCACGAGCGCGCCGATCCGCCGGCCCGTGCGCACCGGGGCGGGCACGGAGCCCGCCGGGGCGAAGCCGGAGCCGCCCGCCCCGCCGCCGAACACCCGGCCCCACCGGGCGAGCCGGTCCCGGCCCTCGGCCAGCAGCAGCACCAGATACCCGGCCGCCGCCACCAGGAACCACAGCCAGTCCGTGCCGTCCTTCGCCAGCCCGGCCGCCACGGAGTAGAGCGCCAGCAGGGGCAGACCCGCGGGCGCGGCGACGCCGTACGTCACCGCCAGGGCGTCCACGACCAGGCCGACCACCAGCACGCCGCCGACCAGCAGCAGCCTGATGCCCGTCGTCGCCGGGGCGGGGATGGCGTACCGGCCGACGTCCTCGGCGCCCTCCTGGACCAGCTGGCCGAACTCGCGGAAGGCGTCCGGGCCCGGCAGCAGCCCGCCGACCGCCCGGGAACCGGCGAAGACCACGGTGAGCAGCAGCAGGCCCGCCAGGGCCTGCGCGGCCACCGTCAGGGGCCGGGCCAGCGGCACCCGGCGGCCGAGCACGCCCACCGCCGTCTGCACGGCCAGCAGCAGCGCGGCCTGGAGGATCCAGCCCGACCTCTCGACGAGCGGCAGCAGCGCGCAGGCCGCCGCCAGGGTGGCCAGCGCGGCGCACACCGCCAGCCGCATCCGCCCGCTCACGCGACGCCTCCCCGCTGCCCCGCCGTGCCCGAGGGGGCGCCCGCCAGCCGCCACAGCTCGGGCAGCGAGGCGCCCGGGGCGACGGGCAGCGCCGCCCAGCCCGCCTCGCGCAGCACCCGCAGCCGCCCCTCGGCGGCCTCCCGGGCCCGGGGGTCGTGGGCGCGGGCGTCCGCCGCCCAGGCCGCCGGGTCCAGCACGAAGGCCACCGCCGCGCGGCTGCGCCCGCGCATCCGCGCGACCACCGCCGTCTCCGCCTCGTCGAGCCCGCCCAGGAACGCCACCAGCAGCCCCTCACCGCCGCGGAGCAGCGCGTCGTACGCGGGCGACAGGCCGTCGCCCGCGGAGTGGTCGACCACCGCCAGGGTGTCCAGCATCAGGCCCGCCGCGTCCGAGGTGCCGTGGGCGCCGCCCCCGCCGTCCGGGCCGGGCAGCACACCGCCCGTGTCCGTCAGCAGCCGCACCGCGAACCCCCGCTCCAGCAGATGGACGGCGGCCGAGGCCGCCCCGGACACCGCCCACTCGAAGGGGGCGTCCGGCCCCACGCCCTCGTAGGCGACGGCGCGGGTGTCCAGCAGGACCGTGCAGTGCGCCCGCTGCGGCTGCTCCTCGCGGCGCACCATCAGCTCGCCGTGGCGCGCGGTGGAGCGCCAGTGCACCCGGCGCAGGTCGTCGCCGTGGCGGTAGCCGCGCGGGATGACGTCGTCCTCGCCGGCCAGGGCGAGCGACCGCAGGCGGCCGTCGCCGTGACCGGAGGCCTCGCCGCCGAGGCGCACCGGGGGCAGCGGATCGACGCGCGGGACGACCGTGAGGGTGTCGAAGGCGCTGAAGCCGCGGGTGAGCTCGCACATGCCGAAGGGGTCCGTCAGCCGCAGCTGGAGCGGGCCGAGCGGATAGCGCCCGCGCAGCTCGGAGCGGACCCGGTAGGCCACCTCGCGCCGGCCGCCGGGCTCCACCCGGTCCAGCACGAAGCGGGGGCGGGGCCCCAGGACGTACGGCACCCGGTCCTGGAGCATCAGCAGGCCCGTGGGCAGCCGGGAGACGTTGTCGATCCGGAGGTGCACCCGGGCCTCGGCGGCCGTGGACACCCGGGCGGGCGTGAGCCGCCGGCTGCCCGTGACCCGGTGGCGGGTGCCGTGCAGCACCAGCACGCACACCAGCGGCAGCACGGCCAGCAGCAGCCCCACCCGCAGCAGGTCGGACTGGCCCAGGACGTACGCGCAGCCGGCCGCGGCGACGCCGGCGGCGAGGAACGAGCGGCCGCGGGTGGTCAGCCCGCCGAGCGCGGCCCACAGGCCCCGGAGATATCCCGGGTCCGGCTCCCGCGCCCCGTCGCCGGGCAGGCCGGCCCCCGGGGCGCTCTCCCCCCGGTCCATCACAGCCTCCGCGCGCCCGGGGGCCGCTGGCCGTTGGACGCCCAGCGGTGCTGTGCGGCCGGGTCGGGCACGGGGATGCGCTGGAGGAGCTCCAGGACGATCTGCTCGGCCGTGCGGCGGCCGAGCTGGGCCTGCGCCGTGGGCAGCAGCCGGTGCGCGAGCACCGCGACGGCCAGCGCCTGGACGTCGTCGGGCAGGGCGTACTCCCGGCCGGCCAGGGCGGCGGCGGCCTTCGCGGCCCGCACCAGGTGGAGCGTCGCGCGCGGCGACGCGCCGAGTCTCAGCTCGGGGTGATGGCGCGTCGCGGCGACCAGGTCCACCGCGTAGCGGCGGACGGAGTCGGCGACGTGCACCGTGCGGACCGCGTCGACCAGCTTGAGGATGTCGTGGGCGTGGGCCACCGGCTGGAGGTCGTCCAGCGGGGCGACGACGCCGTGGGCGTCGAGCATCCGCATCTCGGCCTCGGGGCTGGGGTAGCCCATCGAGACCCGGGCCATGAAGCGGTCGCGCTGCGCCTCGGGCAGCGGGTAGGTGCCCTCCATCTCGACCGGGTTCTGGGTGGCCACCACCATGAACGGGCTGGGCAGTTCGTAGGTGTGGCCGTCGACGGTGACCTGCCGCTCCTCCATCGACTCCAGCAGCGCCGACTGGGTCTTGGGCGAGGCGCGGTTGATCTCGTCGCCGATCACGATCTGGGCGAAGATCGCGCCGGGCTTGAACTCGAAGTCCCGCCGCTGCTGGTCGAAGACGCTCACGCCCGTGATGTCGGACGGGAGGAGGTCCGGGGTGAACTGGATGCGCCGCACCGAGCAGTCGATGGACCGGGCCAGCGCCTTGGCGAGCATCGTCTTGCCCACCCCGGGGACGTCCTCGATCAGCAGGTGCCCCTCGGCGAGCAGGACCGTCAGCGAGAGCCGTACGACCTCCGGCTTGCCCTCGATCACACCCTCCACCGCCCTGCGGACCCGCTCGGCGGTGGTGGTCACATCGCTGAGGCTCGCTCGCTCGTCATACGTCGTCACCCGGCCCTCCTCGGCCCTCCTGCGGGCCGGGCCCGACACACGGACCCGGCCCACCCCGAAATACGGACACCGCGCACACCGCGGAAAAGCGGCCACCGCGCCCACTCCACGCATTCTGGCCGCCTGCGCGGTGTCCCGTCACCGCCTGTGGACAATCAGTCCTGAGGGTCGATCTCGCGCAGCAGACCCGTGGTGACGTCGAAGATGAATCCGCGCACGTCGTCGGTGTGCGGCAGGAACGGCGAGGTCCGGACGCGCTGCATGGACTGCCGGACATCCTGCTCCAGGTCCTTGAAGGCCTCCACCGCCCACGCCGGGCGCTGGCCGACCTCGGCCTCGATCTCGTGCCGGAAGTCCTCGGTCAGGCTGAGCAGGCCGCAGCCGGTGTGGTGGATCAGCACCACGGAGCGGGTGCCGAGCGCCCGCTGGCTGATGGTCAGCGAGCGGATGATGTCGTCCGTGACCACACCGCCGGCGTTGCGGATGGTGTGGCAGTCGCCGAGCTCGAGGCCGAGCGCGGCGTGCAGGTCGAGGCGGGCGTCCATACAGGCCACCACGGCGACCTTGAGGACGGGACGGGCGTCCATACCGGGGTCGGTGAACGCGGCGGCGTACTTGGCGTTGGCCTGGACGAGACGGTCGGTGACCGTGCCCTGGGAGGGGGCGCGATCGCTTTCGGAGCTCTGAGGCGCCGGCTGGGACGCGGATATCGACATATGAACGAAGGTAGTCGGCGAACGGTCCTCAGGCTTGTTCCAGCGCCGACAAAATACCCCTGACGTGCCCTCCTGTGAGGTAAGCCACAGGCCGGAGCGGTCTGCGGCCGTACGGGTGAGGGGCGCGCCGGACCGTGTCACCCAAGATCGACCCCGGCCGCCCGAAGCTCCGCCCGGGAGTCCGCCCGGAGCGCTCCGCACGCGCCCCGCGCCCGCGCCGGGACGCGCTCTCCGGTTGGTTGACCGAGGGGACGAGTGGACTAAAGTGGCGCGAAGTGGGAGGCCTCACGCTCCCCTTGGATCCGAAAAACCCACACGTGCGCGACGCGGACGTACCTCTCGGCCTCCTCCCGCTCCCCGGTCGCCTGGCGTCACTTCCCCGGTGCCAGACCGGCCGCTTCCCCTTGGGGCGGGTGGGGACCCAGCGGTACGTGCGCCCCGCGCCCCCTCCGGATTCGCCGTGCACACGCCGAACCGGGCCGAATCTCAGAAGGGCGCATGAGCAGCAACGCGCGACACGTCCCCGTCATGCTCCAGCGCTGCCTGGACATGCTCGCTCCCGCTCTCACCGAGCCCGGCGCCGTCGTCGTCGACTGCACCCTGGGCGCGGGCGGCCACAGCGAGGCGCTGCTCACCCGGTTCCCGGAGGCCCGGCTCGTGGCCCTCGACCGCGACCCCACCGCCCTCGCGCTGGCCGGCGAGCGGCTGGCCCCCTTCGGCGACCGCGCCACCCTGGTCCGCGCCGTCTACCACGAGCTGCCCGACGTGCTGGCCCGGCTCGGCATCCCCCGCGTCCAGGGCGTCCTCTTCGACCTCGGCGTCTCCTCCATGCAGCTGGACGAGGCCGACCGCGGCTTCGCCTACGCCCAGGACGCCCCCCTGGACATGCGGATGGACCAGACCACCGGCATCAGCGCGGCCGACGTCCTCAACACCTACGCCCCCGGCGACCTGGTGCGCATCCTGCGCAGCTACGGCGAGGAGAAGCAGGCCAAGCGGATCGTCGAGGCCGTCGTCAAGGGGCGCGCCAAGGAGCCCTTCACCAACAGTGCCCGGCTCGTCGAGCTCATCCGCGACGCGCTCCCGCAGGCCGCCAAGCGCCACGGCGGCAACCCCGCCAAGCGGACCTTCCAGGCCCTGCGCATCGAGGTCAACGCCGAGCTGGCCAGCGTCGAGGCGGCCATCCCGGCCGCCGTCGCCGCCCTCGCCGTCGGCGGCCGGATCGCCGTGCTCTCCTACCAGTCGCTGGAGGACCGCATCGTCAAGCAGGTCTTCGCCGCCGGCGCCGCCACCACCGCGCCCCCCGGACTGCCCGTCGTGCCCGAGCGCTACCAGCCCCGGCTGAAGCTGCTCACCCGGGGCGCGGAGCTGCCCACCGAGGAGGAGGTCGCCGAGAACCGGCGGGCCGCCCCCGCCCGGCTGCGCGGCGCCGAGCGCATCCGGGAGGAAGCCCCATGACCCCGGCCGCCGCCCGCGGCCGGGGCGCCCGGCTCGGCCGGCTGCGCGTCGTGGGACCGGCCGGGGCGAAACGCACCCCGTTCGTCCTGCTGGTGGTGGTGCTGCTCGGCTCCGGCCTGATCTCGCTGCTGCTCCTCAATTCCTCGCTCAACCAGGGCTCCTTCGACCTCACCCGGCTCCAGCGCGAGACCACCGAGCTCACCGACGAGCAGCAGGCCCTCCAGCAGGAGGTCGACCGGCTCGCCGCCCCCGACGCCCTGGAGCGCCGCGCCCGCGAGCTGGGCATGGTCCCCGGCGGCAACCCCGCCTTCCTCGGCCCCGACGGCACCGTGCGCGGCGCCCCGGCCCCGGCCGGCGCCATGGACGCCACGGGCTGGACCGCGCCGCTCGCCCCCTCGGCGGGCCCGGCCCCGGCCGCGCAGGTCCCCGCGGCGAACACGGCCCCCTCGGCGCCGCCCGCCGCTCCGGTCCCCCCTGGCGGCCCGGCCCCCGCGGCCCCGGCCGCACCCCCCGCCCCGCAGTCCGTGCCCGCTCCGGCCGTGTCGGTGCCCGCCGCACCCGCCGCACCACCGGCACCATGGGCAGCGACCGGCGCCCCCGCCCCGACCGTGCCGGACAACCCGACCACCCCGATCACCGGCAGGTGACGCTGTGCCGCAGACCCCCGGAGGCCGGCCCCCCAGGCAGCCCGGACCCCGCCGCGGCGTGCCCGGCCCCGCGCGCGCCGCACGGCCCCCCGCCCGGTCGCCGGCCCGCCCCGCCGCCCGCCCCCGCCCCGGCTCCCTGCCGCTCCGGCTCGGCAGCCCCCGCCCCCGGCTGCGCATGGTCGGCCTCGGGCTCGCGCTCGTCCTGCTGGCCTTCACCGTGCGCCTGCTCCAGGTGCAGGCCTTCGACGCGAGCGCGTACGCGGCCCGCGCCAACGTCAACCGCTACATCCCGGTGACCCTGGCCGCCGAGCGAGGCACCATCACCGACCGCACCGGAGTGGCCCTCGCCACCACCGTCGACGCCTACGACATCACCGCCGCGCCCGACCTGCTCACGCCCGACCGGATCAGGACCGAGGGCGCGGCCCGGAAGGCCGCCGCGCTGCTCGCCCCGGTCCTGGACCAGAGCCCGGACGTGCTGGAGCGCAAGCTCACGGCCAACCCCAAGTCGAAGTACGTGGTGCTGGCCCGCCAGCAGACCCCCAAGACCTGGACCCGCGTCAAGGAGCTCAAGAAGCGCTCGGCCGCCGGGGCGGCGAAGAAGAAGGGCGCCGCCGACGTCCTCGCCGGCATCAACCGCGAGCCGCACAGCAAGCGCGTCTACCCCAACGGCGGCCTCGGCTCCGGGATACTGGGCTTCGTGAACGCCGAGGGCCGTGGCGGCGGCGGCATCGAGGCCCAGCTGGACAAGGTGCTGGCCGGCCGGGACGGCAAGCTCGTCTACGCCCAGTCCGGCGGCCGCCAGGTGCCCACGGGCGACGTCAAGGAGCAGCCCGCCGTGCCCGGCTCCCAGGTCGAGCTGACCATCGACCGGGACATCCAGTGGGCAGCCCAGAGCGCCATCACCCGCCAGGTGGAGGAGTCCGGGGCCGACCGCGGCTACGTCGTCGTCCAGGACACCCGCTCCGGCGAGATCCTCGCCATGGCCAACGCCCCCGGCTACGACCCCAACGACCTCGCGCACGCCGACAGCGGCTCGCTGGGCAACGCCGCGCTCCAGGACGCCTACGAACCGGGCAGCGTCAGCAAGGTCATGACCATGGCCGCCGTCCTGGAGGAGGGCGCCGCCACCCCGCAGACCCGGGTCGAGGTGCCCAACCGGCTGCCGCGCGCGGACCGGGCCTTCGCCGACGACATCGACCACGCCACCTGGCACCTCACGCTCAACGGCGTGCTCGCCAAGTCCAGCAACATCGGCACCATCCTGGCCGCCGAACAGCTCGGCAAGGACCAGCCGCAGGCCAACCGGGTCCTCCACTCCTACCTGCGGAAGTTCGGCATCGGCGAGCCCACCGGGCTCGGCTTCCCCGGCGAGACGCCCGGCATCCTCGCCGAGCCGGGCAAGTGGAGCGCCTCCCAGCAGTACACCATCCCCTTCGGCCAGGGCCTGTCCCTCAACGCCGTCCAGGCCGCGTCCGTCTACTCCACCATCGCGGGCGGCGGCGAGCGGGTCCGGCCCACCCTCGTGCGCGGCACCAAGGGCCCCGACGGCCGCTTCACCCCCGCACCCACCCCGCCGCGCACCCGGGTGGTGAGCGAGAAGACCGCCAAGAGCCTCCGGGACATGCTGGAGTCCGTGGTCGACGACCGCGAGGGCACCGGCACCAAGGCGAAGATCCCCGGCTACCGCGTCGCGGGCAAGACCGGCACCTCCAACCGGGTGGACCCGGTCACCGGCCGCTACCACGGCTACACCGCCTCCTTCGCCGGCTTCGCCCCCGCCGACCAGCCGCGGATCACCGTCTACTGCGCCATCCAGAACCCCACCAAGGGGAGTTACTTCGGCGGCCAGATCTGCGGCCCCGTCTACAAGCAGGTGATGGAGTTCTCCCTGAAGACCCTCCAGGTACCGCCGTCCGGCACCCAGCCCCCGCGGCTGCCGGTCGGCTACGACGACGAGTGAGCCGGTGACGGCCGTGACGACCATCACTCCCGATCCCGGGAACCGCGGCCCGGACCGCCCCTCGCTTCGCGACGGGGCGGGTCCGCCCGGTACGCTCACCGCCGTGCCACACGCTGATCAGTCACCCACCACCCAGGACGCCCCCGCCGTACAGCCGGGAGCGCCCCGCCCCACCCACGTCCGCCCCGCGCCCCTCGCGGAGCTGGCCGGTCAGCTGGGCATCGCCGCCCCGGGTGACGCCGACGTCACCGGGATCACGCACGACTCACGGGCCGTGCGGCCGGGCGACGTCTACGCCGCACTGCCCGGTGCCCGCTTCCACGGCGCCGACTTCGCGGCCCAGGCCGCCGGCCTCGGCGCCGTCGCCGTGCTGACCGACTCGGCCGGCGCCGAGCGCGCCGCCGCCACCGGGCTGCCCGTCCTCGCCGTCGCCGACCCGCGCGGCCGGATGGGCGAGCTCGCGGCGACGATCTACGGACAGCCGGGCCGCGACCTGCTCCAGATCGGCATCACGGGAACCTCCGGCAAGACCACCACCGCCTACCTCATCGAGGGCGGCCTCAAGGCCATGGGCGGGCTCACCGGCCTCATCGGCACCGTCGAGTCCCGCATCGGCGACGAGCGGATCAAGTCCGAGCGCACCACCCCCGAGGCCACCGACCTCCAGGCGCTCTTCGCCGTCATGCGCGAGCGCGGCGTCCGCTCGGTCGCCATGGAGGTCTCCAGCCACGCCCTGGTGCTCGGCCGCGTCGACGGCTGCGTCTTCGACGTCGCGGTCTTCAACAACCTCAGCCCGGAGCACATGGAGTTCCACACGGGCATGGAGGACTACTTCCAGGCCAAGGCGGAGCTCTTCACCAAGGCGCGCAGCCGCGTCGGCGTCGTCAACCTCGACGACGAGTACGGCCGCCGGCTCGCCGAGGGCGCCTCCGAGGTCCCGGTCACCACCTTCTCCGCCGAGGGCCACCCCGACGCCGACTGGCGCGCCGCCGACGTCGAGACCGGTCCCTTCGACTCGGTCTTCACCGTCCTCGGCCCGAACGGCGAGCGCGTCCGCGCCCGGTCCCCGCTGGCCGGCCCGTTCAACGTCGCCAACGCCCTGGCCGCGATCACCGCGCTCGTCGCCGCCGGCGCCGACCCGCAGACCGCCGCCGACGGCGTCGCCGGCGTGCCCGGCGTGCCCGGCCGCCTGGAGCGCGTCGACGCGGGCCAGCCCTACCTGGCCGTCGTCGACTACGCCCACAAGACCGACGCCGTCGAATCGGTTCTCCGCGCCCTGCGCAAGGTCACCGAGGGCCGCATCCACGCGGTGCTCGGCTGCGGCGGCGACCGCGACCGGACCAAGCGCGCCCCCATGGGCGCCGCCCTGGCCCGGCTCGCCGACACCGCCGTGCTGACCTCCGACAACCCCCGCTCCGAGGACCCCCTCGCGATCCTCGCCGCCATGCTCGCGGGCGCCGCCGAGGTACCGGCCCACGAGCGCGGCACGGTCCTCCTCGCGGAGGAGCGGGCCGACGCCATCGCCGCCGCGGTGGCCCGCGCCGAGCCCGGCGACGCCGTCCTCGTCCTCGGCAAGGGCCATGAACAGGGCCAGGACATCGCCGGAGTCGTACGCCCCTTCGACGACCGCCAGGTGCTGCGCGAGGCCATCGAGGCCGCGCGGCCCGGAGCGTCGACCAAGCACCGGAACGACCAGGGATGACAGACCGCCATGCGCGCACAACCCTCCCCCCGGAAGCTCTCCCGAACGGCCGGAGGTAAATCTCAGTGATCGCTCTGTCCCTCGCCGAGATCGCCGCGATTGTCGGCGGGCAGCAGCACGACATACCGGACCCGGGCCGTACGGCCGACGGCCCGGTCGTCATCGACTCCCGTGAGGTGCGGCCCGGCAGCCTCTTCGCCGCGCTGCCCGGGGACAACGTCGACGGCCACGACTACGCCGAGCGCGCCGTCGCCGCGGGCGCGGCGGCCGTGCTGGCCACCCGTCCCGTGGGCGTCCCCGCGATCGTCGTCGACGACGTCGTCGCGGCCCTCGGCGCCCTCGCCCGCGCCGTCGTGGAGAAGCTCGGCACCACCGTGGTCGCGCTCACCGGCTCGGCCGGCAAGACCAGCACCAAGGACCTGATCGCCCAGCTGCTGCAACGCCTCGGCCCCACGGTGTGGACCCCCGGCTCGCTCAACAACGAGATCGGCCTGCCGCTCACCGCCCTCTCCGCCGACGCCGGCACCGACACCCTGGTGCTGGAAATGGGAGCGCGCGGAATCGGCCACATCCGCTACCTCACCGAGATCACCCCGCCGCGCGTCGGCGTCGTCCTCAACGTCGGGACCGCCCACGTCGGCGAGTTCGGCGGCCGGGAGCAGATCGCCGTCGCCAAGGGCGAGCTGGTCGAGGCCCTGCCCGCCGCCGAGGACGGCGGCGTCGCCGTCCTCAACGCCGACGACCCCCTGGTCCGTGCCATGAGCACGCGCACCAAGGCCCGCGTCGTCCTCTTCGGCGAGTCCGCCGACGCCGACGTGCGCGCCGAGCGGGTCCGCCTCACCGCGACCGGACAGCCCTCCTTCACGCTTCACACACCCACCGGGTGCGGGGACGTGACCATGCGGCTGTACGGTGAGCACCACGTGTCGAACGCGCTCGCCGCCGCCGCCGTCGCCCATGAGCTGGGCATGCCCGCGCACGAGATCGCCTCCGCGCTCTCCGGGGCGGGCCAGCTCTCCCGCTGGCGGATGGAGGTCACCGAGCGTGCGGACGGCGTGACGATCGTCAACGACGCCTACAACGCGAACCCCGAATCCATGCGCGCCGCGCTGCGCGCGCTGGCCGCCATGGGCGAAGCCGCCTCGGCGCGGGGGGGCCGTACGTGGGCCGTGCTCGGTCGGATGGCCGAGCTCGGCGAGGAGTCACTCGCCGAGCACGACGCGGTCGGACGGCTCGCCGTCCGGCTCAACGTCAGCAAGCTCGTGGCAGTCGGGGGCAGGGAAGCGGCCTGGCTGCGGATGGGCGCCTATAACGAGGGTTCGTGGGGTGAGGAGTCGGTGCACGTGTCCGACACGCAGGCGGCGGTCGACCTGTTGCGCAGCGAGCTGCGCCCGGGTGACGTCGTGCTGGTGAAGGCGTCCAGGTCGGTCGGCCTGGAGCGGGTCGCGCAGCAGCTGCTCGAGCGCGAGGGCGAGGTCCGGGGCTGATGAACCAGATCCTCTTCGCGGGTGTCATCGGTCTGGTCCTGACCCTCGTCGGCACCCCGCTGCTGATCAAGTTCCTGGCCCGCAAGGGCTACGGCCAGTTCATCCGTGACGACGGCCCGCGCGGCCACGCGGGGAAGAAGGGCACGCCCACCATGGGTGGCATCGCCTTCATCCTCGCCACGCTCATCGCCTACGCGCTGACGAAGGTCATCACCAGCCACGAGCCGACCTTCTCCGGTCTGCTGGTGCTGTTCCTGACCGCGGGCATGGGCCTCGTCGGCTTCCTCGACGACTACATCAAGATCGTCAAGCAGCGGAGCCTGGGCCTGCGGGCCAAGGCGAAGATGGCCGGCCAGCTGATCGTCGGCATCGCCTTCGCCGTGCTGGCGCTCCAGTTCGCGGACACCCGGGGCCAGACCCCGGCCTCCACCAAGCTGTCCTTCACCCAGGACTTCGGCTGGTCCGTCGGCCCCGTGATCTTCGTGGTCTGGGCGCTGTTCATGATCCTCGCGATGTCGAACGGCGTGAACCTCACCGACGGCCTCGACGGCCTCGCCACCGGCGCCTCCGTGATGGTCTTCGGTGCCTACGTCTTCATCGGCACCTGGCAGCACGGCCAGTCCTGCGGCAACCCGCTGACCGCCGGCGCCGCCTGCTACGAGGTCCGCGACCCGCTCGACCTCGCGGTCGTCGCCTCGGCGCTGATGGGCTCCTGCTTCGGCTTCCTGTGGTGGAACACCTCGCCCGCCAAGATCTTCATGGGTGACACCGGCTCGCTCGCCCTCGGCGGCGCCCTCGCGGGCCTCGCGATCTGCTCCCGCACGGAGCTGCTGCTCGCCCTCCTCGGCGGCCTGTTCGTCCTGATCACCATGTCCGTCGTGATCCAGGTCGGCTCCTTCCGCCTGACCGGGAAGCGCGTCTTCCGGATGGCTCCGCTCCAGCACCACTTCGAACTCAAGGGGTGGAGCGAGGTCCTTGTGGTGGTCCGCTTCTGGATCATCCAGGGCCTGTGCGTGGCCGTCGGACTCGGAATCTTCTACGCGGGATGGCTGGCCATCAAGTGACGCTCCACTCCGACGCGGCCGCCTGGAGCGGCAAGAACATCACCGTGGCCGGTCTCGGTGTGAGCGGCGTCAGCGCCGCCCGCGCCCTGGCCGGCCTCGGGGCCCGGGTGACCGTGGTCGACGGCGGCGACGGCGAGGCGCTGCGCGAGCGCGCCGCCGCGCTCGGCGCCGAGGGCGTCACCGTCCGCCTCGCCGACGCCGAGAGCCTGCCCGAGGGCACCGACCTGGTCGTCACCTCGCCCGGCTGGCGCCCCGACAGCCCGCTCTTCACGGCCGCCGCCGCGGCCGGCGTGGACGTGGTCGGCGACGTCGAGATCGCCTGGCGGCTGCGCGGCGAGAACGCCGCCCCCTGGCTCGCGGTCACCGGCACCAACGGCAAGACCACCACCGTGCAGATGCTGGCCTCGATCCTTACGGCCGCGGGGCTGCGCACCGCCGCCGTCGGCAACATCGGCACGCCGATCATCGACGTGGTGCTCTCCCAGGACGCCCCGGGCGCGGAGCCCTACGACGTCCTGGCCGTCGAGCTCTCCAGCTACCAGCTGCACTGGGCGCCGTCCGTCCGCGCCCACTCCGGGGCCGTGCTCAACCTCGCCCCCGACCACCTCGACTGGCACGGCTCCATGCAGGCGTACGCCGCCGACAAGGGCCGCATCTTCGAGGGCAACCAGGTCGCCTGCGTCTACAACGTGGCGGACCCCCGCACCGAGCACCTGGTCCGCGAGGCCGACGTCGAGGAGGGCTGCCGCGCCATCGGCTTCACCCTCGGCGCCCCCGCGGTCTCCGAGCTCGGCGTGGTCGACGGCCTCCTCGTCGACCGGGCCTTCGTGGCCGACCGGCAGAAGAACGCCCAGGAGCTCGCCGAGGTCGCCGACATCAAGCCGGCCGCCCCGCACAACATCGCCAACGCCCTCGCGGCCGCCGCCCTGGCCCGTGCCTTCGGCGTGCAGCCCGCGGCCGTCCGGGAGGGCCTGCGCGCCTTCCGCCCGGACGCCCACCGGATCGCGCACGTCGCCGACGTCGGCGGCGTCGCGTACGTGGACGACTCCAAGGCCACCAACACGCACGCCGCGGAGGCGTCCCTGGCGGCCTACGAGTCCATCGTCTGGATCGCCGGCGGCCTCGCCAAGGGCGCCACCTTCGACGACCTCGTGACCCGGTCGGCGAAGCGGCTGCGCGGCGTCGTCCTGATGGGCGCCGACCGTGCCCTGATCGGTGAAGCGCTGGCGCGACACGCCCCGGATGTGCCGGTGGTCGACCTCGACCGGACCGACACTGGTGCGATGGCCGAAGCGGTCCGCGAAGCGGCCCGGCTCGCCGGACCGGGGGACACCGTGCTCATGGCCCCGGCGTGCGCCTCGATGGACATGTTCGTCAACTACAACAAGCGCGGCGAGGCCTTCGCCGAGGCCGTCCGCGACCTCGCCGCGGGCCGCGACACGGACGCGTAACCGCCCGGACCCCGGGCGCGGGCGGGCGGCGCGGGACTCGAGCGGAGGGACACCCGGATGCACGCCGACCACACCGCCGCCCCCCGGGGCCCCCGGGACGCCTGGACGGCCCTGCGCGGGCCCGCCGCGCGCCCCCGGCCCGTCCGGGCACCCCGCCCCGCCGCGGCCCGCGGCGGGGGCGGTCCCGGCCGCCGCCCGCCCCGCGGCACCGTGCTGGGCGGGCTCAAGACCCTGCACCTGCGGGCCAAGCGCGCCTGGGACCGGCCGCTGACCGCCTATTACCTGGTGCTCGGCGGCTCGCTGCTGATCACCGTGCTCGGCCTGGTCATGGTCTACTCCGCCTCCCAGATCAAGGCCCTCCAGAACGGCCTGCCGCCCAGCTTCTTCTTCCGCAAGCAGCTGCTGGCCGCCGCGATCGGCGCCGTGCTGCTGCTGACGGCCGCCCGGATGCCCGTGAAGGTGCTCCGGGCCTTCGCCTACCCCGCCCTCGCGGGCTCGCTCTTCCTGCTCTGCCTGGTCCAGGTGCCCGGCATCGGCGAGACCATCAACGGCAACACCAACTGGATCTCCCTCGGCGGCCCCTTCCAGCTCCAGCCCAGCGAGTTCGCCAAGCTGGCCCTGGTGCTCTGGGGCGCCGACCTGCTGGCCCGTAAACAGGTCAAGAAGCTGCTCACCCAGTGGAAACACCTGCTGGTCCCGCTGGTGCCGGTGACCTTCGTGCTGCTCGGCCTGATCATGCTGGGCGGCGACATGGGCACCACCGTGGTGCTCACCACGGTGCTGCTGGGGCTTCTGTGGGTGGCCGGTGCCCCCACCCGGCTGTTCGCCGGGGTGTTCGGCGTCACGGCCGTCCTCGCCGTACTGTTCATCAAGACCAGTGCGAACCGCATGTCCCGGCTCGCCTGCATCGGCGCCACCGACCCCGGCACCAACGACCAGTGCTGGCAGGCCGTGCACGGGATCTACGCGCTGGCCAACGGCGGCTGGTTCGGGGCCGGCCTCGGAGCGAGTGTGGAGAAATGGGGCGAACTCCCCGAACCTCACACAGACTTCATCTTCGCCATCACCGGTGAGGAACTCGGTCTCGCGGGGACGCTGTCGGTACTCGCCCTGTTCGCGGCTCTAGGCTATGCGGGTATCCGCGTGGCCGGACGCACGGAGGACCCCTTCGTGAGGTACGCCGCGGGAGGTGTGACCACCTGGATCACGGCCCAGGCCGTGGTCAACATCGGTGCGGTGCTCGGCCTGCTGCCGATCGCCGGTGTCCCCCTGCCGCTGTTCTCCTACGGAGGGTCCGCCCTGCTGCCGACCATGTTCGCCATCGGGCTGCTGATCGCGTTCGCGCGCGACGAACCCGGTGCACGGGCGGCGCTGGCCATGCGGCAGCCTGGGGTGAGATGGAAGACGATGAGACGGCGCGTCAAGAAGCGACCGTCCGGAGAGCGGTGAATTTCGGTGCATGTCGTACTCGCCGGTGGGGGGACCGCCGGCCACATCGAGCCCGCGCTCGCCCTCGCGGACGCCCTGCGCAGGCAGGACCCGACCGTGGGGATCACGGCGCTCGGCACGGAGCGGGGTCTGGAGACCCGGCTGGTGCCCGAGCGGGGCTATGAACTCGGGCTCATCCCCGCCGTACCCCTGCCTCGCAAGCCCACACCCGAGCTGATCACCGTCCCCGGACGGCTGCGCGGCACCATCAAGGCCGCCGAGCAGATCCTGGAGCGCACCAAGGCGGACTGCGTGGTCGGCTTCGGCGGCTATGTGGCGCTGCCCGGTTACCTGGCCGCCAAGCGGCTCGGCGTGCCGATCATCGTGCACGAGGCCAACGCCCGGCCCGGCCTCGCCAACAAGATCGGCTCGCGCTACGCGGCGGCCGTCGCGGTGTCCACCCCGGACAGCAAGCTGCGCAACGCCCGCTACGTCGGCATCCCGCTGCGGCGCACCATCGCCACCCTCGACCGGGCCGCGGTCCGGTTCGAGGCGCGGTCGTACTTCGGGCTCGACCCCAACCTGCCGACCCTGCTGGTCTCCGGCGGTTCCCAGGGCGCGCGCCGGCTGAACGAGGTCGTCCAGGCCGTCGCCCCGGCGCTCCAGCGCTCCGGCATCCAGATCCTGCACGCGGTCGGTCCGAAGAACGAATTGCCGCATGTGGACAACATGCCCGGAATGCCGCCCTATGTCCCGGTACCGTATGTGGACCGGATGGATCTCGCGTACGCCGCGGCCGACATGATGCTCTGCCGCGCGGGCGCCATGACCGTCGCCGAGCTGTCCGCCGTCGGGCTCCCGGCCGCCTACGTCCCGCTGCCCATCGGCAACGGCGAACAGCGGCTCAACGCCCAGCCGGTGGTCAAGGCGGGCGGCGGCCTGCTGGTCGACGACGCCGAGCTGACCCCCGAGTGGATCCAGAGCCAGGTCCTCCCGGTGCTCGGCAACCCGCACCGGCTGTACGAGATGTCCCGCGCCGCCTCCGAGTTCGGGCGCCGCGACGCCGACGAGCTGCTCGTCGGCATGGTGTACGAGGCTGTTGCCGCACGCAGAGCGGGCTGAACGCCCGTAGGAGCAGGAGGCTAGGGGAGCGTGGCCGGACCGTCGACCGCTCAGCGCGGTGGCTCGAAGAGCAGGAACCCCAAGGGCGGGAAAGCGGTGCGGTCCGGCCCGCCCCGGCCGGCCAAGCGCAAGCCGGGCGGGCCCCGCGGCCGCTCCCGGCTCCTCCGCCGGCTGCGGCTGCGGGTTCCCCGGCGGCGGCTGCTGCTCTGGACCGCCGCCGCGGTGCTCCTCGGCGGCGCCGCCGGCTGGGCGCTCTACGGCTCCAGCTGGCTGCGGGCCCGGCACGTGGACGTCAGCGGCGTCCGGGTGCTGACGCCCGAGGAGGTGCGCAAGGCCGCCGAGGTCCCGCTCGGCGAACCCCTGGCCTCCGTGGACACCGACGCCATCGCCGAGCGGCTGCGCGAGCGGCTGCCGAGGATCGACACGGTGTCCGTCGAGCGGTCCTGGCCGCGCGGGATCGCCCTCGAAGTGGTCGAACGTCAGCCACGGGCGATCGTCGAGAAGGCCGGGAAGTTCATCGAGATCGACGGCGACGGCGTGCGCTTCGCCACAGTCGACCGCCCCCCGAAAGGGGTCCCGCGGCTGACGGTCGAGGCCGCGGAGTCGCCCAGCCTCCGCCGGTTCGGCCCGCCGCGGCTGGAGCGCGAGGGCGTCCGGGTCGCCGAGTCGCTGCCCGCGGACGTCCGCGCGGACACCCGTGCCATCCGCGTACGCTCGTACGACTCCATCACCCTGGAGCTGACGGGCGGTCGGACGGTGGTCTGGGGGAGTGGTGAGCGGGGCGACGCGAAAGCCCGTACGCTCACCGCTCTGATGAAGGCGGCGCGAGGGGCGCGGCACTTCGATGTGAGCGCTCCCAGCGCTCCGGCGGCGTCGGGGAGTTGACGCCCGGGGCGGTCGGCCGACACCCTGGCTGGCTACGGCTATGGGTGATCACATAGGGTGAAAAGAAAAACGGGAGGTTCGGCGTGTTCGTTGAACACGCGCGGCTTGTCGACTTAGTGTCCTGTTCGGAGAACCCCAGCGAACAGCGGCACCGGTAACCCTAAACTTCAGGTTGAGGGTTCGGGTCGGCATTGAGAACCGTCCCCCAGGCATACGTAACTCGAGGCGAGAGGCCTTCGACGTGGCAGCACCGCAGAACTACCTCGCAGTCATCAAGGTCGTCGGAATCGGCGGCGGTGGCGTGAACGCCATCAACCGGATGATCGAGGTCGGTCTCAAGGGCGTCGAGTTCATCGCGATCAACACCGATGCGCAGGCCCTGCTGATGAGCGACGCCGACGTCAAGCTCGACGTCGGCCGCGAGCTCACCCGCGGCCTCGGCGCCGGCGCCAACCCCGATGTCGGCCGCAAGGCGGCCGAGGACCACCGCGAGGAGATCGAGGAGGTCCTCAAGGGGGCCGACATGGTCTTCGTCACCGCGGGTGAGGGCGGCGGCACCGGCACCGGTGGCGCCCCCGTCGTCGCCAACATCGCCCGCTCGCTGGGCGCCCTGACGATCGGCGTGGTCACCCGCCCGTTCACCTTCGAGGGACGCCGCCGGGCGAACCAGGCGGAGGACGGCATCGCTGGTCTGCGCGACGAGGTCGACACCCTCATCGTGATCCCCAATGACCGACTGCTGTCCATCTCGGACCGCCAGGTGAGCGTGCTCGACGCGTTCAAGTCCGCGGACCAGGTACTGCTGTCGGGCGTGCAGGGCATCACCGACCTGATCACCACCCCGGGCCTGATCAACCTCGACTTCGCGGACGTCAAGTCCGTGATGTCCGAGGCGGGCTCGGCGCTCATGGGCATCGGCTCCGCCCGCGGCGACGACCGCGCGGTGGCCGCCGCGGAGATGGCGATCTCCTCGCCGCTCCTGGAGGCGTCGATCGACGGCGCCCGCGGTGTGCTGCTCTCCATCTCCGGCGGCTCCGACCTCGGTCTCTTCGAGATCAACGAGGCGGCGCAGCTGGTCAGCGAGGCGGCCCACCCCGAGGCCAACATCATCTTCGGCGCCGTCATCGACGACGCCCTGGGCGACGAGGTCCGGGTCACCGTCATCGCGGCGGGCTTCGACGGCGGCCAGCCGCCGGCCAAGGGCAGCCGCGACAAGGTGCTCGGCTCCTCCTACGGCGCGGGTCGTGAGGAGAGCGCCCCGGCCTCGGCGGCACCGAGCCGCCCGGCCACGCCCGAGCCGTCCCGGTCCTCCTTCGGCGGACTGGGCAGCGTCACCCCGCGCAGCGAGGAGCCGCTGTCCGAGCCGGCCCCGGTCAACGAGATCCCGGCCCCGCCGGTCTCGTCCCCGCAGGTCCCGCCGGCCCGTCCGTACCAGGACTCGACCGCCGAGGAACTGGACGTCCCGGACTTCCTCAAGTAGTGCCAACGAACGAGTGAGCGGCCCCCAGTGATAGGGCAACAGCACGCAGTGACAACCGAAGAGCACGCGAGCGGCGCGCACTTCGCCTTCACCGACAGGTGGGGCGGGGTGAGCGCCGCTCCGTATGACGAGCTCAACCTCGGCGGCGCGGTCGGCGACGACCCCGCCGCCGTCCGGGCCAACCGCGAGCGGGCGGCGAAGGGCCTCGGCCTCGACCCCGCGGCGGTCGTCTGGATGAACCAGGTGCACGGCCGTGACGTGGCCGTCGTCGACGGCCCCTGGGACACCTCGGACATTCCGGCCGTCGACGGGGTGGTGACGGCCCGCCGGGGGCTCGCCCTCGCGGTCCTGACCGCGGACTGCACCCCGGTCCTGCTCGCCGACCCGGTCGCCGGGGTGGCGGGCGCGGCGCACGCCGGCCGGCCGGGTCTGGTCGCCGGGGTCGTCCCCGCGACCGTCGAGGCGATGACCGCGCTCGGCGCGGACCCCGCCCGGATCGTCGCCCGCACCGGGCCCTCGGTCTGCGGCCTCTGCTACGAGGTACCGGAGGCCATGCGGGCCGACGTCGCCGCGGTGGTGCCCGAGGCCTGGGCCACCACCCGGCAGGGCACCCCGGCCGTGGACGTCGCCGCGGGAGTAAGGGCGCAATTGGCCCGACTCGGCGTGAATATCAGCGGACAATCTCACATTTGCACGCTGGAATCGCGGGATCATTTCTCATATCGGCGCGAGCACACCACAGGGCGGCTCGCGAGTTATGTCTGGTTGGACTGACTGTGACGGACCGTAAAACGGAACTGGCCGACAATCTGGCGCGCGTGGAGGAACGTATCTCCTCCGCCTGCGCCGCCGCCGGGCGCGCGCGGGACGAAGTGACCCTGATCGTGGTCACCAAGATCTACCCCGCCAGTGATGTGCGCCTCCTCGCCGAACTCGGCGTCCGGCACGTCGCGGAGAACCGCGACCAGGACGCCGCGCCCAAGGCGGCCGAGTGCGCGGATCTGCCCCTCACCTGGCACTTTGTCGGACAATTGCAGACGAACAAGGTGCGTTCGGTGGTGAGTTATGCCGATGTGGTGCATTCCGTCGACCGCGATCGACTGGTCACCGCCCTGTCCGCGGCCGCCGTCCGGGCCGGCCGTGAGCTCGACTGCCTGATCCAGGTGGCTCTTGACGCCGAGTCGGGTGAGCGGGGGGACCGCGGCGGGGTCGCGCCCGACGGGGTGGCCGCGCTGGCCGACGGGCTCGCCGCGGCCGAAGGCCTGCGTCCCGCCGGACTGATGACGGTGGCTCCGCTCGCCGGCCCGTTCGCCGGACGCCCTCGGGCGGCCTTCGACCGGCTGCTGGAAATCTCAACGGGCATGCGCGCGGCCCATCCTGCTGCGAACATGGTGTCAGCAGGGATGAGCGCGGACCTGGATGACGCCGTGGCAGCCGGGGCGACACATGTACGTGTCGGATCGGCGGTGCTCGGAGTCCGACCCAGGCTCGGGTAACGTCGCCAAGAAGTCGGACCACAGCAGAAAATATGGTCATTACCGTCAAAAGACGGGCAGACCAAGTGGATCCAAGGCGCCGTTGACGGAGCCGATCCACCACAGAGCGGAGGACGCAGAGAATGGCCGGCGCGATGCGCAAGATGGCGGTCTACCTCGGCCTCGTGGAGGACGATGGGTACGACGGCCCGGGTTTCGACCCCGACGACGAGTTCGAGCCCGAGCCTGAGCCCGACCGCCGCAGGCAGCAGCACCAGTCTCAACAGACGCAACCGGACGAACCGGTTCGAGTCGCCCAGCCACCTGCACAACGCGAACCCGCTCCGCTCGTAGCGGAAACGGGACGACCCGCCCGAATCGCCCCCGTGGCGTCCATCACACCCGAACGCCACTCTCTGGAGAAGAACGCACCGGTGATCATGCCCAAGGTTGTGTCCGAGCGGGAGCCCTACCGCATCACGACATTGCACCCCCGGACCTACAACGAGGCCCGTACCATCGGGGAACACTTCCGGGAGGGCACCCCGGTGATCATGAATTTGACGGAGATGGACGACACGGACGCGAAGCGTCTCGTCGACTTCGCCGCCGGTCTGGTCTTCGGTCTCCACGGCAGCATCGAGCGGGTGACGCAGAAGGTGTTCCTGCTGTCTCCTGCTAACGTCGATGTCACGGCGGAGGACAAGGCCCGCATCGCAGAGGGCGGGTTCTTCAATCAGAGCTGAGACGCAATACCGGGCAATGCCGGATGAATGACGGCCTAACAGGCCGGGTACGAGCAAGGGGAGAGGGAAGCGCGAGATGGACATCGCACTGCAGGTGATCTACATCGCGCTGTACTGCTTCCTGTTCGTTCTGATCTTCCGGCTGGTGATGGATTACGTCTTCCAGTTCGCTCGCTCATGGCAACCCGGTAAGGCGATGGTGGTCGTCCTGGAGGCGACCTACACTGTCACCGATCCGCCACTCAAGCTTCTGCGGCGGTTCATCCCGCCGCTGCGTCTCGGGGGCGTGGCGCTCGACCTGTCCTTCTTCGTACTGATGATCATCGTCTACATCCTGATCACCGTCGTGAGCCGGCTGTGAACGCGGCTGTGAACGATACGGTCTTGCCGATTGCCGACGACTACGTTGAGGTGAAGAAGAGATGCCGTTGACCCCCGAGGACGTGCGGAACAAGCAGTTCACGACCGTCCGTCTCCGAGAAGGCTATGACGAGGACGAGGTCGATGCCTTTCTCGACGAGGTCGAGGCCGAACTGACCCGACTGCTCCGGGAGAACGAGGACCTGCGCGCCAAGCTGGCCGCCGCGACGCGTGCCGCCGCGCAGAACCAGCAGCAGCAGGGGATGCGGAAGCCCGAGCCGCAGGACCAGCGGCCCGGGGCTCCGGTGCCCGCCGCCATATCCGGACCGCAGCCGGTGCCGCAGCAGCAGCAGATGGGCGGCCCGCCGCAGCTTCCGGGCGGTGCCCCGCAGCTGCCGGCCGGCCCCGGCGGTCACGGCCACGGTCCCCAGGGCCCGCACGGCCCCGGCCCGATGGGTCAGAACGGCCCGATGGGCGGCCCGATGGGCGGTCCCATGGGACAGAACGGTCCGATGGGTCAGGGCGGTCCTATGGGTCAGAACGGCATGGGTCAGGGCCAGATGGGGCAGAACGGCCCCATGGGTCAGAACGCCATGGGTCAGAACGGTCCGATGGGCGGCCCCGGCCCCCAGCTGCCGCAGCCGGGTCAGGGTCCGGGCGGTGACAGCGCCGCTCGTGTGCTGTCGCTGGCTCAGCAGACCGCCGACCAGGCGATCGCGGAGGCCCGTTCCGAGGCCAACAAGATCGTCGGCGAGGCGCGCAGCCGTGCCGAGGGTCTGGAGCGGGACGCCCGTGCCAAGGCCGACGCCCTGGAGCGGGACGCCCAGGAGAAGCACCGCGTCGCGATGGGCTCCCTGGAGTCCGCCCGCGCCACGCTGGAGCGCAAGGTCGAGGACCTGCGCGGCTTCGAGCGCGAGTACCGCACCCGCCTGAAGTCCTACCTGGAGAGCCAGCTGCGTCAGCTGGAGAACCAGGCGGACGACTCGCTGGCCCCGCCGCGCAACCCCAACACCCCGTCGCTGCCCGCGGCCCCCTCGATGAGCGGGTCCATGGCCTCGGCCGGTGCGGGCATGGGTGGCCACAGCATGGGCGGCAACCCGTCCATGGGCGGTAACACCTCCATGGGTGGCAACACCTCGATGGGTGCCCCGTCGTACGGCGGTCAGCAGCAGATGTCCCCGGCGATGACGCAGCCGATGGCACCGGTCCGGCCCCAGGGCCAGCAGCCGATGCAGCAGGCGCCGTCCCCCATGCGGGGCTTCCTGATCGACGAGGACGACAACTGATCGCTCGGCGCGAGCCGTAGGCAATCATCGGGCCGGGCCCGGGACTTTGTCCCGGGCCCGGCCCGTTTCGTGTCCAAAGCGTTTTGCCGCGGAGACAAACGCGGTGGCCGGGGCGGCGGCGGGCGCGGGGCGCGGAAGTACGGATGGGGAGACACCAGGGCGAAGAGGACGGGCAACGGCGCTTCCGTGCGAGTGCCCCGGGACGCGGTGCCGAAACGTGGGGATACGGAAAAACCGGCTGCCCCGGGAGGTTCGACCTCCCGGGGCAGCCGGTTCGCCGCTTCCGGTGCCGTTACGCCTTACGGAGGCGGAACGTCAGAGCGAGACCCTCGTCCTCGAACGGCTCGCCGTAGCCCTCACCGTCGGCCGCGCCCTCGGCGAAGTCCAGCGCGAGGACCTCGTCCGCGATGAGGCCCGCGTGCTCGGCCAGCGCGCCGGAGGTCTCGGCGTCCGTCGTGGACCAGCGGACCGCGATCCGGTCGGCGACGTCCAGGCCGCTGTTCTTACGGGCCTCCTGGATCAGCCGGATCGCGTCACGGGCGAGGCCCGCACGCCGCAGCTCCGGGGTGATCTCCAGGTCGAGCGCCACCGTGGCACCGGAGTCGGAGGCCACCGACCAGCCCTCGCGCGGGGTCTCGGTGATGATCACCTCGTCCGGGGAGAGCGACACGGGCTCGCCGTCGACGACCACGGAGGCCGTGCCCTCGCGCAGGGCCAGCGACAGCGCGGCGGCGTCCGCCTCGGCGACGGCCTTGGCCACCGCCTGGACGCCCTTGCCGAACCGCTTGCCCAGCGCCCGGAAGTTGGCCTTGGCCGTGGTGTCCACCAGCGAGCCGCCGACCTCGCTCAGCGAGGCCAGCGAGGAGACGTTGAGCTCCTCGGTGATCTGGGCGCGCAGCTCCGTGCCCAGCGCCTCGAAGCCGGCGGCGGCGACCAGCGCGCGGGACAGCGGCTGACGCGTCTTGACGCCGGACTCGGCGCGGGTCGCGCGGCCCAGCTCGACCAGCCGGCGGACGAGCAGCATCTGCCGGGACAGCTCGGGGTCGATCAGCGTGGTGTCGGCCACCGGCCAGCTCGCCAGGTGCACCGACTCCGGGGCCTCGGCGTCCACCGGGACGACCAGGTCCTGCCACACCCGCTCGGTGATGAACGGCACCAGAGGCGCCATCAGGCGGGTGACGGTCTCGACGACCTCGTGCAGCGTGCGCAGCGCCGCCGCGTCGCCCTGCCAGAACCGGCGGCGCGAACGCCGCACGTACCAGTTGGACAGGTCGTCGACGAAGGACGACAGCAGCTTGCCGGCGCGCTGGGTGTCGTACGCCTCCAGCGCCTGGGTGACCTGGTCGGTCAGGGTGTTCAGCTCACCGAGCAGCCAGCGGTCCAGCAGCGGGCGGTCGGCCGGCGCCGGGTCGGACGCGGACGGCGCCCAGCCGGACGTACGGGCGTAGAGGGCCTGGAAGGCGACGGTGTTCCAGTAGGTGAGGAGCGTCTTGCGGACGACCTCCTGGATCGTGCCGTGGCCGACGCGGCGCGCGGCCCACGGGGAGCCGCCGGCCGCCATGAACCAGCGGACTGCGTCGGCGCCGTGCTGGTCCATCAGCGGGATCGGCTGGAGGATGTTGCCCAGGTGCTTGGACATCTTCCGGCCGTCCTCGGCGAGGATGTGGCCCAGGCAGACGACGTTCTCGTACGACGACTTGTCGAAGACGAGGGTGCCGACCGCCATCAGGGTGTAGAACCAGCCACGGGTCTGGTCGATGGCCTCCGAGATGAACTGCGCGGGGTAGCGCTTCTCGAAGAGCTCCTTGTTCTTGTACGGGTAGCCCCACTGCGCGAAGGGCATCGAGCCCGAGTCGTACCAGGCGTCGATGACCTCCGGCACACGGACGGCGGTGCGGGAGCAGCCGTCGGCGGTGCAGGGGAAGGTGACGTCGTCGATGTACGGGCGGTGCGGGTCGAGCGCGCTCCGGTCGGTGCCGGACAGCTCGGAGAGCTCGGCCAGCGAGCCCACGCAGGTGAGGTGGTTCTCCTCGCAGCGCCAGATGGGCAGCGGGGTGCCCCAGTAGCGGTTGCGGGAGAGCGCCCAGTCGATGTTGTTGGTCAGCCAGTCGCCGAAGCGGCCGTGCTTGACCGACTCCGGGAACCAGTTGGTCTTCTCGTTCTCCTGGAGCAGCCGGTCCTTGACCGCCGTCGTGCGGATGTACCAGGACGGCTGCGCGTAGTAGAGGAGCGCGGTGTGGCAGCGCCAGCAGTGCGGGTAGCTGTGCTCGTAGGCGATGTGCTTGAAGAGCAGGCCGCGCGCTTCGAGGTCCGCGACGAGCTTCTCGTCGGCCTTCTTGAAGAACTGGCCGCCGACGAGGGCGAGGCCCTCCTCGAAGGTGCCGTCCGGGCGGACCGGGTTGACCACCGGCAGGCCGTAGGCGCGGCAGGTCCTGAGGTCGTCCTCACCGAAGGCGGGCGCCTGGTGGACCAGACCCGTGCCGTCCTCGGTCGTGACGTACTCGGCGTTGACGACGAAGTTGGCGTCCTCCAGCTCGACCAGGTCGAACGGGCGGCGGTAGGCCCAGCGCTCCATCTCGCGGCCGGTGAAGGACTGCCCGGTCGCCGTCCAGCCCTCGCCGAGCGCCTTCTCCAGCAGCGGCTCGGCGACGACCAGCTTCTCGCTGCCGTCGGTGGCGACGACATAGGTGACGTCGGGGTGCGCGGCGGCGGCGGTGTTGGAGACCAGGGTCCAGGGGGTGGTCGTCCAGACCAGCAGCGAGGCCTCGCCCGCGAGCGGGCCGGAGGTCAGCGGGAAGCGGACGTAGACGGAGGGGTCGACGACCGTCTCGTAGCCCTGGGCCAGCTCGTGGTCCGACAGGCCGGTGCCGCAGCGGGGGCACCAGGGGGCGACGCGGTGGTCCTGGACCAGCAGGCCCTTGTTGAAGATCTCCTTGAGCGACCACCACACGGACTGGACGTACTCGGGGTCCATGGTCCGGTAGGCGTCGTCCAGGTCGACCCAGTAGCCCATGCGGGTGGTGAGCTCGGCGAAGGCGTCCGTGTGGCGGGTCACCGACTCCCGGCACTTCGCGTTGAACTCCGCGATGCCGTACTTCTCGATGTCCTGCTTGCCGTTGAAGCCCAGCTCCTTCTCGACCGCGAGCTCGACCGGCAGGCCGTGGCAGTCCCAGCCGGCCTTACGGCCGACGTGGTAGCCCTGCATGGTGCGGAAGCGGGGGAAGACGTCCTTGAAGACGCGGGCCTCGATGTGGTGGGCGCCCGGCATGCCGTTGGCGGTGGGCGGGCCCTCGTAGAAGACCCACTCGGGCCGTCCCTCGGACTGTTCGAGGCTACGGGCGAAGACCTTGCTCTCGCGCCAGAAATCGAGCACGGCGTGCTCCAGGGCGGGCAGGTCCACCTGAGCGGGTACCTGGCGGTACTGCGGCTGGGGACTCATCTGAGGCTTCCTCCGGCGGAACGTCTTGGCGCTGTCCGTCGGAGGGACGAGATGCGCCGTGCGCCTCCCGCGGTACCACCCTCCTTGGCCGCAGGCACGTGTGCCTCCGGCCCCCTCATTGGGCCGCGATGCCGGTTCTACTGACCCCGTGGGGCGTTCTTCCGGCGGCTCAGGGGTGATCTTCACACCGTGCGGACCCCCGGGCTTCCACCGTCCCCGGGTCGCTCATGGCCGCGTGCGGAGCTACTCGTCCCTTCCACGCCTTTCGCTGCGCCCAGTGTACGGGCCCGGGCCGGGGGCGGCCTACCGGATTCCGGGGGGCCGTACGGGTAGCGGTCCGGCCCGATTACAGGGCCGGGGGCGGGGCACAAACGATGAGACCGGCGTGCCCCGTTGCTGCGTGCCCGGTGGAGATCTATCGTTCCGGCACGATTCGCGCGCAAGATCATAAAATGTGAAGGGGCCGCGGTCATGGTGGCGAAGAGGACGGCCAAGGCCGCGGAACCGGCGGAGAGACCGGCGGGGAAGGCCGCCGGGACGGGTGCCGGGAAGACCGCCGGGGCGCCGGAGAAGGCGACGGCGAAGAAGACTGCTGCCAAGAAGACGGCGGCGAAGAAGACAGCGGTGAAGAAGACGGCCGGGACGGCGGCGGTGAAGAAGACGGCCGCGGGGAAGACGGCCGCCGAGAAGGCCCCGGCGGAGGCGCCCGCCGAGAAGGCGACCGCGAAGAAGGCCGTGAAGAAGGCCGTGAAGAAGGCGCCTGCCGGGAAAGCACCTGCGAAGAAGGCGGCCGCCAAGAGCGCGGCCGCTCCGAAGGCTGCCGGGGCGCCCGCCCCGAAGGCAGCCGGGAAGACCGCCCACGCGGCGGTGCCCGCGAAGAAGACGGGAGCCAAGACGGTGGCTGCGAAGAAGACCGTGCACGCGAAAGAAGGGGCGCAGGCCGCGGGGAAGGTCCCCGGCGCCCGCACGGCCGCCGCGGCCCCCGGCGCCCTCGCCGTGCGGCCGGGAGAGGAACCCTGGTCGCCGGGCGAGGTCGCCGAGGCCCGCACGGAGCTCCAGAGCGAGGTGCTGCGGCTGCGCGCCGAGATCGCCAGCTCCGAGGAGGCGATCAGCGGTCTGATGCGCGATTCGGGCGACGGCGCCGGTGACGACCAGGCGGACACCGGCACCAAGAACATCACCCGGGAGCACGAGCTGGCCCTGGCGGCCAACGCCCGCGAGATGCTGCTCCAGACCGAGCGGGCCCTGGAGCGGCTCGACGCCGGTACGTACGGCCTCTGCGAGAACTGTGGCAAGCCCATCGGAAAGGCGCGTATGCAGGCGTTTCCCCGGGCCACGCTGTGCGTGGAGTGCAAGCAGCGGCAGGAACGCCGCTGACCCGCTCGCGCGTGTGTGCCGTACCCTCGTCCTCAGTCAGGCAGGACGACGTCGAAGGACTCACGTGACAGAGGCGGAACAGACCACCGGCACGCCTGAGGGCGCCGACGGGGCCGCGGACGCGCCGGAAGCCGCGGCCAAGGGCGGGCGGCGCATCGCCGTGCTCCTCACGGTGGCCGTCTGTGCCTACCTTCTCGACCTGGGCAGCAAGCTGCTCGTGGTGGCCAAGCTGGAGCACCACGACCCCATCGAGATCTTCGGCACGTGGCTCCAGCTCGACGTGATCCGCAACCGCGGCGCGGCCTTCGGTATCGGCGAGGCGATGACGATCGTCTTCACGATCATCGCCTCCGCCGTGATCGTGGTGATCGCCCGGATCGCCCGCAAGCTCTACAGCCTGCCCTGGGCGATCGCGCTCGGCCTGCTGCTCGGCGGTGCCTTCGGCAATCTCACGGACCGGCTCTTCCGGGCGCCCGGCGGTCTGGAGGGCGGTGTGGTGGACTTCATCGCCCCCCAGGGCTTCGCGGTCTTCAACCTCGCGGACTCCGCGATCGTCTGCGGCGGCTTCCTGATCGTCATCCTCTCCTTCCGCGGTCTGGACCCCGACGGCACGGTCCACAAGGACTGACGACGAGGGCGGACGTGCGGCCGGGCCGGCGCCGTCCGTCATACTCGACGGGTGAGCACCATTCCCGAGATCCGCGCCCTGCCCGTACCCGACGGCCTCGAAGGCGAGCGCGTCGACGCCGCAATCGCCCGTATGTTCGGCTTTTCCCGCACCAAGGCGGCCGAGCTGGCGGCGGCGGGCAAGGTCCAGCTCGACGGCGCGGAGGCCGGGAAGTCCGACCGGGTCACCGGCGGTGCCTGGCTGGAGGTCGAGATGCCGGCCCCGCCCGCGCCCGTGCAGATCGTCGCCGAGCCCGTCGAGGGCATGGAGATCGTCCATGACGACGACGACATCGTCGTGATCGTCAAGCCCGTCGGCGTGGCCGCCCACCCCAGCCCCGGCTGGACGGGCCCCACGGTCATCGGCGGCCTCGCCGCGGCCGGCTACCGCATCTCCACCTCGGGCGCCGCCGAGCGCCAGGGCATCGTGCACCGCCTGGACGTCGGCACCTCCGGCCTGATGGTCGTCGCCAAGTCCGAGCGCGCCTACACCCTGCTCAAGCAGCAGTTCCGCGAGCGCACGGTCGACAAGCGCTACCACGCGCTGGTCCAGGGCCACCCGGACCCGATGAGCGGCACGATCGACGCCCCCATCGGCCGCCACCCCAACCACGACTACAAGTGGGCCGTCACCGCCGAGGGCAAGCCCTCCGTGACCCACTACGACCTCATCGAGGCGTTCCGGGCCGCCAGTCTCCTCGACATCAAGCTGGAGACCGGCCGCACGCACCAGATCCGCGTGCACATGTCCGCGCACCGGCACCCCTGCGTCGGCGACCTCACCTACGGCGCGGACCCGACGCTCGCCAAGCGGCTGAAGCTCACCCGCCAGTGGCTGCACGCCATGCGGCTCGGCTTCGAGCACCCCGAGGACGGCCGCTGGGTGGAGTTCGAGAGCGCCTATCCGGAGGACCTCCAGCGCGCCCTGGACATCGTGCGCGCCGAGAGCGCGTGAGCGCGGGCGCTCCCGCCGCCTTCCCGGTCCGGGTCGCCGGCCCCGGCGAGCTGCCCGGCTGCCACGCCGTGCGCCGTGAGGTCTTCGTCGCCGAGCAGGGCGTCCCGGAGGCCGAGGAGATCGACGGCTACGACGCCGACGCCGTCCACCTCCTGGCCTCCGGCCCGGCCGGCCCCGTCGGGACGGTCCGCTTCCTGCACGGCACCCCGGCGCGGAAGAAGTACGCCCACGCGGGCGTCGACGACGACACCACGGCCGTCCTCGGCCGGCTCGCCGTGGGCCGCGCCGCCCGGGGCACCGGCCTGGGCGCCGCGCTCGTCCGCGCGGTGGAGGCCGAGGCCCGCCGGCTCGGCCTGCGCCGGGTCTACCTGGAGGCACAGGTGCCGGCGCTCGGCTTCTACGAGCGGCTGGGGTACGCGGCGCACGGCCCGGAGTTCGACGAGGGCAGCGGCATCCCGCACCGGGCGATGACCAAGACGCTCTGAGGCGCGCCCGGGGCTCCGCCCCGGACCCGTCGCGGCCTCCCTCGCCGGGTGCTCCGGGAGGGGACCGTCCCTGCTGTTCCGCCTCCCGCCCGGCGGCGTGCGCCCGGCCGATGACCGGGGACGGCGCCCGGGGCGCGCCCGTACGGCGCGGCCGAAGAGGCCCGTCAGCCGCCCGGCGGCCGGCCGGAGGCCGCGCCCACGACGGTGGCGAACACCGGCGCGCCGGCGGCCCGGGGCGCCACACCTCCGCCCGGCGGGCCCCCACGCGGCACTCCGACAGCTCCCCGCAACGGGCGCCCCAGGCGCCCCATGGCAGGCTGGGGGACGGATCATCGTCCCCCACCCGCCCGGAGGGCCTCCGTGGACCAGCTCGCCCTGCTGTTCGTGCTGCTGCTCGGGGCCCTGGTCACGGTGCCGCTCGGGGACCGGCTGGGGCTGCCGTCACCGGTGCTGATGACGCTCGGCGGGATCGCCCTCGCGCTGCTGCCGTTCGTCCCCAACGTGGACATCGCCCCGGAGTTCATCCTCCCGCTGCTGCTGCCGCCCCTGCTCTACGCCTCCGCCCAGCGCACCTCCTGGCGCCAGTTCGCGGCCAACCGGCGGCCGATCTTCCTGCTCGCCGTCGCGCTGGTGTTCGTCACCACGGCCGCGGTCGCCGCCGTCGCCGACGCGATCGTGCCGGGCATCTCGCTCGCCGCAGCCGTCGCGCTGGGCGCGCTCGTCGCCCCGCCCGACCCCGTCGCCGCCACCGCCGTCGCGGGCTCGCTGGGCCTGCCCCGCCGCGTCGTCTCCATCCTGGAGGGCGAGGGGCTCTTCAACGACGTCACCGCCATCGTGCTCTACCACGTGGCCATCGCCGCCGCCGTCAGCGGCAGCTTCTCGGTGCCCCGGGCGGTCGGCGCGCTGGTGCTCTCCGCCGTCGTCGCCGTGGCCGTCGGCCTGGCCCTCGGCTGGGCCGCCAAGCGGCTGATGGACATCCTCGGCGACGCCACCCTCCAGATCGGGCTCACCCTGCTGGTCCCGTTCGTCTCCTACGTCCTCGCCGAGGAGTTCAAGGGCTCCGGCGTGCTCGCGGTGCTGACCACGGCGCTCTTCCTCGCCGAGTACGCCACGGACGCCGACGACGTCCTGGGCCGGCTGGCCGGGCACACCTTCTGGGAGGTGGTCGACACCCTCGTCACGGGCGCCGCCTTCGGCCTCGTCGGCCTCGAACTGCACAACGCCGTCGCCACCGCCTCCGGCCGCTGGGGCGAGATGCTCGGCATCGGCGCCGTCGTGGTCGCGGTCGTGGTGGGCGTCCGGCTGCTGTGGCTGCTGCCCGCCGCCTGGCTGACCCGCAAGCTGCACAAGCGCCGGGACGTCGACGAGGAAGTCCTGATGAGCTGGCGGGAGACCGTCGTGATGTGGTGGTCCGGGATGCGCGGCGTGGCCTCCGTCGCGCTCGCCCTCGCCATCCCGCTGCGGATGGACGACGGCTCGCCCTTCCCCGCCCGGGACGAGATCCTCTTCATCGCCTTCGCCGTCATCATCGCCACCCTCGTCGTCCAGGGCCTCACCCTGCCCTGGCTGGTCCGGCGGCTGGACGTGCGCGCGGACTCCGACGTGGGACGCGAACTGGAGCGGAAGCTGGCCGTCCGGGCGGCCAAGGCGGCCAAGCGCCGGCTGCTGGAGATCGAGGAGAAGGAGGAGCTCCCCGAGGACCTCACCGAGGTGCTGACCCGGCGCGCCTACGACGTCGGCGCCCGCATCAGCCCCGAGATGGTCGACGAGGAGCGGCGCGAGGCACACGCCCGGCGCGTGGAGCGGCTGCGCACCATCCAGCGCGTCCAGGCCGAGATGCTCTCCGCCGCCCGCCACGAGGTGCTCGCGGCCCGCAGCGAGCCCGGCGCCGACCCCGAGGTCGTGGACCGGGTGCTGCGCCACCTGGACATAAGGAGCCTGCGCGGCGGCTGACCCGACGCGCAGGTCACCGCGCGGCCGGCGCCGGCTCAGGCCGTGCCCGGCCCCGGCCCCGCGTCCCCCGCGCACGGCGGGGTCTGCCGCCGTACGGGCGCGTCCCCGGTGCCCGGCGCCGGAGCGGTGTTCAGCCGCGGCAGCGCGTACGGGTGCTCCAGCCGCAGCCACTCGATCAGCCGCTCGCGCACCACGCAGCGCAGCGCCCAGATGTCGTCGGCGTCCCGCGCGGTCACCAGCGCCCGCACCTGGATGGTGGACGGCGTCGTGTCGGTGACCACCAGCCCCCAGGCCCGCTCGTCCCACTCCAGGCTGCTCTTGAGCACCGCGTGCAGGCGCTCCCGCATCAGGTCGACCGGGGCCGAGTGGTCCAGGTGGAAGAAGACCGTGCCGGTCATCCTCGGGTTGTTGCGCGACCAGTTCTCGAACGGCTTGCTGGTGAAGTACGACACCGGCATGGTGATGCGCCGCTCGTCCCAGGTCGTCACCACCAGATAGGTCAGCGTGATCTCCTCGACCCGGCCCCACTCGCCGTCCACGACGACGGTGTCCCCGATCCGCACCACGTCACCGAAGGCGATCTGGAGCCCGGCGAAGAGGTTGCCGAGCGTGGACTGGGCGGCCACACCGGCGACGATGCCGATCAGACCGGCCGAGGCCAGCATCGACGTGCCCACCGTCTTCATCGCCGGGAACGTCAGCAGCATCGCCGCCGCCGCGACCACGCACACGATCGCCGTGACGACCCGCTGGATCAGCGTGACCTGCGTCCGCACCCGCCGCACCCGGGCCGGGTCGTGGGCACCGGCGGCGTAGCGCGCGTAGGTCGCCTCCACTATCGCGACGGCCACCCGCACCACCAGCCAGGCACAGGCCCCGATCAGCACCAGCGTCAGCGTCTGGCCGACCGCCTCCTCGTGCTCCTCGGTGAGCTCCGCGGACCGGTAGCTGGCGCGCAGCAGCGCCGCGCACAGCACCACCTGGAGCGGCAGCCGGCAGCGGCGCAGCAGCTCCCACAGCGGGGTCTCGGGGTGTCTGCCGCTGATCCGGCGCAGCGCCTGGTCGGCGATCCACCCCACGATCAGGGTGACGACCAGGGCACCGCCGATGACGAACACCGGACGCAGTACGCCCTCCATGGACACCTCAGCTCCTTCCGGGCCGGCCGCGGCTCACCGGTGGGGCGCTTCCCCCCGACCGTAGCTGGCACGATGGGGACACGCGATCCACCTGTAAGGAAGTGACCCCAGTGGCGTCCTCTACCACGATTGTCCTTTTTCATTCGGCCTACGGGCTCAGGCCCGCCGTGCACGCCGCCGCGGAGCGCCTGCGCGCCGCCGGGCACGAGGTGCACGTACCCGACCTCTACGAGGGCCGGACGGCGGACACCGTCGAGGACGGCATGGCGATCAAGGACGAGATCGGCCACGAGGAACTGCTGCGGCGCGCGATCGTCGCGGCGGCGCCGCTGTCCGACCGCGGCCTGGTCTACGCGGGCTTCTCGCTGGGCGGCTCGGTCGCGCAGAACCTGGCGCTGGGCGACGAGAAGGCCCGCGGGCTGCTGCTCCTGCACGGCACCTCCGACCTGGCCGAGGACGCGGCCGTCGACGAGCTGCCCGTACAGCTGCACGTCGCGGACCCCGACCCGTTCGAGCCGCACGACTGGCTGAACGCCTGGTACCTGCGGATGCGGCGGGCCGGCGCGGAGGTGGAGGTGCACCGCTACGCGGGCGCGGGGCACCTCTTCACGGACCCGGAGCTGGCGGACTACGACGAGGAGGCCGCGGAGGCGGCGTGGCGGGTGGCGCTGGCGTTCCTGGACGAGGTCGGCGCGTAGGGCGCGGCCGGGTGCCGTACGGGCGGGTCGTCCCGGCCCGTACGGCGCGCAGGGGCCGGCGGACCGTCTAGCGCACGGGGGTCCGTACGCGCTCCACCCGCTGTGTGCCCGACAGCGTGCGGTACGAGCGGCTCCAGGACGCCGTCGCCTGCCGGTCCCGCTTGTCGGACAGGACGTAGTAGTCCATCTGGGCGTGCTCGGGGGTGATGTCGAGGACGCCGAAGCCGTGCGAATCCATGTCGACCCACTTCACATGGCGGTTGGCGGCCTTGATGGTGCCGGCGGCGGCCAGGGACACGGTGTGGGGGAGGACCTTCAGGGTCTCGTCGAGGTTGTCGGCGGTCACCGAGGTGACCACGAACTCGGTGGCGACCGATCCCGACAGCGGGTAGGTCGCGGCCTTGCGCGGCACGTCGGTGGCCCAGGCCATGTGGATGTCGCCGGTCAGGAAGACGGTGTTGCGGACGGCGTGGCCGGTGAGGTGGCCGATCAGCTCGTGCCGGTCGTGGGTGTAGCCGTCCCACTGGTCGGTGTTGACGGCCAGTCCGCCCGCGGGCATGCCCAGCAGCTTGGCGAGCGGCTCCAGCAGGGCGGCGGGGAGCGCGCCGAAGGCGACCGGGGACATCATCACGGAGTTGCCGACGAGGCGCCAGGTGGTGTCGGAGGAGGCGAGGCCGGTCTTCAGCCAGTCGAGCTGGGCGCGGCCGGTGAGCGTGCGGTCCGGGTCGTCGACCGCGCCGCTGCCGGGCTTGGCCTGCTGCGAGCGGAAGGACCGCAGGTCCATCAGGTGCAGGTCGGCGAGCTTGCCGAAGCGCAGCCGTCTGTAGGTGGTGCCTTCGACGGAGGGTCTGACGGGCATCCACTCGAAGTACGCCCGCTTCGCCGCCGCCATCCGCGTCGCCCAGTCGCCCTCGGCGCCGGGGGTGTGGTTGCCCGCCCCGCCGGACCAGGCGTTGTCGGCGAACTCGTGGTCGTCCCAGATGGCGATGACCGGGTGGGCGCGGTGCAGCGCCTGGAGGTCGGCGTCCGTCTTGTAGTGGCCGTGGCGGGTGCGGTAGTCGGCCAGGGTGACGATCTCGTGGGCGGGCCGGTGCGGCCGCACCACGTACTTGGCGGCCGGGTAGACGCCGGTCCCGTACTCGTAGAGGTAGTCGCCGAGGTGGAGGACCGCGTCCAGGTCGCGCCGGGCCGCGAGGTGGCGGTAGGCGGAGAACCAGCCGGACTCCCAGTTGGCGCAGGAGACCACACCGAAGCGGAGGCCGGCCGCCGGCGCGTCGTGGGCCGGGGCGGTGCGGGTGCGGGCGGCGGGGGAGTGGGTGCCGCCGGCGGTGAAGCGGTACCAGTAGCCGGTGGCGGGGCGCAGGCCGCGCACGTCCGCCTTGACGGTGTGGTCGGCCGCGGCGGTGGCGGTGGCGGTGCCGCGGGCGACGACCTTGCCGAACGCCTCGTCCTCGGCGACCTCCCAGGTCACCTCGGTGGCCGGGCCGAGTCCGGAGCCGGGCACGGCGTCCGGGGTGGGCGTGACGCGCGTCCACAGCAGGACGCCGTCGGGCAGCGGGTCACCGGAGGCGACGCCGTGCAGGAAGGCCGGGGCGCCGGTGCCCGCCGCGCGGGCGGAGGGCCCGGTGGCGAGGGGAAGGAGCGCTGCGGTGGCGGCGACGGCCGTGACGGCGGTGCGACGCGATATCTGGGCGTGGGCGTGGGAGGTCACGGGCCATCACCTTACTTCCCGATAAGGCCATGAGCGGACGAACTCTGACAGTTCGTCCGCTCATCACCGGTTCGTCACTTCTTCTTGGGACCGAACTCCTTGTCGATCGAGGCGATGAAGGAGTCCTTGTCCATCGGCGGCTGCTGCGAGCCGTCCTTCAGGATCTTCTTGTCGCCGTGGAGCAGGGTGGGGGTGCCGTTGATGCCGTCCTTGCCGAACAGCTTGCCCATCTCCACGGCCCACTTGTCGTAGGTGCCCTCGGTGACGTTCTTCTCGAAGTCCTTGTTGCCCTTCAGGGCCGGGACCTGCTGGGCGATCTCGATGAGCTTCTTGTCGTCCGCGAAGGCGTCGTCCCGCTCGTCGGGGTGGTTCTTCGGGGAGTACAGGGCTTCCTTGTACTCGACGAAGGCGTCCTGGCTGACGTTCAGGGCCGCGCCGAGCGCGCTGACGGCGTTCTTCGAGCCGGTGCCCGGGACCATCTGGTCGATGAAGTTCACCATGACGAACCGGACCTTGTAGCGGCCGTCCTTCACGTCCTGGCGCAGCTGCGGGCCGGCGCTCTGCTCGAAGCTGGCGCAGGACGGGCAGCGCGGGTCCTCGAAGACGGTGAGGGTCTCCTTGGCGGCGGCGCTGCCGACGACGATCTCGTTGCCCTTCTCGCCCGTGGTGTTCTTGGGCTGGACGAACGCCTTGTCGCCGGCCCAGCCGCCGTCCTTGTCGTCGTTCATGTTGCTGACGGCGTATCCGACGCCGCCGGCTATCGCGAGGACGACGACGATCGCGCCGGCCACCACGAGCTGGCGGCGGGTCTTGTCCTTCTTGGCCTGGCGCTCGCGCTCGGCGCGCAGCCGCTCGCGGGCCGCCTGCTTGTTCTGCTGGTTGTTCCGGTTGCTCATGGTGTTTCTCCGTGGGGTGAAGGTGGGGTGGGGACCGCTGTGCTCAGGCGAAGGCCGGGCAGAGGGGCGGTCCGCGCCGCACCACGGAGTGGACGAGGAGCGGGAGGGTGCGCGGGGGAAGGGTGCGGCGGGCGGGGCGTACGGGGCCGGCGCCCGGGTGTACGGCCGCCACGGGCGCGGCGACGGCGAGCAGCAGGGGACGGAACGCGGACGCGGCGACGGCGCGCAGCAGCCGGCCGAGCGCCACCTCGCCGCGGCGCAGCCAGGCGGCGGCCAGCAGGCCCACCGCGACATGGCAGGCGAGCAGCAGCCAGGGGAGGAGCGTGCCGTCCGGGGCGGCCCGGCCGGGCTCCTCCTGGGCGGCCAGCCGGGCCAGCGGCGTGCCGAAGTCGCCGCCGCGGCAGACCAGATCGAGGCCGATCGAGTGCAGCGGGCCCGCGACCGGCCCGCCGGCCCGCCCGTAACAGGCGTGCTGGCCCGTGGTGAAGACGGTGTCCGCCGTCAGCTCCAGCGGGACGAGCAGGGCGGCGATCCGCCCGTAGCTCCGCTCCCGGTCGGCCAGCGCGTAGGCGATCGCGAAGAAGGCGGCCGACAGCACGGCGACGGTGGGGAGCGGCAGCGGCGCCCGTGAGAGCAGGACGTGCGAGGCCGCGGAAAGAGTGACACAGAGTGCGGTGAAGAACGCCGCGCGTAGCGCCCGCAGTCGAACTCCCGTCCCCTCCATGAGGTCGAAGTGTGCCACGGCCGCGGTTAAGTGTCGTGTCAAGATTCGGCATCAGTGGGGGGAACGGGACACCCGGGGCGGCACCGGCCGCGCGGGGCCGGCGCCGGGCCGGGAGGGGTCAGGACTTCAGCCCCTCGGTCACCGCCTTGGTGAACTGGTCGGGGGTGATCGGGACGTTCTTCCCGTCCGACGTCAGCTTCTTGCCGTCGAGCTTGACGGTGGGGGTGCCGGTGACGTCCTTGTTCGCGTCGAAGGCGTCCGACACCTCCAGCGCCCACTTGTCGAAGGTGCCGTCCTCGACGTTCTTGCGGAACTCCGCGTTGTCCTTCAGCGCCGGGACGGAGTTCGCGATCTTCAGCAGGACGTCGTCCTTGGCGTAGTCGTCCTTGGTCTCCTGCGGGTGGTTGTCCTTGGCGTAGAGCGCCTTGTTGTACGCGCTGAACGCCTCGGGGCTGACGTTCAGGGCGGCGCCGAGCGCGCTGAGGGCGTTCTTCGAGCCCACCCCGCCGAAGTTCCGGTCGAGGAAGGTCGCGACGTGGTACGAGACCTTGTACTTGCCGTCCTTGACGTCCTTGTCGAGCGTGTCGCCGACGTTCTGCTCGAAGACCGAGCAGATCGGGCAGCGCATGTCCTGGAAGAGGTCCAGGGTGTGCGTGGCCTTCTTGTCGCCGATGACGATCTCGGTGCCCTTGTCGCCCGCGGTGTTGGCGGGCTTGACGAGCTCCTTCTTCGACGCCGCCTCCCAGGCGGCGTCCTTGCCCTTGCCGCCCAGCTGGGTCGCGGCGACGACCACGCCCGCCGCGATCGCCAGGACCGCGACGACGCCTCCGCCGACGACGAGCTGGCGGCGGGTCCTGTCCTTCTTGGCCTGGCGCTCGCGCTCGGCGCGCAGCCGCTCGCGGGCCGCCTGCTTGTTCTGCTGGCTGTTGCGCTTGCTCATGGTGCTGACTTCTCCGTGTGGTGGTGCCGTGGGTCTTCGCGCGGTACGCCCCCGGGCGCCCGCGCCACCACGCGCCGCTCAGACCGGAGCGGGGGTGAGGACGGGGGCGGTGCCGGCGGCGGGGCCGGACGGCGGCCCGCGGCGGATCACGGAGTGGAGCAGCAGGGGGCGGGCGCCGGGCACGCGCGCGTGGCGCGCGGGCGGGCCGGCCGGGGCCTCGGGGCCCGTGGCCGCGCGGGCCGCGGCGACCACCAGCAGCAGGGGGCGGAAGGCGACCGCGGCGACGGCGCCGAGCAGCCGGCCGAGCGCCGCCTCGCCGCGGCGCAGCCAGGCGGCGGCCAGCAGCCCGACCGACAGGTGGGCGGCGAGCAGCAGCCAGGAGGCGGTGCCCGGGCCGGCGACCGGCGCGGACGGGGCGAAGGACGCCCCGACGCTCCCGCCGCACAGGGCGGTGAGGGCCCCGGGCACGGGGTGGCCGTCCGCCCCGTAGCAGTGCTGCTGGCCGGTGGTGAAGAGGGTGTCGGCCGCCAGCTCCAGAGGGACGAGGAGGGCGGCGATATGGCCGAAACCGCGCTCCCGGCCCGCCAGGGCGTAGGCGAGGACGAAGACCCCCGCGGCCACCGCGGCGACCGTCGGCACGGGCAGGGGCGTGCCGGACAGCAGCACATGGGAGGCGGCGGAGAGCAGCACGCACAGCGCTGTGAACAGCGCCGCGCGCGATGCCCGCAACCATGCCGCCGAAATGTCCATGAGGATCGAGTCTGTCATGGACCCCGATAAACGCCGATTAAAGCCCCTGGCGCCGCTGCGGCCCCGGAGGCTCCCGGGACCTAGAGGCCGGGGATGCGGCCGTTACGGAAGAGGTCCACGAAGATCTGGTGGTCCGCGCGGGCCCGCGCCCCGTAGGAGTGCGCGAAGTCGACGAGCATCGGCGCGAAGCTCTCCTCGTCCGCGGCGATCGCGGCGTCGATGGCCCGCTCGGTGGAGAACGGCACCAGGGAGTGGCCGCTCTGGTCGTCGGCCGCCGCGTGCATGGTGGCGGTGGCCCGGCCCAGGTCGGCGACGACGGCGGCGATCTCCGCCGGGTCGTCGAGGTCCGACCAGTCCAGGTCGACGGCGTACGGCGAGACCTCGGCGACCAGCTGCCCGTAGCTCCGGCCCCCCTCCTGGATCTCCGTCCAGCCGAGCCACGGGTCGGCGTGCGCCTGGAGCGCGCGCTGGGAGATCACCGTGCGGTGGCCCTCGTGCCGGAAGTACTCCCGGACGGCGGCGTCGGTGATGTGCCGGGAGACCGCCGGGGTCTGCGCCTGCTTCATGTAGATGACGACGTCGTTCTCCAGGGCGTCGCTGTTGCCCTCCAGGAGGATGTTGTACGAGGGCAGGCCGGCGCTGCCGATCCCGATGCCGCGGCGGCCGACGACGTCCTTGACGCGGTAGGAGTCGGGGCGGGTCAGGCTGGTGTCCGGCAGCGTCTCCAGATAGCCGTCGAAGGCGGCGAGGATCTTGTACCGGGTCGCGGCGTCCAGCTCGATCGAGCCGCCGTCCGGCAGGAAGCGGCGGTCGAAGTCGCGGATCTCCGTCATCGAGCCCAGCAGCCCGAAGCGGGTCAGCGAGCGGGCCTCGCGCAGCACCTCCAGCAGCGGGCCCTCGGCCGTGTCCAGTGTGAAGGGCGGGACCTCCTCGTCCCGGGCGCCGGAGGCCAGGGCGCGGATCCGCGCGCGGTAGGCGGCGGCGAAGACCCGCACCAGCTCGGTGATCGTCCCGTCGCTGAGGGCCTTGGTGTAGCCGATCAGCGCGACGGAGGCGGCGAAGCGCTTCAGGTCCCAGGTGAAGGGGCCGACGTAGGCCTCGTCGAAATCGTTGACGTTGAAGATCAGCCGGCCCTTGGAGTCCATGTACGTGCCGAAGTTCTCGGCGTGCAGATCGCCGTGGATCCACACCCGGGAGGTCCGCTCGTCCAGGTAGGGGCCGCTGTCCGCGCCCTCCAGGTCGGCGTAGAACAGGCCGGCCGTGCCGCGGTAGAAGGCGAAGGCGGACGCCGCCATCTTCCGGAACTTGACCCGGAAGGCGGCGGGGTCGGCCGCGAGCAGCTCGCCGAAGGCGGTGTCGAAAACGGCGAGAATCTCCTCGCCGCGCTGCGCGGTCCGGTCGTGCGGGAGCGCCATCGCTGGGTCCTCCTGGTCGATCTCCGAGCCCCTGCGTGGTGCTCGCGTGCCTTGTGCGTACTGCCTGTCCGGGGGACAGATGTCCTGTGGTGCCCAACGCCCGGGAGCGCGGCCGCGTGCCCGCGGTTGTCAGTGCGGGCCGGTAACCTTCAAAGCTGTCTCCCCGCTGTCGCCGACCCGCCGCCGGAGGTCTTCCACCGTGACCGCCTCGTCCAAGCCGCCCTTCACGCACCTGCACGTCCACACGCAGTACTCGCTGCTGGACGGCGCGGCGCGGCTCAAGGACATGTTCAATGCCTGCAATGAAATGGGCATGACACACATTGCCATGTCCGACCACGGCAACCTGCACGGGGCGTACGACTTCTTCCACTCCGCGCAGAAGGCCGGCGTCACCCCGATCATCGGTATCGAGGCATATGTCGCCCCCGAGTCCCGGCGGAACAAGCGGCGCGTCCAGTGGGGCCAGCCGCACCAGAAGCGGGACGACGTCTCCGGTTCGGGTGGTTACACCCACAAGACGATCTGGGCGGCCAACGCGACCGGCCTCCACAACCTCTTCCGGCTGTCCTCCGACGCCTACGCCGAGGGCTGGCTCACCAAGTGGCCCCGCATGGACAAGGAGACCATCAGCCAGTGGTCGGAGGGCCTGATCGCCTCCACCGGCTGCCCCTCCGGCGAGCTCCAGACCAGGCTCCGCCTCGGCCAGTACGAGGAGGCGCGCAAGGCCGCCGCCGACTACCAGGACATCTTCGGCAAGGACCGGTACTTCCTGGAGCTGATGGACCACGGCATCGACATCGAGCGCCGGGTCCGCGAGGACCTCCTGAAGATCGGCAAGGAACTCGGCATCCCGCCGCTGGTCACCAACGACTCGCACTACACCTACGCCCACGAGGCCACGGCCCACGACGCCCTGCTCTGCATCCAGACCGGCAAGAACCTCTCCGACCCCGACCGCTTCCGCTTCGACGGCTCCGGCTACTACCTCAAGTCCACGGACGAGATGTACGCCATCGACTCCTCGGACGCCTGGCAGGAGGGCTGCGCCAACACCAGGCTCGTGGCCGACCAGATCGACACCGAGGGCATGTTCCAGTTCCGGAACCTGATGCCCAAGTTCGACATCCCCGAGGGCTACACCGAGGTCACCTGGTTCCGCGAGGAGACCATGCGGGGCATGCACCGCCGCTTCCCCGGCGGGATCCCCGACGACCGCATGAAGCAGGTCGAGTACGAGATGGACACCATCATCTCGATGGGCTTCCCGGGCTACTTCCTCGTGGTCGCCGACTTCATCATGTGGGCCAAGAACCAGGGCATCGCGGTCGGCCCCGGCCGAGGCTCCGCGGCCGGCTCGATCGTCGCGTACGCCATGGGCATCACCGACCTCGACCCGATCCCGCACGGCCTGATCTTCGAGCGGTTCCTCAACCCCGAGCGCATCTCCATGCCCGATGTCGACATCGACTTCGACGAGCGCCGGCGCTCCGAGGTGATCCGCTATGTGACCGAGAAGTACGGCGCCGACAAGGTCGCCATGATCGGCACCTACGGCACCATCAAGGCGAAGAACGCCATCAAGGACTCCGCCCGCGTCCTGGGCTACCCCTACGCGATGGGCGACCGCCTCACCAAGGCCATGCCCGCCGACGTTCTCGGCAAGGGCATCCCGCTCTCCGGCATCCTCGACCCCAAGCACCCGCGCTACAGCGAGGCGGGCGAGATCCGCGGGATGTACGAGAACGAGCCGGACGTCAAGAAGGTCATCGACACCGCCATGGGTGTCGAGGGCCTGGTCCGGCAGATGGGTGTGCACGCGGCCGGCGTGATCATGTCCAGCGAGACGATCACCGACCACGTCCCCGTCTGGGTGCGGCACTCCGACGGCGTCACCATCACCCAGTGGGACTACCCGAGCTGTGAGTCGCTCGGCCTGCTGAAGATGGACTTCCTCGGCCTGCGCAACCTCACGATCATGGACGACGCCGTCAAGATGGTGAAGGCCAACAAGGGGATCGACATCGATCTCCTGAGCCTGCCGCTCGACGACCCCAAGACCTTCGAGCTGCTCCAGCGCGGTGACACCCTCGGCGTCTTCCAGTTCGACGGCGGCCCCATGCGGTCCCTGCTGCGTCTGATGAAGCCCGACAACTTCGAAGACATCTCCGCCGTGTCCGCCCTGTACCGGCCGGGCCCGATGGGCATGAACTCCCACACGAACTACGCGCTGCGCAAGAACAAGCAGCAGGAGATCACGCCGATCCACCCGGAGCTGGAGGAGCCCCTCGAAGAGGTCCTCGGCGTCACCTACGGTCTGATCGTCTACCAGGAGCAGGTGCAGAAGGCCGCGCAGATCGTCGCCGGGTACTCCCTCGGCGAGGCCGACATCCTCCGTCGCGTCATGGGCAAGAAGAAGCCCGACGAGCTGGCGAAGAACTTCGTCTTCTTCAAGGAGGGCGCGCGGAAGAAGGGCTTCTCCGACGAGGCCATCCAGGCCCTGTGGGACGTGCTGGTCCCCTTCGCCGGCTACGCCTTCAACAAGGCCCACTCCGCCGCGTACGGCCTCGTGTCGTACTGGACCGCCTACCTCAAGGCGAACTACCCCGCCGAGTACATGTCCGGGCTGCTCACCTCCGTGCGCGACGACAAGGACAAGTCGGCGATCTACCTCAACGAGTGCCGCCGCATGGGCATCAAGGTGCTCCCGCCGAACGTCAACGAGTCCGAGGCCAACTTCGCCGCCCAGGGCGACGACGTGATCCTCTTCGGCCTCACCGCCGTCCGCAACGTCGGACAGAACGTGGTCGACTCGATCATCCGCTGCCGCAAGTCGAAGGGGAAGTACGCCTCCTTCCCCGACTTCCTCGACAAGGTCGAGGCCGTCGTCTGCAACAAGCGCACCGTCGAATCGCTGATCAAGGCCGGCGCCTTCGACGAGATGGGCCACACCCGCAAGGGCCTCACCGCGCACTACGAACCGATGATCGACAACGTCGTCCAGGTCAAGCGCAAGGAGGCCGAGGGACAGTTCGACCTCTTCGGCGGCATGGGCGACGACACCGCCGACGACGGCCCCGGCTTCGGCCTGGACGTGGAGTTCTCCGACGTCGAGTGGGAGAAGGCCTACCTCCTCGCGCAGGAGCGCGAGATGCTCGGCCTCTACGTCTCCGACCACCCGCTCTTCGGCATCGAGCACGTCCTCAACGACAAGGCCGACGCCGCGATCGCCCAGCTGACCGGCGGCGAGCACGCCGACGGCGCGATCGTGACCATCGGCGGCATCATCTCGGGCCTCCAGCGCAAGATGACCAAGCAGGGCAACGCCTGGGCCATCGCCACCGTCGAGGACCTCGCGGGCTCCATCGACTGCATGTTCTTCCCCGCCACCTACCAGCTGGTCTCCACCCAGCTCGTCGAGGACGCCGTCGTCTTCGTCAAGGGGCGGCTCGACAAGCGCGAGGACATCCCCCGCCTGGTCGCCATGGAGCTGATGGTCCCCGACCTCTCCAACGCCGGCACCAACGCCCCCGTGATCATCACCATCCCCACCGTGAAGGTCACCCCGCCGCTGGTGGAGAAGCTCGGCCAGGTGCTCACCCACCACCGCGGCGCCACCGAGGTCCGGATCAAGCTCCAGGGCGCCCGCAGCACCACCGTGCTGCGCCTGGACCGGCACCGTGTCACCCCCGACCCGGCCCTCTTCGGCGACCTCAAGGTGCTCCTCGGCCCCTCCTGCCTGGCCGGCTGAGCCCCGCCCGGCACCGCTCCGGCCCCGGCCCGCGCCGGGATCCGCCGGACTCCGGTGCCCCCCTACGACCGAGGGGCGCGCCCGCATCAGCGGGACGCGCCCCTCAGGTGCGCCAAGGCGCCGGTCAGTTGTGGCCGAAGCGCTTCTGGCGGCCCTTGCGGGCCATGTCGCCCGGGGTGACCTGCTGCGCCCGCTGCTCCGCCTGGGACTCCAGCGAGGAGCTCTTGGCCTGCTGCGCCCCGCGTTCGGCCACACTCTGCGACTGTGGCGTCTTCCGGTTCTTGTTCTTGGCCATGCTGCCGTGCCTCCACCTCGGGATGACCCCCTCGGCTCACCCTCGCACGCATCTCCGAACAGTGCATTTCGGGTAATTACCGTGCGTGATAGGTGCACTTACCGTCCCGGGGCCGTATCCGCCACGCCGAAGATCCAGTTCGGACTGATAACCCCCGCACGGTCGGGCAGACTCCAAGGAAAGCCAAGGAAAACCAGGGCACGACCGTGCCGGGGGGCGACCGCACTTCTGGACTGACAGAAAGAGGGTGGAACGTGGACCGCTGCGTCGTCCTGGTGGACGCCGGCTATCTGCTGGGCGCCGCCGCGAGCCTGCTGGCCGGGGAGCCCGCCCGGTCCCGCATCACCGTGGACCACGCGACCCTCATCCAAGGGCTGCGCGAACGCGCCGAGGCCGAGACCGAACAGCCCCTGCTGAGGATCTACTGGTTCGACGGCGCCCCCGACCGGGTGCCCCAGCCCGAGCACCGCCGGCTGCGCGTCATGCCCCGGGTGACCGTCCGGCTGGGCGCCCTGACCCGCAGCGACGGCCGCTGGGCGCAGAAGGGCGTCGACGCCGCCATGCACGCCGAGCTCACCGAGCTCGCCCGTAACCGCGCGTGCTCGGACATCGTCCTCGTCACCGGCGACGGCGACCTCCTGCCGGGCCTGATGTCCGCCAAGGAACACGGCGTCGCCGTCCACCTCTGGGCCGTCCAGGCCGCCGACGGCGACTACAACCAGTCCGAGGACCTCGTCGCGGAGGCCGACGAGCGCCGCGTCCTGGACCGCACCTGGATCACCCGGGCCGTCCGGGCCAAGGAACTCACCGGCATCTGCGCCCCGCCCCCCGCGCCCCGCCCCGAGATCGCCGCCATCCTCTCGGCCCCGCTCCCGGAGACCGCCGCGGCCGCGGCGGCCGCCGCCGCGAGCCGCGCGGCCGACACCCGCCCGCCCGAGCGCAACGGCACCGCCCGCCCCACGGCCCCCGCCCCCTGCCCCGACGGCGAGCGCGGCCACCAGGAGAGCCCCGAGACCCCGGCCGCCCGCGGCGTCCCCACCCCGAAGGACCTGGCCGGCCTCGGCCGCGGCCCCGTCGGCCAGCCCGCGGCCGCCGCCGGCCACACCTCCCCGTCCCAGAACTCCTCGGCCTCCGGTCTGGCCCCCAACGCCACCCTGCGCTGGTCCTCCGACAAGGGCTGGGTCGAGCGCGGCGCCGGCACCGGGCTCGGGGAACCGCCCGAAACCGCCTCGCTCCCCATGCTCGCCCAGCTCACCAGCGCCGAACAGCGCTGGGCGGACCGGGAGGAGGACATCACCACCGTCGGCGGTGACCCCTTCGAGGTCGGCCAGGTCTTCGCCCGCCGCTGGACGGAGCGGCTCACCGACTCCGTCCACCTCCAGCACCTGTCCACCGAATACCCCCGCATCCCGCACCGCATCGACGGCGAGCTGCTGCGCTACGCCGCCCGCTTCGGGCTCCTCGCCCACAAGGACGACCAGATCGACGAGCACGACCGCTACGCGATCCGGGCCGGCTTCTGGCGCGAGATCGACTCCCGCACCGCCGCCGAGCACGCCCCGGCGGGCGACTGACCCGCGGCCGGGGCATGACCGCCCCGCCCGGTGACCTCGCTCCCCGCGCCCCCGTCCCCGCGTCCCCGCCCCCGGGAACAAGGGGACGGCGGCTTTTCCGGACGCCATTCCCGGCCACGGTGTGCCCCGGGGCAAGGCCGGACCGCCGAGCGCGTACCCTCATAGCTCGTGAGGACGGGCGCGAAACAGGCGGAACGGGGCTCCCCGGGGCGGACGGCGGACGACACGGTGTGCACCGTGCGCGGCCTCGTGAAGACCTACCCCGCCGCGCGCGGGCGCCGCGGCACGCCCGGCACCGCCGCCGTGCGGGCCAGCGACGGCATCGACCTGGAGATCCGGCGCGGCGAGATCTTCGGCCTGCTCGGCCCCAACGGCGCCGGCAAGTCCACGCTCGTCCGCCAGCTCACCGGTCTGCTCCGCCCCGACGAGGGCACCGTCGACCTGCTCGGCCACGACCTCGTGCGGCACCCCGAGCGCGCCTCCCGGCTCGTCGGCTACCTCGGCCAGGAGTCCACCGCCCTCGACGAGCTGACCGTCTCCCTCGCCGCCGAGACCACCGGCCGGCTGCGCGGCCTGGACCTGCGCGCCGCCCGCGCCGAGCGTGACGCCGTCATCGACGAGCTGGGCCTCGGCGCGATCGCCGGCCGCCCGCTGCGCAAGCTCTCCGGCGGTCAGCGCCGGCTCGCCTGCTTCGCCGCCACGCTCGTCGGCGACCGTCCCGTGCTCGTCCTGGACGAGCCGACCTCCGGCATGGACCCGGTGGCCCGCCGGTCCGTCTGGGCCGCCGTCGACCGCCGGCGCGCCGAGCGCGGCGCGACGGTGCTGCTCGTCACCCACAACGTCATCGAGGCCGAGACCGTCCTCGACCGGGTCGCGGTGCTGGAGCGCGGCCGGATCATCGCCTGCGACACCCCCGCCGGCCTCAAGGAGCTCGTCGGCGACGAGGTGCGCGTCGAGCTCGTCTGGCGGGACGAACCACCCCTGCACGTACCCGAGGTCGCGGCCCTGCGCGAGGCCGCGCAGGGCTCCGGCCGCCACTGGCTGCTGCGGCTCGCCCCGGCCGAGGCCCGCGCCGCCGTCGCCGCCGTGACCGGCGGCCCCGCCTTCGCCGCGCTGGACGACTTCACCCTCGCCACCCCGAGCCTGGAGGACGTCTACCTCGCGCTGGGCGGCCGCCGCACGGAGGGGCTGGTGAAGGGATGAGCGCCCGCGACGACAGGCGTCGGTCCGTACCGAAGAGGAGCACCGCGGCGTGACTGCTGTATCCGCAGAAGCGGCACCCAGGCAGACCCGGGTCCAGGGCGGCGAACGCCAGGACCGGGCCGGCGCCGGCCACCCGTCCGGCGACGGAGCAGCCGTGCTCGCGCCGCGGGCGCGGCTGCTGCCCGCGCTCGACGCCGTCTACCGGGCCCAGCTGTCCCGGGCCCGGGTGGCGCGGATCCCGCTGCTGTTCGTGGCCACCTTCCAGTCCGTCGGCATCATGATCCTGATGCGCGGCGTGGTGGACGGTGGCGACGAGGCGCGGTCCGTGGTGGCCGGCTCCAGCGTGCTGGTCGTGGCGTTCGTCGCCCTCAACCTCCTCGCCCAGTACTTCGGGCAGCTGCGCGCGAGCGGCGGCCTCGACCACTACGCGACGCTGCCGGTGCCGCCCGCCGCCGTGGTGCTCGGCGCGGCCGGCGCGTACGCCTCCTTCACCGTGCCCGGAACAGCCGTCACCGCCGTGCTGGGCAGCGTGCTGTTCAAGCTGCCGGTGGCGCACCTGTGGGTGCTGGCCGCGGTGATCCCGCTGTCCGGCGCCGCCCTCGCCGGGCTGGGCGCCGCGCTCGGCCTGCTCGCGCCCCGGCAGGAACTGGCGACCCTGCTGGGCCAGCTGGGCATGTCGGCGGCGCTGCTGCTCGGCGTGCTGCCCGCCGCCCACCTGCCCGCCCCGCTCGTCCTCGCGCGCGACCTGCTGCCCTCCACCTACGGCGTGGAGGCCCTGGCCCGCAGCTTCGACGCCCGTCCCGACTGGCTGCTGATCGCCGCCGACCTGGGTGTGTGCGCCGCCGTCGGCGTGGTGTCCCTGGCCGTCGCCACCTGGGCCTACCGGCGGGCGGCCGTACGGTGACGCGCCGGACCGGCCGTCCTGCCGTCGGGGACGCGCCGGACACCTGGCACGATGACAGGGTGACCGCACCCCTGACCCCGCACGACCAGCCACCGTCCGAACAGCCCGTCGGCCTCGCCGTGGCCGGACGGACCCCCGAGGAGGCCGCCGAGCGCCGCGAGGAGCTGCGGCAGGGCGCGGTCGTCGCCGCCGCGGTCGCGGTGGCCGGGCTGCCGCTGGGGGCGCTGTGGGCCTGGCTGGCGCCCCGGGTGCCGCTGATCTCGGACGGCAAGGCCGTCTACCTCAAGAGCACCGAGGGCGAGCAGGCGATCGGCGCGGACGGCACGTTCGCGCTGCTGGCGCTGGGCTTCGGTGTGCTGAGCGCCGTCGTCGTCTTCCTCGTCCGCCGCCGGGGCGGTATCCCGCTGGTCGTCGGGCTGGCGGCGGGCTCGCTGCTCGGCGCGCTGATCGGCTGGCGGCTGGGCGTCTGGCTCGGCCCGGCCTCCGACGTGGTCGCGGCCGCGAAGTCCGTGGGCAAGGGCGTCGTCTTCGACGCCCCCCTCAAGCTGGCGGCCAAGGGCGTCCTGCTGGCCTGGCCGCTGGCGGCCATGGCCGTGCACCTCGTGCTGACCGCCGCCTTCGGCCCCCGCGACCCGGAACCCGGACCGCAGTGGTCCGGGCCCGGGGAGCCGACGGCCGGCTAGGCCGCGGCGGCCCGCTGTCAGGCGGGCCGGCGGCCGTGGTTGGCCCGGCCCTTCTTCAGGCGCCAGCGGCGCTTACGGGTGCGCTTCGACATGGGCGTCCCCTCCCTGCGGGCGCGCGGACCGCTGCCCGCCCCTCGGTCGTAGCCGAGACGGCGCGAGGAGTCCAGCCCCTCGGGCGGGGCGCTCAGGCGCGGGCGATCGGCGCGACCACCGCACCGGTGAGCGCCGCGAGATCGGCGGGGGCGAGCTCGACCTCCAGCCCCCGGCGGCCCGCCGAGACACAGACGGTCGGGTGGGCGTCCGCCGAGGAGTCCAGCGCGGTCGGCAGCCGCTTGCGCTGCCCGAGCGGCGAGATGCCGCCGCGCACGTAGCCGGTGGTGCGCTCGGCCGCCGCCGGGTCGGCCATCGCCGCCCGCTTCCCGCCGACCGCGGCCGCCAGCGCCTTGAGGTCGAGCGAGCCGGACACGGGCACGACGGCGACGGTCAGCGCGCCGTCCACCTCGGCCACCAGGGTCTTGAAGATCTGCCCGGGGTTACGGCCGAGCGCCCGCGCGGCCTCCTCGCCGTAGGAGGCGACGGCCGGGTCGTGGTCGTAGGCGTGCACCGTGAAGGCGGCACCGGCCTGCTCCAGGGCGACGATCGCCGGCGTGGAGCCGGACTGCCGCTTCTTGGACTTCTTCACGGGCGTCCTCCCGGTCGGGCTCAGTTGGGGCAGGTCGGCCGCTGGGTGAGACCGACGGCCGGCAGCGACGGGAGCTTACCGATCAGCGCCGTCTCCGCCCGCAGCACCCTCAGCTCCTCCGCCAGCCGGCTCGCCGTGTCCGGCGCCTGGAGCAGCCGCTGCCGGGCCGGGGTGTCGAGCATCGCCGCCGCGGCGACCACGTAGGACAGCACGGACGGCTCGCCCGGCAGCTCCGCCCGGCCCGCCAGCGTGCTCTCCGCCGCCCCCGCCAGCCGCTTCTGGTACGCCCGGAACGCCCGGACCACCCCGGAGGCGAGCGCGCCCGCGCCCTCGCCCCGCTCCTCCTCCAGGTACTCCACCTCACCCGTCAGGTACGGGCCGGAGGTGTCGAGGGACAGCAGCCGGAAGCGGGTGGTGCCGGTGGCGAGGACCTCGTACGTGCCGTCGGGCCGCTCCCGGACGGTGGCCGCGTCGGCGGCGCACCCCACGGAGTAGAAGGACGCCAGCGGGTCGGCGCCGAAGCCGGACGCGGGGCCCGGCTCCGGGAGGGAGCCCGTCGGCAGGCCCGGCAGGGTGGGGGCGACCTCGTGGCCGTCCCGGATGGCGACGACGCCGAAGCGGCGCGGCGCCTCCTCGGGCAGCGCGTCCAGGTCGCGCATCATCGCGCGGTAGCGCTGCTCGAAGACGTTCAGGGGCAGGAGGAGGCCCGGGAACAGCACCGAGTTCAGCGGGAAGATCGGAAGGCGCGCGGTGGTCACAGCGGGTAAGCCTAATGGCCTGGGCGGCCGGCCGGTCCGGAGTTTCCTTCCCGGTGGCCGGGGGTGCCGCTGCGCGGGGCCTTCCCCACCCCGCCCCTTCCCGAACCGGGGCTCCGCCCCGGACCCCGGTCCTCAAGCTCCCCCAGCTACCGCTGGGAGGTGCCCCCGGACGGGCTGAAAATCAGCCCGTCCGGCGCTTGAGGACATTCGGGAAGGGGCGGGGCCGGGGAAAACGCCCCGCGCAGCGGCCGAGCGAACCGCTCACTGCCGCCGCAGCACCCGCGACGCCCCCGCCGCCACCGTCGTCGCCAGCACCCAGCCCAGCAGGATCAGCGCGCTCACCACCCACTGGGCCGCCCCCGTCGGGCGCCAGGACGTGCCCTGGCCCAGGTCGATGACGGGCACCAGCAGGTCGAGGGCGTACAGCTCGGGGTTCCACTGCGGGCCCTCGCCCTCCTTGAGGGGAGGCACCGGCCGCCAGGTGAAATAGACGGCGGCCGCCGCCCAGAGCACCGCCATCCAGACGGCGGCCCGCCCGGGGCGGTAGCCGTACGCGACCGTCCAGTCCTGGAGATAGCCCCACGCCTTGCCGGCCAGCGGCAGCGTCTCGCGGCGGCGCCGCTGCTTGGCCAGCTGCACCGCCCGCGCGTCCGCGTCCTCGCCGCTGTCGCGCAGGACGCCCGCCAGGCGTTCGTAGGGCTCCGGGGCGTACTCGGGGGTGGCGGCGGCCACCCACTCCAGCCGGGTGGCGAGCGGGAAGTGGCCCAGCGGTATCAGGTTCTCGTAGAAGAAACCGGCCATGACCAGGCCGCCCGGCCCCGGCCAGCTGTCGGCCCGGTCGACGAGGTTGACCACCCGCGCCCCCGAGAGCACCACCCGCCCCCGCGCCAGCCACTCCCCGAGGAAGCGCAGCTCGGGCGTCTGCACCCGGCGCAGCGACAGCTCCTGGTCCGCCTCCATCGAGAACCGGGCCTGGCTGAGGTCCACCGCGTCGCCGAACCGGCCGTCGTCCAGCCGGGCGCCGCCCTGACACTGGAAGTGCTGCACGCGGGTGCCCTGCTCGGGGGTGTTGGTGACGCCGTACGGGGGAGTGGCGCCGGCGGCGAAGGCGGCGCCGCTGATCCAGGCGCCCGTCAGATACAGGGTCCGCTCCACCGTCAGCTGCGGGGCGTTCAGCGCGCGCCGGCCGTAGGGGTTGCTGAGCGTGCTGCCGCGCAGGCTGAGCGAGGCCCCTATCTGCGCGCCGCGCATGCTCAGCTCGCCGTACGAGCGCATCATCTCGGCCTGGAGGTCCTGGCCGACCGTCATCCCGTCGGCCGCCACCGAGACCCCGCGCCGGTCCCGGCGCACCACCAGCTGGTTGAGCAGCAGGTCCGTGCCGATGTGGGCGTCCGTCAGCCGGATGCCGGCGCGCACCGCACAGCGCGGCAGGTGCAGATCGCCCTCCGTCCGCAGCCGGGCCGCCTCCAGCCGGGGCAGGGCGCAGCCGACCAGCCGCAGCGTGGTGAAGTGGCTCTCCGGCAGCAGGACCTGGTGGTCGAAGCGGCAGTTGTGCATCTCGACGTAGGGCACGACCGTGCCGCCGGACAGGTCGAGGGTGCCGGTGATCCGCGCGCCGTTGAGCTTGAGGGCCGCGACCCGGCCCGGCCGGGCGGGCGGCCCCTCCAGCAGCAGCAGGGCCACCACCTGGGCGCGCACGCTCCGCTCGGGGCCCCACGCGTGCGGTCCGCCCGGGTCGTTCCGCTCGGGCTCCGGGGTGCGCAGATCGTGGGTGCTGCCGGTGCGGAAGGCCTGCCACATGCCCCACTCGGCGGTGGTCAGATCCAGGCCGGCGGGCGGCTCCCCGCCCTGTGACTCGGTCACGGACCGTACCCCCTCCCGTCCCGTCAACCCCTCGGTACCAGCCTCATTCCCATTCGTGTGACCGGTTGAACACTCATAGTAAGAATCGGATATCACTCGTTGGCACGTATCACTGAGTGGTACGGGGAGCCGTGCGCCGGGACGGGTCTGAGACAATTGGCGGTGTGATCTCCCGAATCGATCTGCGCGGCACCGCCTCCGCCTCGGCTCCTGGTTCCTCCTGGAGTGAGGCCGGCATCGACCGCGATCTGCTGCCCCGAGCCGAACTCGACGTCGAGGCCGCCCTGGAGAAGGTGCGGCCCATCTGCGAGGACGTGCATCATCGTGGCACCGCGGCCTTGATCGATTACGCGGAGCGGTTCGACGGCGTCACCATCGACCGGGTCCGGGTCCCCGCCGAGGCGATCACCCGTGCCCTGGCCGAGCTCGACCCCGCCGTGCGCGCCGCGCTGGAGGAGTCCATCCGCCGCGCCCGCATCGTCCACCGCGAGCAGCGGCGCACCGACAAGACCGTCCAGGTCGTGCCCGGCGGCACGGTCACCGAGCGCTGGGTGCCCGTCCAGCGCGTCGGCCTCTACGTCCCGGGCGGCCGGTCCGTCTACCCCTCGTCCGTGATCATGAACGTGGTGCCGGCCCAGGAGGCGGGCGTCGGCTCCATGGCCGTCTCCTCCCCGCCCCAGGCCGACTTCGGCGGCCTGCCGCACCCCACGATCCTGGCCGCCTGCGCGCTGCTGGGCATCGACGAGGTCTACGCCGCCGGTGGCGCCCAGGCCGTCGCCATGTTCGCCTACGGCACCGAGGAGTGCCGCCCGGTCAACATGGTCACCGGCCCCGGCAACATCTGGGTCGCCGCCGCCAAGCGGCTGCTCAAGGGCCGCATCGGCATCGACGCCGAGGCCGGCCCCACCGAGATCGCCATCCTCGCCGACGCCACCGCCGACCCCGTGCACGTCGCCGCCGACCTCATCAGCCAGGCCGAGCACGACCCGCTGGCCGCCGCCGTCCTCGTCACCGACTCCGAGGACCTCGCGCACGCGGTGGAGAAGGAGCTGGAGACCCAGGTCGCCCTGACCCGGCACGTCGAGGACCGGATCGCCCCCGCGCTCGGCGGCCGCCAGTCCGGCATCGTCCTGGTCGACTCCGTCGACCACGGCCTCGCCGTCGTCGACGCCTACGGCGCCGAGCACCTGGAGATCCAGACCGCCGACGCCGCGGCCGTCGCCGCCCGGGTGCAGAACGCCGGCGCGATCTTCGTCGGCCCCTACGCCCCCGTCTCGCTCGGCGACTACGCGGCCGGCTCCAACCACGTGCTGCCCACCGGCGGCTGCGCCTGCCACTCCTCCGGCCTCTCCGTCCAGTCCTTCCTGCGCGGCATCCACGTCGTGGACTACACCAGGGAAGCCCTGGCCGAGGTCGCGGGCCACGTGGTGACCCTCGCCGAGGCCGAGGACCTGCCGGCGCACGGCGCCGCGGTCAAGGCACGGTTCGACTGGAAGGTTCCGGACGGCAAGTGACGCACGAGACCCGTAACACCCCCGAGTCCCCTGGGACGAACTCCCCATCCGGGACGAACTCCGCGGCAAGTCCCCGTACGGCGCCCCGCAGCTCGACGTGCCCGTACGCCTCAACACCAACGAGAACCCCTACCCGCTCCCCGAGCCCCTCGTCGCCCGTATCGCCGAGCGCGTCGCCGAGGCCGCCCGGAACCTCAACCGCTACCCCGACCGGGACGCGGTCGAGCTCCGCACCGAGCTGGCCAAGTACCTCACCCGCACCGCCGGGCACGAGGTCACCATGCGCCACGTCTGGGCGGCCAACGGCTCCAACGAGGTCCTCCAGCAACTGCTCCAGACCTTCGGCGGACCCGGCCGCACGGCCATCGGCTTCGAGCCCTCGTACTCGATGCACGCCCTGATCTCCCGCGGCACCGGCACCGGCTGGATCTCCGGCCCCCGCCGGGACGACTTCACCATCGACGTGGCGGCCGCCGAGCGCGCCATCGCCGAGCACCGGCCGAACGTCGTCTTCATCTGCTCGCCCAACAACCCCACGGGCACCGCCGTCGAGGCCGACACCGTCCTGCGGCTCCACGACGCCGCCCAGGCGGCCAGGCCCTCCCTGGTCGTCGTCGACGAGGCCTACGGCGAGTTCAGCCACCGCCCCTCGCTGCTCCCGCTGATCGAGGGCCGGCCGAACCTCGTCGTCTCCCGCACCATGTCCAAGGCCTTCGGCGCGGCCGGACTCCGCCTCGGCTACCTCGCGGCGGCCCCCGCCGTCGTCGACGCCGTCCAGCTCGTCCGCCTGCCGTACCACCTGTCGGCCGTCACCCAGGCCACGGCCCTCGCCGCCCTGGAGCACACCGACACCCTGCTCGGCTACGTCGAACAGCTCAAGACCGAACGCGACCGCCTCGTCACCGAGCTGCGCGCCAGGGGATGCGAGGTGACGGACTCCGACGCCAACTTCGTCCAGTTCGGCCGCTTCGCGGACAGCCACGCCACCTGGCGGGCCATCCTCGACCACGGCGTGCTGGTACGGGACAACGGCGTACCGGGATGGCTGCGGGTCACCGCGGGCACCCCCGCCGAGAACGACGCGTTCCTGGACGCGGTCCGCGCAGTGATGAAGGAGAACCAGCGATGACCCGCGTCGGGCGCGTCGAGCGCACCACGAAGGAGACATCCGTCCTCGTCGAGATCGACCTCGACGGCACCGGGCAGGTCGACGTGTCGACCGGGGTCGGATTCTTCGACCACATGCTCGACCAGCTGGGCCGCCACGGCCTCTTCGACCTCACCGTCAAGACCGACGGCGACCTGCACATCGACACCCACCACACCATCGAGGACACCGCCCTCGCGCTCGGCGCCGCCTTCCGGCAGGCGCTCGGCGACAAGGTGGGCATCTACCGCTTCGGCAACTGCACGGTCCCGCTGGACGAGTCCCTCGCGCAGGTCACCGTCGACCTCTCCGGCCGCCCCTACCTCGTGCACACCGAGCCCGAGAACATGGCGCCGATGATCGGCACGTACGACACCACGATGACCCGCCACATCCTGGAGTCCTTCGTCGCGCAGGCCCAGATCGCCCTGCACGTCCACGTGCCCTACGGCCGCAACGCCCACCACATCGTCGAGTGCCAGTTCAAGGCCCTCGCCCGGGCGCTGCGCTACGCCTGCGAACACGACCGGCGCGCCGCCGGAATTCTTCCCTCGACGAAGGGCGCCCTGTGAACGGCCTCTCCACCACCCTGATCGTCGTCGGCCTCTTCCTGGTCGGCGGCATCATCTCCTTCGCCAAGCAGGGCATGCCCAAGAGCATCATCGTGCTGCTCGGCATAGGCGCCACCATGTGCCTGTCCGCCGGCCTGCTGCGCGTCGAGGGGCTGTGGTCATGAGCAACCGCAAGAAGGTCGTCGTCTTCGACTACGGCTTCGGCAACGTCCGCTCCGCCGAGCGCGCCCTCGCCCACGTCGGCGCCGACGTCGAGATCACCCGCGACTACGACAAGGCCATGACCGCCGACGGCCTGCTCGTCCCCGGCGTCGGCGCCTTCGACGCCTGCATGCGCGGGCTGCGCGCCGCCCGCGGCGACTGGATCGTCGGCCGCCGGCTCTCCGGCGGGCGCCCCGTCATGGGCATCTGCGTCGGCATGCAGATCCTCTTCGAGCGCGGCATCGAGCACGGCGTCGAGACCGAGGGCCTCGACGAGTGGCCCGGCACGGTCGAGCCGCTCAAGGCCCCCGTCGTCCCGCACATGGGCTGGAACACCGTCACCCCCGCCGAGGACTCCCGGCTCTTCGCCGGCCTCGACGCCGGCACCCGCTACTACTTCGTGCACTCCTACGCCGTGCGCGAGTGGGGCTTCGAGATCACCGCGGACCACATCCGCCCGCCCCAGGTCACCTGGGCCACGCACGGCGAGCCCTTCATCGCCGCCGTCGAGAACGGGCCGCTGTCCGCCACCCAGTTCCACCCCGAGAAGTCCGGCGACGCCGGCGCCCAGCTGCTGACCAACTGGATCGAGACCCTGTGAGCCCCCAGATGCCGAAGCTCGAACTGCTCCCCGCCGTCGACGTCCGCGACGGCCAGGCCGTCCGCCTCGTCCACGGCGAGTCCGGCTCCGAGACGTCCTACGGCGATCCGATGTCCGCGGCCCTCGCCTGGCAGCGGTCCGGCGCCGAGTGGCTGCACCTGGTCGACCTCGACGCCGCCTTCGGCACCGGCGACAACCGCGCCCAGGTCGCCGAGGTCGTCCGCTCCATGGACATCAAGGTCGAGCTCTCCGGCGGCATCCGCGACGACGCCTCGCTCGCCGCCGCCCTCGCCACCGGCTGCACCCGCGTCAACCTCGGCACCGCCGCCCTGGAGACCCCCGAGTGGGTCGCCAAGGTCATCGCCGAGCACGGCGACCGCATCGCCGTCGGCCTCGACGTCCGCGGCACCACCCTGCGCGGCCGCGGCTGGACCCGCGACGGCGGCGACCTCTACGAGACCCTCGCCCGCCTCGACGCCGAGGGCTGCGCCCGCTACGTCGTCACCGACATCGCCAAGGACGGCACCCTCCAGGGTCCCAACCTGGAGCTCCTGAAGAACGTCTGCGCCGTCACCGACCGGCCGGTCGTCGCCTCCGGCGGCGTCTCCTCCCTTGACGATCTGCGGGCGATCGCCACGCTGGTACCGGAGGGCGTGGAAGGCGCCATCGTCGGCAAGGCCCTCTACGCCAAGGCGTTCACCCTGGAAGAAGCCCTGGAGGCTGTGTCCGTATGACCGATTCCCCCGCACCGCGGCGCGTACAGTCAGACAGCTCCTGGGAGGAGACGATCGGCTTCGCACGCGCCGTGGCGGCGGGGGACACGGTCCTCGTCGCCGGCACCATGCCGCTGGCCGGCGGCGTCCTGCACGGCGAGGGCGACCCCTACGAGCAGACGCTCGCCGCCTTCGGCAACGCCCTCGCCGCCCTGGGCGAGTTCGGCCTCGGCGCCGCCGACGTCATCCGCACCCGTATGTACCTCACCCACGCGCGCGACGTGGACGCGGTCGGCCGCGCCCACCACGAGCTCTTCGACGCGGTACGCCCCGCGGCGACCCTGGTCGTCGTCTCCGGCTTCGTCGACTCGCGCGTCCTGGTCGAGGTAGAAGTAGAAGCTTTCAGAGGAGCAACGAACACATGACCCTGGCGGTCCGAGTCATCCCCTGCCTGGACGTGGACAACGGCCGGGTCGTCAAGGGCGTCAACTTCCAGAACCTCCGTGACGCCGGCGACCCCGTCGAGATGGCCAAGGTCTACGGGCAGGAGGGCGCCGACGAACTGACCTTTCTGGACATCACCGCCTCCTCCGGTAACCGCGAGACCACCTACGACGTGGTGCGCCGCACCGCCGAGCAGGTCTTCATCCCGCTGACCGTGGGCGGCGGCGTCCGCGCCGCGACCGACGTCGACAAGCTGCTGCGGGCCGGCGCGGACAAGGTCGGCGTCAACACCGCGGCCATCGAGCGCCCCGAGCTCATCCAGGAGATCGCGGAGCGCTTCGGCCGCCAGGTGCTGGTCCTCTCCGTCGACGCCCGCCGCACCGCCTCCGGGAGCTTCGAGGTCACCACCCACGGCGGGCGCCGCGGCACCGGCCTGGACGCGGTGGAGTGGGCGCACCGCGCGGCCGAACTGGGCGCCGGCGAGATCCTGCTGAACTCCATGGACGCCGACGGCACCAAGGACGGCTACGACACGGAGATGATCCGGGCCGTGCGTGAGCACGTCTCCGTCCCGGTGATCGCCAGCGGTGGCGCGGGCCGCCTGGAGCACTTCGCGCCGGCGGTCGAGGCGGGCGCGGACGCGGTCCTGGCCGCCTCCGTCTTCCACTTCGGCGACCTCCGGATCACGGACGTGAAGAACACCCTCCGCGAGGCCGGCCACCCGGTCCGCTGACGACTGCTCCCGGGCTCCGCCCCGGGCCCGGGCCTTCTCACACGCCGGCCGGGCTGAAGATCAGCCCGGCCGGTGTTCGAGGCCACCGCGCGGTAGTGCGGGACGGGGGTCCGGGGGCCTGCCCCGGTTGGGGGAAGAGGCGGGGTGGGGAAAAAGCCCTGCCCGCCCCCTAGTCGCGCGTCAGAACAATGGCCAGCGCCGCCAACGACGCCAGAAGAATCGCCCCCACCCCGTACGACAGCCGATGCGCCCGCAGCACCGGCAGATAGTGGTCCACCGCGTACCGCCCCGGGCCCGTGAGCGCCAGCCCCGCCGACGCCACGGCGATCAGCAGCGGGAATTCCACACCGCTCGGCAGGAAGAAATCGCCCCACGTCACCACCAGGGCGTTGATCATCGTGCCCAGCACCGCCGCCGCGGCCAGCGGGGTGAGCAGGCCCAGGAACAGCCCGGCCCCGCCCAGCGTCTCGCTGAGCGCGGCCACGACGGCCATCGCTTTGCCCGCCGGATAGCCCGACTGGGTGAAGAACTTCCCCGTCCCGTCGATCCCGGGGCCGTCGAACCAGCCGAAGAGCTTCTGCGTGCCGTGCCCCATCATGATGAGGCCGATCATCAGGCGGAACAGCAGCAGCCCCAGGGAGACCCCCGTCGGCAGCGCGGTGGCCCCCTGGCCGCCCAAGGGGCCACCGAGGGAACTGGTGAGGGAGGTGGTTCTGTGGCGGGACGCCATGTCGGCACCTTCTTCCGATCGGGATCCGGTCGGCCCCTTGCCCTCAGGGGGCTCAGATACCCAGTGTCGCCCCACGAAGCTTCGCGAGCGCGTCCGCGTCACCGTCCTGTTCCACCCGGGCCGCGTCCTGCCGGCCGAAGAGGAACAGCGTCAGCTCGCCCGGCTCGCCGGTGACCGTCACCACCGGGGCGCCCCGGTGCGCGATCGCCGTCCGCCCGTCGGGCCGCCGCAGCACCAGCCCCACCGGCGACCGGCGCCCCAGCATCCGCGCCACCCGCTCCAGCCGCGCCCACAGCGCGTCCGCGAAGACGGGGTCCGGCTCCCGGGGCGTCCAGTCCGGCCGGGCCCGGCGGACGTCCTCGGTGTGCACGAAGAACTCCACCGTGTTGGCGGCCTCGTCGATCTGCTTGAGGGCGTACGGGGACAGCCGCGGCGGCCCCGTACGGATGAGCTGGATCAGCTCCTCGTACGGCTTCGCGGCGAACTCGGCCTGCACCCGCTCCAGCCGTGGCGCCAGCGCCTTGATCACCAGGCCGGCGGAGGCGTCGGCACGGCGCTCGCGCACCACGACATGGGCCGCGAGGTCCCGGGTCCGCCAGCCGTCGCAGAGGGTGGGGGCGTCCGGGCCCGCCATCTCCAACAGATCGGCGAGGAGCAGGCGTTCGCGCTGCGCGTGGGTCGACATGCGCCCCACCTTACGACTGGCGCCCCTCCGGGGCCACGGCACCGCGCGGAGCGTGGGACGGGGACCCGGAGGCTCGCCCCCGGTTCCGGGAAGGGGCGGGGCCGGGGAAAAGCCCCCGCGTCCCTAGTCCGGCAGCGCCTCCGTCAGCTTCGCGCCGCCCGGCCCCGTGCTCCGGGTGATCGTGCACGTGACCTCGGACTGGCCGCGGTCGTACGTCGACTTGGCCGGATAGAGGGTGTACGAGTAGTACGTGCGGCCGTCGGCTATGGAGCGCACCCGGGCCTGGGCCTTCTTCTCGCAGAGGTCCTTGGCCTTGGCCTGGATGTCCATCTCCGTGGAGAACGTGCCCGTCAGCATCGCGTTGCCGATGACCTCGCCGTCGTGGCTCGTGTCGCAGGACCGCGTGGTCACCCGGGTGACACCGCTGCTCAGGTGCGGGTGGTCGAAGCACTGGCCGGGCTTGAGCACCACGTACGGCACCCGGGACACGGACGGCGCCGACGGGCCGGCGGAGCCCGACGGGTCGAAGCCCGAGGGCGCGTCGGAGGGCGAGCTGGGCGTCGCGGACGGGGCCTCGGACGGCGCGGCGGACGAGACCGAGGGGCTCGGCGAGGGCTTCCCCTTCGCGGACGGCTCGTCGTCACCACCACCGGAGGTGAGGATGACGCCGCCCACTATCAGGCCCGCCACCAGCACGGCCGCGACCACGATGGCGGCGACCTTCGCGCCGTTGCCGCCCGAGGGCGGGGGCGGCGGGGGTGCGAACTGCCCGTACTGGCCGAAACCCTGCTGGGGCTGGGGCTGGCCGTAAGGATTGCCGTACGGCTGGGCGGGCGGCTGGGCCGGCGGCTGCGGCGGCCCGAAGCCCTGGGGCGGTCCGAAACCACCGCCGTGGCCAGGCGGTTGCGGGGGGTTCGGCGGCGGCGGAGAGGTCATGCGCGACAGCATGCCGTACGCCACTGACAGCCCCACCGGCGGGATCCCGATCCGAACGCCCCGCCCCCGCGCCCGTACGGGACCCGCGCCCGTAGGCCGGCTCTGACCCGCGCGCGTACCCGCACCCGCGCCCGCGGCGGAGGAAGTGACCCCGACCACCGTTGCTCGGTCAACGCTGCCCCGCACCCGCGCCCGCGGCGGCGGAAGCGGCAGAATGGACCGCATGACCGGCACCACCCGCCCCACGCCCCCCGGGGCCTCCGCCCTCGACCCCGCCATCGCGTCCCGCCTCAAGCGCGACGCCGACGGCCTGGTCCCCGCCATCGCCCAGCAGTACGACACCGGCGAGGTCCTCATGCTCGGCTGGATGGACGACGAGGCCCTGCACCGCACCCTCACCACCGGCCGCTGCACCTACTGGAGCCGCAGCCGCCAGGAGTACTGGGTCAAGGGCGACACCTCCGGCCACGTCCAGCACGTGAAGTCGGTGGCCCTCGACTGCGACGCGGACACCCTCCTCGTCAAGGTCGACCAGGTCGGCGCCGCCTGCCACACCGGTGACCGCACGTGCTTCGATGCCGACGTCCTGCCATCGGCCAAGTAGCATCCGCTGCCATGGCAGCCACGACCCCGGGTGACATCGCCCCCGACGCCGCAACCTTCCGTACGCTCGCGAAGGACCGCCGGGTCATCCCGGTCACCCGGCGGTTCCTCGCCGACGGGGACACCCCCGTCGGCCTCTACCGCAAGCTCGCCGCCGAGCGCCCCGGCACCTTCCTGCTGGAGTCCGCCGAGAACGGCCGCACCTGGTCCCGCTACTCCTTCGTCGGCGTCCGCAGCGCCGCCACCCTGACCGTCCGCGACGGCGCCACCCACTGGCTCGGCACCCCGCCCGTCGGCGTCCCCACCGACGGCGACCCGCTGGAGACCCTGCGCGCCACCGTGGCCGCCCTGCACACCCCGCGCGACCTCATCGAGGGCACCGGACTGCCGCCCTTCACCGGCGGCATGGTGGGCTACCTCGGCTACGACATCGTGCGCCGCCTGGAGCGGATCGGCGAGCACGGCGCCGACACCCTCGGCCTGCCCGAGCTGACCATGCTCCTCACCTCCGACCTCGCGGTCCTCGACCACTGGAACGGCACCGTCCTGCTGATCGCCAACGCGATCAACCACAACGACCTCGACACGGGCGTCGACGAGGCCTACGCCGACGCCGTCGCCCGCCTCGACGCCATGGCCGCCGACCTGCACCGGCCCGCCCCCACCGACCCCACCGCCCTGCCGCCCTCCGAGCTCCCCGAGTACACCGCCCGCTGGGGCGGCCCCGACTACATGGCGGCCGTGGAGGACATCAAGGAGCGCATCCGCGCGGGCGAGGCCTTCCAGGTCGTCCCCTCCCAGCGCTTCGAGACGCCCTGCGAGGCCTCGGCCCTCGACGTCTACCGCGTGCTCCGGGCCACCAACCCGAGCCCGTACATGTACCTGCTCCGCTTCGACGGGTTCGACATCGTCGGCTCCAGCCCCGAGGCGCTCGTCAAGGTCGAGGACGGGCAGGCCTTGGTGCACCCCATCGCCGGCACCCGGCCGCGCGGCGCCACCCCGCAGGCCGACGCCGCCCTCGCCGAGGAGCTCATGGCCGACCCCAAGGAGCGCGCCGAGCACCTCATGCTCGTCGACCTCGGCCGCAACGACCTCGGCCGGGTCTGCGAACCCGGCAGCGTCGAGGTCGTCGACTTCATGTCGATCGAGCGCTACAGCCACGTGATGCACATCGTCTCCACCGTCACCGGCCGCCTCGCCCCCGGGCGCACCGCCTTCGACGTGCTCACCGCCTGCTTCCCCGCCGGCACCCTCTCCGGCGCCCCCAAGCCCCGCGCCATGCAGATCATCGAGGAGCTGGAGCCCGCCCGCCGCGGCCTGTACGGCGGCTGCGTCGGCTACCTCGACTTCGCCGGGGACTCCGACACCGCCATCGCCATCCGCACCGCCGTGCTGCGCGACGGCACCGCCTACGTGCAGGCCGGCGCGGGCGTCGTCGCCGACTCCGACCCGGCGGCCGAGGACGCCGAGTGCCGCAACAAGGCCGCCGCCGTGCTCCGCGCCGTCCACTCCGCGAACCGGCTCACCCACCGGTCCTGAGCCGCGCGGGGCCGCCGAGGCGCGCCCCGGAGCCGCCCCGGGGCGCCCGCACGGGGACCCCCGGGGCGCCCGCCCGGCACCGACGAGAGATAGTGGTAACCGTGAGCGCAGCCGTACCCCACCCCCGCCCCCATGTCGAGCCCGCCGCCCGTACCGGCGCCGGCCGCCGGCGCAGCGTCGGCACCGCCCTGCTGGCGGGCGCCGCGGGCGCGGCACTCGTCCTCCTGGCGGGCGGCCGCACCTGGTCCGAGGGCACCACCCGGATCAATGGATCCGCCGTCGCCCAGAGCGCCAGCGGCCAGGACGTCGGCGGCCTGCCCGGCGCCCTCGCCGTCGTCGCCCTCGCCGCGCTCGTCGCCGTCTTCGCCGTCCGCGGCGTCTGGCGCACCGTCGTCGCCGGCCTGCTCGCCCTGAGCGGCGCGGGCGTCGTCGCCGGCGCGGTCACCGGCGCCACCGACACCGCCGCCCTGGAGGAGAAGGCATCCCGGGCCAGCGGGCTCACCGGCGCCGCCATAGACGGCGTCAGCCACACCGCCTGGCCCTGGGTCGCCCTCGCCGGCGGCGTGCTGCTCCTGCTCGCCGGGCTCCTCGCCCTGCGCTACGGCCGCCACTGGCCCGCCATGTCCAGCCGCTACGAGCGCGACGGCACCCCCCGGCCGCGCCGCGCCCGCACCGCGCCCGACCCCGAGCGCCCCGAGGAGCTGTGGAAGGCCCTCGACCGCGGCGAGGACCCCACCGGCGACACCCGGCCGTGACGCCTTCCTGACACGCCCCACCCCAGAGCGAGGCGGCCCCGGCCGTCGGGGACAATGACCATGAGCGTTCCCCGCGCCCCAGGGCGCGCCACAGCAACGAGGAGTCTTACTCATGTCGGGTAGCAGCCACGGACACACCCCGGCCGCCTGGACCGGTGTCACCATCGCCTTCATCGGCTTTTGCGTCTCCGGCGCGTTCATGGTGGCGGCCAAGCCGGCCGGTTTCTGGGCGGGCATCGTCGTGATCGCCCTCGGCGGCGTCGTCGGCGGCATCATGCGCATGATGGGCCTCGGCCAGGCGCCCAAGACCGCTGTCAAGAAGGCGCAGCCGCAGACCCAGGGCTGACCGCCCCCGGAGCTCGTTGCGAAGAGGGCGCGGCCCCGGGACCCGTACGGCGGAATCCGCCGGGTCCCGGGCCGCGCCTTCGCGCTGCCGGGCGGAGACTGGGGAGCGTGAGCGACAGCGCCGGCGGGGCCGCCCCCGCCCGGGCCGCGGCGCGCCGCCTGAGCGTGCCGCTCGGCGTCGGCGCGGGCGTCGCCGCGGCCGCCTGCTACGTCGCCGCCGTCGACCCCCACCGGCCGGGCCACTACCCCGCCTGCCCCCTGCTGCGGTACACCGGCCTGTACTGCCCCGGCTGCGGCGGGCTGCGCGGTCTGCACGCGCTGTGCCACGGCGATCTCGCCGCCGCCCTGGGCGCCAACGCCCTCGCCGTCGCCGGCTACGCCGCCTTCGCCCTGCTCTGGGCCGTCTGGGCGGTCCGGGCGCTGCGCGGTGCCGGCGGGGTCTCGCCGCTCCCGAAGGCCGCCCACCGGTGGGCGCTGGGCGCGCTCGTCCTCGCCTTCACGGTCGTACGGAACCTGCCGTTCGGCGCCGCTCTCGTCCCGTAGCGGGCGCGTCCGTGAGCCGTCGGCGATCATTCAATCGATCTCGTACGCATTCCCCGGGTGTCCACTGGGCATCCACGGAGTGGGACCCGCGTCAACCGGATGCGAAACCTTCGCCCTCCGGCAAGTACCATCGCAGTGCCTGGTGAGGATGTTGTCCGCCCCACCAGCCCAGACCAGCCGAGTCCGGAAGGGGGCCGCTCGCGTGAGTGTGCTCGACGAGATCATCGAGGGCGTCCGTGCCGACCTCGCGGAGCGGCAGGCGCGCGTCAGCCTCGACGAGCTCAAGGAGCGGGCGGCCAAGGCCCCGCAGGCCAAGGACGGCGTCGCCGCCCTCCGCGGCGAGGGCGTCAGCGTCATCTGCGAGGTGAAGCGCTCCAGCCCCTCCAAGGGCGCGCTCGCCGCGATCGCCGACCCCGCCGGCCTCGCCGCGGACTACGAGGCGGGCGGCGCGGCCGTCATCAGCGTGCTGACCGAGCAGCGCCGCTTCGGCGGCTCGCTCGCCGACCTGGAGGCCGTCCGCGCCAAGGTCGACATCCCGATCCTCCGCAAGGACTTCATCGTCACGGCCTACCAGCTCTGGGAGGCGCGGGCCTACGGCGCCGACCTGGTCCTGCTGATCGTCGCCGCGCTGGAGCAGGAGGCCCTGGTCTCCCTGATCGAGCGGGCCGAGTCCATCGGCCTCACCCCGCTGGTCGAGGTGCACGACGAGGAAGAGGTCCAGCGCGCGGTGGACGCCGGCGCCCGGATCATCGGCGTCAACGCCCGCAACCTCAAGACCCTGGAGGTCGACCGCGGCACCTTCGCCCGCGTCGCCCCCGAGATCCCGGACGGCATCATCAAGATCGCCGAGTCCGGGGTGCGCGGCCCGCACGACCTCATCGCCTACGCCAACGACGGCGCCGACGCCGTCCTGGTCGGCGAGTCCCTGGTGACCGGCCGCGACCCCAAGGGCGCCGTGGCCGACCTGGTGGCCGCCGGGGCCCACCCGGCGCTGCGGCACGGGCGGGGCTGACCGCACATGGGGGCGTACGCGCGCTTGGCCCGGGGATGCCGTCCCCGGGGCTGCCGTGCGCCCGCGCGCCGCGTGCTCGGCCGGCGCGTGCGTTACCACATCGGCTGTGAGCCGGGGCAGATCAACGGAATGCGATGGCGCGGCGGCGCCGTATCCGCCGCGGGCCACTGAGGCACCGCTCTTTTCCGTAGACCGCACCGTCACGCCTTTCGAGGAGTACGCACGTGTCCTCTGAATTCTTCATCCCGGACCCGGAGGGTCACATCCCGAGCGCCGAGGGTTACTTCGGCGCCTTCGGCGGTAAATTCATCCCCGAGGCCCTCGTCGCCGCCGTGGACGAGGTCGCCGTCGAGTACGAGAAGGCCAAGGCGGACCCCGCCTTCGCCGCCGAGCTCAACGACCTCCTGGTCAACTACACCGGCCGCCCCAGCGCCCTGACCGAGGTGCCGCGCTTCGCCGAACACGCGGGCGGCGCCCGGGTCTTCCTCAAGCGCGAGGACCTCAACCACACCGGCTCGCACAAGATCAACAACGTGCTGGGCCAGGCGCTGCTCACCAAGCGCATGGGCAAGACCCGCGTCATCGCCGAGACCGGCGCCGGCCAGCACGGCGTCGCCACCGCCACCGCCTGCGCGCTCTTCGGCCTGGAGTGCACCGTCTACATGGGCGAGGTCGACACCGAGCGCCAGGCGCTCAACGTCGCCCGGATGCGGATGCTCGGAGCCGAGGTCGTCGCCGTGAAGTCCGGCAGCCGCACCCTGAAGGACGCCATCAACGAGGCGTTCCGCGACTGGGTCGCCAACGTCGACCGCACCCACTACCTCTTCGGCACGGTCGCCGGCCCGCACCCCTTCCCGCAGCTGGTCCGCGACTTCCACCGGGTGATCGGCGTCGAGGCCCGCCGGCAGATCCTGGAGCGCGCCGGCCGGCTGCCGGACGCCGCCGTGGCCTGCGTCGGCGGCGGCTCCAACGCCATCGGCCTGTTCCACGCCTTCCTGCCCGACACCGGCGTCCGGCTCATCGGCTGCGAGGCCGGCGGACACGGCCTCTCCAGCGGCGAGCACGCCGCCACCCTGGCCGCCGGCACCCCCGGCATCCTGCACGGCTCCCGCAGCTACGTCCTCCAGGACGAGGACGGCCAGATCACTGAGCCCTACTCCATCTCCGCCGGGCTCGACTACCCCGGCATCGGCCCCGAGCACTCCTACCTCAAGGACGCCGGCCGCGCCGAGTACCGCGCCGTCACCGACGACGAGGCCATGCAGGCGCTGCGACTCCTCTCCCGCACCGAGGGCATCATCCCGGCGATCGAGAGCGCCCACGCGCTCGCCGGCGCGCTGGACCTCGGCAAGGAGCTGGGCGAGGACGGGCTGATCCTGGTGAACCTCTCCGGGCGCGGCGACAAGGACATGGACACGGCGGCCCGCTACTTCGGGCTGTACGACGCCACCGAGGGGGCGGCCAAGTGAGCGGCAACATCGAACTGCTGAACAGCGCCCTGGCCACGGCCCGGGCCGAGAACCGCGCCGCCCTCGTGGGCTACCTCCCGGCCGGCTTCCCCACCGTCGACGACGGCGTCCGCGCCGTCACCGCGATGCTCGAAGGCGGCTGCGACATCGTCGAGGTCGGGCTGCCGCACAGCGACCCGGTCCTCGACGGCCCGGTCATCCAGACCGCCGACGACATCGCCCTGCGCGGCGGCGTCAAGATCGTCGACGTGCTCCGCACGGTCCGCGAGGCGCACGCCGCGACGGGCGCCCCGGTCCTGGTCATGACGTACTGGAACCCCGTGGACGCCTACGGCGTCGAGCGGTTCGCCGCCGACCTCGCCGAGGCCGGGGGAGCGGGCTGCATCCTCCCCGACCTCCCGGTCGAGGAGTCCGAGGTGTGGCGCAAGGCCGCCGAACAGCACGGCCTGGCCACGGTGTTCGTGGTCGCGCCGAGCAGCCGCGACGACCGACTCGCCCGGATCACCGCCGCGGGCACCGGCTTCGTCTACGCCGCCTCCCTGATGGGCGTCACCGGCACCCGGGAGTCCGTCGGCCACGAGGCGCAGGAGCTGGTGCGCCGCACCCGCGCCGTGACCGAGCTGCCCGTCTGCGTCGGCCTCGGCGTCTCCGACGCCGCGCAGGCGGCCGAGGTCGCGCAGTTCGCCGACGGCGTCATCGTCGGCTCGGCCTTCGTCAAGCGCCTGCTGGAGGCCCCCGGCCTGGAGGCCGGCCTGACCGCGGTGCGCGCCCTCGCGGGTGAACTCGCCGAAGGCGTACGCAAGCGCGCGTAACTCTTTTGATGGAACCGACGACCGGGGGCGCGCAGGCCGCGCCCCCGGTTCGTTGTACAGGGACGTGAGCCAGAAGAACTCTGAGGGAAAGCGCAGCGCCCGCGAGCGCCTGCAGGAACAGCGCCTGAAGGAGGAGAGCCGCACCAAGCGCAAGCGGACCCTGATCGCGGCCGTGGTCGTGGTGGCCGTCCTCGGCGCCGGCGCCGGCATCGCCGCCCTGGTCGCCGGCGGCAAGGACGACAAGAAGAAGACCGCCGGCCCCCTGGTCGCCCCGCAGGGCGCCACCGGCAAGGACACCGTGACCATCCCGGTCGGCAAGCCCGACGCCAAGTCCACCCTGACCATCTACGAGGACTTCCGCTGCCCCGGCTGCGGCCAGTTCGAGCTCGGCTTCCGCGACACCATCCGCGACCTGGAGGCCAAGGGGCAGCTCAAGACCGACTACCACCTGGTCACCCTGATCGACGGCAACCTCCGCGGCTCCGGCTCGCTCAACGCCGCCAACGCCGCCGCCTGCGCCCAGGACGCCGGGAAGTTCGCCGCGTACCACGACCTGCTCTTCAAGAACCAGCCGCAGGAGACGGACGACGCCTTCGGCAAGAAGTCCCGGCTGCTGGAGCTGGCCGGCCAGGTCCCCGGCCTGGACACCCCCGCCTTCCGCAAGTGCGTCGAGGACGGCACCCACGACAGCTGGGTGAAGAAGTCCCAGGACGCCTTCAGCAAGTCCGCCTACCACGCCACCCCGACCGTGCTGCTCAACGGCAAGGACGTCTACGGCGACCAGAGCAACCCGCTGACCCCCGACAAGCTGCGCCAGATGGTCACGGCCAAGGCCAAGGGCTGAGCGCGCCCCCGTGCCGGGCGGCCGGGCGCCGCGCCCGCCGGTGCGTTACGCAGCTGTTGTGCCGGGTGGGTTGCCGCGTTCCCGTCCCGGCAGGGTAGCGTCGGTGCTGCCATGGAAATCGCTTACATTCCCAGCCCGTCGACCGGGGTGGTCCATCTCGGACCGGTCCCGCTGCGCGGCTACGCCTTCTGCATCATCATCGGCGTCTTCGTCGCCGTCTGGCTCGGCAACCGACGCTGGATCGCGCGGGGCGGCCGGGCGGGCACGGTCGCCGACATCGCCGTGTGGGCGGTGCCCTTCGGGCTCGTCGGCGGTCGCCTCTACCACGTGATCACCGACTACGAGCTGTACTTCGGTGAGGGCCGTGACTGGGTCAACGCCTTCAAGATCTGGGAGGGCGGCCTGGGCATCTGGGGCGCCGTCGCCCTGGGCGCCGTCGGCGCCTGGATCGGCTGCCGGCGCCGTGGCATCCCGCTGCCGGCCTGGGCGGACGCCCTCGCCCCCGGCCTCGCCGTGGCCCAGGCCATCGGCCGCTGGGGCAACTGGTTCAACCAGGAGCTGTACGGCAAGGCCACCGACCTGCCGTGGGCCCTCAAGATCGACGCGGACCCCGCCATCGGCCGTGTCGCCGGCACGTACCACCCGACGTTCCTCTACGAGTCGCTGTGGTGCCTGGCCGTCGCGGCGCTGGTGATCTGGGCGGACCGCCGCTTCACCCTGGGCCACGGCCGCGCCTTCGCCCTGTACGTGGCGGCGTACACCGTCGGCCGCTTCTGGTTCGAGTACCTGCGCGTCGACGACGCCCACCATGTGCTGGGCCTGCGGCTCAACGGCTGGACGTCGATCGTGGTCTTCATCGGCGCGGTCGTCTACATGGTCCTCTCGGCCAAGCGGCGCCCCGGCCGCGAGGCCGTGGTGGAGCCCGCCGCGGCCGAGGACGCCGGGAAGGCCCCGGAGCCCGCCAAGAAGGCCTGACCCGCCGCCCGACGGCTGCTGCCGATCGCCTCGATGATCGGTATCCGATCGGCACATGATCGGCGGCAGCCCAGGGAATTTTCCCGGCCTCTCCGCAAACCCGCAGGTCAGAGAGGTAAGTTCGGCCTTCCTTGCTAGCGGATCATGGCTGTTCGTGCGTACCTTCGATTTTGTCGGGGCGGGCGACGGGCCCTTCCCGAGGGGAAGGGAGCACCCGGAGACATGTCTGTCCTCGAAGCCGTCGAGGCGCCGCACGTAGCGCATCGCGACAACCACACGCACCGTGACGTGAACGGCGGCTGGCTGCGGCCGGCGGTCTTCGGTGCGATGGACGGCCTGGTCTCCAACGCCGCGCTGATGACCGGTGTCGCGGGCGGCGCCGCCTCCTCCGGGACGATCGTGATCGCCGGCCTCGCGGGCCTGGCCGCCGGTGCCTTCTCCATGGCCGCCGGCGAGTACACCTCCGTCGCCTCGCAGCGCGAGCTGGTGCTGGCCGAGCTGGAGGTGGAGCGCCGCGAGCTGCGCAAGCACCCGGCCGACGAGCTGGCCGAGCTGGCCGCGCTCTACGAGTCGCGGGGCGTCGAGCCCGAGCTCGCGCTGGAGGTCGCCATGCAGCTGTCCCGCGACCCCGAGCAGGCGCTGGAGATCCACGCCCGCGAGGAGCTCGGCATCGACCCCTCCGACCTGCCCTCCCCGGCGGTCGCCGCCGTCTCGTCCTTCGGCTCCTTCGCGCTGGGCGCCCTGCTGCCGCTGCTGCCCTACCTGCTGGGCGCCACCCAGCTGTGGCCCGCCGTGCTGCTCGCCCTGCTCGGACTCTTCGCCTGCGGGGCCGTCGTGGCCCGGGTGACGGCACGCAGCTGGTGGTACAGCGGCCTGCGCCAGCTGGTGCTCGGCGGAGCCGCCGCCGGTGTGACTTACCTCCTCGGTATTGCGTTCGGCACCGCATTGGGGTGATGCTTATGCGGGCTGCCGCATAACGTCAGCGTTACCTCGCGGTTTCAAGCCCTTGACGATCGGGCACAATCCGGAAGCGCAGCGGGCAACGCCGCCCGCTCTGCGCTGCGTCCGGCGCGGCCGGGCCGGGCGATCCCTCGGCCTCCGGAGCTCGCCACCTCGTCCGCAGTGTCCACATGCTGGATTGAATCGTCCGCTTTCCGAGAAGCGGCCCATCATGTAACCTGCACCAAATTTTCTTCGCAGAGGGCCAACGTCGTCCCTCGGCACATGCACATGCCATGACTGCCATGACGACGACGGGAGAGCCGATGCGTGCCGCATCCCACCCCGCCCAGCAGGGGATGTACGACCCGCGAAACGAGCACGACGCCTGTGGCGTGGGCTTTGTCGCGACCCTTACCGGCGAGGCGAGCCACGCGCTCGTGGAGCAGGCCCTCACCGTTCTGCGGAATATGGAACACCGTGGCGCCACCGGCTCCGAGCCCGACTCGGGCGACGGCGCGGGCATCCTCCTCCAGGTCCCCGACGCCTTCCTGCGGGCGAGCGTCCCCTTCACCCTCCCCGAGGCCGGCTCCTACGCCGTCGGCATCGCCTTCCTCCCCGCCGAGGAAGCCGCCGCGGACGCCGCCGTCTCACACATCGAGACGATCGCGGCCGAGGCGGAGCTCACCGTCCTCGGCTGGCGCGACGTGCCCGTCACCCCCGACCTGCTCGGCAACGGCGCCCGCGCCACGATGCCCGCCTTCCGCCAGCTCTTCGTCTCCGGCCGCCCGGCCGACGGAGCGGCGCCGAGCGGCATCGCCCTCGACCGCAAGGCGTTCGTGCTGCGCAAGCGCGCCGAGCGCGAGGCCGGCGTCTACTTCCCCTCCCTGTCCTCCCGCACCCTCGTCTACAAGGGGATGCTCACCACCGGACAGCTGGAGCCCTTCTTCCCGGACCTCTCCGACCGGAGCTTCGCCACCGCCATCGCGCTGGTCCACTCCCGCTTCTCCACCAACACCTTCCCGAGCTGGCCGCTCGCCCACCCCTACCGGTTCGTCTCCCACAACGGTGAGATCAACACCGTCCAGGGCAACCGCAACTGGATGCGGGCCCGCGAGTCCCAGCTCGCCTCCGGCCTGTTCGGCGGCGACGACAACCTCGCGCGGACCTTCCCCGTCTGCACCCCCGACGCCTCCGACTCCGCCTCCTTCGACGAGGTCCTGGAGCTGCTCCACCTCGGCGGCCGCTCCCTGCCGCACAGCGTCCTGATGATGATCCCCGAGGCCTGGGAGAACCACGCCTCCATGGACCCGGCCCGGCGCGCCTTCTACCAGTACCACTCCACCCTCATGGAGCCCTGGGACGGACCCGCCTGCGTCACCTTCACCGACGGCACCCTCGTCGGCGCCGTCCTCGACCGCAACGGCCTGCGCCCCGGCCGCTACTGGGTCACCGACGACGGCCTCGTCGTCCTCTCCTCCGAGGTCGGCGTCCTCGACATCGACCCGGCCAAGGTCGTCCGCAAGGGCCGCCTCCAGCCCGGCAGGATGTTCCTCGTCGACACCGCCGGGCACCGCATCATCGAGGACGACGAGATCAAGGCCCAGCTCGCCGCCGAACAGCCCTACGGGGACTGGCTGGAGGCCGGCCTGATCGACCTCGCCGACCTCCCCGAGCGCGAGCACATCGTGCACACCCACGCCTCGGTCACCCGCCGCCAGCAGACCTTCGGCTACACCGAGGAAGAGCTCCGCGTCATCCTCGCCCCCATGGCCAGGACCGGCGCCGAACCCATCGGCTCCATGGGCACGGACTCGCCCATCGCGGCCCTCTCCGAGCGCCCCCGGCTGCTCTTCGACTACTTCACCCAGCTGTTCGCGCAGGTCACCAACCCGCCCCTGGACGCCATCCGCGAGGAGCTCGTCACCTCGCTGATCTCCTCCCTGGGCCCCGCGCGCAACCTCCTGGACCCGACCGCGGCCTCCTGCCGCAGCGTCACCCTGCCCTTCCCCGTCATCGACAACGACGAGCTCGCCAAGCTCATCCACATCAACGCCGACGGCGACCTGCCCGGCCTGAAGGCCGCCACCCTCTCCGGCCTCTACCGCGTCAGCGGCGGCGGCGAGGCGCTCGCCGCCCGCCTGGAGGCGATCCGCGCCGAGGCCGACGCAGCCATAGCGGCCGGCGCCCGCCTCATCGTGCTCTCCGACCGGCACTCCGACGCCGAGCACGCCCCGATCCCCTCCCTGCTGCTCACCTCGGCCGTCCACCACCACCTCATCCGCACCAAGCAGCGCACCCAGGTGGGCCTGCTGGTCGAGGCCGGCGACGTCCGCGAGGTCCACCACGTCGCGCTCCTCATCGGCTACGGCGCCGCCGCCGTCAACCCGTACCTCGCGATGGAGTCCGTCGAGGACCTCGTCCGCGCCGGCACGTACTTCCGCGACCTCCCGGACACCGGCCCCGAGGACGCCATCCGCAACCTCATCAAGGCCCTCGGCAAGGGCGTCCTCAAGGTCATGTCCAAGATGGGCATCTCCACCGTCGCCTCCTACCGCGGCGCCCAGGTCTTCGAGGCCGTCGGCCTGGCCGGCGACTTCGTCGACACCTACTTCCACGGCACCGCCACCAAGATCGGCGGCATCGGCCTGGACGTGGTCGCCCAGGAGGTCGCCGCCCGGCACGCCAAGGCCTACCCCGCCACCGGCATCGCGGCCAGCCACCGCCGCCTCGACATAGGCGGCGAGTACCAGTGGCGCCGCGAGGGCGAACCGCACCTCTTCGACCCCGACACCGTCTTCCGGCTCCAGCACGCCACCCGCGCCCGCCGCTACGACATCTTCAAGCAGTACACGCAGCGCGTGAACGAGCAGTCCGAGCGGCTGATGACGCTCCGCGGGCTCTTCGGCCTGGCCGGCGACCGCCCGGCCGTCCCCCTCGACGAGGTCGAGCCCGTCAGCGAGATCGTCAAGCGCTTCTCCACCGGCGCCATGTCGTACGGCTCCATCTCCCGCGAGGCCCACGAGACCCTCGCCGTCGCCATGAACCAGCTGGGCGGCAAGTCCAACACCGGTGAGGGCGGCGAGGACCCCGAGCGCCTCCACGACCCGGCCCGCCGCTCCAGCATCAAGCAGGTCGCCTCCGGCCGCTTCGGCGTGACCAGCGAATACCTGGTCAACTCCGACGACATCCAGATCAAGATGGCGCAGGGCGCCAAGCCCGGCGAGGGCGGCCAGCTGCCCGGCCACAAGGTCTACCCCTGGGTCGCGAAGACCCGGCACTCGACCCCCGGCGTCGGCCTGATCTCGCCGCCCCCGCACCACGACATCTACTCCATCGAGGACCTCGCCCAGCTGATCCACGACCTCAAGAACGCCAACCCCGAGGCCCGCATCCATGTGAAGCTGGTCTCCGAGGTCGGCGTCGGCACGGTCGCGGCGGGCGTCTCCAAGGCCCACGCCGACGTCGTCCTGATCTCCGGCCACGACGGCGGCACCGGCGCCTCGCCGCTCACCTCCCTCAAGCACGCGGGCGGCCCCTGGGAGCTCGGCCTCGCCGAGACCCAGCAGACCCTGCTCCTCAACGGCCTGCGCGACCGCATCGTCGTACAGACCGACGGCCAGCTCAAGACCGGCCGCGACGTGATCATCGCCGCCCTCCTGGGCGCCGAGGAGTTCGGCTTCGCCACCGCGCCGCTGGTCGTCTCCGGCTGCGTCATGATGCGCGTCTGCCACCTCGACACCTGCCCCGTCGGCATCGCTACCCAGAACCCCGTCCTCCGCGAGCGGTTCTCCGGCAAGGCCGAATTCATCGTCAACTTCTTCGAGTTCATCGCCGAAGAGGTCCGCGAGCTCCTCGCCGAGCTGGGCTTCCGCACCCTGGAGGAGGCCGTCGGCCACGCCGAGCTCCTCGACACCGGCAAGGCCGTCACCCACTGGAAGGCCCAGGGCCTGGACCTGGCACCGCTGCTGCACGTCCCGGAGCTCCCCGACGGCGCCGTCCGCCACCGCGTCACCGAGCAGGACCACGGCCTGGCCAAGGCCCTCGACAACGAGCTCATCGAGCTCGCCGCCGACGCCCTCGCCGTGCCCACCGCCGAGGACGCCCGGCCCGTCCGCGCCCAGGTGCCCATCCGCAACATCAACCGCACCGTCGGCACCATGCTCGGCCACCGGGTGACCCGGAAGTTCGGCGGCGCCGGACTGCCCGACGACACCATCGACATCACCTTCACCGGCTCCGCCGGCCAGTCCTTCGGCGCCTTCCTGCCCCGCGGCGTCACGCTGCGCCTGGAGGGCGACGCCAACGACTACGTCGGCAAGGGCCTCTCCGGCGGCCGGATCGTCGTCCGCCCCGACCGCGGCGCCGACCACCTCGCGGAGTACTCCGTCATCGCCGGCAACACCCTCGCCTACGGCGCCACCGGCGGCGAGCTCTTCCTCCGGGGCCGGGTCGGCGAGCGGTTCTGCGTCCGCAACTCCGGCGCCACCGTCGTCTCCGAGGGCGTCGGCGACCACGGCTGCGAGTACATGACCGGCGGCCGCGCCGTCGTCCTGGGCGAGACCGGCCGCAACTTCGCGGCCGGCATGTCCGGCGGCGTCGCCTACGTCATCGACCTCGACCCCGACAACGTCAACAAGGAGCTGGCCGGCGCCGTCGACACCCTCGACGCCGACGACCGGCAGTGGCTGCACGACGTCGTGCGCCGCCACCACGAGGAGACCGCCTCCACCGTCGCGGCCCGCCTCCTCGCCGACTGGGACGCGGCGGCCGACCGCTTCCGCAAGGTCGTCCCGGCCACCTACAAGGCAGTGCTCGCCGCCAAGGACGCCGCCGAGCGAGCGGGTCTCCCCGAGAACGAGACCCACGAGAAGATGATGGAGGCGGCGACTCATGGCTGACCCCAAGGGCTTCCTGACCACCGGCCGCGAGGTCGCGCGGACCCGCCCCGTCGGCGAGCGCGTCAAGGACTGGAACGAGGTCCACGTCCCCGGCTCCCTGCTGCCGATCATCAGCAAGCAGGCCGGCCGCTGCATGGACTGCGGCATCCCGTTCTGCCACAACGGCTGTCCGCTGGGGAACCTCATCCCCGAGTGGAACGACTACGCCTACCGCGAGGACTGGCGCGGCGCCAGCGAGCGGCTGCACGCGACCAACAACTTCCCCGAGTTCACCGGCCGCCTCTGCCCCGCACCCTGCGAATCCGCCTGTGTGCTCGGCATCAACCAGCCGGCCGTCACCATCAAGAACGTCGAAGTCACCATCATCGACAAGGCCTGGGACAACGGCTCCGTCACCCCGCAGCCGCCCGAGCGGCTCTCCGGCAAGACCGTCGCCGTCATCGGCTCCGGCCCGGCCGGGCTCGCCGCCGCCCAGCAGCTGACCCGGGCCGGCCACACCGTCGCCGTCTACGAGCGCGCCGACCGCATCGGCGGCCTGCTCCGCTACGGCATCCCCGAGTTCAAGATGGAGAAGCGGCACATCAACCGCCGCATCGAGCAGATGCGCGCGGAAGGCACCAAGTTCCGCACCGAGGTGGAGATCGGCCGCGACATCGACGCGGCCAAGCTGCGCAAGCGCTACGACGCCGTGGTGATCGCCGCCGGCGCCACCACCTCCCGCGACCTCCAGGTGCCCGGCCGCGACCTCAAGGGCATCCACTTCGCCATGGAGTACCTGCCCCTGGCCAACAAGGTGCAGGAAGGCGACCTGACGGTCTCCCCGATCAGCGCCGAGGGCAAGCACGTCGTGGTCATCGGCGGCGGCGACACCGGCGCGGACTGCGTCGGCACCGCCCACCGCCAGGGCGCCGCCTCCGTCACCCAGCTGGAGATCATGCCGAAGCCGGGGGAGGAGCGGAACCCGGGCCAGCCCTGGCCCACCTTCCCCATGCTCTACAAGGTCACCTCGGCCCACGAGGAGGGCGGCGAGCGGGTCTACTCCGTCTCCACCACCCACTTCGAAGGCGACGAGGACGGCAACGTCCAGTGGCTGCACCTCGTCGAGGTGGAGTTCAAGGACGGCAAGCTCACCCAGCTGGCGGGCACCGAGCGGCGCATCCCCGCCCAGCTCGTCACCCTCGCCATGGGCTTCACCGGCACGGACGTGAAGAACGGCCTGGTCGACCAGTTCGGCCTGGAGCTGGACGCGCGCGGCAACATCGCCCGCGACGCCGACTACCGCACGAACGTCCCCGGCGTGTTCGTCGCCGGCGACGCGGGGCGCGGCCAGTCGCTCATCGTCTGGGCCATCGCCGAGGGCCGCTCCGCGGCGCGCGGCGTGGACCGCCACCTCACCGGCGCCAGCACGCTGCCCGCGCCGGTGCGGCCGACGGACCGGGCGCTCACCGTCTGACGCGCCCTCCCGAACACGCGGCGCCCGCCCTTCCCCGACCGGAGACGGGCGCCGCGGCGATCCGCCCCGGACGGGCCGACCTCCTCGGCCCGTCCGGGAGCACCCTTACGGTGGTCAGGAGCGACCGGGGGACGGCCGTCAGCCGTCCAGCGGGCGCACCACCAGATCCCGGAACTCCACCTTGGCGTCCTCCGAGTACACCCCGACCGCCCCCTCCAGATAAGGGCGCTCGTGGTCCTGGTAGGCGACCAGCCCCTTCCCGCCGACGCTCACCTCCATCCGCGTCCCGCGCTGCGCGATCCGCACCTGCGACCACTCGCCGACCGGGAAGTTCCCCGCCCCGGTCGCCAGGAAGCGCTGCCCGCCGCCGTACGCGGGGTCCCGCTTGCCGAGCTCCCAGCCGTTGGGCTTCAGGGTGAGGTAGTAGAAGTGCTCCGGGTCGGTGTACGCCCAGACCAGCCACGGCACCTCCCACGGGTTCGGCCGCGGCGTCCGCAGCTGGGCGACCGTCCGCATCCGCGCCTGGAAGTCCACCGTCCCGTACCGCGCGGTGGAGACGATCAGCCCGGCGTGGGTCTCCTCGGCGACCGTGGCCGGCTTGGGCGAGAGCTCCAGCCCGTCGTGGCGGCCGATGTTCTCGCCGTGCCCGTCGAACACCGACCGCCACGGGCCGTGCACCGATCCCTCGGCCCACGGCCGTTCCGGCCCGTCGTCGTCCCCCCACAGCGCGCTCACCGCCAGGGCGGCGCCCGCCACCACGGCGGCGGCGAGCAGTGCGAGGCCGAGCAGCCGGTGAACTCTCGTCATGCCGTCGAGTATGACCCCGGGCCCTCGGGACGGGAGGCGACCAGCGGGACGACGCCCCGATCGGGTCCGGCGTCCGCACCGAAGTCCTCCGCGAGCTGCGCCACGATCCGGTCCGTGGCGTGGCCGTCCCCGAAAGGATTACCCGCCGTCGCCATCCGCTCGTAGGCGACGGGGTCGTCCAGCAGCCGCACGGCCGCCTCCAGGATGTGCTCCGGTTCGGTGCCCACCAGCAGGGCCGCGCCCGCCTCCACCGCCTCGGGGCGCTCGGTGGTCGTGCGCAGCACCAGGGCGGGCTTGCCGAGGCTGGGCGCCTCCTCCTGGATGCCGCCGGAGTCGGTCAGCACCAGGTCGCAGGCGGCCAGCGTGGCGGAGAAGTCGACGTAGCCCAGCGGCTCCACGACCCGGATGTGCGGGTGCCCGGTCAGCTCGGGCAGCAGGGCCTCCCGGACGGCGGGGCTCTTGTGCAGCGGTACGACCATCTCGACGTCGCCGCGGTCGGCCAGCCGCCGCATGGCGTTGCCCATCGCCCGCATGGTGGCGCCCTGGTTCTCCCGCCGGTGCAGGGTGAGCAGCACCCGCCGCAGCCCGGTCTCGAAGTGGTTGTGCCCGGTGCCCTCGGACAGCACCCAGAGGAGGTTGTCGATGACGGTGTTGCCGGTGGTGAACACCTCCGCCTCCGGCACCCCTTCGGCCGCCAGGTGCGCCGCGGCGCGCGGCGTGGGGGCGAAGTGCCAGCGGGCCAGCCGGCCTATCAGGCGCCGGTTGGCCTCCTCGGGGAAGGGGTTGTCGAGCACCCCGGTGCGCAGCCCCGCCTCGACGTGGGCGATGGGGATGCGCTCGTAGAACGCGGCGAGGGCGCCGGTCAGCGCGGTCGTGGTGTCGCCCTGCACGAGGACGAGGTCGGGCCGCTCGGCGCGGAACACCTCGCCGAGGCCGTCGACCAGACGTGCCGTCAGGGTCGAGAGCTGCTGCCGGTCGCGCATCACGTCGAGCTGGGTGTGCACGGGCACCCGGAGGAGCTCCAGCATCTGCTGGAGCATCTCGCGGTGCTGGCCGGTGGTGACGACGATCGGCTCGAAGAGCGGGGAGGCGGCCATGGCGCGGGCCACGGGCGCCAGTTTGATGGCCTCCGGACGCGTACCCAGCACGAGCATGGCGCGTACGGGCGCGCTGATGATGTTCGGGGACATGGTTCTCCCTAGAAAGGGCCTGTCTGGTGGGCGGCGGAGGTGGTTCAGGTGCGCGCGGTCTTCAGCCACGTCTGCTTGCCGGTGAGCATCCGCCAGAGCCCCCACCAGCCGGCCGCGAACCAGATGTAGCCGTAGAAGACGAAGACGTGCGAGAGCAGGACGGCGCGCAGCAGCCCCAGCCCCCGCTCGCGCCGGGAGTAGACGAACGCGTAGGCGTACGCGGCGGTGAAGGACAGCACGTACGGGCCGAGCACCCACAGGGGTGAGATCAGCGGCCGGCCCGCCTGCACGGAGCCGATGGCCGTGCCGGTCAGGGCGACGAGGAAGGACAGCGGCAGCAGCGAGGTGAGCAGGATCAGCACCGGGCTGGAGAGGTGGTAGAGCAGGTCGACCGCGGCCCGGGTGGGCACCTCGCGGAGGATCAGCGGGACCAGCCCGGCGGACTGGAGGTGGCCCTGGAACCAGCGCGAGCGCTGGCGCACCAGGCGCCGCACGTCGAGCACGGCCTGCTGGGAGACCGCCGCGGTGGTGCAGTGCTGATTGGTCCAGCCGCCCGCGATCAGGCGGACCCCGAGGTCGAGGTCCTCGGTCAGCGAGTCGCTCCAGGGCCCGCCACCGTCTGCGCCCATCAGGGTGTCCAGCGCGGCGAGCCGCATGAACTGGCCGTTGCCGCCCATGCCGACGCTGCCGATGTAGCGCCGGGCGCTCTGGAAGATGTCGCCGTAGATGACGAACTCCATGTCCTGGAGCCGGGCCAGCAGGCCCTTGTCGCGGTTGTACATCCGCACACCGATCTGGGTGCCGCCGGTGCGCGGGTTGTCGAAGTAGGGGTCCACGGCCTGGACCACGTGCGGGTCGAGCCGGCCGTCGGCGTCGACGACGCAGACGATGACGTCGTGCGGGTCGTAGCCGTCGAGCAGGCCGGACGAACGCAGGTGCCGGATGCCCGCGTTGAGGGCCGCGCCCTTGCCGCGCCGGGCGTCGGGAAGGTGCCGCTGGAGCAGCTGGACCCGGCCCGGTGTGGCGCGGGCGGCGGCCCGGGCGATCTCGGCGGTGCCGTCGTCGGAGGCGTCGTCGATGACGAGCGCCATGAAGTTGCCGGCGGGCAGCCCGGTGATCCGGGCCAGGCTCTCGGCGAGGACCCGCTCCTCGTTGAGACAGGCGAGCAGGAAGACGTAGAGACGCTGCCGGCGCGGGCCGTGGGCGCGGCGGATCCGGCGCCGGGAGAGCACGAAGAGCGTGGCGTTGTAGCAGCCGGCCATCACGATGATCGCGATGGCGGACCAGAGCAGGAGTTCGGTGATCAAGTCCGGTCACCGGTGTTCGGGCCGGCCTGGTGCAGCCGGAACCACAACTTGATCGAGAGCAGGGCTATCGCGGCCGATACGTAGAGCAGAAAGCCCGCACCCGCGACTTCCTGGAGCCCCCGGGCAAAAGGAATGCCCGGCAGGACCTCCGGGGCGGCCGTCAGCCCTCCCATGGGCAGGACTGTCCCCAGAGCCGGTTTTCCGTACATGAGTTCCCCCCGATTTCGCGCCTCTTGAGGCGTGCGCAGGGAAGGTATCAGAGGTCGCGGGTACTACTGTCGGACTTGGTGGGAGTTGTTTGATCGGAATCTCAAATTCGATAGGCATACCGTTCGTTATGCCTGGTCAGGGCGGGTTGTTACGGGTGTGATCAATGGTCTGCACCAAAAGGCGTGCACGGAACTGCACACTCGGGATCATTGTTGTCTATTGACATGGGTTGTTCAGGGCCAGAAGAATCTGCAAACTGTCGGGCCCTCGACCATCCGGGGGTGGCGACAAGTGGTAAAACCAGGGGGAAAAAACAATGCGAAAAGCGAGAGCGAGATCCAGGATTCCCTGGATCTCCGCCGTCGTCATGCTCGTCGCCGCCCTGCTCGGCGGCCCCGCACTCTCCTCGCCCGGCCGGGCCGAAGCGGCCGGCACCGGCGACAGCCTCATATCCGGGCAGCTCGCCAGGGACCTGATCAACCCCACCTCGCTCTCGCTGAAGAGCGCCCAGGACCTCGGCGCCTGGGTGAAGACCCAGCTCAGCCTCGACAAACTGCGCCGGGCGAAGTCCCTTCTCGTCCAGCCCGCGCCCCGCCCGAGGACCGGCACCCAGACCGCCAAGGCGGCCGCCCCCGCCGGCACCTCCGCGCTCGTCCTCTACGACACCGCGGGCCCCTACGGGCACCTGGGCGAGCTCTACGCCATGGCCGCCGCCAACCTCGCCGGCCACTTCGGCAGCGTCACCGCCAAACCCGTCTCCACCTACACCGCGGGCCTCGTCGAGCAGCACACCGCGACGGTCTACATCGGCTCCACGTACTACGGCGGCACCCTGCCCGACGCCGTACCCGCCGCCTTCTACCAGGACGCGCTGGCCACCAGCCGGCCCGTCACCTGGATCGGCGACAACATCTGGAACATGGCCAACGCCGTCGGCACCGGCGCCTTCGGCCAGAAGTACGGCTGGGACCCCACCAACTCGTTCTACGACACGGGCGGCGGCGTCGGGAACATCAACCAGGTCACCTACCGCGGCCAGCAGCTGACCCGGAAGGTCCCCGCCGGCCAGGACGGCGGTGTGCTCCACCCCGCCCTGCTCACCGGCCCCGGCTACCCCCAGGTGACCCAGCTCGCGCAGGCCAAGGACGGCACCTCCGGCGCCACCAGCCCCTGGGCGATCCGCTCGGCCAACCTCACCTATCTGGGCGAGATCCCGTTCGCGTACGTCTCCGAGAGCGACCGCGTCATCGTCTTCGAGGACCTCCTCTTCGACGCCCTCGCCCCCGCGACCGCCGAGCGGCACCGGGCCTTCGTCCGCCTGGAGGACATCAGCCCCAAGGCCGACCCCGCCCAGCTGAAGGCCATCGCCGACTACCTGTACTCCCAGCGGATCCCCTACGGGATCAACGTCATCCCCGTCTACACCGACCCCAAGGGCGCCTACAACGACGGGGTGGCCGAAACCGTCACGCTCACCCAGGCCCCGGCCGTCGTCAACGCGCTGAAGTACATGCTCGCCCGCGGCGCCGTGCTGATGAACCACGGCTACACCCACCAGTACGGCAACGCCGACAATCCCTACAACGGCGTCACCGGCGACGACTTCGAGTTCTTCCGGGCCCACGTCGACGCCTCCGACAACGTGATCTACGACGGGCCGGTCGCCGAGGACTCCACCGTCTGGGCACAGTCCCGCGTCACCGCCGGGCTCGCCGCCTTCACCGCGGCCGGCCTGCCGAAACCGACGCTCTGGACGACTCCGCACTACGCGGCCTCCGCCACGGACTACCGTGTCTTCGGCCAGAACTTCTCCGCCCGACTGGAGAGATCGTTGTACTTCTCCGGCACCCTCGGCGGCACCGCCGACCCCGGCCGGTACATCGGCCAGTTCTTCCCGTACGCGGTGAAGGACGTCTACGGCACGACCGTCCTGCCCGAGAACATCGGCAACTACGAGCCCGACGAGTTCAACAACCACCCGCCGCGGCTCCCCGCCGACCTGATCGCCTCGGCCAAGGCCAACCTGGCCGTCCGGGACGGGGTGGCGAGCTTCTTCTACCACCCGTACTACCCGGTGGCACCGCTCCAGCAGACGATCGAGGGCATGCGCGCCCTCGGCTACACCTTCGTCGGCCCCGCGGACCTCACCCGGTGAACGCGATGAGGAGGGCGGTCGCCGCCCTCACGGCAGCGGCCGCCCTCTTCCTCGCCGGCTGCTCCTCCGACGGCTCCTCCGGGGGCCCGCCGGAGGGCGGCCGCGAGAGCCGGACCCCACGGGAGGGCAAGGTGAGCGACATCCGGGGCATCACGCTCCCCGCCTGGAACACCGACGACTACAGCAGGCCCGAGGCCGCGACGTACCTCCGGCAGATCGCCGCCACCGGCGCCGGCTGGGTGACCTTCACCCCCACCTGGTACCAGGACCGCGTCACCGATCCGGCCATGCGCGTCACGGACGAGACCGCGGGCGACGACAGCCTGCGCCACATCATCGGCCTCGCCCACGAGGCCGGCCTCAAGACCATGATCAAGCCGCATGTCGACCTGGTGAAGGGCGGCGACCGCGGGGAGATCCGCCCCGCCGACCCCGACGCCTGGTTCGGCGCGTACACCCGCTTCCTCACCCACTACGCGCGGCTGGCCGCCGACACCGGCGCCGAGCAGCTCTCCGTGGGCACCGAACTGGCCGGCACCTCGCGGGACGGCGCCCACTGGCGCGAGGTCGTCGCCGCCGTCCGTAAGGTCTACCGGGGCCCGCTCACCTACGCCGCCAACTACGACGAGTACCGGCGGATCCCCTTCTGGGACGCCCTCGACGTCATCGGCATCGACGCCTACTGGCCCCTCGGCGACCGCGCCACCACCGACGCCGGGCGGCTGCGCAAGGCCTGGGAGCCCATCGCGGACGAGCTGGCGGCCTTCTCGGCCCGCCACCACCGCAAGATCCTCTTCACCGAGGCCGGCTACGTCAGCCAGCGCGGCACCACCACGGCCCCCTACTCCTGGACCGTCAGCGAGAAGCCCGCCACCGACGAGCAGGCCGCCGCGTACGAGGCGCTGCTGGCCGCCCTGGACGGCAAGGAGTGGTGGGCGGGCGTCTGCTGGTGGATGTGGGACGACTGGCCGGACGCGGGGGAGACGGCGAAGCGCCTGGCGTACACGCCGCACGGCAAGCCGGCGGAGAAGGTGCTGAGGAAGTGGTGGGGGAAGTGAACGGGAGGGAATCCGGCCCGTCCGGCTCCGGGGACACCGCGCGATAGCGCGGGAAAGCGCAAAAGGGGCCCCGGGGGCGAAGCACCCCGGTCACAGGGGAGCAGGCGGGGAAGAGGAGCGGGCGGCCGTCATGTGTCGCAGTCCAGCACCGTCCGGCACAACCCGCACCGGGCCCGCACCCGCCCCTGCACCGCCACCCGGATCCGCTGGTGGCATGTGGGGCAGGGGAAGCTGACCCGTAGCGGGTCCCGCCCCTCGAACGCGTACCCGCCGCCGGGCGAGCCGCGCTCCGCGCGCCGGTCGCGGGCGTAGCGGTGGCGGCCCAGCCGGCCGGCCGCGGCCAGGGGCGGCCGCTGCTCGTCGCGCCGGGCCCGTGCCAGTCCCTTGGTGTAGGCGTCGTAGGCCTGCGGGCTGGTGAACCAGGGGGAGGGGTCCTCCCCGAAGGCCAGCGCCCGCTTGGCGAGGACGTAGCCGAACTCCTCCGGCGTGAGGTAGCCGAGCTTCTGCGTCGTGACCGACGACTCGCGGTAGGCGTCGAGGAGCAGCCAGCCGGAACCCAGGTAGGCCGCCGCCGTGTCGGTGAGGATCTCGTTGTCCCGGGTGCCGGGAAAGGCGAGATCGAGCCGGTGCAGATAGACGTGCATGACCTCGTGGGCGAGGGCGGCGCCGATGTCCCGGCGGTGGGTCTTGAAGCGGGAGTTGAGCTCGATGAAGTACTCCGGCCCGGCGGCGAGTTCGACGCTTCCCGCGTGCCGCATCTCGCGGAAGCTGACGATCATCCGGGCGTCCGGCAGCCGCAGGTGCCCGACCATGGCGCCGGCCACCCGCTGCACGCCCAGATACGGGTCCTCGTCGTCGGAGAAGGCCACGTCGGAGGGGGGCACGCTCAGGGCGAAGGAGTGCACCGTGTCGTACGAGAGCCGGCGGTACAGCGCGGTGATCGCGGCGCGCACCGCCTCCAGGTGCGGGAAGCCGTGCGCGATCTCGACGGCCCCGTTGTCCGAGCCCACGCGGCCACCCCCGGTCCGTCCGCTTCCTACGGGCACTCTACGGCCGGGACCCCGTGCCGGGCAGGGCGCGTGACCGCCGTGAACGGCGCGCGGCGGGCCGCCGACGGCCGCGGAAACTGGCCGAAACGCAAGGCTTGTCGCACCTTTCACCCACTCCTCATAATCGCACCGCGCTCCGAAGGCCGTATTCCGATTATCGGATTGACATGAGCCTGACAAAGCGCGCAACCTCCCACGAAAGGAAGCCAGTTGCTCACCTACTTCAAGGCTTTCCGGAGAACACTCGCCGTCGCGGCCGTCGCCCTCGCCGCCTTCAGCCTCCAGCCCGGCAGCGCCCAGGCCCAGGACCCCACCCCCGGGCCCGGCGTCGTCGGCGGCACCCGCGCCACGCAAGGCGAGTTCCCATGGATGGTGCGGCTGTCCATGGGCTGCGGCGGAGCCCTCTACACCCAGCAGATCGTCCTGACCGCCGCGCACTGCGTCGACGGCAGCGGCCCCAACACCTCGATCACCGCCACCGCCGGAGTCGTCGACCTCCAGTCCAGCCAGGCGATCAAGGTCAAGTCCACCCAGGTCGTCCAGGCCCCCGGCTACAACGGCACGGGCAAGGACTGGGCACTGATCAAGCTCGCCAAGCCCGTCAACCTGCCCACCCTCAAGATCGCCGACAACACCGCGTACAACAACGGCACCTTCACCGTCGCCGGCTGGGGCGCCGCGACCGAGGGCGGCCCGCAGCAGCGCTACATGCTCAAGGCCAACGTCCCGTACGTCGACGACGCCACCTGCCAGAAGGCCTACGGCGGCGCCCTCACCCCCGGTGACGAGATATGCGCCGGCTACCTCGCCCAAGGCGGCGTGGACACCTGCCAGGGCGACTCCGGCGGCCCGATGTTCCGTAAGGACAACGCCGGCGCCTGGATCCAGGTCGGGATCGTCAGCTGGGGCGAGGGCTGCGCGCGGCCCGGGTACCCCGGCGTCTACAGCGAGGTCAGCACCTTCGCCGCCAACATCAGGACCGCCGCCGCGAGCCTCGGCGGCTGACCGCTTCCGCTCCATCCCGTCCCACCGACCCGTTCGAGACCCCTCCCACCGACCCGGACGGACCAGCCCGGCCCACCCGGCCGGGCACGGCCCTCCCGGCCCGCCCACGCGACTCCGGTATGACGTGGGCGGGCCTCCGTCATCCTTTCGGCCGAGACGAGAATGGTCGGACAGTCGAGGTGTGGACCCCATAAAGGTCCGTAACGTGAGAGGCACGGCCCGATCGACCCGCCGCCCCCGGCGGCCGACGGCCGCAGACCGAGCCGCACGTACGGAAAGGGACCCCGTGTCCGCCAAGCACCGCATCGTCGCCGCCACCGTCCTCACCGCCGCCGCCGGCGCGGTGATCTGGCCGACGGCCGGCGCGGTCGCCGCGGACGCCGCCCACCGCGACGGCCGCCCCGGCGGCACCGCCACGAGCACCGTGCGCGAGGTCAGCCTCCCCGACGGCAGCCAGGCCCGCCTCACCTCCCGCGACGGGCGCACCAGCGCGACCGTCACCACCGAGGGCAGCGGACGGCACGTCCTCGACCGCGCCCACCCCGAGGCCGACCTCGACCGCCTCCACCTGCGGCTCCTCGGCGGCGACACCTCCAGCCCCACCCTGCGCGCCACCCTCGACGGCAGCGCGCGCACCCACGACTACGCGTTCCCCGCAGGCAACGCAGGCAACGCAGGCAACGCAGGCAACGCAGGCACCGTCGCCCCCGTGGGCACCACCGGCGCCACGGTCCAGGCAGCACACCGCACGGACGGCACCACCGGCGCGAACAGCACGGCCGCCGCCGGCCCGGCCGAGGACATCGACCACCGCGACCAGCAGGGCGAGCGCCGCCGCGACAGCACACGGATAGCCTCCAGCAACCCCGTCAAGCGCGCCGTCGAGGCCGGCGAGGCCATCAAGGGCCGGCACGACGTCGGCACCCCCGCCCTCGCCGGCGCCACGGCCCTGGCCCTCGCCGGCGCGGGTGCCTACGGCGTACGCGTCGCCCTGCGCCGCCGGGGCCGCGCCGACGCCTGAGCGCTGCGGTTGCGGCACCCCGTCACCCCCGGTGACATGAAGAGAAACCGACCACCGCGCGCCCCGGCGCGCCCGGCACACCCCGGACGGCCCCGGCCCGAAGGGCACCCCGGACCGGCACCCCGGCACGGCCCCGCGAGGCGGCAGGACCGGCGTCACCGGCCGGCCCGGCAAGGACAGGCGAGGGAACAGCATGGCGATCACCGTGGTCATCGCGGACGACCAGGAGATGGTCCGCACCGGCTTCCGGATGATCCTGGAGAGCCAGTCCGACATCGAGGTCGTCGCCGACGTCGTGGACGGCGAGGCCGCCCTCGCGGCCGTCGAGGAACACCGCCCGGACGTGCTGCTCCTCGACATCCGCATGCCCAAGCTGGACGGCCTGGAGGTCACCCGCCGCCTCTCCGGGCTCGCCGCCGCCGACCCCACCCGCGCCGGCCGGCCCAGGATCGTCATCGTCACCACCTTCGACCTCGACGAATACGTGCACACCGCCCTCCGCAACGGCGCCTCCGGCTTCCTCCTGAAGGACGCCAGCCCCGCCATGCTCGTCGAGGCCGTGCACGCCGCCGCCGTCGGCGACTCCCTCATCTCGCCCGCGATCACCGTCCGGCTGCTCCGCGACATGGCACCCGCCTCCGGCAGCGCCGGCCGCACCCCCTCCGAACCCCTCACCGACCGCGAGGCCGACGTCGTGCGGTGCCTGGCCCGCGGCGCGACCAACGCCGAGATCGCCGCCGAGCTGTTCGTCTCCCTCTCCACCGTCAAGACCCACCTGGCCAACGTCCAGATGAAGCTCGACGCCCGGAACCGCGTGGAGATCGCCGCCTGGGCCTGGGAGAGCGGACTGGCCACGGGCGGCGCGTGAACAGAGCCGCCGGGTGGGCCGCCCGGCACCCCCGGCTGGCCGTCGCCGCGAAGGCCGCCCTCGCGGTCGTCCTGCTCTGCCTCGTCGCCTTCGAGGGCGGCGCCCTCGCCCGCCAGCCCAGCCAGCCGCACGCCATGGTCCTCGCCGCCGGCGTCGTCGTCTGCCTCTGCGCCGTCCCCTACGGCTGGATCCCGCTGCCCGTACGGGCAGCCGTCGCCGCCGCGGTCTCCCTGACCACCTCCGCCGTCCTCATGACCGGCCCGCACCCCGCCGTCGTCTGGGGCATGGGCGAGGACATCGCCCTCCTCGTCCTCCTCACCGCCGTCCTCCAGCGATCCCCCTCCCGCGTCGCCGCCGTCCTCGGCCCGCTCCTCGGCGCCGCCTGCCTCGCCGCCCCCATGCGCGACCTCGCCCCCGGCCGCTTCACCGCCGTCTTCGGCACCCTCACCGTCGTCGTCACCGCCTACTCGCTCCTGCTGCGCGGCCAGACCGGGCAGCGGATGCGGGACATGGCCGCCGTGCGCACCGCCGAGCGCCTGGAGCTCGCCCGCGAGCTCCACGACCTCGTCGCGCACCACGTCACCGGCATCGTCGTCCAGGCACAGGCCGCCCGCTTCACCGCCCTGGACGGCCCCGCCGCCGCGGCCGCCTTCGAGCGCATCGAGATCTCGGCGGGGGAGTCGCTCAGCGCCATGCGCCGCCTGGTCGGCGTGCTGCGCGAAGGGGACGCCGAGACCGAACCGGTCGCCGGCCTCCCCGAGGTGCGCGCGCTGACCGAGGCCTTCGCCCGCACCGGCCCGCCCGTCGTCCTCTACATCGAGCAGGGCATGGACCGCTGGATCCCCGCCGACGTGGCCGCCGGCGTCCACCGCGTCGTCCGCGAGGCCCTCACCAACATCCGCAAGCACGCCGCCGACGCCACCGCCGTACGCATCGGCCTGCGCGGCGTCCCCGCCGGTGTGGAACTGCGCATCGCCGACGACGGCAGCAACGCGGCGGCCCTGTCGGAGAAGGCGCGCGGCGGCGGTTTCGGGCTCGTCGGCCTCTGCGAGCGGGTCAAGGCCATGGGCGGCCTCCTCCGGGCCGGCCCGGCACCCGAGGGCGGCTGGGAGGTCACCGCCCTCTTCCCGACGGAACGGCGCTTCCCGCCGGGATGAACGCCGGGACGGACGCCGGGACGGACGCCGGGATGAACGCCGCGATGAACGCCGCGATGAACCCTGGGACGGACGCCGGGACCAACGCCGGGACCGGCCAGGGGACGGGTCCCGCCGTGCGGCCGCTTCCGCCTCCGCCTCCGCTTCCGTTCCCGCTCCCGTTCCCGCTCCCGCGCGGCGGCACACACCGGACCCCGCACCACCCGACGCTCATTAGTCCAAGACCCGCACGCCCTTTGTCCATGGGCTCCCGGCCCCCTCCGCCCCATGGTGACGCTGTGACCCCTGGGCGTGAGGAGGCGCGAACAGCGTGACCACAGACCTACCCGGCCTGCCCGACCCCTGCCCCGACCACCTGCCCGAGGCCCGCCCCGACCACCTGCCCGACCGCTCGCCCGCCACCGGGCCCAGCCGGCGCGCCATGGTCGCCCGCACCGCCCTCGCGGGCCTCGGCGCCGCCCTGACCGGCAACCTCACCGGCACCACCGGCACCGCCCACGCCGCCGCACCCCCGGAAGCCGTGCTCCGCTCCACCGAACTCGACGTACGCGTCGACACCACCTTCCCCCGCGTCATCTCCTACACCGACCGCACCACCGGCGCCGTACTCCACGCCCAGGAAGACCCCGTCACCTCGGTGCGCATCGGCGACACCGAGCACACCCCCCGGGTCACCTCCACCGTCGCCGGCACCGGCGACCGGGCCACCTACACCCTCACCCTCGACGGCGGCACCCGCCTCGACATCGAGATCCACGTCGACGGCCCACGCCTCCACTGGCGCGTCACCCGCATCACCGACACCCCCACCCTCCGCGTCGGCACCCTCGACATCCCCGGCCTCGCCCTCCTCAGCGTCCGCAGCACCCAGCCCGGCGCCGAACTCCTCGCCGCCCGGATCCAGCTCGACAAGGCCAAGAACGGCGACACCCACATACGCCCCACCCCCGGCACACCCCCCGACCCGGCACCCGTCGGCTGCGCCTACGCCGTCGTCGCCACCGGAGAACTCGCCGCCGCCGTCGAGACCAACAGCGTCCACGACCGGCCCGACCCGAGCAGCACCTGGGAGAACGGCCGCCTCCGCCGCCAGACCCTCGCCCGCAACGGCTACACCAAGGCCCAGCTCACCTGCGGCCCCTGGACCCACCGCGCCGCCACCGCCCCGCTCGACGACACCGAGCCCCTGCCCCACGCCACCGTCATCGTCACCCGCGACCGCAACGGCGACGGCCGGGCCGACTGGCAGGACGCCGCCATCGCCCTCCGCGACATCATGACCGACCCCCTCGGCGCCGACGAACAACACCTCAGGGTCGTCCCCCACATCCCCTTCAACTTCGCCAGCCAGGCCACCAACCCCTTCCTCGCCACCCTCGACGACATCAAGCGCATCGCCCTCGCCACCGACGGACTCCGCCAGTTCACCCTCCTCAAGGGCTACCAGTCCGAGGGCCACGACTCCGCCCACCCCGACTACGGCGGCAACTACAACACCCGCGCCGGCGGCCTCACCGACCTCAACACCCTGCTGCGCCTCGGCAAGCGCTGGAACAGCGACTTCGCCGTCCACGTCAACACCACCGAGTCGTACCCGGTCGCCCACGCCTTCTCCGAGACCCTCGTGGACAAGAACGACCGCCAATGGGACTGGCTCGACCAGTCGTACCGCATCGACGCCCGCCGCGACCTGGTCTCCGGCGACATCGCCCGCCGCTTCCGGCAACTGCGCCAGGAGACCGACCCGGCCCTCGACACCCTCTACATCGACGTCTTCCGCGAATCCGGCTGGAACTCCGACCGGCTTCAGCGCGCCCTGCGCGAACAGGGCTGGCGGATCACCACCGAATGGGGACACGGCCTGGAGAGATCCAGCCTGTGGGCCCACTGGGCCAACGAGACCGACTACGGACCCGACACCTCACGCGGCATCAACTCCCGCCTCATCCGCTTCGTCCGCCACCACCAGAAGGACGTCTTCGCCGACAAATGGCCCCTTCTCGGCCACGCGCGGCTCGGCACCTTCTCGGGCTGGCAGGGAAAGACCGACTGGAACGCCTTCCACCGCCTGCTGTGGACCGAGAACCTCCCCGCCAAATACCTCCAGGCCTTCCCCATCACCACCTGGACCGAACACACCGTCACCTTCGCCGGCCCCACCCGGACCGCCGTCACCGACGCCGGCGGCACCCGCCGCATCACCACCGACGGCCGCGTCGTCTACGAGGCCGGGCGCTACCTCCTGCCCTGGGAACCCCGCACCGCCACCGACCCGGCCAAGCTCTACCACTACAACCCCGACGGCGGCCGCACCACCTGGACCCTGCCCCGAGGCTGGTCCGGACGGCGCGCCGTCACCCTCCACCGCCTCACCGACCAGGGCCGCGCCGACACCCGCGAGGTGCCCGTACGCGGCGGCGAGATCACCCTCGACGCCGAGGCCGGACAGCCCTACGTCCTCACCCGCGGCACTATGCGCCGCCTCCCCGACCCCGCCTGGGGCGAGGGCACCCCGCTGCGCGACCCCGGCTTCCACTCCGGCACCCTCGACGCCTGGCACGTCACCGGCCCCGCCACCGTCGCCCGCAGTCCCCTCGGCGACAGCGAACTCGTCATCGGCCCCGGCGCGGCGGCCACCGTCGGCCAGCGGCTCGCCCGCCTGAGACCCGGCACCTACGCCGCGTCCGTCCAGGTCGAGGTCGGCGCCACCGCGGGGGAGCGGCGCCGGGCCGGCCTGGAGGTCCGTACCGCCGACGGCGTCACCGCCGCCAACTGGACCGACACCTCCACCGCCGTCAACCACATGGCCGCGGACCGCAAACACGGCAGCCGCTTCCAGCGCATGTTCACCTGGTTCACCGTGCCGCCCGGCGGCGGGCCCGTCACCCTGACGCTCACCGCGGCGGCCGGCCGGCCGCGCGTCCGCTTCGACGCCCTGCGCGTCGTCCCCGGCCGCCGGGCCGCGCTCGCCGGAGCCCTCCACTTCGAGGACTTCGAGCACGTGCCCCAGGGCTGGGGCCCCTTCGTCAAGGGCGACGCCGGCGGCACGACGGACCCGCGCACCCACCTCGCCCAGCGGCACGCGCCGTACACCCAGCGCGGCTGGAACGGCAAGGCCGTCGACGACGTCATCGACGGCGGCCAGTCCCTCAAGTCACGCGGCGAGAACACGGGCCTCGTCTACCGCACCCTGCCCCACACCGTCCGCTTCCTCCCCGGCCGCCGCTACCGCGTCTCCTTCCGCTACGAGAACGAGGCGGCCGGCCAGTACGCCTGGGTCACCGCGGCCGACGCTCCCGACGCGCGTGAACTCCACCGCGCGGCGTTGCCGGAGGCGCGTGAACCGGCCACGTTCGTGTACGAGTTCACGGCGCCGGGGGAGGGGGGCGGGGAGGCGTGGGTGGGGTTGCGGAAGGTGGGGGAGAGCGGGACGGCGGAGTTCGTGCTGGACGGGTTCACGGTGTGGGAGGTGGGGGCGTAGGGGGTGGCGGGGTGGCCCTGCGGGCGGCTCTCTCCCCACCCCGCCCCTTCCCGTAACTGTGGGCTCCGCCCCCAGACCCCCGGCCGCGCTGACGCGCGGTGTCCTCAAACGCCGGACGGGCTCGATCTCGCCCGGGCCGGCGATCCCCGACGGCCGGCCCTTCCCCCGCGAGGCTTTCCGCGACGGCCGGGGTGGGGCCTCCCCCGGGACGGGGCCCGCCCGGTCCAGGGAAGCCGGGCGACCGCGAAAGATCGGTGAACATCAGCCCGTCCGGGGCGTACCCCAGCGACGGCCGGAGGAGTTCGGGAGCCGGGAGCCGGGAGCCGGGAGCCGGGAGCCGGGAGCCGGGAGCCGGGAGCCGGGAGCCGGGAGCCGGGAGCCGGGAGCCGGGAGCCGGGAGCCGGGAGCCGGGAGCCGGGGGAGCCGGGAGCCGGGAGCCGGGAGCCGGGAGCCGGGAGCCGGGAGCCGGGAGCCGGGAGCCGGGAGCCGGGAGCCGGGAGCCGGGAGCCGGGAGCCGGGAGCCGGGAGCCGGGAGCCGGGAGCCGGGAGCCGGGAGCGGGAGCCGGGAGCCGGGAGCCGGGAGCCGGGAGCCGGGAGCCGGGAGCCGGGAGCCGGGAGCCGGGAGCCGGGAGCCGGGAGCCGGGAGCCGGGAGCCGGGAGCCGGGAGCCGGGAGCCGGGAGCCCGAGCGGAGGCCCAGCCCGGTGGCGTGGCCCGGTGGCGTGGCCGGTACCGGGATCGGGGCCAGGGCTCGGTGGGGCCGGGGGTGTGCCCCCACGGGTATGCCCGCCGTGGGACGACGGCCGCCGGCCGCGAGGCCACCTGGTGTCGGGGCACGTCCGTGCGAGAGCATCGGACGTGTTCCGCACCTGGATGCGCTACTTCACCCCCGCCCCCGTCCACCACCGCCTCGGCCTCGTCTGCCTCGGCGTCGGCCTCCAGCACGGCGCCCTCCCCGCCGTCGGCCCCCGCACCCTCGACCACCACGTCGCCGTCGTCATCAGCGCGGGCAGCGGCTGGCTGCGCACCCCCGACGGACGTACGCACACCGTCACCGCCCCCGCGCTCCTCTGGCTCACCCCGGGCATCCCCCACCACTACGGCGCCGCCCCCGGCCGGGGCTGGGACGAGAGCTTCGTCGACTTCACCGGGCCCGCCGTCACCGCCTACACCGAGCTCGGCTGCATCGAACCCCACCGCCCCCTCGTCCCCCTCACCGACACCACCGCCGCCCGCGCCGCCGTCCACCGCATCGCCCGCGCCGCCCGGCACGGCAACCCCCTCCTGGAGATCGAGACCTCCGCCGCCGTGCACGAACTCCTCGTCGCCCTGCGCCACGCCCGCACCGGCCCGCACGGCACCGGCCCGGCCGCCGACCCCGTGCTCCAGGCCCTCGCCCGCGACGCCTTCCTGCCGCTCTCCGTCGCCCAGCACGCCGCCCGCCACGGCATGACCCCGGCCGAACTGCGCGCCGCCGTGCGCCGGGGCGCCGGATGCAGCCCCAAGGACTACCTCCTCGGCATCCGCCTCGGCCGCGCCAAGGAACTCCTCGCCGCCACCGAGCTGCCCGTCGCCGCCGTCGCCCGCCGCGTCGGCTACGACGACCCCGCCTACTTCAGCCGCCTCTTCACCCGCCGCGTCGGCACCGCCCCCGTCCGCTTCCGCGCCCGCCAGGGCGCCGCCGTCCCCGGCGGCTGGAGCCACCGGATCCCCGATCCGGACCACCCTCCGGTCATCGGACCTCGCACTTCCGCATAGGCTCGGTGACCATGAGCAACAGTGCCAACGACGAGTCCGTGACGGCCGAGCTGACCCGACTGCGCGACAGCATCGACAACATCGACGCCGCAGTGATCCACATGCTCGCCGAGCGTTTCAAATGCACCCAGCAGGTCGGCCACCTCAAGGCCGCGCACAAGCTGCCCCCCGCCGACCCCGCCCGTGAGTCCCGCCAGATCGCCCGGCTGCGCGAACTCGCGGAGAACGCCAAGCTGGACCCGGCGTTCGCGGAGAAGTTCCTCAACTTCATCATCGCCGAGGTCATCCGCCACCACGAGACGATCGCCCGCGCGTAGGCGGAGCCCCGGGACGCCTTCGACGTCACTCACGCGAGCGCGCCCCCTCACCGGACAGGCCGGTTCCACTCCCGTCGGCTCATCCCCACGGGAGCGGACCCGCCCGGTCCGGGCGACCACCCTCGGCCCGTCATCGAGGACCGGTCCCGCGGCGGAGCCCCGTACCGCGCCGGGCAGCCCCCCTCGCCCCGAAACCCCATGGGCCCGCGCCGAGCGGTACGGCAGCATGGCCCCATGCCCGTACTGACACGCGAAGAAGCGCAGACCCGAGCCCTGCTCCTCGACATCCACCGCTACGAGGTCGACCTCGACCTCACCCGCGGCGACGAGCTCTTCGGCTCCACCACCGTCATCCACTTCACCGCACGCCAGGCGGGCGACACCTTCGTCGAGCTCCGGCCGGCGGCCCTGCACCGCGCCACCCTCGACGGCCGGCCCCTCGACCCCGCCGCCCTCGACGACAACCGCCTGCCCCTGACCGGCCTCACCCCCGGCACGCACGAACTGCGCGTCGAGGCCGACATGCGCTACTCCCGCACCGGCGAGGGCATGCACCGCTTCACCGACCCCGCCGACGGCGAGACCTACCTCTACACCCAGGCGTTCCTCGAAGACGTCCAGCGCGTCTTCGCCGCCTTCGACCAGCCCGACCTCAAGGCCGTCCTCGACGCCACCGTCACCGCGCCCCCGGCCTGGACCGTCCTCGGCAACGCCGTCGCCGAACGCGTCGGCGACCCCGCCGAAGGCCGTTGGCGGCTCGCCACCACCCAACCCCTCAGCACCTACTTCATCGCCTTCGCCGCGGGCCCCTGGCACTCCGTCCGCACCGAGCACGCCGGCCTGCCCTTCGCCCTGCACTGCCGCCGCTCCCTCGCCGCCCACCTCGACGCGGACGCCGAGGAGATCCTCGACATCACCCGCCGCTGCTTCGACCGCTACCACGAGATCTTCGACGAGCCGTACCCCTTCGACTCCTACGACCAGGCGTTCGTCCCCGAGTTCAACGCAGGCGCCATGGAGAACCCCGGCCTCGTCACCTTCCGCGACGAGTTCGTCTTCCACTCCGCCGTCACCGACACCGAACGCCAGACGCGCGGCGTCGTGATCGCCCACGAGATGGCCCACATGTGGTTCGGCGACCTCGTCACCCTCCGCTGGTGGGACGACATCTGGCTCAACGAGTCCTTCGCCGAGTACATGGGCTACCAGGTCCTCTCCGAGGCCACCCGCTTCACCGGCACCTGGACCGACTTCGCCGTCGCCCGCAAGGGCTGGGGCTACGACGCCGACCAGCGCCCCTCCACCCACCCCGTCGCCCCCGAACCCGGCGCCGTCCACGACACCGCCTCCGCGCTCCTCAACTTCGACGGCATCTCCTACGCGAAGGGGGCCTCCGCCCTCCGCCAGCTCGTCGCCTGGCTCGGCGAGAAGGACTTCCTCGCCGGCATCAACGACCACTTCACCCGCCACCGCTTCGGCAACGCCACCCTCGCCGACTTCCTCGACTCCCTCGCCCGCGCCTCCACCCGCGACGTCCACACCTGGGCCGACACCTGGCTGCGCACGAGCGGCGTCGACACGCTCACCCCGCGCGTCGACGCACGGGACGAGGAACCGGCGCCCACGGCCGCCACACGGGAGGCCGCCGCGGGCGGCGCGACGGGCGTCACCGCGACGGGCGCGACCCCGGCGGCCGAGCCCGCGGGCGCCGCGACCACGCGGCCCGCCGGGGCTGCCGCGACGCCGTTCGCCGAGGACGCCACCGCTTCGGACGCCACCTCGCCGGCGGGCACCACCGCGGCCGGTCCCTCCGTGGGAGCTGAGCCCGCGGGCGCCGCCGCGGGACCGTTCGCCGCGGGCGTCACCGCTTCGGGTGCCACCCCGCCGGCAGGTGTCACCGAGGCCGTTCCCGCCGCGACCCCGCTTGCCGCGGGCGCCACCGCTTCGGATCCCACCCCGCCCGCAGACGCGACCCCGGCAGCCGAGCCCGCGGGCGCCGCCGCGACCCCGCTCACCACGCCCCCCGGCCCGCCCGCCACCACCGACGGCACCTGGCGCCTCGCCCTGCGCCACGACGGCACCCGCCCCCACCACCTGACCCTCGGCCTCTACGACACCGCCCCCGGCGACGACCACGCGCTCCTCCTCCGCGACCGCGTCGCCACCGACCTCCCCGCCGGCGGCGGCACCCGCACCCTGGAGCTCCCCGGCCGGCGGCCCGACCTGCTGCTCCTCAACGACGGCGACCTCACGTACGCCAAGGTCCGGCTCGACGCGGCCTCCTGGGACACCGCCCTGCGCGCCCTCTCCGGCCTCCCGGACGCCCTCGGCCGCGCCGTCCTCTGGAACGCCGCCCGCGACATGGTCCGCGACGGCGAGCTCGCCCCCGCCGCGTACCTCGACGCCGCCCGCGCCCACCTCCCGTACGAGACGGACACCGCGATCACCGGGGGCGTGCTCGCCTTCGCCCGCCACCAGATCGCCGACCGCTACGTCTTCCCGGCCGCGCGGCCCGCCGCCCTCGCCCTCCTCGCCGACCTCTGCCGCGACGTCCTCGCCCGCACGGAGAGCACGGCCGGGGGCGACAGCCAGGGCATCCGCCTGACCGCCGTCCGCACCCTCGTCGACAGCGCCACCGACCCCGGCACCCTCCACGCCTGGCTGCGCGAGGGCACCGTCCCCGGCGGGCCCGCCGGGGACGCCGAGCTGCGCTGGCGGATCCTGCACCGCCTCGCCGTCCTCGGCGCCACCACCCCCGCCGCCCTCGACGCCGAGCTGGCCCGCGACCCCAGCGCCACCGGGCGGGAAGGCGCGGCCCGCTGCCACGCGGCCCTGCCCGACGCCGCCGCCAAGGAAGCCGCCTGGCAGGCCATGTACGGGCGCGACGACCTCTCGAACTACCTCTTCACCGCCACCGCCCAGGGCTTCTGGCAGCCCGAGCAGCTCGATCTCGTACGCCCGTACCGCGACCGCTACCACCCCGCCGCCGTCGCCCTCGCCACCCGCCGCGGCCCCGCCCTCGCCTCGCTCGCCGGCGGCCACGGCTTCCCGTACGTCCTCGTCGAGGAGCGCACCCGCGAACTGGGCGAGGAGTGCCTCCGCACGGACGGCCCCACACCGGCCCTCCGCCGCAAGCTCGCCGACCAGCTGGACGACCTCGACCGCGCCCTGCGGATCAGGGCGGCCCAGGGGTAGCCGGGGCGCACCGGGGGGACCGGGGCCTGCCCCCGGTCGCGGGCAGGAGACCGAGCCGCCCCACAGATGGCCCCACCCCCGCACACGAAACGGCGAGGCCCCCGGAACCTTCAAGGTTCCGGGGGCCTCGCCGCACGAACGAACAGCCGCAGGCGTCAGGCCCGCTTCTCACCCGTCACATCGGACGGCTCCGCCGTCTTCAGCTCCTCCAGGAAACGGTCGACCACGCCGTTGTCCCGCGCGAAGTCCGCGACCGGCTCACCCACGACACGGCCGGCCAGCTCCGTGGCCAGCACGCCGACCTGCTCGCGCAGCTCGGCCTCCGCCACCGCGCGCTCCGCGTCGATCACGGCGTGACCCGCGGCGATGATCTCCTCGCGCTGGCGCTGACCCTCGGCGCGCAGCTCGGCGATGATCGCCGTGCCCTGCTCGACCGACTCCTGGCGCAGGCGCGCGGCCTCGTGGCGGGCCTCCGCCAGCAGCTCCTGGTACTCGGCGTGGACACGGGCCGCCTCGGCACGCGTCGCCTCCGCCTCGTCGAAACGCCCCTCGGTGGCCTTCTCGCGCTCGACGAGGACCTTGTTGATCCGGGGCAGCAGGACCTTCGCCATCACGGCGAAGAGCAGGAAGAAGAGGACGGCGGCGAGGACGAGCGGCGCCGGCTCGGGCTTGAGCGGCCCTACGTCGAGAGCGAGAAAGTTCATGGCCATGGGTGCAGATTAGTCGACGCGGCGCGCTGAGTCGCCCCGCACCCCTTTAGCAGACCCGGAGCACCGCCGCCGCAGGGCGGTCCCCCCATCGAGGGAAACCCTCGCCGACCCAGGTCACCGAACGTACGGCGTCGGTAACTTGGTGCAATTAGCGCTCACCAGAGCCCACGTGGACCGTGCCGCATCCGCCCAGCGCACCTCGCGAGTCAACCCAAAAGGGGCATCCCCATGCCTACGCCCGACACCGCCGCCCCCACCGGCGGTGCCCCCGGTGCCACCTCCACCCGCCGCCACCGCTCCCCGCCCGCCCCGGAAGGCGCCACCGCCCGCGTACGGGCCTCCACCGCCCCCGCCCGGCCCCACGGCCCCCGGACCGGCCCCGGCCCCCTCAGAGCCCCGGGCGCGCCCGCACGAGCTCCCTCCGGCGCCCGGCCCCTCCGCACCGGCACCCCGGCCGGCCCCACCACGACCACCCCCCACAAGAAAGGCCAAACACCCCGATGAGCGCCCCGAAACCACCGAACAACACCACCGGCACCCCCGAAACCCCGCCCAACGGCTCCACCTCCGGCACCGGCACCCACCCCGACACCACCCCCGCGAACGGCCCCCGCACCACCCCCGACCAGCCCCTCGACCTCGCCGGCATCGGCATCGGCCCCTTCAACCTCTCCCTCGCCGCCCTCGCCCACGGCATCCCCGGCCTCCGCACCGCCTTCTACGACCAGACCCCCACCTTCCGCTGGCACCCCGGCCTCCTCATCGACGGCACCAGCCTCCAGGTCCCCTACCTCGCCGACCTCGTCACCCTCGCCGACCCCACCAGCCCCTGGAGCTTCCTCAACTACCTCAAGACCCGGGAACGCCTCTACCCCTTCTACTTCGCCGAGCGCTCCCACATCCAGCGCGCCGAATACGACGCCTACTGCCGCTGGGTCAGCCAATCCCTCCCCGACCTCCACTTCGGCCACCAGATCGACGCCCTCCGCTGGAACCCCGAACGCAACCTCTTCGAGATCGACTACACCCAGCTCGACGCCGACGGCGAAGCCGAAGCCCTCGGCCGCGCCTACGCCCGCAACCTCGTCCTCGGCGTCGGCACCACCCCCCACATCCCCGAACCCCTCCGCCCCCTCGCCGAAGCCCCCACCGTCCCCGTCATCCACTCCGCCGACTACCTCGACCACCGCGAGCGCATCCTCGCCGCCGACCACATCACCGTCATCGGATCCGGCCAGTCCGGCGCCGAGGTCTTCCTCGACCTCCTCCGCAACCGCCCCGCCGGCCGCGAGAAACTCCACTGGCTGGCCCGCACCCCCGCCTTCGCCCCCATGGAATACAGCAAGCTCGGCCTCGAACAGTTCACCCCCGACTACACCCGCTACTTCCACGCCCTCCCCGAATCCGTCCGCAACCAGCTCCTGCCCCAGCAGTGGCAACTCCACCGCGGCATCGCCGCCGGCACCCTCTCCGACATCCACGAAGAGCTCTACCGCCGCAGCCTCCACGGCGGCTGGCCCGACACCGTCCTCACCCCCGGCGTCTTCGTCCGCACCGCCGGCCGCGTCGGCACCACCCGCGTCGAACTCCACCTCGAACACGCCCAGCAAGGCGCCCGCTCCCGCATCACCACCGACGCCGTCGTCCTCGCCACCGGCTACCGCGAACGCCGCACCGAGACCCTCCTCGCCGCCCTCGACCCCTACATCCGCCGCGACCACAGCGACCGCCCCCGGATCGACGAACACCACCGCCTCGTCCTCGACCCCCTCGTCACCGGCGCCGTCCACGTCCAGAACGCCGAACAGCACACCCACGGCGTCGGCACCCCCGACCTCGGCCTCGCCGCCTGGCGCAGCGCCGTCATCCTCAACGCCCTCATGAAGAAGACGGTCTACCCCCTCCCGGAGCGGACCGCCTTCACCACCTTCGGACTGGAACCGCGACCACAGCCACGACCCCAGCGCACCTCATCAGAAGACCGGCGCACCATCCCGCGTCAGCTTCCAGTCCACTGACCCGAACCGGCCCACATCGATCGACCCCTGGGCCTTCACCCACGAGATGATCGTGTTACGGATCTCCTCCGAATTCGCCCACACCTGCTTCGCCCGCGCGATGTGCGGGAAATTCCCCCCACCACTCGCCCGGTAATTGTTCACCGCCAGCACGAACTGCGCCGCGTCATCCAGCGGCCTCCCGTCGAACGACAACTTCGTCACCCGCGCCCCCGGCGCCTTCGCGATGTCGATCTCGTAGGAGAGGCCGCTGACCGCGTCATAGTTGTAATCCGGAATGCCCTCCGCGTTCGTCAGCTTCGCCGGATCCACCGCACCACCCGCCGGCGTCCGCACGTAATACCGCGCCGAGAACTCCAGATACTCCCGCAGCTGCGCACCCGTCAGCACCCGCGCCTCCAGCGTGTTCTCGAACGGATACAGCCCCGCCACCTCACGGATCGTCACCCTGCCCGCCGGCACCGCCGCCGTACGCGAGAAGCACGACGCCTGCGACAGCACCGGCAACGACGCGTACGCCGTCCCCGCCAGCGCCCCCCGCACCGTCTCCGCCTGCACATGATTGATGAAATCGATGATCGGCGTGTCCTTGAACGGAGCCTCCGCCGCACCCATCGCCGCCGTCGACGTACCGATCACCTGATTCACATACGCCACGACCTTCTCGTGCTCATCGCGCAGCAACCCGGTGATCTTCTTGTCCTCCGGCACCGTATTGGAATTCAGCACCTTCGCCGACACCGACTCCACCCGCCAGCAACCCCGCTCCCACACCAGACCGAAGTCGAACAACGTCAGCCGCTGCCCCCACTTCAACGGCTCCGAAAGCACGACCTCCTTGCCCGTCTTCTTGTTCACCACCCGGTACTCGGGAATCTCCGTGTGCGCGTGACCCACCAGAATCGCGTCGATACCCGGCACCTGCTCCGCCACCAGCGCCGCCGCGTTCTCCACATGCGGCAACTGGTCACCGTACGAGGACGTACCGCTCGAACCCGAATGCGCAGACACGATCACCACATCCGCGCCCATCGACCGAAGCCGCGGCACCCACTTCGCCGCCTGCTCCTCCAACCCCGGGAACGTCATCTTCCCCTGGACATTCGCCTTGTCCCAGATCGCGATCCCCGGGTTGGTCAACCCCAGCACCGCCACCTTCACATCACGGCCGAACGGCGTCCGCACCCGCTTCATCACATACGGCGCGAACGCCGGCCGCAACGTCTTCGCATCCAGCGCGTTCGCCCCCAGCAGCGGAAAATCACACTGCTCCTCGAACTTCCGCAGCACCGGTATGCCGTAATTGAACTCGTGGTTCCCCAGCGCCGCCGCGTCATAACCGATCGCGTTCATCGCCTGCGCCATCGGATGCACCGGACCGTGCTTCCGCGTGATCGGATCCACCTTGGCGTAGTAGTACGACAACTGCGTACCCTGAATCGTGTCGCCCGCGTCGATGAGCAGCGTATTCCGCCGCCCCTTCGCCTCCCGCACCTCATTCACCAGCGTCGATATCTTCGCCAGACCCACATCGTTGTGCGCCTTGTCGTCGAACTCCGCATCCGTGAAGTAGTCCCAGTTGAAGACGTTCCCGTGCAGATCCGTCGTCCCCATCACCGTGAACGCGTAACGCCGCTTCCCACGGTCCGACCCGAGCGCCGCGGCCGGACCGGCCCCCACCACCCCCACCGAGCCCACGAGCGCGACCCCCGCACCCGTCGCGGCGGTACGCCCCAGAAAGTTTCTCCGGTTCAGCGGCACTTCATCTCCCCATTCCAGTGACTGACAACGCGCGTAGATTCTGACCGCGGCACCCCCGCCCACAACACCCCCGCAAGGTTGCGATCCGGTGACTCCCGGGCGACCGGCCCGGCTGCCACCATGACCCCATGACCACACCCGAGCCCACACACCCGCCCACACCCCAGCACGCCCCCCAGCCCCTGCCCTACGGCACCCCCGAACACCCCCGCATCGCCGTACGCGGCGAGGCCCGCCTGGAGGTCGACCCCGAGATCGCCCACCTCGGCATCACCGTCACCGCCCGCAACACCGACCGCGACACCACCCTCACCGACCTCACCCGCCGCAACAACCAGGTCCTCGACCTCCTCAAGACCACCACCGGCGACGCCGTCGAACGCATCGAGACCGGCACCTTCACCCTCACCCCCCAGCTCTCCGAGAAGAGCCGCGGCGAACGCGTCCGCGCCTACCACGGCACCGTCCACCACACCGCCACCCTCAGCGACTTCACCACCCTCGGCGAACTCACCACCCGCCTCGCCGCCCTCGACCTCACCCGCGTCGACGGCCCCTGGTGGGCCCTGCGCCCCGACTCACCCGCCCACCGCGAAGCCCGCCGGCAGGCCGTACAGGACGCCGTGCGGCGCGCCCGCGAATACGCCGACGCCCTCGGCGCCCGGCTGGTCGCCCTCCTGGAGCTCGCCGACGAAGGCGCGGAGAACGCCTCCTTCGGCGGTATGCCCCCGGTCGTGGGAATGTCCCGCGCGGCCGGCTTCGGCGGAGCCCCGGAAGCCGCCCCCGCACTCGATCTCGAACCCCAGCGCCAGACCGTCTACGCACAGGTCAACGCCCGGTTGACGATGACCCCGCCGGCCCTCTGAAAGCGCTCATCGGAGCACCCCCGCGCACGTTTCAGTAGATGTCAACAAGCTTTTACCAAACGGACGTTGGGCAGTTGGCGGCGGCCAATTCTCTACCCGCCGGTAGGTCATAAGGTCGTGCCATGCGCCGAGCGAAAATCGTCTGCACCCTGGGACCCGCCACCGATTCGTACGAGCAGATCAAGGCACTCGTCGAAGCCGGCATGGACGTCGCCCGCTTCAACCTCAGCCACGGCACGTACGTCGAGCACGAGGCGCGGTACCAGCGCGTACGCAAGGCGGCCGACGAAACCGGCCGCAACATCGGCATCCTCGCCGACCTTCAAGGTCCGAAGATCCGCCTGGGCAGGTTCCGCGAAGGTCCTGTACTCCTTGAACGCGGCGACGAATTCACCATCACCGTCGAGGAGGGCGCCGAGGGCGACCGCCACTCCTGCGGCACCACCTACGACGGCCTCGCCGCCGACGTCACCAAGGGCGAGCGCATCCTCGTCGACGACGGCCGCGTCACCCTTGAGGTCACCGAGGTCGACGGACCGCGCGTCCGCACCATCGTCATCGAGGGCGGCATGGTCTCCGACCACAAGGGCCTCAACCTCCCCGGCGTCGCCGTCTCCGTCCCCGCCCTCTCCCACAAGGACGTCGAAGACCTCCGCTGGGCGATCCGGACCGGCGCCGACATCATCGCCCTCTCCTTCGTCCGCAGCGCGGCCGACATCCGCGACGTCCACCGCGTCATGGACCAGGAGGGCCGCCGCCTCCCCGTCATCGCCAAGATCGAGAAGCCCCAGGCCGTCCAGAACCTCGACGGCATCGTCGACGCGTTCGACGGGATCATGGTGGCCCGCGGTGACCTCGGCGTCGAAATGCCCCTGGAAACGGTCCCGATCGTCCAGAAGCGGGCCATCAAGCTCGCCAAGCGCAACGCCAAGCCGGTGATCGTCGCCACCCAGATGCTGGACTCCATGATCGACGCCTCCCGCCCCACCCGCGCGGAGGCCTCGGACGTCGCCAACGCCGTCATCGACGGCACGGACGCGGTGATGCTGAGCGGCGAGACCAGCGTGGGCAAATACCCGGTCGAGACGGTCAAGACCATGGGCCGCATCGTGGCCGCCGCCGAGGAGGACGTCCTCGCCAAGGGCCTCCCCCCACTGACCGAACGCAGCAAGCCCCGCACCCAGGGCGGCTCCGTCGCCCGCGCCGCAGCCGAGATGGGCGACTTCCTGGGCGCCAAGTACCTGGTCGCCTTCACCCAATCCGGTGACACCGTCCGCCGCCTCTCGCGGTACCGCTCACCGATCCCGCTGCTGGCCTTCACGCCCGAGCCGGCGACGCGCTCGCAGCTCAATCTGACGTGGGGCGTGGAGACGTTCCTGGGGCCGATGGTGCAGACGACGGACGAGATGGTGGATCAGGTGGACGAGTACCTGCTGCGGATCGGTCGCTGCCGGAAGGGGGACATGGTGATCATCACGGCGGGGTCGCCGCCCGGGGTGGCGGGGACGACGAATCTTGTGCGGGTGCACCACATCGGGGAGGAGTGAGGGAGGTGGTCAGTGCTTGGGGCCGACGCAGAGGTCCATGAGCGCGACGGAGTCGCGGCGGGCCACGGAGATGTTGAAGGGGTCCTTGCCGCGGCGGGTCATCTTCCACTCGACGCCGACCTTGTCGAGGGTCTCGCAGTAGAGATCGCGGATGTCGTCGGACTTGTTCGTGAAGAAGTACCTCGTGTACTCGTAGCGCTTCCGCTCACCGCCCACGAGGCGGACGGTCCAGTTGGTGATGCGGCAGCCGTCGGAATGGATGAGCCCACGGATGAACTCCCAGGGGTGGCTGTCCACGAGGTCCCGCTGCCAGGGGGCGAGGGCGATCGGACGCTCGTGCTTCTTCCCGGGCCCGTGCTGAGGGAACAGGCAGGGCCAGTGCTTGCTGTAACTCGTCACCATGACGCAGCCCTGCTTGCGGATGACGCACACCTTGTTCGCCGGACGAACGCTCGCCATGGCGTCCCGGCAGGACTTGATGAGGCCGGGCCACGCGTCCGCGCACGCGATACGTAAGGCATAGACGCCGCGCCGTCCGGCGCTCAGGCAGCCGTCACCAAGATAGAGGCCCAGTAAGTAGACGTAGGCGGCGTGGTCCGTAGGCGGCTGCCCGGCGTCGCACACCGAACACTCGGTCGTACGGGTGAGGGGGGTGAGTCTCTCCTGCCAGCTGCGGATCGCGTGACGGGATATGCCGGTCTGCTTGCTCACGGAGTTGAGGCTGCGGCCTTGGCGGACGAGCGCGAGAGCACGTTGACGCGTTGCGTTGTCGTACACGTTCGTGAGCTTGGCTGATTCCCTGCCGCCATGGGTGGAATCGAAGCCATGTTCACCGAGGCGAGTGAAGATCGCCAACGGTTGGATTCTCAGCGAACCTTCGATTTGAAGGTGGAGTGCCCCGAGTCGGACTCGAACCGACACTGGATGGGTTTTGAATCCATTGCCTCTCACCAATTGGGCTACCGGGGCCTTGCAATCCAAGGAGAGTGTATACCCCTCCGCTGCTCAAACATACCGGACTAGGTAGGCTCATGGGGCACCACCTGCCCTGGATGAGGAGACCCGTGACCGCCGCCGAGCCCACGCCGCCCGTCGACGACGAGCAGCCGCACACCCCTCCGCACACCACCCGCGTCGTGATCGCCGAGGACGAGGCCCTCATCCGGCTCGACCTCAAAGAGATGCTGGAGGAGGAGGGCTACTCCGTCGTGGGTGAGGCCGGGGACGGTGAGACCGCCGTCGCGCTGGCGCGGGAGCACAAGCCCGACCTGGTCATCCTCGATGTGAAGATGCCCGTCCTCGACGGGATCTCCGCCGCCGAGCAGATCGCCGGGGACTCCATCGCGCCCGTGCTGATGCTCACCGCCTTCTCGCAGCGCGAGCTCGTGGAGCGGGCCCGGGACGCCGGTGCCATGGCGTACCTGGTGAAGCCGTTCAGCAAGAGCGACGTCGTCCCGGCCATCGAGATGGCCGTCTCGCGGTTCACCCAGCTGAAGGCCCTGGAGCAGGAGGTCGCCGACCTCTCGCAGCGGCTGGAGACGCGCAAGCTCGTGGACCGGGCGAAGAGCGTGCTCCAGACCCAGTACGGGCTGACGGAGCCGGCCGCGTTCCGCTGGATCCAGAAGACGTCGATGGACCGCCGCATGTCGATGCAGCAGGTCGCCGAGGCGGTCATCGAGGACGCCGCGGAGAAGAAGGCGAAGGGGTAGCGCCCGGAGCGTGTGACATCACGGAGGGGCCCGTGTCCGCAAACCGGACGCGGGCCCCTTGCGCGCGTTCCGGGGCGCGGCCCGCCGCTCAGTCCTCGCCCAGGTACGCCTTGCGCACCGACTCGTCGTGGAGCAGGTCCGTGCCCGTCCCGGACAGGACGATGCGGCCGGTCTCCATGACGTGGCCGTGGTCGGCCAGGGACAGCGCGGCCTGGGCGTTCTGCTCGACGAGCAGGATCGTGGTGCCGGAGGCCTTGAGCTCGGTGATGGTCTCCATGATCTTCTGCATCATGATCGGGGAGAGGCCCATGGACGGCTCGTCGAGCATGAGGAGCTTGGGGCGGGACATCAGGGCCCTGCCCATGGCGAGCATCTGCTGCTCGCCGCCGGAGAGGGTGCCGGAGGCCTGTTTCGCGCGTTCGCCGAGGATCGGGAAGAGCTCGTAGACGTGCCGGACGTCCCGGTCGATGGCCGCGCCGTCCTTGCGTAGGAAGGCTCCCAGCTGGAGGTTCTCGGCGATGGTGAGGCGGGGGAAGATGTGCCGGCCCTCGGGGGAGTGGGCGAGGCCGAGGGCGACGATCTTGTGGGCGGGGACGCCGGCCAGCGGCCGGCCGTCGAAGCGGACGGTGCCCGCGAGGGGTTTGAGGAGGCCGGAGAGGGTGCGGAGGGTCGTGGTCTTGCCGGCGCCGTTGGTGCCGATGAGGGTGACGACCTGGCCGGCCTCGACGGTGAAGGAGATGCCTTTGACGGCTTCGATCTTGCCGTAGGCGACGCGGAGGTTCGCCACCTCCAGGAGGGGGGCGGTCATCGGTCCTCCTCCGTCCGGGCGCCGGTTTCGCCGACCGTGCCCGTGCCCGTGCCCGCTCCGGCCTCCGCGGCCTCGACCTCGGCGAGTTCCTCCTGGCCCGGCGCGCCCTCGAAGGGTGTGCCGAGGTAGGCGGCGACGACGCGTTCGTCGGCTTGGACGACGTCGGAGGTGCCTTCGACGAGTTTCTCGCCCTGGACGAGGACGGCGACGCGGTCGCAGAGGTTGAAGATGAAGCGCATGTCGTGCTCGATGACGAGGACGGCGGTGCCCTGGGCGCGGATGGCGCGGACGAGGGTCTCGGTGGCGCGGGTCTCCTGGGGGTTCATGCCGGCGGTGGGTTCGTCGAGGAGGAGCAGGCCGGGGTCGCTGGCGAGGGCGCGGGCGATCTCCAGCTTGCGCTGTTCGCCGTAGGGGAGGTTGCGGGCGAGGTGGTCGGCTTTGGGGGCGAGGCCGGTGAAGTCGAGGAGTTCCATGGCGCGGTGGGTGGAGGCGGTTTCGGCGCGGTGGAAGCGGGGGGTGCGGAGGAGTGCGGCGAAGAGGCCTTCGTGGGTGCGGGTGTGGCGGCCGACGAGGACGTTTTCGAGGACGGTCATGTTGGCGAAGAGGCGGATGTTCTGGAAGGTGCGGGCGATGCCGGCTTTGGTGACGAGGTGGGGTTTGGGTGGGAGGACGGTGTCGCGGTAGGTGACGGTGCCTTCTGTGGGGATGTAGAGGCCGGTGAGGCAGTTGAAGAAGGTGGTTTTGCCGGCGCCGTTGGGGCCTATGAGGCCGACGATTTCCTGGGTGGAGACGGTGAGGTCGACGGCGCGTACGGCGGTGAGTCCGCCGAAGCGCATGGTGACGCCGGTGGCGGTGAGGACGGGGGTGCCGTCGGTGGGTGTGGGGGCGGGTGTGGTCGCGGTGGTGGTCATGGCGGTCACGCCTCCGCTTTGGTGACGCCGACCGCCCCGTCGGGGAGGCCTTGTTCGGGTACGTCCAGTTGCCCGGTCTCGTGGAATTCGAGCTGTTTCCTGCGGTCGGCGACCATGCCTTCGGGGCGGAAGCGCATCAGCAGGATGAGGGCGAGGCCGAAGAGGAGCAGCTGGTAGTCCTGCATGAAGTCCATCTTGTTCGGGATGAGGTAGAGCAGGGCGGCGCCGACGACGGGTCCGCTGATGGTGCCCATGCCGCCGAGGATGACGGCGGCGAGGAGGAAGGCGGAGTTGGGTGGGACGGTGCCGGCGAACTGGTACTGGTCGGGGGTGGCGGTGGTGATGACGTGGGCGTGGACGGTGCCGGCGAGTCCGGCGAGGGCGGCGCCGAGGGCGAAGGCGAGGAGTTTGAGGCGGAAGGCGTTGATGCCCATGGCGGTGGCGGCGGTCTCGTCCTCGCGGATGGCGACCCAGGCGCGGCCGATGCGGGATTCGGCGGCGCGGCGGAAGACGAGGACGACGAGGAGGGTGGCGAGGAGCATCAGGAGGTAGTAGTTGCCGAAGCGGCCGATGGGGATGCCGAGGATGTCGTGGGTGCGGCCGAAGTCGAAGCCGAAGAGGTCGAGTTCGGGGATGTTGGGGATGCCCATGGAGCCGTTGGTGATGTCGGGTCCGGTTTTTCCGTTGAGGTTGAGCATGGTGATGCGGAAGATCTCGCCGAAGCCGAGGGTGACGATGGCGAGGTAGTCGCCGCGGAGGCGGAGGGTGGGGGCTCCGATGAGGACGCCGAAGACGAGGGAGGCGCCGATGCCGGTGAGGACGGCGGCCCAGAAGGGGAAGTGGACGCCGACGGCGGATTCGGGGGAGCCGGAGACGAGGGCGGCCGCGTAGGCGCCGACGCCGAGGAAGGCGACGTAGCCGAGGTCGAGGAGGCCGGCGAGGCCGACGACGACGTTGAGGCCGAGGGCGACGGTGGCGAAGATCAGGATGCTGGTGGCGAGGTTGGCGTAGGCGTCGTTGGTCTGGAGGAAGGGGAAGCAGGCGGCGGCGGTGAACGCGGCGGCGAGGGTGATGTTGCGGTGTTTGGCGGTGAGGGTGGTGAGGCGTGAGGTGAGTCCGGAGCGGCCGAGTGCGGTGAGGGTGAAGACGGCGAGGAGGAGGTAGCCGACGAAGAGTTCGCCGTATTCGGTGTCGATGCCGTAGGTGAAGACGGCGAGGCCGAGGGCGAAGGCGGCGGCGATGACGAGGATTTCGGCCCAGGTGGGGAGTGGGGTGGGCCGGGGTGCGCGGCCGGTGGTGAGGGTGTGGCGGAAGCGGCGCCAGGCGTTGGGGTGGGTTTCTGGGGTGGTTGGGGTGTCTGTGCTGTTGGTGCTGCCGTTGCTTTCGGTGTTTCCCGTGTGGTTGGTGGTTTCGGTGTTCTGCCGGTCGGTGGGGAGGGCGAGGGCTCCGGCGAGGGTGAGGAGGGTGGCGGCCGCGGCGGCGTAGGCGCCGGGTTCGAGGTGGGCGAGGCCGCCGAGGTCGGTGGTGATGGCGCCGAGGGTGTACCAGGTGGTGGCGAGGGTGCCGAGGGCGAGGAGGACGGTGGGGGCGGTGGTTCCGGCGGGGGCGAGCCAGCGGAGGCCGCGGATGTGGTGTCCGGCGAGGGCGTGGAGGAGGGTGAGGATGCCGCCGGTGAGGGTGATGGTCTGGAGGCCGCCGGGGTAGCCGTTGACGGTGAGGTTGCCGGGGAAGGCGGTGGTCCAGGTCCAGGCGAGGAAGGTGGAGAGGATGGTGAGGGCGGCGCCGGTGAGGGTGAGGGCGCGGGCGGCGGGGAGGCGCAGGAGTTGGTCCGGCATGGTGGTCACGCCCTGTCCGCGACGCGTTCGCCGAGCAGGCCCTGGGGCCTGAGCAGCAGGACGAGGATGAGGAGGACGAAGGCCCAGACGTCTTTCCAGGAGCCGCCGCCGAACTGGGTCATGCCGGGGATCTCCTCGATGTAGCCGGTGGCGAGGGCTTCGGCGACGCCGAGGACGACGCCGCCGAGCATGGCGCCGTAGATGTTGCCGATGCCGCCGAGGACGGCGGCGGTGAAGGCCTTGAGGCCGGTGATGAAGCCCATGCGGAAGTCGACCTGGCCGTATTTGAGGCCGTGGGCGACGGCGGCGATCGCGGCGAAGGCGGCGCCGATGGCGAAGGCGATGACGATGATGCGGTCGGTGTTGATGCCCATGAGCTTGGCGGTGTCGGGGTCCTGGGCGGTGGCTTGCATGCCGCGGCCGGTGCGGGTGCGGGCGACGAAGAGGCCGAGGGCGAGCATGCAGAGGGGTGCGGCGGCGAGGAGGAAGAGTTCGCCGCGTTGGACGGTGACGCCGAGGATGTCGAGGGATTCGCCTTTGAACTGGGGGAAGACGCGGGCTTTCTTGGCGTCGGGGTACCACTTCCAGATGGCTTGCTGGAGGGCGATGGAGAGGCCGATGGCGGTGATGAGGGGGGCGAGGCGGGGGGCGCCGCGCAGGGGGCGGTAGGCGAAGCGTTCGGCGGCGACGCCGATGGCGACGGAGGCGAGGACGCCGCCGAGGACCATGAGGGGGAGGGCGAGGGCGAGGGCGGTGCCGTCGGGGAGGGTGAGGTAGGCGGTCAGGGCGCCGAAGCCGCCGACCATGAAGATCTCGCCGTGGGCGAAGTTGATGAGCTGGACGATGCCGTAGACCATCGTGTAGCCGATCGCGATGAGTCCGTACATCGCGCCGAGGATGAGTCCGTTGGCCAGCTGTTGCGGCAGTTCGTGCACCGCTGGGCCTCCGTGGGTGGAAGGGGTGCGGGGGACCGGTCCCGGGGGCCGTGCGGGGTCGCCTGTGGGGTCGCCCGCGCGGCGCGGCCGTCGATGGTGGGGTGGTGCGGGGCGGTACGGGGAGGTGGCCCGTACGGCCGGGACGGCGGGGTCAGCCCTTGTATTCGGCGCTGTAGCGGGATTTCCACTGGTTGGCGTCGACCTGGTAGGCGGTGATCAGGGTGTTGGTGGTGTCGCCGTATTTGTCGAAGGAGACGGGGCCGGTCACGCCGTCGAATTTGACTTTGTTGAGGGCGTCGACGACTTTGGCGCGGGCGTCGGAGGGCAGTTTGCCGTCGTTGGCGGTGGTGACGGCTTTGACGGCTTGGACGAGGGCCCAGGTGGCGTCGTAGGTGGAGCCTCCGTAGGCCTCGTAGCGGTCTTTGTAGCCGGCGGTTTTGTAGTCGGCGATGAACTTCTTGGCGGAGTCGAGTTGTTCGACGGGTTTGCCGACGGAGGTGGCGTAGTCGCCGGCGGATTTCTTGTTGAGGGTGATGTAGTCGCCGCTGTACATGCCGTCGCCGCCCATGAGGGGGGCTTTGACGCCGCCGTCCTTGAGTTGCTGGCTCAGGGGGGCGGAGGCGGGGTATTCGCCGCCGTAGAAGACGAGGTCGGGGTTTGCGGTCTTGGCTTTGGAGACGATGGCCTTGAAGTCGCGGTCCTCGGGGTTGACGTGTTCGGTGCCGACTACCTTGCCGCCGAGTGCGGTGAATTTGGCGGAGAAGGCGGCGGCGAGGCCGACGCCGTAGGTCTTCTGGTCGTCGATGACGTAGACGGTCTTGGCCTTGATGTTCTCGTAGGCGTATTTGCCGCCGAAGGAGCCTTGGACCTCGTCGGTGGTGGAGGTGCGGAAGTAGGTGCTGAACTGGCGTTTGCGCTTGTCCTGTTTCCAGTCCTTGCCCTGGGTGAGGTCGGGGGTGGTGTTGGCGGGGGATATGAGTGCGATGTTGTTGGACTGGGCGACCTGTTGCATCGACTGGGCGACGCTGGAGTTGAGCGGGCCGACGATGCCGAGGACTTGTTTGTCGCCGGCGAGTTTGGTGGCGTTCTGCTGGCCGGAGGTGGGCTGGGCCTGGTCGTCGAGGGCGCGGAACTCGAAGGTGACGCCGGGGACTTCCTTGGTCTTGTTGGCGTTGTTCAGGGCGAGTTCGGCGGAGTTCTTGATGCCTTGGCCGAGGGCGGAGAGGTCGCCGGTGAGCGGGGCGTCCAGGCCGATCACGACGGTGGTCTTCTTGCCTTCGGTGTTTCCGTCGTCGCCTTTGTCGTCGCGCGATCCGCAGGCGCTCAGGGTGAGGGCCCCGGTGGTGAGCGCGGTGGTGAGGATGAGCAAGGAACGGTGTCGCACGGTGATTCCCTTCCCTGGCGAGGCCCCCTCTGCTGAGGTGCCGTGGCGCGTGCCGGGCGGTGCGGGACGGTGTGGTGGCGTGCGGGCCGCCCGGCGGGTCGTGACTGGCCGTGACTCTAAGGGTGTGCGGCGGCGCGGGGCAGAGGTGCTGGCCATGATGTGACTGTCTTGTTATGGCGTAGGTCACTCCAGTGACTTCTGTGTAGTGAAGGTGATCGGACAGTCCGGGTGTTTGGGGAGGGATCAGGCATCAGGTGGTCGGGAAGGTGTAGTTCCGCTAATGCGTCGGGGGTGGCGCGGGGCGTGGGCCGGGTGTCGTGATCGTCGCGCGGTCGCCGGGTGGCCGGAAAGATCGCGAAAGCGGCGGCCGGGAATGTGGAATCCCGGCCGCCGCTTCATGGCGATGTCACGCACGGTGACGTGCGAGGAGGGTCTCAGCTGGTGGGGCGGCCCTCGTCGGTGTCACGGATGAGGCAGGTGAGGCGGGCGCTGCATACGCGCTTGCCCTGCTCGTCGGTGATGACGATCTCGTACGTGGCGGTGGAGCGGCCCCGGTGCACGGGGGTGGCCACGCCGGTGACCAGCCCGGAGCGGGCGCCGCGGTGGTGGGTGCAGTTGAGGTCGACGCCCACGGCGATCCGGCCGGGGCCGCCGTGCAGCATCGCGCCGACGGAGCCGAGGGTCTCGGCGAGCACGGCGGAGGCGCCGCCGTGCAGCAGCCCGTACGGCTGGGTGTTGCCCTCGACGGGCATGGTGCCGACCACGCGGTCGGGCGAGGCCTCGACGACCCGGACGCTCATGCGCTCGCCGAGGTGCCCGGCGGAGAACAGGGCGGGCAGGTCCAGCCCGCTGCCCGTCCACTGGTCCAGGACCTCCTGAGGGAACGTGGTCCCGGTCTGCTCACCCATGACGTGCTCCGATCGTCCTTGCTCGTTGCGTGCTGAACGTTTCCTTGAACGCTGGTGAACGTCTTATCAGGTGAACAGGCCTGACGGCCGGTCGGGGTGGTGCCCGGACGGCTCCGGGCCCCGCCCGGGGCCGGGGGTCAGGCGGACCCGGGCCGGTTCGGCTCCACCCTGATCACCAGGGACTTGCTGGCGGGGGTGTTGCTGGTGTCGGCGGTGTGGTCCAGGGGGACGAGGACGTTGGTCTCGGGGTAGTAGGCGGCGGCGCAGCCCCGGGCGGTGGGGTAGTGGACGACGCGGAAGCCGGGCGCGCGGCGCTCGGTGCCGTCCGTCCACTCGCTGACGAGGTCGGCGTACGAGCCGTCGGCGAGGTCGAGTTCGCGGGCGTCGTCGGGGTTGACGAGGACCACGCGGCGGCCGTTCTTGATGCCGCGGTAGCGGTCGTCGAGGCCGTAGATGGTGGTGTTGTACTGGTCGTGCGAGCGGAGTGTCTGGAGGAGGAGCCGGCCTTCGGGCGCGCGCGGGTACTCGACCGGGGCGGCGGTGAAGTTGGCCTTGCCGGTGGCGGTGGGGAACCGGCGTTCGTCGCGGGGGGCGTGGGGGAGGGTGAAGCCGCCGGGGCGGGCGACGCGGGCGTTGAAGTCCTCGAAGCCGGGGACGACGCGCGCGATGCGGTCGCGGACGGTGCCGTAGTCCTTCTCGAACTCCTCCCACGGGGTGGCGCTGGCGGTGCCGAGGACGCGGCGGGCGAGGCGGCAGACGATGGCGGGCTCGGAGAGGAGGGCGGGGCTCGCGGGGCGCAGCCGGCCGCGTGAGGCGTGGACCATGCCCATGGAGTCCTCGACGGTGACGAACTGGTCGCCGGCGGCCTGCCGGTCGCGCTCGGTGCGGCCGAGGGTGGGGAGGATGAGGGCGCGGGCGCCGGTGACCACGTGCGAGCGGTTGAGCTTGGTGGAGACGTGGACGGTGAGGCGGGCGCGGCGGACGGCGGCCTCGGTGACGTCGGTGTCGGGGGTGGCGGAGACGAAGTTGCCGCCCATGGCGAAGAAGACCTTCGCCTCGCCGTCGCGGAGGGCGCGGATGGCGCGGACGACGTCCAGGCCGTGCTCGCGGGGCGGGGCGAAGCCGAACTCCTTCTCCAGGGCGTCGAGGAAGGCGGGGGCGGGGCGTTCGAAGATGCCCATGGTGCGGTCGCCCTGGACGTTGCTGTGGCCGCGGACGGGGCAGACGCCGGCGCCGGGGCGGCCGATGTCGCCGCGCAGGAGGAGGAGGTTGACGACCTCCCGGATGGTGGGGACGGCGTGCTTGTGCTGGGTGAGGCCCATGGCCCAGCAGACGATGGTGCGGCGGGAGGCGAGGATCATGGCGAGGGCGGCCTCGATCTCCTCGCGGGTCAGGCCGGTGGCGCGGAGGGTCTCGTCCCAGTCGGCGGCGCGGGCGGCGCGGGCGAACTCCTCGAAGCCGTGGGTGTGCTCCTCGACGAAGGCGGTGTCGACGGCGCCCTCGGTCTCCAGGACGAGCTTGTTGAGGGCGCGGAAGAGGGCCTGGTCGCCGCCGAGGCGGACCTGGAGGAAGAGGTCCGTGAGCGGGGTGCCGCCGGCGGCGAGGCCGCGGGCGTTCTGGGGGTTCTTGAAGCGTTCCATGCCCGCTTCGGGGAGCGGGTTGACCGTGATGATCTTCGTGCCGCCGGCCTTGGCCTTCTCCAGGGCGCTGAGCATGCGGGGGTGGTTGGTGCCGGGGTTCTGGCCGGCGACGATGATCAGGTCGGCCTTGTAGAGGTCCTCCAGGAGGACGCTGCCCTTGCCGACGCCGATGGTCTCCGTAAGGGCGGAGCCGGAGGACTCGTGGCACATGTTGGAGCAGTCCGGCAGGTTGTTGGTGCCGAACTCGCGGGCGAAGAGCTGGTAGAGGAACGCGGCCTCGTTGCTGGTGCGGCCCGAGGTGTAGAAGACCGCCTCGTCGGGGGAGGAGAGCGCGGTGAGCTCGTCGGCGACGATGTCGAAGGCCCGTTCCCAGGACACCGGCTCGTAGGTGTCGGAGCCCTCGGCGAGGTACATCGGCTGGGTGAGCCGGCCTTGCTGGCCGAGCCAGTAGCCGCTGCGGCCGGCGAGGTCGGAGACGGGGTGCGCGGCGAAGAAGTCGGGGGTGACGCGGCGCAGGGTGGCTTCCTCGGCGACGGCCTTGGCGCCGTTCTCGCAGAATTCCGCGGCGTGCCGCTTGTCCGGCTCGGGCCAGGCGCAGCCGGGGCAGTCGAAGCCGTCCTTCTGGTTGACCTTGAGGAGGGTGAGGGCCGTGCGCCGGACGCCCATCTGCTGTTGCGCGATGCGCAGCGTGTGCGCGATGGCCGGCAGGCCGGCCGCGGCGTGCTGCGGGGCGGTGACGTCGGGTGCGTCCTGGACCGGATCGCCTGTCGGCGGCTTGGCTGCCATCTCGCTCCCCTTTGAGCGGTCGGTTCGGAAACGGTCGGTGCGGGCGTGCTCGTGTATGCGGTGCCGATCCTGTCACGGGGCCGCCCGCGGGCTCCCCGGGAGGGTGGGTGGCCAGGGCGGTGTGGCCCGGATTGTCAGTGGGCCGTGGCAGGATCGGGGGCGTGGCAGCGAAGGGAACGAAGATGAGCGCAGAGACCGGCACCGAGGCAGCGGAGGGAGGTCGCCCCCGCCTGCTTCTGATGGACGGGCACTCCATGGCGTACCGGGCGTTCTTCGCGCTGCCCGCGGAGAATTTCACGACGGTGGCCGGCCAGCCGACGAACGCGGTGTACGGCTTCGCGTCCATGCTGGCGAACACGCTGCGTGACGAGAAGCCTTCGCATTTCGCGGTGGCGTTCGACGTCTCCCGTAAGACGTGGCGCTCCGACGAGTTCCCCGAGTACAAGGCGACGCGGTCCAAGACGCCCGACGAGTTCAAGGGCCAGGTCGAGCTGATCGGCGAGTTGCTCGACGCGATGAAGGTGCCGCGCTTCGCGGTCGACGGCTTCGAGGCCGACGACGTGATCGCCACGCTGGCCACGCAGGCCGAGGCGGCGGGTTTCCACGTCTCGATCGTCACGGGTGACCGCGACTCCTTCCAGCTGGTCTCCGACGACGTCACGGTGCTCTATCCGACGAAGGGTGTCTCGGAGCTGACGCGCTTCACGCCGGAGAAGGTCCAGGAGAAGTACGGCCTGAGCCCCTCGCAGTACCCGGACTTCGCCGCGCTGCGCGGTGACCCGTCGGACAACCTCCCGGGCATCCCGGGCGTCGGCGAGAAGACCGCCGCGAAGTGGATCAATCAGTTCGGTTCGTTCGCGGAGCTGGTGGAGCGGGTCGAGGAGGTCAAGGGCAAGGCCGGGCAGAACCTCCGGGACCACCTGGAGGCCGTCAAGCTCAACCGCCGCCTCACCGAGATGGTGCGGGACGTGGCGCTGCCGGTGGGCCCGGAGGGCCTGGCCCGGGTGGCGTACGACCGCACGGCGCTGACCGCGTTCCTGGAGGGCCTGGAGATCCGCAACCAGGGTCTGCGGGACCGGCTGCTGGCCGCCGACCCGGGCGGGGAGGCCGCCGCGGAGGAGGCGCCGCCGGCCGCCGGGGCCGAGGTGGACGGTGCCGTGCTGGGCGCGGGGGAGCTCGCGCCGTGGCTGGCCGGGCACGCCGCGGGCCCGCTGGGCGTGGCGGTGGTCGACTCCTGGGCGCAGGGCAGCGGCCGGGTCGCCGAGATCGCGCTGGCGACGGGCGAGGGCCCGGCCGTCTGGTTCGACCCCGCCGAGCTGGACGAGGCCGACGAGCGGGCGTTCGCCGCGTGGAGCGCGGACGCCGGCCGGGCCAAGGTGATGCACGACGCGAAGTCGGCCATGCGGGTCTTCGCCGAGCACGGCTGGACGGTCGAGGGCGTCACGATGGACACGGCGCTGGCCGCGTATCTGGTGAAGCCGGGCCGCCGCTCCTTCGAGCTGGACGCGCTGTCGGTGGAGTACCTGGGCCGTGAGCTGGCCACGGCCGCCGCCGGTGACGGTCAGCTGGCCTTCGGCGCCGACGAGCAGGCCGAGGCGGATGCCCTGATGGGCCGGGCGCGTACGGTGCTCGACCTGGGCGAGGCGTTCACGGGCCGGCTCGCGGAGGTGGGCGCGGCCGAGCTGCTCGCCGATGTCGAGCTGCCGACGAGCGCGCTGCTGGCCCGCCTGGAGCGGGCGGGCATCGCCGCGGACCGGGGCTGGCTGGAGCGGATGGAGCAGCAGTTCGCGGCCGCCGTGCAGCAGGCCGTCGTGGAGGCGCACGCCGCCGCGGGCCGCGAGTTCAACCTGGGCTCGCCCAAGCAGCTCCAGGAGGTGCTCTTCGGCGAGCTGGGCCTGCCGAAGACGAAGAAGACCAAGACCGGGTACACCACGGACGCCGACGCCCTGGCCTGGCTCGCCGCCCAGACGGAGAACGAACTCCCGGTGATCATGCTGCGTCACCGGGAGCAGGCCAAGCTGCGGTCCACGGTCGAGGGCCTGATCAAGGCGATCGCCCCCGACGGCCGGATCCACACCACGTTCAACCAGACGGTGGCGGCCACCGGCCGGCTGTCGTCCACGGACCCGAACCTCCAGAACATCCCGGTGCGGACGGACGAGGGCCGGGCCATCCGCCGCGGCTTCGTCGTCGGGTCCGGCTTCGAGTCCCTGATGACCGCCGACTACAGCCAGATCGAGCTGCGCGTCATGGCCCACCTCTCGGAGGACGAGGGCCTGATCGAGGCGTTCGCCTCCGGCGAGGACCTGCACACCACGGTGGCCTCCCAGGTCTTCGGCGTCGCCAAGAGCGAGGTCGACCCGGAGATGCGCCGGAAGATCAAGGCCATGTCGTACGGGCTGGCCTACGGCCTGTCGGCGTTCGGTCTCTCGCAGCAGCTCAACATCGCTCCCGCCGAGGCGGGCAAGCTGATGGACACCTTCTTCGAGCGGTTCGGCGGGGTGCGGGACTACCTCCAGCGGGTGGTCGTGGAGGCCCGTGCCACGGGTTACACGGAGACGATGCTGGGCCGCCGCCGCTACCTCCCGGACCTCAACAGCGACAACCGCCAGCGCCGTGAGATGGCCGAGCGGATGGCGCTGAACGCCCCGATCCAGGGCACGGCCGCCGACATCGTGAAGGTCGCGATGCTGCGGGTGGGCCAGGCGCTGGAGGCCGCGGGCCTGGGCTCGCGGATGCTGCTCCAGGTGCACGACGAAATCGTGCTGGAGATCGCGCCGGGCGAGCGGGAGCGGGTCGAGGAGCTGGTCCGCCGGGAGATGGCCGGCGCGGTGTCGCTGCGCGCGCCGCTGGACGTCTCGGTGGGCGTCGGCGCGGACTGGGAGTCCGCGGCGCACTGAGCTGGGCGCCCTATGTTCCTGGGCCGGTATGTGCCTGGGGCTGTGCGTTCCTGGGTCGGCGTGCGCCTGGGGCTGTGCGTTCCTGGGCCGGCCCGCGCCTGAGCCCGGACGTTCCCGGGCGCGTACGTCTCGCGGCTGTGCGGGGCCGTGCGCCCGCCGGCCGGCCGCACCGTCGCCCCGTAGTGCCCCCTCGTCCTCGGACGAGGGGGCACTACGGGTTCTCATCTCCGGCCTGTGTTGCTACCGTGCCCCAGCCCCGCTGTCCTGATGCCCCGTCAGTTCCTGGAGGCCGAGCATGCGCGCACTGGCCGCCGCGGCCGTCGGACTCGCCGCCGCCCTCGCCCTCGTGTTCATCGTCACCGGCGTCGGGCCACCGCGCGGCCACACCTCCCCCGAGCCGATGCTCACCTCCGCCCCGACGCACCCCTAGGCGCGGGGAGAGCCCGCCGTGCGCCGCCGAGCGAGCCTGGTCCTGCTCGCCCTCGCCGTCTTCCTCGTCGCCCTCGCGCCGCTCCTGCGCTGGTACGCCTTCCCCCGGCTGGCCAAGGTCCCCGCCGGCCGCTACCAGGCCGTCGTCATGGAGGCGAAGGACGCGACCCTCATCGACTACGCCACGCTGAAGCCCCGGACCGTCCCCAAGGTCACCATGATCCAGACCCTCAAGGGCAATGTGGAGGAGGCGGCGAAGGTCCGTAAGGCGACCGGCCGCGATGTCGTCGTCTGGGACACCCTCACCTTCGCCGCGGGGCCCGACGGCGCGATGGTCTCGCGGATCCCCGAGCGCTACGTCTTCGACGCCCACAGCCAGCAGCCCGTGCACGCGGGCGGCGAGCACGTCGACGGCACCCCCGTGCGCCGCGACGGCATCGCCTACAAATGGCCCTTCCTGGCGCAGAAGCGCGACTACCGCTACTTCGACATGCAGACCCGCACCTCCGCCCCCATCCACTACCGGGGCACCCGCGCCTTCCACGGCCTGGACGTCTATTACTTCGAGCAGACGATCCCCTGGACCAAGGTGCCCCTGCCCAGGACGCTGCCGCTCGGCGTCACCCCCGACGCCGTCCGGCAGATCGGCCTGGAGCGCTGGTACAGCACCAAGCGCATGTTCTGGGTCGACCCCGTCACCGGGGCGCCCGTCAACGGCGAGGAGGTCCACCGCGAGGAGATGCGCTGGACCGGCCACCCCGAGAAGGAGCCCATCACCGCCTTCGCCGGCCATGTGAAGATGCGCCCCGACTACCTCGACGCGACGGTCGACCTCGTGACCTCGCAGCGGCGGCTCGTCCTCCTCCTCACCACCTACCTCCCCTGGGGATTCGCCGGCTTCGGCACCGCGCTGCTCGCCCTGGCGCTCGTCCTGGAGGCCCGCTCCCGCCGGGCGCGGGACGGTGCCGCGGATCCGCCGGGAGATCGGCGTGCGATCGGGGTGGGTATGTCCCAGGATGGAGGGACATTCGAACAGCCGACCCCCGGCGGGGGCCGCTGAACAGAGGAGGCCCACCGTGAAGGAGAGCCCCGAGGACACATCCACCACGTCCCGGCCGCGCCGGCTGTACACCGGCGGCGAGCGGCCGTTCGACCCCGAGGACCTGGTCATGGCGTCGGGCCGGGACGTCACGCCGGAGCGGGTCGAGGCGGCGAAGCGGCTGATGGAGGAGAAGGGGGCGGCGGCGGTCGAGCGGTACCTGCCGTGAGGTAAGGGGAGGGGCGGCGGTGGGGGCGGCCGCCGCGCGGGGCCTCTCCCGGTCCCGCCCCTTCCCGACCGGGGCTCCGCCCCGGACCCCGTCCTCAGGCGGTGTACGGCGTTTTCGGCCCGTACACCGCCTGAGGACTGCCGCGTCACCGCCGCGCGTTCGTCCGCCGCGTCGCCACCGCCGCCGACGGGTCCTCCGGCCAGGGATGCCGCGGATACCGCCCCCGCAGTTCCGCCCGCACCGCCCGGTACCCCTCCCGCCAGAACGACGCCAGGTCCGCCGTCACCGCCGCCGGCCGCCCCGCCGGGGACAGCAGATGTACGAGCACCGGGACCCGGCCGCCCGCGAGGCGCGGCGTCTCCTGGAGGCCGAACAGCTCCTGGAGCTTGACCGCCAGCACCGGCTGCGACCCGCCGTAGTCCACCCGGATCCGGGAACCGCTCGGCACCTCCAGACGCTCCGGCGCCAGCTCGTCCAGGCGCGCGGCGGCCCCGCTCGCCCACGGCAGCAGCCGTTCCAGCGCCTTGCCCGCGTCCAGCCGCTCCAGATCGGCCCGCCTGCGGGCCCGCTCCAGCTCCCAGCCGAGCCAGTCCTCCGCGCCCTCCAGCAGCGCCTCCTCGGACACGTCCGGCCACGGCTCCCCGAGCTCGCGGTGGAGGAAGGCCAGCCGCTGCCGCAGCCCCGCCGCCCCGTCCGGCCAGCGCAGCAGGCCCAGCCCCTCGCTCCGCAGGCCGTCGAGCAGGGCGGCCCGTACGAGCGCGGGGTCCGGCGCCGTCAGGGGACGCTCGGCCAGCTCCACCGCGCCCAGCCGCTCGACGCGCCGGGCCACGACATCGCGCCGCTCCTCGGACCAGTGGACCTCCTCGCCCTCCGCGCGCAGGGCGCGCGCCGCGCTCCGGGCCGTGTCCTCGTCGATCACCGCGCCGAGCAGGACCCGCGCCGAGGCCGCCGTGACGGGCCGGTCGGCCACGGCCACCGCGAGCCAGGGCGCGCTGCGCAGCCGCGACCCCTCGCCGAGCCGGGCGCCGGTGCCGGACGCCATGAGGTACGAGCCCTCGCCGCGCAGACGGGCCACGCGCTCGGGAAAGGCGAGCGCCGTGACGAGCCCGGCGACGGCGTCGTCGGAGAAGGCCCCCGGCCGGCCGTCTTCTTCCGGGCCCCGGCTCCGGCCGCCGCCCCGTGAACCCGGGCTGCCGCTTCCTGAGCCTTGACCCCGGCCACCGTCCCCCGAGGCACCGCCCCGGCCGCCTGCCTCGGGTCCCGGGGTATCGCCTCGACTGTCCGATCTGCCTCCCGAAGCCCCGCCTCGGGCACCCGCACTGTTTCCCGAAGCCCTGCCGCGGCCGACTGCACCGCCGCCGGAGGGCCTGTCCCGGCCGTCCGTGCCGCTACCGGAGGCCCTGCCTCGGGCACCCGTGCTGTCTCCGGAGGCCCCGCCCCGGTCGCCCGCGGCGTCCCCCGGCATATCGTCCCGACCGGCCGCCTCTGCCCCTGTCCCGTCCTCCGCGCTCCCCTTGAGCGCCCCCTCCAGCCGCCTCGCCTCGGCCCGCCACCGCGCGCCGTATCCGTCGCCCCCGCGCCGTGCCGCGCGCCACGCCGCCGCCAGGTCGTCCCCGTAGTCCCGGGGCGGCTCTTCGCTCAGCAGGGCGACCACCTCGGCCGCCCGGCGCGCGCCGACCTCGCGCGCGCCGTCCAGCAGGGCGCGCGCCAGGCGTGGGTGGACGCCCAGCCGGGCCATGCGGCGGCCGCGGCCGGTGGGGCGGCCGTCCGGGCCGACGGCTCCCGTGGCGGTCAGGACCTCGCGCGCCGCGGCCATCGCACCGGACGGCGGCGGGTCGAGGAGGGCGAGGCCCGACGCGTCGGGGTCGCCCCAGCACGCGGCCTGGAGCGCGAACGCCGTCAGGTCCGCGACCGTGATCTCCGCGGCGGGGAAGCGCGGCAGCCGGCCGTCGTCGGCCTCGGTCCAGCAGCGGTACACCGCGCCCGGCGCCTCACGGCCGGCGCGGCCCGCGCGCTGCCGGGCGGCCGCGTGGGACGCCCGTACGGTCGTCAGCGCGCTCAGCCCGCGCGCGTGGTCCGTGCGCGGCTCGCGCGCCAGACCGGAGTCGACCACGACGCGCACCCCGGGGACGGTCAGGCTGGATTCCGCCACCGACGTCGCCAGCACCACCCGGCGGACGCCCGAGCCGCCCGCCAGCACCGCGTCCTGCGCCTCCGCCGGGGCCCGCCCGTGCACCTGGAGGACCTCGGCGCCCAGCGTCCCGGGCCCGCCCAGCCGGCCGGCCACCCGGGAGATCTCGCCGACACCGGGCAGGAAGCACAGCACGTCGCCCTCCCGCTCCCGCAGCGCCCGCCGCACCACGCCCGCGACGTGCTCCAGGAGCGCCGGGTCCACCCGCATCCCGTGCGGCGGCCGCACCGGCCGGTCCGGCGCGGCCCAGACCACGTCGACGGGGTGGGACGTCCCCCGCGCCTCCACCACGGGGGCGTCGCCCAGCAGCCGGGCCCAGCCCTCCGCGTCCGTCGTCGCGGACGCCGCGACCAGCCGCAGCTCGGGCCGGAGCGCGGCCCGGACGTCCAACAGGAAGGCGGCGGCGGTGTCCGCGTCGAGGTGGCGCTCATGGCACTCGTCGAGGATCACGGTGCCGACGCCGGCCAGCTCCGGATCGCGCTGGAGGCGCTGGAGCAGCACACCGGTGGTGACCACCTCCACCACCGTGCGGGGCCCGGCCCGGCGCTCGCCGCGCACGGTGAAGCCGACGCGGCCGCCCACGGGCTCGCCCAGCAGCCAGGCCATGCGCCGGGCGGCGGCCCGCGCCGCGATCCGGCGCGGCTCCGCGACCAGCACCCGCCGGGCCGGTCCCCGCGGCCCCTCCGGCCCGGTCAGGCCGGCGAGGGCGAGCGGGACCAGCGTGGTCTTTCCCGTGCCGGGCGGCGCGCACAGCACCGCCACGCCGCGCTCGTCGAGCGCCCGGGACAGGCCCGGCAGGGCGGAACGTACGGGCAGCTGTTCGAGGGCGTCGGTGCGGATCACCCGCCCAGTCTCGCGCTAGTCGCGCTCGCAGACGAAAATCGCGGTGCCCGGGATCAGGTTCCCGCGCAGCGGGGACCAGCCGCCCCACTCCTGGGTGTTCCAGGCGGGCCACTCCGGCTCGACCAGGTCCACCAGCCGGAAGCCGCCCGCGACCACGTCGCGCACCCGGTCGCCGAGCGTGCGGTGGTGCTCCACATAGACGGCCCGCCCGGTCTCGTCCTGCTCGACGTAGGGCGTGCGGTCGAAGTAGGACGCCGCCACGGACAGGCCCTCGGGGCCGGGCTCGTCCGGGAACGCCCAGCGGATGGGGTGGGTCACGGAGAAGACCCAGCGCCCGCCCGGCCGCAGCACCCGGCGCACCTCGCGCATCACCCGCACCGGGTCCGCGACGAAGGGGACCGCGCCGTAGGCGGAGCAGGCGAGGTCGAAGGAGCCGTCCGCGAAGGGCAGCGCCCCCGCGTCCGCCTCCACCAGCGGGACGTCGCCGCCGATCCGCAGGGCGTGCTGGAGCTGGCGGTGGGAGAGGTCGAGGGCCACCGGCCGGGCGCCCTGCGCGGCCAGCCAGCGGGAGCACTGGGCGGCGCCGGCGCCGATCTCCAGGACGTCGAGGCCCTTCAGGCTTCCCTCCGGGCCGAGGAGGCGGGCGTCGGCCTCGTCGAGGCCCTCGGGGCCCCAGACGAAGCGGTCGTCGCCGAGGAAGGCGCCGTGCTCGGTCTGGTACTCGTCGGCGTTACGGTCCCACCAGCCGCGGCTGGCCCGGCTGCTCTCCGCCTCGCCGCTGGCCCGCCGGGTCGCTTCCGGTTCGTACTCTTGGATCATTTGGACCGTCGTGCCCTCGGCAGTAGTGGTTCATCGGACTTTGTCGTATCTTCTGGGACGCCCGAGCGTGAAGCTTCGGGGTGCGGCAGGGCCCGCGTGGCCTCGCAAAACATAAGTTGTGCCCGTTATGGCGGGTTTCGTCCCGGGTGTGCGCCTTCGCGCATTGACCGTGCCCCGCTGCCCCCGTATGCTACAAGTTGCGCTGCGGGCCTGCGCGCCTCAGACAGAGCAGGTCACGCTCGCACTTGTTGTATGTCCCCTCGGTTGTCGAGGCGCTTTCGATCTTCTTCGGGAGCCTTCGGGAAGTCCTCGGATTTCCCTGGGTCCCCGGGTGGTGCGTCTCCAGCGGCTGTCCGGCTTCGGCGGTGCGATACGGGCTCTCGGCGTAGCAGTACCTACGACTCACTGTCCGTACCGGAGCCTTTTCCCACATGACGAGCAGCACCGAGACCACCGCCACCACCCCGCAGGTTGCGGTCAACGACATCGGTAACGAGGAAGCCTTCCTCGCCGCGATCGACGAGACGATCAAGTACTTCAACGACGGCGACATCGTCGACGGCGTCATCGTGAAGGTCGACCGGGACGAGGTCCTGCTCGACATCGGTTACAAGACCGAAGGCGTCATCCCTTCCCGCGAGCTTTCGATCAAGCACGACGTCGACCCGAACGAGGTCGTCAAGGTCGGCGACGAGATCGAGGCCCTGGTTCTCCAGAAGGAGGACAAGGAAGGTCGTCTCATCCTGTCCAAGAAGCGCGCTCAGTACGAGCGTGCCTGGGGCACGATCGAGAAGATCAAGGAAGAGGACGGGATCGTCACCGGTACCGTCATCGAGGTCGTCAAGGGTGGTCTCATCCTCGACATCGGCCTCCGTGGCTTCCTCCCGGCCTCCCTGGTCGAGATGCGCCGCGTCCGCGACCTCCAGCCCTACGTGGGCAAGGAGCTCGAGGCCAAGATCATCGAGCTGGACAAGAACCGCAACAACGTGGTCCTGTCCCGCCGTGCCTGGCTGGAGCAGACCCAGAGCGAGGTCCGCCAGACCTTCCTCACGACCCTGCAGAAGGGCCAGGTCCGCTCCGGCGTCGTCTCCTCGATCGTCAACTTCGGTGCGTTCGTGGACCTCGGCGGCGTCGACGGTCTCGTCCACGTCTCCGAGCTCTCCTGGAAGCACATCGACCACCCGTCCGAGGTTGTCGAGGTCGGCCAGGAAGTCACCGTCGAGGTTCTCGACGTCGACATGGACCGCGAGCGCGTCTCCCTGTCGCTCAAGGCGACGCAGGAAGACCCGTGGCAGCAGTTCGCCCGGACCCACCAGATCGGTCAGGTCGTCCCGGGTAAGGTCACCAAGCTCGTTCCGTTCGGTGCGTTCGTCCGCGTCGACGAGGGCATCGAGGGCCTGGTCCACATCTCCGAGCTGGCCGAGCGCCACGTGGAGATCCCGGAGCAGGTCGTCCAGGTCAACGACGAGATCTTCGTCAAGGTCATCGACATCGACCTCGAGCGCCGTCGCATCAGCCTCTCGCTGAAGCAGGCCAACGAGTCCTTCGGTGCCGACCCGTCCGTGGTCGAGTTCGACCCGACCCTGTACGGCATGGCCGCGTCCTACGACGACCAGGGCAACTACATCTACCCCGAGGGCTTCGACCCCGAGGCCAACGACTGGCTCGAGGGCTACGAGAAGCAGCGCGAGGAGTGGGAGCGCCAGTACGCCGAGGCGCAGCAGCGCTTCGAGCAGCACCAGGCGCAGGTCATCAAGTCCCGCGAGGCCGACGAGCAGGCCGCTGCCGAGGGCGCTGCCGCTCCGGCCGCCGCCTCCACCGGTGGCAACGTCTCCGGCGGTTCGTACTCCTCGGAGTCGGCCGACAACTCCGGCGCCCTGGCGTCGGACGAGGCGCTCGCCGCGCTCCGCGAGAAGCTCGCCGGCGGCCAGAGCTGAGGCTCTGACCGGCAGCAGCTGACAGCTGACTGAGAAAGGCCCGTCCCCTTCGGGGGGCGGGCTTTTCCCATGTCCGGATGTTCCCGGAGGTGCCGGGCCCTTGCCCGGGCCCGTTCCCGTGGCCACCCTCGCCGCTGCCGCCGGGAAGTGTGTCCGCCGTGTTGCGCGCCACGGTCGCGGGAATGGCCGGGCCCTCCCCGCGCGTTCCCCGGTACGGAACATGAGGAGGAACGGTCACTGTGTTGGATCCGCAGGGTTTGTACGAATGGGAGCCCAAGGGGCTCGCCGTGGCCGACCTGGCCTTGGCCCAGGACACGGCCGGCCTGGTCATGCTCTACCACTTCGACGGCTACATCGACGCCGGAGCCACGGGTGAACTGATCGTCGGACGGCTGCTGGACAGCCTGCCGCACCAGGTCGTCGCCCGCTTCGACCACGACCGGCTCATCGACTACCGGGCCCGCCGCCCCTTGCTGACCTTCCAGCGCGACCGCTGGAGCGCCTACGAGACCCCGAAGATCGAACTGCGCCTGGCGCAGGACGCCACCGGCGCGCCCTTCCTCCTCCTCACCGGCCCCGAGCCGGACGTGGAGTGGGAGCGCTTCGCCGCGGCCGTCGGCCAGCTCGTGGAGCGGCTCGGCGTGCGGCTCTCGGTCAACTTCCACGGCATCCCCATGGGCGTCCCCCACACCCGCCCCGTGGGCATCACGCCGCACGGCAACCGCACGGACCTGATGCCCGGTCATCGCAGCTTCTTCGACGAGGCGCAGGTGCCCGGCAGCGCCGAGTCGCTCGTCGAGTACCGCCTCGCGGAGGCCGGCCACGACGTCCTCGGCGTCGCCGCGCACGTCCCGCACTACGTCGCCCGCTCGCCCTACCCCGACGCGGCCCTCACCGCCCTGGAGGCGATCACCGCCGCCACGGGCCTCGTCCTGCCGAACGCGGCGCACGCGCTGCGCACGGACGCGCTGCGGACCCAGGAGGAGATCGAGCGTCAGATCGCCGACGGCGACGAGGAACTCGTCTCCCTCGTCCGGGGGCTTGAGCACCAGTACGACGCGGTGGCCGGCTCCGAGACCCGGGGCAACCTCGTCGCCGAGCCGGTGGAGCTGCCCTCCGCGGACGAGCTGGGCGCGGAGTTCGAGCGCTTCCTTGCCGACCGGGAAGGCGAGACGGGCTGATCGGATAGGCTGCGCGACAGGCCGCGCCCGTGCGCCCGTGGGGTCCTCTCCGGGCACCGGCACCGGCGCCGGTCTGTGCTCCTCCCCGCGTCCCGCGGGGATACTGCTGAGGCGGAGGCGTGGTCATGTTGTCCGTGGGTCTGACCGGTGGAATCGGCGCGGGCAAGAGCGAGGTGTCCCGGCTCCTCGCGTCGTACGGCGCCGTGGTCGTGGACTCCGACAAGATCGCGCGCGAGGTGGTGGAGCCGGGCACGCCCGGACTGGCCGCCGTCGTCGCCGAGTTCGGCCCCGGCGTCCTCACCCCCGACGGGGCCCTCGACCGCCCGGCGCTCGGCGCGATCGTCTTCGCCGACCCGGACCGGCTCGCCGCCCTCAACGCCATCGTCCACCCGCTCGTCCGGGAGCGCTCCGCCCAGCTGGAGGCGGCGGCCGGCCCCGACGCGGTGCTCGTCCACGACGTCCCCCTCCTGGCCGAGAACGGCCTCGCGCCGCTGTACGACCTCGTCGTCGTCATCGACGCCTCCACCGGGACGCGTCTCGACCGGCTCGTGGGACTGCGCGGCATGACGCCGGACGAGGCGCGGGCGCGGATGGCCGCGCAGGCGACGCGGGAGGCCCGGCTGGCGATCGCGGATCTGGTGATCGAGAACGACGGGTCACGGGAGGAGCTGGAGGCCCGGGTGCGGGAGGTCTGGGCGGAGCTGGCGGAACGCCGGGAGAGCTGAGAGCCGGCCTGTCCGGTGCCTGAGGCTCGCCTCCCGGTTGCGGGGGAGGGCGGGCAGGGGGCAAGCCCCGCGCGGCGGTTGCCGTCACCGCACCCATCCCGTTCGTCATATCGGGTGATGGGCTGCCCGGCCCCTGGACCCCGCTCACGCCCCCGCATCGCCCCACCCCCAAGGGATCCCGCTTCCACCCCCGCCGCTCCCGCCCCACCGCGCCCCGGATCACCCCCTCCCCGCCTGCATAGGATCCCCCCGACCGACAGACAGGCGCACACCGCGAGGGGATCCCGCATGACCATGCAGGACATGCTCGCCGCGCACGCCGAGGCCGAGGCGCGGTCGGCCGGGGCCAGGTACCGGGCGCGCGCGTTCGGCGCCGCACTCATGCTGTTCAGCCTGCTCGGCATGGGGTTCTGCCTCTCCCAGTCCGTCAAGGCCGCGGGCTACGTCGCGGACAAGGGCACGGTGACCGTCTCCGAATGCCGCACGGAACGGTCCCTGTCCCGCCGGGTGAAGAAGGAGGAGACCCGCTGCACCGGGGTCTTCCGGTCGGAGGGCGGCCGGACCGTCCGGGACGACGCCGAGCTCACGGGGTACTACGTGCCGGGCGAGAAGGTCCGCGTCTACCGGGAGGCGTCCGACTACTCGCTGGTCAGCCTGCGGGCGTTCTGGGGATGGCTGTGCCTGGTGTTCTTCTGCCTGGTCCTGTTCTCCCGGGGCCTGGTGAGCGTGGTCGTCGGGGTCAGCGCGACCGCTTTCCACGAGTTCCCGTACGCCCAGGAGATGCTCAAGAGGACCCCGTTCGCCGACTACGTGAAGTGGCTGCTCCTGATCGGAGGCTGCGGGCTGCTGCTCTGCGTCATGCTGGCCGCGGTCTCGCCCTGACCGCTTGTTCGACCACTTGCCTGTCCACTCACCCGTGAGCCCGGGGCGCCGCGTCCCCGGGGGAGGGAACACGATGACGCTGCGGGTACAGCCCGGGGAGCTGGAGAAGTTCGCCGGGCAACTGCGCCGGGCCGCCGACGACGCGTACGACATGCTCGCCCACGCCGACCGCTACACCAAGGTGTCGCTGGTCCAGGGGGCCTGTCGGGGCTGGTGGTCGGGCAGCACGAGGACTTACGGGAAACCGTGCTCGGCACGCTGCGACACCTCACCGACGTCCTGAAGGGCTCGGCGGACGGGATCGAGGAGTCCGTGGCCTATTACCGGCGCACCGACCTCTCCCTCGCGGCGAAGCTGGACGCGGCCGGGGCGCACGCCGGGACGGGCCAGGGGCACGGGACGGCGCCGATGGCGGGGCGGGGTGCCGGCCCCGTATGAGCTTCACGGACACCGCCCGTCCCACCGATCACCTCGCACCTCCCCAGGCGCCCGAAGACTTCATGAACCCCCTGAAGCCGCTCAACGAGGTGTGCGCGGTCCTCAGTCCGGGGTCGTGGGTGCTCAAGGTCGCCGAACTGATGCTCCCCTGCGACCCCGTGGAATGGGCCGGGGAGATGTTCGCGGGGGACTGGGAGGCGTACGCGGCCTGCTCCGGGGTGTGGCGCGAGCTGGGAGAGGCGTGCGGGGCCCTCGCGCGGAACCTGGAGGGCGGGAACCGGGACCTCGACCGGGTCTGGGACGGCAGCGCCGCCGACGCCGCCGTCCGCTATTTCGACGCGCTGCGGAAGGACCTGTACGGGATCCGCCACGCGCTGACGCGGCTGGGCGAGGAGTACCTGGCCGTCGCCCGCGCCGTGTCCGCCGCCGCGGACGTTCTCGGGGAGTGCCTCAGCGCGATCGTCGACGCGGCCGTCAGCTGGTACATCACGCAGGCCGCCGCGTCGGCGCTGTGCTGGACCGGCTGGGCCGCGGCGACCGGGTACGCGCTGGGCGCGGCCGAGGCGGAGATCATGGTGAAGCACTGGGCCCGGGCCACCAAGATCGTCAATCATGCGCAGATCGTCATGAACGCCAGTTGCGGCGTCCTGGGCCGCCTCGCCGGGGAGATCGCCGCGCAGCTCAACACCTTCCCGCTGCCCCAGCGGGCCTACCACCACCCGGCCGTATGACCCACGGCCCCGCTTCCCGCCGGGAGGACCCGACGTGACCGAACACCAGGTGGGACCCGAGGAGTTCCTGACCCCGGGGCGCGACGCGGCCCGCGCGCGCCTGCTCCACACCTCGCTGCGGGCCCTCGCCCAGGGAGGGGCCGGGCCCGTGCTCCAGGAGATGGCTGAGGAGGTGCTCAGCGGCCGGATGGGCCTCCGGGAGTGCCTGAACGCCGGTGCCTACGCCGAGGCGCTGGCCCGCGAGGCCACCGCCGCCCACGCGGAGTGGGAGCGGATGCCCGCGGCCGAGCGTGAGCACCACGCGGCCGAGGCCCGCCGCCTCCTCGGCACCATGCGCGAGGACGAAGGCCCCGGCCTCCGCTGATCACCCCGGCGGGACGGGGAGGGCGCCACGGGGCACACGTCAGTGTCCCCGCTTCGGCCGTTCCTCCCGCACCGGCTCGTACGGCGGTACGTCCCGCCCCGGCTGGTAGTGCGGCCCCTGCCGGATGTGCCGGACGACCAGCGCGAGATCGACCGCGGTGACCACCACCAGCACCCCACAGGCAATGGCCCACCCCGGATGCCCCGTCCACACGAAGAGCCCCGTCCCCGCCACGGCCCACACCAGCCCCCACAAGGCCAGCCCGCACCGCAGCCGCAGCGCGCTGCGCGCGGTCGCCGGCTCACTGCCCGTACGCATGGCGACCATCTCCCACTACCAGCATCCACCCGGACGGAGGGGCGGGGAGTGTGGGCGCGGGGCCCGCTCGTCGGCGCGGCCCGGACGGCTCAGAACAGCGGTTCCGGGAGGACGCCCTCAAGGGTCAGCAGGGCGCGCTTGACCTCCAGGCCGCCGCCGAAGCCGCCCAGGCCGCCGCCGCTCTCGACGACGCGGTGGCAGGGCACCACGATCGGCAGCGGGTTGCCGCCCATGGCCGTGCCGACGGCGCGGGCGGCGCCGGGTTCGCCGACGCGGTCGGCCAGGTCCTGGTAGCTGACCACGGTGCCGTACGGGACGTGGGCGGCGAGCTCGCGCAGGACGCGGCGGTTGAAGCCCGAGGTCAGGGACCAGTCCAGGGGGACGGAGAAGGTCTCGCGGCGGCCGGTGAAGTACGCCGTGAGTTCCGTCGTGGCCTCGGCGAGGAATTCGTGGGCGGCGGAGGGCGCGGCTCCGGGGGCGGCGCCCAGGCGTCGGGTGAGGCGGGCGACGGCCCGCTCCGAGGTCGGGCCGTCGGCGGCGAAGGCGACCTCGATCAGGCCGGTGGGTGTCGCGGCCAGCCCGACGGGGCCGATGGGGGCGTCGACCGTCGTCCACGCCCACACCAGGGGCCCCGCCGGAGGGGTTTGATCCGTGTCCGTCACCCTGTCAGCGTACGCCGGGGGTCGTCCGCCGCCCCACGCGTCACAGGTCGTAGAGGAAGGAGAGCGGCGAGAAGGCCGGCCCGTACTCGTCCTCCTCCTCGGCGAGCGCGTCCTCCACCACGTGCGGGGCGTTGCTGATGATGTAGTCGACGCCCATCCGGGCCAGGTCGACGGCCCGGTCGCCGTCGTCGACGGTCCAGGCCGAGACCTCCAGCTTCCTGCCGTGCGGGCCCTTCACCGCGTGCACGGCCCGGACCCACGCGGCCGTGACGCTCCGGTGGTTGGGGTTGATCTGGTCGGCGAACTTCGCGTACGCGCCGAGCTCCGAGACCTTGGGCGCGCCCAGGAAGCCCGTCTTCACGTCCTTGCGCAGCCCGTGGAAGGTCTTGAGGGAGGCCGCGCTGAAGCTCTGGACGACCAGGTCGTTCCTGACGTGCCCCTGGTCGAGCCAGCCGGCCCGGCGCAGCTCGGTGACCAGTTGCCGTTCGATGCCGGGGTAGAGCTCCGGTGCCTTGACCTCCAGGAGGAGCCGCTGGCGGTGCCGGTCGACGCGCTGGAGGTAGCGCTTGAGCGTCGGCACGCGCTCACCGGCGAATCTGCGGTCGTACCAGCTGCCCGCGTCGAGCTTCTCGATCTCGGCGAGGGTGAAGTCGGCGATCCGCCAGGGCGCCCGGCCGGGGAAGCGCTTCTCGACGTCGGTCGTCCGGTTCAGCGTGGTGTCGTGCATGACGATCAGGGCGCCGTCCTTGGTGCGCTGGACGTCGTTCTCCACCCAGCGGATGCCGAGGCGGGCCGCCCGGTCGACCGAGGCCAGGGTGTTCTCCGGGGCCTGGACCGGGACGCCCCGGTGACCGATGGCCACGGGTACCCGGGTGTGCGCGGCGGCCGGGGCGGCGGCTTTCGCGGGGGTGGCGAGGAAGAGCGTGGTCATACCGAGCAACGCGCAGGTCACGGCGGAGACGGGGCGGATGCGCATACGGGCTCCTCGCGGCGTCTGGACACGGCGGGACCGGGGCGCGCGATCGCGTCCCGGCCCTTGGTGTACGGGATGGGGCGTACACCAGACAAGTACGCGACCGCGGCGCCCGGAGCACCCCGGCCAGGAGACCTTTTGCCCGATCTTCGCCGCGCGTTCGCCCGGGAAACGGCCGGGGAACGCCCGGCGCCCGGCCGTTGTCAGTGGGTGGCCGTACCGTGGTTGCATGCGGCCCGTATCGAAGATCGAACGCAAGGTGGCACCTTTCGAGGTCGTCAGCCCCTTCCAGCCCAGCGGTGATCAGCCCACCGCCATCGCCGAGCTGGAACGACGCATCCGCGCAGGTGAGAAGGACGTCGTCCTGCTCGGTGCGACCGGCACCGGCAAGTCCGCGACCACCGCGTGGATGATCGAGAAGCTCCAGCGGCCGACGCTCGTGATGGCGCCCAACAAGACCCTCGCGGCACAGCTCGCCAATGAGTTCCGTGAGCTCCTGCCGAACAACGCAGTCGAATACTTTGTGTCGTATTACGACTACTATCAGCCCGAGGCCTACGTCCCCCAGTCGGACACGTACATCGAGAAGGATTCCTCGATCAACGAGGAGGTCGAGCGCCTGCGCCACTCCGCGACGAACTCCCTGCTCACCCGGCGTGACGTCGTGGTGGTCGCTTCGGTGTCCTGCATCTACGGCCTCGGCACCCCGCAGGAGTACGTCGACCGGATGGTGCCGCTCAAGGTCGGCCAGGAGATCGACCGCGACCAGCTGCTGCGCCGCTTCGTGGAGATCCAGTACACCCGGAACGACCTGGCGTTCACCCGGGGCACCTTCCGGGTGCGCGGCGACACCATCGAGATCTTCCCGGTCTACGAGGAGCTGGCCGTCCGGATCGAGATGTTCGGTGACGAGATCGAGGCGCTCTCCACCCTGCACCCCCTCACCGGCGAGGTCATCTCCGACGACCAGGAGCTCTACGTCTTCCCGGCCAGCCACTACATCGCGGGCGCCGAGCGCATGGAGAAGGCCATCGCGGGCATCGAGGCCGAGCTGGAGCAGACGCTGGCCCGCATGGAGAAGCAGGGCAAGCTCCTGGAGGCCCAGCGGCTCCGCATGCGCACCACCTACGACATCGAGATGATGCGCCAGATCGGCTCCTGCTCCGGCATCGAGAACTACTCGCTGCACATGGACGACCGCGAGCCCGGCTCCCCGCCCAACACCCTGCTCGACTACTTCCCGGAGGACTTCCTCCTGGTCATCGACGAGTCGCACGTCACCGTCCCCCAGATCGGCGCGATGTACGAGGGCGACGCCTCCCGCAAGCGCACCCTCGTCGAGCACGGCTTCCGGCTGCCGTCGGCCATGGACAACCGCCCGCTGAAGTGGGAGGAGTTCACCGAGCGCATCGGTCAGACGGTCTACCTCTCCGCGACCCCCGGGAAGTACGAGCTGTCCCGCGGTGACGGCTTCGTGGAGCAGATCATCCGCCCCACCGGCCTCGTCGACCCCGAGGTCGTCGTCAAGCCGACGGAGGGCCAGATCGACGACCTGGTCCACGAGATCCGCACGCGCACCGAGAAGGACGAGCGCGTCCTGGTCACCACCCTCACCAAGAAGATGGCCGAGGACCTCACGGACTACTTCCTGGAGCTCGGCATCCAGGTGCGCTATCTGCACAGCGACGTCGACACGCTGCGCCGCATCGAGCTGCTGCGCGAGCTGCGCGCCGGCGAGTACGACGTCCTGGTCGGCATCAACCTCCTCCGCGAGGGCCTGGACCTGCCCGAGGTGTCCCTGGTCGCGATCCTGGACGCCGACAAGGAGGGCTTCCTCCGCTCGGGCACGTCCCTGATCCAGACCATCGGCCGCGCGGCGCGCAACGTCTCCGGCCAGGTCCATATGTACGCCGACAAGGTCACCCCGGCGATGGAGAAGGCCATCGAGGAGACCAACCGCCGCCGCGAGAAGCAGATCGCGTACAACAAGGAGCGGGGCATCGACCCGCAGCCGCTGCGGAAGAAGATCGGCGACATCGTCGCCTCCCTCGCCCGCGAGGAGATCGACACCCAGGAGCTCCTGGGCACGGGCTACCGCGAGGACAAGGCCAAGGGGAAGGCGCCCGTGCCCACGGCGGCGGGTGGCGGCCAGACCGGCAAGGCCGGCGCCAAGGGCAAGGGCAAGAAGGCCGTGGTGGCCACGGACCGGCCCGCCGCGGAACTGGCCCAGCTCATCGAGGACATGACCGACCGCATGCGGGCCGCCGCGGCCGAGCTCCAGTTCGAGGTCGCCGCCCGGCTGCGCGACGAGGTGAGCGAGCTGAAGAAGGAGCTGCGGCAGATGAGGGAGGCCGGTCTCGCCTGAGACGGTGCCTGAGAGGCCCTGACGGTCCCTGGGAGGCCGTGGCGGCCTCTGACGGGCCGTCGCCCCGGGGAGTCCGGCGGTCCTGACGGCCGCCGCGCCCCTCTTCCGGGCCGCCCGGCCGCCCGTTCGTCGCCCCTTCCGCCGCACGCCCCGGCGGCATGTTGCAATGCCGCCACAAACCCCGCCCGGATGCGTGGCCGGTCCGCGGCAGTGCATAGGGTCGTTCGAGGAGGTCGCGCGCACGCGCGGCCGACGGGGAAGCGGTAAACGAGAAAGGGACTGCGCGTGACGGTCAACTTGTCCAAGGGTCAGGGAATCAGCCTCCAGAAGGCCGACGGGGGCACCCTGACCGCGGTGCGGATGGGGCTCGGCTGGCAGTCGGCTCCCCGCCGCGGACTGTTCGGGTCGCGCACGAAGGAGATCGACCTCGACGCCTCGGCGGTGCTCTTCGCCGGTGAGCAGCCGGTGGACGTGGTCTTCTTCCGCCACCTGGTCAGCGACGACGGCTCCGTGCGCCACACCGGTGACAACCTGGTCGGCGGCGCCGGCAAGGGCGGGGACGACGAGGCGATCCTCGTCGACCTCCAGCGCGTCCCCGTCCACATCGACCAGATCGTCTTCACGGTGAACTCCTTCACCGGCCAGACGTTCGCCGAGGTGCAGAACGCCTTCTGCCGCCTCGTCGACGAGACCAACGGCCAGGAGCTGGCCCGCTACACCCTCGACGGCGGCGGCGCGTACACCGCGCAGATCATGGCGAAGGTGCACCGCTCCGGCACCGGCTGGGCGATGACCGCCATCGGCACGCCGGCCAACGGCCGGACCTTCCAGGACCTGATGCCGGCGATCCTGCCGAGCCTGTAAGGCGCGACAGCGGTACGAGCCGGCGAGCTCGTACGCGCAGCGGTACGTACGTCACGGCCGGCCCGTGCGTACGGACGGACGACCGGGCCCGGTGGAGACTGCCTCCACCGGGCCCGCGGGCACCCGGGGCCCGATCGGCACGCCGGCCACGGCGGGCGGCAAGCACATCACCGAGCACGATGCGTGACACGCACGGCCGGGAAACACCACAACAAGGGGGCGCAGGAATGACGGCCGAGCTGGTGCGGGGGCAGAACCACCCGCTGTCGGAGTCCCGTCTGGAGATCCGGATCTCGGCAGGCGGCCCGGTCGTCGCGGGAGCCACCCTCAGCGGCGCCGACGGCAGGGTGGCGGGCGCCGAGTGGGTCGCGCACCCCGCCTCGCACCGGCTCCCCGGCCTGGAGGTGTCCCGGCAGGCCGCCGCCGAGCACCGGCTGGCCGTCGACCTGGACGCCCTCCCCGAGTCCGCGCACCGCCTCCATGTGCTGCTGGCCCTGCCGGAAGGGGTGGGCGGACCGTCCCGCTTCGGCGCCATGGCCGCGCCCTTCGTCGCCGTCACCGGGCTCGACGGCGCCGAGGTCGCCAGCTACACCCTCACCGACCTGGACAGCGAGTCGGCCGTCGTCGCCCTGGAGCTCTACCGCCGGCAGGGCGCCTGGAAGGTGCGCGCCGTGGGCCAGGGCTACGCCGGCGGTCTCACGGCCATGCTGCTCGACCAGGGCCTCGACGCCGCCGCCGAGACGGCCGCGGCCATCAACGACGCCGTGACCCGGGGCATGGCCCGCTCCGTCGCCGCGCCGCCCACCCCCGCGGCCGGGGGAGACGCCGGGGCGCGCCGTACGGCACGGGTGGGCGACTCCGGTGACGCCCGTCCCGAGGGCTCCTCGCTTCCCGGCGGCGCCTCGGACCCATGCGGCTCCTCACACCCCGGAGACTCCGGAGATCAGGGAAACCCGGGCGGCCCCGGTGACACGGGGGACACCGCCCCGCCCGTAACGCCCGTCACGGGCGGCGGCCCTGTCAGCTACCGGCACCCCGGACGGCAGACGACGGCCCCGCCCGCCCCGGCCCCCGCCGCACCGCCCGCCGCGCCCGGCACCCCCGCCCCGCCCGTCGCGGGCGACGCCACGGGCTGGACGATGAACGAGCGGCTCTACAACCAGGTGTGGGGCATGTTCGAGGACCTCGCCCGGTCCACCGCCGCCTACCGCAGCGCCGTCGACTTCGCCGAGTCGCGCCTGGAGCGGGAGCTGGACAAGGCGCTCTCCGACCCGCGCACCCGGGTGGGCCCCGCCGCCGACGCCGTCCGTGCGGAGGCCCGCGCCAAGCGCACGGACCTCGTCGACCAGGCCCGCGCCGTCCTCGACCGCGACCTGGCCCAGCTCGTCGCCGAGTCCGAGGTCGTCGAGCACGCCCTGCCGCCGGCCTTCGCCCGCTGGGACAGCCCCGTCTGGCAGGGCTTCCAGATGCCCCTGGAGACGCCGATGGCGCTGCGGATAGGCGACCTCCACCTGCCGGAGCGCACCGACCTGCGGATCCCCATGCTGGTGCGGCTGCCGCTGGAGCGCGGGCTGTGGATCGACAGCGGGCGCGCGTCCGGCCGCGAGGCGGGCCTGGTGGACGCGGACGGGCTGCGCCGGCGGGCCATGGAGACCGCCGTCGCCCAGGCCGCCCGGCTGCTGGCCGTCTATCCGGTGGGCGACTTCTCGTTGCACGTCATCGACCCGGCCGGGGCGGCGGGCGGCGCGCTCGCGCCGCTGCTGAGCTCGGGGGCGCTGCGGGACGCCCCGGCGGCGGGCGCGCGGGGCGTGTCCGAGACCCTCCAGCGGCTGACGCGGCGGGTGGACCTGGTGCAGATGGCCGTCCGCAGCGGAGCCGTCGACTCGCTGCCGCCGGACCTGGACACCGCGGAGCAGCTGCTCATCGTCAACGACTTCCCGCACGGTTTCGACGACCGTGCCGTCACCCAGCTGCGCTACCTCGCGGACGAGGGCCCGGCCGTGGGCGTGCACCTGATGATGGTCGCCGACCGCGAGGACGCCCGCGCCTACGGGCCGGTGCTGGACCCGTTCTGGCGCGCCCTGCTGCGGATCACCCCGATGCCGGACGACCACCTCGCCGACCCCTGGGTCGGCCACGCGTGGACGTACGAGCCGTCGCTGGCCCCGGCGGGGAGCGAGGTGCTGGCGCGGGTGCTGCGTCAGGTGGGGCAGGCGCGCCGGGCGTACGGCATCTGACGGCACCCGGCAGCGCCCCACGGGCCTCCTGCGGCACCCGGCTGGCGCCGTCCGACGGGTACCCAAGGAAAGGTAAACGCCTCTCACCAGCTCTTTTGGTGATTTCTTTACCGTTCCTTGGGTCTTCCTGTACTGTTTTTGATGCGGAGGCGACCGTGGCGTACTCGCGTGGCGGGCCTCCGGCAGCGACGACGCTGGAAGTTGCCGTATGACGTGCCGGAGGAACCGTGGATGTCTCCCTGACCCTGTGGGTGCTGACCATTCTTGGTCTGTGCGCCCTCGTCGCCGCCGACTTCTTCATCGGCGGCCGTAAACCCCATGAGGTCTCCCTCAAGGAGGCCGGCATCTGGACCGGCGTCTGGGTGGCCCTGGCCGGGCTCTTCGGACTGGGGCTGCTGCTCTTCGGCGGCGGTCGGCCGGCCGGGGAGTTCTTCGCCGGCTTCATCACCGAGAAGTCGCTGAGCGTCGACAACCTCTTCGTCTTCGTCCTGATCATGGCGAAGTTCGCGGTCCCGACGATCTATCAGCAGCGCGTCCTCATGGTCGGTGTGCTGATCGCCCTCGTCCTGCGGGCCGTCTTCATCGGCGCCGGTGCGGCGATCATCGCCAACTTCTCCTGGGTCTTCTACATCTTCGGCGCCTTCCTCATCTGGACCGCCTGGAAGCTCATCCAGGAGGCGCGGGCCGACGAGGAGGAAGAGGAGTTCGAGGAGAATCGTTTCCTCAAGCTGGTCGAGAAGCGCTTCCCCTCCACCGACCGCTACCACGGCACCAAGCTGTTCATCGTGGAGAACGGCAAGCGCCTGATGACGCCGATGCTGATCGTCATGCTGGCGATCGGCACCACCGACGTCCTCTTCGCGCTGGACTCGATCCCCGCGATCTTCGGCCTCACCCAGGACCCGTACATCGTCTTCACGGCCAACGCCTTCGCCCTCATGGGCCTGCGGCAGCTGTACTTCCTGATCGGCGGCCTGCTCAAGAAGCTGGTCCACCTCTCGTACGGCCTCTCGGTGATCCTCGGCTTCATCGGCGTCAAGCTGGTGCTGCACGCCCTGCACGAGAACGGCGTGGGCGTCCCCGAGATCAGCATCCCGGTCTCGCTCGGCGTCATCTGCGCCGTGCTGGTCGTCACCACCCTCACCAGCCTGCGGGCCTCGAAGAAGCAGGCCGAGGCTGAGGCCGTTGAGGCCGCCGAGGCCGCCGCGCGGCCGCTCGACGCCGGGGACGCGCAGGACGACGGCGCCAAGACCGACGGCGCTCGGGTCTGAGTCCGGGCACTGCCGAGCGGGGCCGCCGACGGCGGCCCCGCTCGCGCGGTCAGGCGGGCGCGCCCTCCGCGCCTTCGGTGACCGGACCGGCCTTGGCGGCCGCCGGACGGGTCTCGGGCAGCAGCGCGAAGCACCCCAGGCTCACCAGGGCGAAGGCCGCCAGATAGCCCGCCAGGGCCCAGGGTGTGCCCTCGCCCCGGGCCGCGGCGGTCGCGACCAGCGGGGTGACCGCGCCGCCCAGCACCCCGGCCAGGTTGTAGCCGAAGGTCGCGCCGGTGCAGCGCACCCGGGGCTCGTACAGCTCGGGCAGATAGGCCGCGATGACGGCCACCACGGCCGTGAAGCACACCGCTCCGACCATGAAGCCGGGCACGATCCACTCCGGCCGGCCCGTGTGCAGCAGCGCCACCATCGGCACCGACCAGAGGGCCATCCCCGCGCAGCCCGCCAGGCACATCGAGCGCCGTCCCCAGCGGTCGGCCAGGAGCGCGAAGTACGGCGTGACCGCGCCCGAGACCACGATCGCCGCCATGATGCAGCCGAGCATGACCGTACGGTCGACGCCGAGCCGCTCGGTCGCGTAGGCCAGCGACCACGTGGTGATCGTGTAGTAGACGGCGTAGGCCACGGAGAGCCCGCCGGCCGTGAGCAGGACCAGCCGCCAGTGGTCGCGGAGGAGCTCGGCGAACGGCAGGGTCGCGCGGTCGTCCCGGGCCGCCAGCTCCTCGAACTGCGGGGTCTCGGCGAGCCTGCCGCGCAGCAGCAGCCCGCCGACGGCCAGCACGCCCGCGAACCAGAACGGCACCCGCCAGCCCCAGGAGAGGAACTGCGCGTCGGTGAGCGTGGCCGACAGGGCCAGCGTGAGGCCGTTGGCGAGCAGGAAGCCCAGGGGCGGGCCCAGCTGGGTAAAGCTCGACCACAGGGCGCGGCGCCGGGCGGGCGCGTGCTCCGCGGTCAGCAGCACCGCGCCGCCCCACTCGCCGCCGAGGCCCAGGCCCTGGAGGAAGCGCAGGAGCAGCAGCAGGCACGGGGCGGCGAGCCCGATGCGGTCGTAGGTGGGCACCAGGCCGACGGCGACCGTCGCGACGCCGGTCAGCAGCAGCGACAGGATGAGGACGGGACGCCGGCCGCGCCGGTCGCCGAGGTGGCCGAAGATCACCGAGCCGATCGGCCGGGCCAGGAAGCCGACCCCGAAGGTCCCGAAGGCCGCGAGCGAGCCGACGAGCGGGGAGACGGTCGGGAAGTAGAGCGGGCCGAGGACGAGCGCGGCGGCGGTGCCGTAGGCGAAGAAGTCGTAGAACTCGATGGCCGTGCCCGTCAGGGACGCGGCCGCCACGCGGAGCATGGCCGGGGGCTTCGGCGGTGGGCCCGTCGGCGGGCCGTCGGCCGGGGAGGGGCCGGGCGGGGAAGGGGCGCGTTCCATGTACCGTCCAACATCCGGTGGGCAGGGAAGGAAACGGGGCGTGCGGGGGCGCGCCCGGGGGCGCGTGGGGAGGCCGTCGGCGGCCCGTCGCGAAGGGTACGCGCCGCCCGTTTCCGGGCGGTTCCCCAGGTACTCGCACGGGGCCGGGGCGTCAGGTGTAAATGGTGCGAAAAAGGGCGCCCGCAAGGCTGGCGGATGCCGTGGGGGAGGAGTAGCTTGGTTGATGAGGCCGCCACACCCAGAGGATCGAGTGGGACGGCCTCACAGCATGTCCGGACCGGGTCGGAACCCGGGTCCGGGCCGGAGCCCGGTCAGGTGACCGGGCTCTTCCTCACCAGCCGCGCTCGCGCCACTCCGCGAGGTGGGGGCGCTCGGCGCCCAGCGTGGTGTCGGCGCCGTGGCCGGGGTAGACCCAGGTCTCGTCCGGGAGCTGCCCGAAGAGCTTGGTCTCCACGCCGTCCAGCAGGCTGGCGAAGGCCCGCGGATCGTCGTGCGTGTTCCCGACGCCGCCGGGGAACAGGCAGTCGCCGGTGAACACGTGCGGGTGGCCGTGCGGGTCGTCGTAGACCAGCGCGATGCTGCCCGGCGTGTGCCCCACCAGATGGCGTGCGGTCAGCTCCACGCGGCCGACGCGGATCACGTCGCCGTCGGACACGGGCACGGCGGTCGGTACGGGGATGCCGTCGGCGTCCTCGCGGCCCGCGTACGTGGTGGCGCCGGTGGCGTCGACCACCTCGCGCAGGGCGCCCCAGTGGTCGCCGTGCCGGTGCGTCGTGACGACCGAGGCGATACCGCTGTCCCCGATCAGGCTCAGCAGGGTGTGCGGCTCCGCGGCGGCGTCGATGAGCAACTGCTCGTCCGTCGCGCGGCAGCGCAGCAGATAGGCGTTGTTGTCCATGGGGCCGACCGCGACCTTCGAGATCATCAGGTCGGTCAGCTCGTGCACGTCGGCCGGTCCGCCGACCTTCACCGCTCCGCTGTAGGTCATGACCTCAGCCTATAGCGGGGGCAGGGCCGGGAGCGGGGCCCCGTCGGCCGTGAGGTCCGCACCCTTCGCGCCACGGCCGGAGAGCCAGCCGAGGAGCGCGGGCGCGGTGCCGGCCACGGTGACCGGGGTGCCCTCGCCGCCGCCGGTGCGCCACTGCCCGCCGCCCGCCGCGGTGAGGACGACGGCGGGGAGGTCCCGGTGGCCGGAGTAGCGGGCCGTGAGGTAGCCGACCGCCCGGGCGGTGAACTCCGCGGGCAGGTCCGGCAGCTCGTAGCCGATGCCGAGGTCGACGTGGTGCAGCTCGACCTCGATCAGGCGGCGGAAGGGGATGCGGGCGGCGGTGTCGGTCACGCCGTTGCGCAGCTCGACGGTCCGGGACGGGTCGCCGGGCGCCTCCGCCGCCTCCGTGAAGCGGGCCGCGCTGTCGCGCAGGTCGGCGAGGTGGACGTCCAGGGGGCGGCCGGCGCCGCGCGCGATGTCCGCGTCCCGGGCCTCGGCACTGGCGTACATGGGCCGTCCGGTGAGGACGTTGACCAGGGCGTCGGCGTTGCGGGCGAGGTGGGCGAGCACATGTCCGCGGGTCCAGTCCGGCAGGCGTGACGCCTCGGCGACGGCGGCGTTGTCCAGTTTTCCGACCGCGGAGAGGAGTCGGTCGGTCGCCTCACGTACAGCGGCCAGGTCGTGCACATGATCAGTCATGCGGCCGACCCTAGCGGCGCCACTCTTCCGGGTGAAGCATGTCGTCTCCGACCGTAATTCGAATGTGCGTGCTATAGGCTCGTGAGTGGCATCGGATCCGACATCCGTGCGGCGCCCCCCATACCCTGGGTGAGGGGTGCGGCGCACCCCCATCGCTCTCAAGAAAGGTGCCGACCGGCGTGGCTGACCGTCTCATCGTCCGTGGCGCTCGCGAGCACAACCTCAAGAACGTCTCGCTCGACCTCCCCCGCGACTCGCTCATCGTCTTCACGGGGCTCTCCGGCTCGGGCAAGTCGTCCCTCGCGTTCGACACGATCTTCGCCGAGGGGCAGCGTCGCTACGTCGAGTCGCTCTCCTCCTACGCACGGCAGTTCCTGGGCCAGATGGACAAGCCCGATGTGGACTTCATCGAGGGCCTGTCCCCGGCCGTCTCCATCGACCAGAAGTCGACCTCGCGCAACCCCCGCTCCACGGTCGGCACCATCACGGAGGTCTACGACTACCTCCGCCTGCTCTTCGCCCGGATCGGCAAGCCGCACTGCCCCGAGTGCGCGAGGCCCATCTCCCGGCAGTCGCCCCAGGCGATCGTGGACAGGGTGCTGGAGCTGCCGGAGGGCAGCCGCTTCCAGGTGCTCTCGCCGCTGGTGCGCGAGCGCAAGGGCGAGTTCGTCGACCTCTTCTCCGACCTCCAGACCAAGGGCTACAGCAGGGCCCGGGTCGACGGCGAGACGGTGCAGCTCACCGACCCGCCCAAGCTCAAGAAGCAGGAGAAGCACACCATCGAGGTGGTCGTCGACCGCCTCACCGTCAAGGACAGCGCCAAGCGCCGGCTGACCGACTCGGTCGAGACCGCCCTCGGCCTCTCCGGCGGCATGGTGATCCTCGACTTCGTCGACCTCCCGGAGGGCGACCCCGAGCGTGAGCGGATGTACTCCGAGCACCTCTACTGCCCGTACGACGACCTCTCCTTCGAGGAGCTGGAGCCGCGCTCCTTCTCCTTCAACTCCCCCTTCGGCGCCTGCCCGGACTGCACCGGCATCGGCACCCGCATGGAGGTCGACCCCGAGCTCATCGTCCCGGACGAGGAGAAGTCCCTCGACGAGGGCGCGATCAACCCCTGGTCGCACGGCCACACCAAGGACTACTTCAGCCGCCTGGTCGGCGCCCTCGCCGACGAGCTGGGCTTCCGCACGGACATCCCCTGGGCCGGCCTGCCGCAGCGCGCCCGCAAGGCCCTGCTGAACGGCCACAAGACCCAGATCGAGGTCCGCTACCGCAACCGCTACGGCCGCGAGCGCGCCTACACCACGGCCTTCGAGGGCGCGGTGCCGTTCGTCAAGCGGCGCCACTCCGAGGCGGAGAGCGACTCCAGCCGGGAGCGCTTCGAGGGCTACATGCGTGAGGTGCCCTGCCCGACCTGTGAGGGCACCCGGCTCAAGCCGATCGTCCTCGCGGTCACCGTGCAGGGCCGGTCCATCGCCGAGGTCGCCGCGATGTCGATCAGCGAATGCGCCGACTTCCTGCGGGACATGAAGCTCACCGGCCGCGAGAAGAAGATCGCCGAGCGGGTCCTCAAGGAGGTCAACGAACGCCTGAAGTTCCTGGTCGACGTCGGCCTGGACTACCTCTCGCTCAACCGCGCGGCCGGCACCCTCTCCGGCGGCGAGGCCCAGCGCATCCGGCTCGCCACCCAGATCGGCTCCGGCCTCGTCGGCGTGCTCTACGTCCTGGACGAGCCCTCCATCGGCCTCCACCAGCGCGACAACCACCGTCTCATCGAGACCCTCGTCCGCCTGCGCGACATGGGCAACACCCTGATCGTCGTCGAGCACGACGAGGACACCATCAAGGTCGCCGACTGGGTCGTGGACATCGGCCCCGGCGCGGGCGAGCACGGCGGCAAGGTGGTGCACAGCGGTCCCTTGGCGGAGCTGCTGAGCAACGAGGAGTCGATGACCGGGCACTACCTCTCCGGCAGGAAGGCCATCGCCACGCCGGACCTCCGCCGCCCGGTGAACGGGAGCCGCCGGATCACGGTCCGCGGCGCCCGGGAGAACAACCTCCAGGACATCGACGTCTCCTTCCCGCTCGGCGTGCTCACGGCCGTCACGGGCGTCTCGGGCTCCGGCAAGTCCACGCTGGTCAACGACATCCTTTACACCCACCTGGCCCGCGAGCTCAACGGCGCCCGCACCGTCCCCGGCCGCCACACCCGGGTCGACGGCGACGACCTCGTCGACAAGGTCGTCCACGTCGACCAGTCGCCCATCGGCCGTACGCCGCGCTCCAACCCCGCGACGTACACCGGGGTCTTCGACCACGTCCGCAAGCTCTTCGCGGAGACCATGGAGGCGAAGGTCCGCGGTTATCTGCCCGGCCGCTTCTCCTTCAACGTCAAGGGCGGCCGCTGCGAGAACTGCTCCGGTGACGGCACCATCAAGATCGAGATGAACTTCCTGCCGGACGTCTACGTCCCGTGCGAGGTCTGTCACGGTGCCCGCTACAACCGCGAGACCCTGGAGGTGCACTACAAGGGCAAGTCCATCGCCGAGGTGCTGGACATGCCCATCGAGGAGGCGCTCGGCTTCTTCGAGGCCGTGCCCACCATCGCCCGCCACCTGCGCACCCTGCACGAGGTCGGCCTCGGGTACGTCCGCCTCGGCCAGTCCGCGCCGACGCTCTCCGGCGGCGAGGCGCAGCGTGTGAAGCTCGCCAGCGAGCTCCAGAAGCGCTCGACGGGCCGCACGGTCTACGTGCTGGACGAGCCCACCACGGGTCTGCACTTCGAGGACATCAGCAAGCTGATCTCCGTGCTGTCCGGCCTGGTCGACAAGGGCAACACCGTCATCGTCATCGAGCACAACCTCGATGTGATCAAGACCGCCGACTGGGTCGTCGACATGGGTCCCGAGGGCGGCAGCGGCGGTGGCCTGGTCGTCGCCGAGGGCACGCCCGAGGAGGTCGCGGCGGTCCCGGACAGCCACACCGGGAAGTTCCTCCGGGAGCTGCTGGGGGAGCGCGTCAGTGACGCGGAGCCCGTGCGCAAGGCGGCTCCGAAGACGGCGCGGAAGGCGGTCTCGAAGGCGGCCAAGCCGACGAGGACGGTCGCCACGAAGGCGGTCGCCCCGAAGACGACGGCTTCGAAGTCCGCGGCGAAGTCCTCGGCCTCGAAGACCACCGCCTCGAAGTCCACGGCTTCGAAGACGGCGGCATCGAAGACGGCCGCCACGAAGAAGGCCCCGGCCAAGAAGGCGGCCGTGAAGAAGACGGCCTCCCGGGCCAAGCGCGCCTGAGCGGACGGCACCGCCGCCCGGTGGTGCCCTCAGCCGCCGGACGGGCTCGGTCCCGAGCCCGTCCGGCGGTCCGCCGGCGCCGCCTCCGCCGCGTACGGCGGCTCCGCGCCCGCCCGGGAGCAGGTGAGCGCCGCCGCTCGGGCCGCGAAGGCCAGGATGTCCCGCCAGGCCGGCCCGTCCAGGGCGGCGAGCCCGCCGGGCGACAGCGCGCCGAGGGCCGCCAGCCGGTGCAGCAGCGCCGCGTTCACGGTGTCACCGGCCCCGATCGTGTCCACCACCTCCACCCGCTCCGCGGGCACGCGGTGCGCCCCGCCGCCGGTGTGGACGGACAGCCCCTCCCCGCCGTGCGTGAGGACCACCGCCGCCGGGCCCGCGGCCAGCCACTCCTCGGGCGAACCGCCCAGCCAGCGGGCGTCCTCCGCCGACAGCTTCAGCAGCGTCACATGCGGCAGCCACGCCCGGAACCGTGCCCGGTAGGCGTCCGCGTCCGGGATCAGACCCGCGCGGATGTTCGGGTCGAGGAGGGTGAACAGCCCCCGCCCCGCCTCCCGCCGCAGCAGCGCCTCGTACGCGCTCGCGCCCGGCTCCAGCACCAGCGAGACCGTCCCCAGGCACAGCGCCGTCGCCGCGTCCGGCAGCGGCCCCGGCAGCGTGAAGAGCCGGTCCGCGGTGCCCTGGGCGTAGAAGCCGTAGCCCGCCGAGCCGTCCGCGCCGATGCCGGCCACCGCGAGCGTGGTGGGCTCGGGCCCCCGCTCCACCAGCGAGACGTCCACCCCCGCCGCCCGCAGGCCGTCCAGCAGCGCCTCGCCGAACCCGTCCGACGACACCCGGGAGACGAAGGCGGTGGCCGACCCGAGCCGGCCGAGCGCCACCGCGGTGTTGTACGGGCCGCCGCCGCGCCGGGGCAGCAGCGCCGGCAGCGCGCCGCCGGGGCCGGCGGCCGGCCGGGGTCCCCGGTGCCTGTCCGGCACCAGGTCGATCAGGGCTTCTCCGGCTACGACGATCACGAGGGGAGTCCTCTCTCCGGCCCGGGGCGCTGAGCGGAATGCAGGGTACCGGTAGGGTCGACGGGTCGTACCCGCGCATCAGCAGCTCATCGTTGGAGCCTCCATGACCAGCCCCTCGGGCCCCCTCTCCTCCCGCCGGACCGTGCTGCGCGGAGCGGCGCTGGCCGGTGCCGCCGGACTGGGCGCCGCGGCCTGCACGGGCGGGAAGGAGACGCCCAAGGCGTCCGTCACGCCGACGGCCCCGGTGGACCTGGGCGCGCCGGACGAGGTGCCGGTCGGCGGGGCGCGGCTCTACCGCGAGGAGCGCCTGCTGGTCTCGCGGTCGGCCCAGGGGGAGTACAAGGCGTTCAGCGCGGTGTGCACGCACGCGGGCTGTGTCATGACCAAGGTGCAGGACGGCGAGGCCAGTTGCCCCTGCCACGGCAGCAAGTTCGACGTGAACACCGGCAAGGTCCTGCGGGGCCCGGCGGGCGCGCCGCTGCCGGACGTGCCCGTCAAGGTCACCGGGGGCAAGCTGATCGCGGGCCCGGACGCCTGAGGCCTACGGGCGGTCCCGGGGCGCGGTCCGTCACGATCAGCGGCCCGTCGTGACCGGCGGCCCGTCGTGACCGGCGATCCGTCACGATCAGCGATCCGTCACGATCGGCGGCCCGTCACGTCAGAGGCCGTCACGCCGACGGCCGTCACCTCGGCGGCCTGTCACGTCCAGTCCCAGGAGATCCCCAGGATCCCCGGGCGCACCGCGGGTTCCACCAGGTGGACGCCCCGGTGCCGGCCCGCGAGGGTCAGGTCCTGCTGCGCGGTGCGCGGCGCCGTGGCGGAGGCCCGGGCGAAGCGGCGGCAGCGCACCGGCAGGGCCGCGTTGTCGAAGCGCACCTGGAGGACGTACTGCCCGCCGGCGAAGCTGAAGCCCCGGATGTACTCGCCGCTCGGGCCGCCGGTGCCGTCGTCGAAGCCGTAGCCGAAGACATAGGTCTCCCCGGCGCGCAGCCGGGTGTCGAAGAGCAGCTCGGCGACGAGGACGCCCGACCCGGAGTGCCACCGCACCCGCCCCACGCGGCAGTTCTCGTTCGCCCGTACGGTCACCCGCCCGGGGTCGCACCCGGAGTCGCCGTGGTGGATGGCCACATAGCGGTCCACGCCGTCGCGGTGCGCGCGCACGACGTGCTGGGAGTCGCGGCCGCTGAGCGCGCGGTCCGGCCCGATGAAGACCCGTTCCAGGTGGCAGACCGTGTGCAGTCCGCCGTCGGCCGGTGACTCCAGCTCCGTGAGCAGCCGTTCCAGGGCGCGGGACTCCTCGACGAGGAGGCGGTACGAGCGCGCGGCGGGCCGCTCGGTCTCCGGGGACGGGCCCGCCGGCTCCAGCAGCCGGGTCAGGGCCTGCGCGGGCAGGTCCAGCACGTCCTCCAGCATTCGCACGGCCCGCAGCGACTCCGGCCGCTGGGGTCTTCGCGCGCCCTGCTGCCAGTAGCTCAGGCTGGTCACGCCCACCCGCACCCCGCGCTGCGCGAGCCGGTGCTGCACCCGGTGCAGGGCGAGGCCGCGCGCGGTCAGCGCGGTCCGCAGCGCCAGGTGGAAGGGGCCCGTGCGCAGGGCCCGTGCCAGCTCGGCCTCGGCCTCGGCGGCCTGTGTGCCGGTCCGTCCCATCCGGATCGCCCCTCTGTGAATATTCACAAGCGGTGAATACGGCGCGGCCTGCCGGACCGCTGTGATCCTTTTCGGCGGGCACCGGACGTTCACATCCGGTACGCGTTGTTCACACCGGCGGCTCACCCAGCATTGAAGCCTGTTGACCGGTCACTGACAACACCGCGATGCTCCTGACCAGCGTCCGGACGCGCCTCCACCAGCACCCCCCGCCTCGGGAGGAACGTCCATGTCCCGTGCATCGGCACAACTGAACAGCACCGGAAAGACCCGGATACGCGGCAGACGGCTCGCCGTCACCCTGTCCGCGGCCCTGACCGCCACCGCGCTGCTCGCCGTCCCCACCACGGCGAGCGCCGCGACGGCCGACGGGCCGGGCCTGCTCGCGTCGAAGAAGCTCAACATCACCATGCAGGCCCAGCAGAAGACCAACTGGTGCTGGGCCGGCGCCGGCAACACCATCGCCACCTGGTTCGGGCGGAACTACAGCCAGAACCAGTTCTGCAACGCCGCCTTCAACCGGCAGCAGGGCACCGAATGCCCCAACAACCAGGCCACCCTGGGCAATGTGCAGAACGCCCTGGACTGGGCGGGCATCAACTCCGGCTCGTACGTCACCGGCTGGCTGCGCTACCCCACCGTGCAGAGCGAGATCAGCGCCAACCGGCCGATCGAGACCCGTATCCAGTGGGCGTCCGGCGGTGGTCACATGCACACCGTCTACGGCTACGACGACGCCAACAGCTGGGTCTACTGGGGCGACCCCTGGCCCTCCAACGACCGCTACAACTGGGCCTCGCACGCCTGGTACGTGGGCGGCCGCAACAGCGGCAACTCGGAGTTCACCTGGACCCACTCGCTCTACCGGATCGGAGCGTGAGGTCATGACCCGCACCGGTACCCCCGCACCCGTCCCCGCGCCCGTATCCGCCGGGCACTGCCGGAAGAACGCCGCCCGCGCGGCCGCCGCCGGCGCCCTCACCGCCGCCTTCCTCGGCCTCGCGCCCCTGGCCCACGCGGCACAGCCCGTACCGCCGGCCCCCGCGGCCCCGTCGGGCGCCGGAGTCGCCGAGGCCCACGAGGCGGCGACGGCCCCCACGACCCTCGACACCCTCTCCCGCTTCTTCGCCCGCGACGGCGCGATCGCCAAGGCGAAGGCACGGCCGGTGATCGACGGCGCGACCGTGCCCGTCTACACGCTCGCCCCCGAGTTCGTGGCCGGCCGCACCGGCGTCCCCGTGGCCACGCTCGACTTCCTCGCCAGCAAGGCGGTCTCGGCCGACGGGCAGAAGGCCTCCGTCTGGACGGCGCGGGCCGGCGACGCGTGGAAGGTCGTGAACATCGCCACCGGCGACGACGAGACCCGCTACGCCGCCGAGGGCGCCCGCAGGCTCGGCGGGGGCACCGTCTTCCGCGAGCCGCAGATCGACGCCTGGTACGTCCAGCGCGGCGACCGGGTCCTGCCGCTCGACGAGGACGCCACCCGCGCCATCGGGGCCGGGGGCACCAGCCTCGCGCGCTACCAGGCCCGCGTGCACAAGGAGTACGGCGACAAGCTGCCCGGCTCCGCCTACGAGAAGAAGGGCCTCGCCGGCGGCTACGGGAAGGACGCCGCCCCGGCGGCGGAGGGCCGCGCCCCCGCCGCGGACACCGCCGCCACGGCCGCCGCGCGCACGGACGGCGACGGCCCGCTGGACCCGGGCACCGCCGCGGCGGCCACCGGGGGCGTCCTGGCCCTCGGCGCCACCGCCCTGGTGATCCGCCGGAGGCGGCGCGGCTGAGCACGGCGGCCCCTGACCAGGGCCGCCACCGGGGGTGACCCCACGACGCCCCCGCCCCGGCCCCCGGCACCCACCGCCGGGGGCCGGAAGGCGCCGCCGCGCCCCGGAAGAGGCGCTCACCCCGGCGGCGCCCGCCGGGCCTTCCGTACCGGGCGCCCCGGCTCCGCCGGACCGGCTCGGCGATGGAGTTGTCACTGCCCGCAAGTAGGGTGTGTGACATGGCCGACCCCAGCAGCTACCGACCCAAGCCGGGACAGATCCCCGACTCGCCGGGGGTCTACAAATTCCGTGACGAGCACGGCCGCGTGATCTACGTCGGGAAGGCGAAGAGCCTGCGCCAGCGGCTCTCCTCGTACTTCCAGGACCTCGCCGGCCTGCACCCGCGCACCCGCACCATGGTCACCACGGCCGCCGCCGTCGAGTGGACCGTCGTCTCCACCGAGGTCGAGGCGCTCCAGCTCGAATACTCCTGGATCAAGGAGTACGACCCGCGCTTCAACGTCAAGTACCGGGACGACAAGAGCTATCCCTCCCTCGCCGTCACCATGGGCGAGGAGTTCCCCCGCGTCCAGGTCATGCGCGGCCCCAAGAAGAAGGGCGTGCGCTACTTCGGCCCGTACGCCCACGCCTGGGCGATCCGCGAGACCGTCGACCTGATGCTCCGCGTCTTCCCCGTCCGGACCTGCTCGGCCGGGGTGTTCAAGCGCTCCGCCCAGATCGGCCGCCCCTGCCTGCTCGGCTACATCGGCAAGTGCTCCGCCCCCTGCGTCGGCCGGGTGAGCGCCGAGGAGCACCGCGAACTGGCCGAGGAGTTCTGCGACTTCATGGCCGGCCGCACCGGCGCCTACCTCCGCCGCCTGGAGCAGGCGATGCGCGAGGCCGCCGAGGAGATGGAGTACGAGAAGGCGGCCCGGCTGCGCGACGACATAGAGGCCCTCCGCCGCGCCATGGAGAAGAACGCCGTCGTCCTGGCCGACGCCACCGACGCCGATCTGATCGCCGTCGCGGAGGACGAACTGGAGGCCGCCGTCCAGATCTTCCACGTGCGCGGCGGCCGGGTGCGCGGCCAGCGCGGCTGGGTGACGGACAAGGTGGAGGCCGTCGACACCGCGGGCCTCGTCGAGCACGCCCTCCAGCAGCTCTACGGCGAGGAGAAGGGCGACGCGGTCCCCAAGGAGGTCCTCGTCCCCGCCCTGCCGGATCCCGTCGGGCCCGTCACCCAGTGGCTCACCGAGCGCCGCGGCGCCCGGGTCGACCTGCGCATCCCGCAGCGCGGCGACAAGAAGGACCTGATGGCCACGGTCCAGCGCAACGCCCAGCATGCCCTCGTCCTGCACAAGACCAAGCGCGCCTCCGACCTGACGACCCGCTCCCGCGCCCTGGAGGAGATCGCGGAGGCCCTCGGCCTGGACTCCGCGCCGCTGCGCATCGAGTGCTTCGACATCTCCCACCTCCAGGGCCAGGACGTCGTCGCGTCCATGGTCGTCTTCGAGGACGGCCTCGCCCGCAAGAGCGAGTACCGCCGCTTCCAGATCAAGTCCTTCGCCGGCCAGGACGACGTCCGGTCCATGCACGAGGTCGTCTCCCGCCGCTTCCGCCGCTATCTCACGGAGAAGGTGCGGACGGGGGAGTGGCAGGAAGGCGCGGAAGAGGCGGAAGGGACGGACGAGGCGGCGGACGGCGCCGGAGGCGTCGCCCCCGGCGAGGCCCGGGAGGACGACGGCCGCCCCAAGCGCTTCGCCTACCCCCCGCAGCTCGTCGTGGTCGACGGCGCCGGCCCGCAGGTGGCCGCCGCCCGCCGGGCGCTCGACGAGCTGGGCATCAGCGACGTCGCCGTCTGCGGCCTCGCCAAGCGCCTGGAGGAGGTCTGGCTGCCCGGCGACGAGGACCCCGTCGTCCTGCCGCGCAGCAGCGAGGGCCTCTACCTCCTCCAGCGCGTGCGCGACGAGGCGCACCGCTTCGCCATCGCCTACCAGCGGGGCAAGCGCACCGGAGTCCTGAAGGCCGGCCCCCTCGACGCCGTGCCCGGCCTCGGCGACACGCGCAAGAAGGCCCTGCTCAAGCACTTCGGCTCGGTCAAGCGGCTGCGCGCCGCGACGGTCGAGCAGATCTGCGAGACACCCGGCATCGGCCGGAAGACGGCGGAGACCGTCGCGGCGGCGCTCGCCGCCGCGGCACCGCCCGCGCCCGCGGTCAACACCGCGACTGGCGAGATCATGGACGATGCGGAGGAATGATGGACGGGGACACGCGCGGCCCGGCCGCCGCCGGCGTCACGTACGCCCGGCAGCCGGCGTTCGGGCCCCGGACACCGGGAGACCGCAGTATGGAGGACGGGGCCGCGACCGCGGCACCGTCGGCAGAACGGGGGTAGCAGCATGACCGGGACCGACCGAGACGGAGCACAGGTGAGTACGGGCACGACGGCGGACGCGGCCGCCGAGACGACGGGCATCCCCGAACTGGTGATCATCTCCGGCATGTCGGGGGCGGGCCGCAGCACCGCCGCCAAGTGCCTGGAGGACCTCGGCTGGTTCGTCGTGGACAATCTGCCGCCCGCCCTGATCCCCACCATGGTGGACCTCGGCGCCCGCTCGCAGGGCAACGTGGCCCGGATCGCCGTGGTCGTGGACGTCCGCGGTCGGCGCTTCTTCGACAACCTCCGGGAGTCCCTCGCCGACCTGGCCGCCAAGAAGGTCAAGCGGCGCGTGATCTTCCTGGAGGCCTCCGACGACGCCCTGGTGCGCCGCTTCGAGTCCGTGCGCCGCCCGCACCCGCTCCAGGGCTCCGGGCGCATCGTCGACGGCATCGCCGCCGAGCGCGACCTGCTGCGCGAGCTGCGCGGCGACGCCGACCTGGTGATCGACACCTCCAGCCTCAACGTCCACGAACTGCGCGCCAAGATGGACGCCCAGTTCGCCGGCGAGGAGGAGCCGGAGCTCCGCGCCACCGTCATGTCCTTCGGCTACAAGTACGGCCTGCCCGTCGACGCCGACCTCGTGGTGGACTGCCGCTTCCTGCCCAACCCGCACTGGGTCCCGGAGCTGCGCCCCTTCACCGGGCTCAACGAGGAGGTCTCGGGCTATGTCTTCAACCAGCCCGGCGCCAAGGAGTTCCTCGACCGCTACACCGAGCTGCTCCAGCTGATCGCCGCGGGCTACCGCCGCGAGGGCAAGCGCTACGTGACCATCGCCGTCGGCTGCACCGGCGGCAAGCACCGCTCCGTGGCGATGTCCGAGAAGCTCGCCCACCGCCTGGTCTCCGAGGGTGTCGAGACCGTCGTCGTCCACCGGGACATGGGGCGCGAGTGACCGGCCGCACGTTCGGGCTGCGCCGGGGCCGCCGCCTGGCCCCCGCCCGCGCCACCGGGCGGGGCGGCCGCGTCGGCCGCGGCGCGCAGCCCAAGGTCGTCGCCCTCGGCGGCGGCCACGGCCTGTCCGCGTCGCTGACCGCGCTGCGCCGGATCACCGGCGACCTGACGGCCGTCGTCACCGTCGCCGACGACGGCGGCTCCAGCGGCCGGCTCCGCGACGAGCTGGGCGTGCTGCCCCCGGGCGACCTGCGCAAGGCGCTCGCCGCCCTGTGCGGCGACGACGACTGGGGCCAGACCTGGGCCCGGGTGATCAAGCACCGCTTCGCCAGCGAGGGCGACCTGCACGGCCACGCCGTCGGCAATCTGCTGATCGTCGCCCTCTGGGAGCAGCTCGGCGACCACGTCCAGGCCCTGGACCTGGTCGGCAAGCTCCTCGGCGCGCACGGCCGGGTGCTCCCCATGTCCGCGGTGCCGCTGGAGCTCCAGGCGCTCGTCCGGGGCCACGACCCCGCCGAGCCCGAGGCCCTCAGCACCGTCCGGGGCCAGGCCACCGTGGCGCTCACCCCCGGTGAGGTGCAGTCCGTGCACGTCGTGCCGGAGGACCCGCCGGCGGTCCCCGAGGCCGTCGCCGCGGTCCTGGACGCCGACTGGGTGGTGCTCGGTCCGGGCTCCTGGTTCTCGTCCGTCATCCCGCACCTTCTGGTGCCCGAGCTGCTCGAAGCGCTCCAGGAGACCAAGGCCCGGCGGGTCCTCTCGCTGAACCTCGCGCCCCAGCCCGGTGAAACCGATGGCTTCTCCCCGCAGCGTCATTTGGAGGTTTTGGCCCGACACGCCCCTAAACTCGCCCTGGACGTGGTGCTGGCCGACGAGGCCGCCGTGCCCGACCGCGAGAGCCTCACCGATGCCGCCAAGCGGCTGGGGGCCGCGGTCGAGCTGGCGCCGGTCGCCGCGCCCGACGGCTCCCCGACCCATGACCCGGAGCTGTTGGCCGCCGCGTACGACCGTATTTTTCGGATGCATGGAAGGATCGGCCCATGGCGATGACGGCAGCGGTGAAGGATGAAATCTCCCGGCTCCCCGTCACCCGGACCTGCTGCCGGAAAGCGGAGGTCTCGGCGATCCTGCGGTTCGCGGGCGGTCTGCACCTGGTCAGCGGGCGCATCGTGATCGAGGCGGAGCTGGACACCGGGATCGCCGCCCGGCGGCTCCGCAAGGACATCCTGGAGATCTTCGGACACGCCTCCGACCTGGTGGTGATGGCCCCCGGCGGGCTGCGCCGCGGCAGCCGGTACGTGGTGCGGGTGGTGGCGGGCGGTGACCAGCTCGCGCGCCAGACCGGCCTGGTCGACGGCCGCGGCCGGCCGATCCGTGGCCTGCCACCCCAGGTCGTCTCCGGTGCCACCTGCGACGCGGAGGCCGCCTGGCGCGGTGCCTTCCTGGCCCACGGCTCGCTCACCGAGCCCGGCCGCTCGTCCTCCCTGGAGGTCACCTGCCCGGGGCCCGAGGCGGCGCTCGCCCTGGTCGGCGCCGCCCGCCGGCTCCAGATCGCGGCCAAGGCGCGCGAGGTGCGCGGAGTGGACCGGGTGGTCGTCCGGGACGGTGACGCGATCGGCGCGCTGTTGACGCGACTGGGCGCGCACGAGTCGGTGCTCGCCTGGGAGGAGCGGCGGATGCGCCGCGAGGTGCGGGCCACGGCCAACCGCCTCGCCAATTTCGACGACGCCAATCTGCGCCGCTCGGCCCGCGCCGCCGTCGCCGCCGGCGCCCGGGTCCAGCGCGCGCTGGAGATCCTCGGCGAGGAGGTGCCCGAGCACCTCGCCGCCGCGGGCCGGCTGCGCATGGAGCACAAGCAGGCCTCCCTGGAGGAGCTGGGCGCCCTCGCCGACCCGCCGCTGACCAAGGACGCCGTCGCCGGCCGCATCCGGCGCCTGCTGGCCATGGCCGACAAGCGTGCCCAGGACCTGGGCATCCCCGGCACCGAGTCCAATCTGTCGGACCTCTCGGACCTCTCCGAGGAGATGGCCGAGGGCATGGCGGGCTGACCCTGCCCGCGAGACCGTCCCCGGCCCGGCCGCCCCCCGCCCGGTGGCGGCGGCCACGGTCCGTACCGGCGTCACCCGATGTCACCGCCCTCGGCGCCCCGCGCGCCGGGGGCGGTTCCGCGTCAACGGGCCGATTCCGTCCCCCCTTGAGGCGGTATTGACATGATCATGTGGACTCGCCAGCCTGGCGTCCGTGCAGGGACGGGACAGACAACGGCAAGGGGGGCTCATGAGACGCAGGGCGAGATCGCTCGTCGCGGCCGCTTCGCTGTTACTCGGCGGACTGGCCATGGCACCCATCGCACAGGCGCAACCCGGCAGCACGGCGGCCACGGCCGGGAACACGGCGAAGGACACGGGACCGCTCTCCGTGTGGACCGCCGAGGTCGGCGCCGCCCAGATCCCGCTGCTCCTCAAGGCGGGCGTCGACGGGCACGAACTCGGCGAGCGGATCACCGCCGGCCGTACCGCGCCGGTCGAGGTGCACCTCACCGCGGGCCAGGCCGGCACGCTCCGCCGGCAGGGCGTGGAGCTCACCGAGAAGAAGATCTCCGCCAAGACCCAGGAGCGCCTCAAGGCCGAGGGCGACGGCGTCTTCCGCCCGTACAGCGGTGAGCGCGGCCTCCAGCGGGAGATCAAGGACACCGCCCGCGCCCACCCCGGCCTGACCAAGGTCGTCAGCATCGGCAAGACCGTGCGCGGCCAGGACATCCTCGCCGTGAAGGTCACCAAGGACGCCCGCCGCACCGGCGACGGCGACCGGCCCGCGGTGCTCTACATGTCCAACCAGCACGCCCGCGAGTGGATCACGCCGGAGATGACGCGGCGGCTGTTCCACCACTACCTCGACAACTACGGCAAGGACGAGCGGATCACCCGCCTGGTGGACCGCACCGAGCTGTGGTTCCTGCTCTCCGCCAACCCGGACGGCTACGACTACACCTTCCAGGGGCCGGGCACCCGGCTGTGGCGCAAGAACCTCCGGGACAACGACGGCGACGGCAGGATCGCCCCGGGCGACGGCGTCGACCTCAACCGCAACTTCCCCTACAAGTGGGGCTACGACAACGAGGGCTCGTCCCCCCGCCCGGCCTCCGAGACCTACCGCGGCCCGGCCGCCGCCTCCGAACCGGAGACCCGGGCCCTCGACGCCTTCCAGAAGCGCCTCCACTTCCGCACCGCCGTCAACTACCACTCGGCCGCCGAACTGATCCTCTACGGGGTCGGCTGGCAGGTCGCCACGCCCACCCCGGACGACACCGTCTACCGCGCGCTCGCGGGCACCCCGGAGAAGCCCGCGATCCCCGGCTACCGCCCCCAGCTCTCCTCCGAGCTCTACGTCACCAACGGCGAGGCCGACGGCCACGCGGCCAACGTCAACGGCACGATGATGTTCACCCCGGAGATGTCGACCTGCCAGACCGTCTCCCGCATCGACCCGAACGACGCCTGGAACCCGGCCGACTGCCGCTCCTCCTTCACCTTCCCGGACGACGAGAAGCTGATCCAGCAGGAGTTCGCCAAGAACATCCCCTTCGCGCTGTCCGTCGCCGAGAGCGCCGCCCGTCCCGACACCCCGGCCTCCAGCGTCGGAATCACCACCCCCGACTTCACCCCCGACACCTTCACGACCTCCTACGCGCGGGGCGAGGAGCAGCAGGTCGCCGTCACCGCCCGCAAGAGCCTTCGCGACAAGCTCCTCAACTACCGTGTGAACGGCGGCCGTACGCACACCGAGGAACTGGAGGCCTGGGAGGGCGGCGACCGGTTCGGCGGCGAGGACAACCTCCAGTACGACCAGTACCGCGCCTACGTCGAGGGCGCCGACGCCGGCTCCACCGTCGAGGTCTGGTTCACCGGCCGCACCCGCGAGGGTAGGCGCACGGCCAGCGAGCCCTTCACCTACACCGTGGCCGAGCGTCCGCGCACCGACACCCTGGTCCTCGCCGACGAGGGCGGCACCGCCCCGTCCGCCCACCTCGACGCCTACACCCGGGCCCTCGCCGACAACGGGCGCAAGGCCGCGGTCTGGGACGTGGCGAGGAACGGCGCGCCGCACGCGCTCGGCGTGCTCGGCAACTTCACGACAGTCGTCTGGTACTCCGGTACGAACAAGCCCGGCGGCGACACCCTGCTCGCCGTGCGCGCCTTCCTCAACGAGGGCGGCAAGCTCGTCACCGCGGGCACCGAGGCGGGCGGCGGCGCCCGGATCGGCCCCGCCGAGTCCAACGACTTCAGCCAGTACTACCTGGGCGCGAGCGGGCGGGTCGGCCACCCGGCGCCGCCGCGCTTCACCGGCGCGGGCAAGCTCGCCGGGACCACGGCGGGCCTGGCCGGCACCACCGCGGGCACCCCGCTCGCCACGGCCGGCTCCTACAGCTCCGTCTCGGACGACCTGCCGCCCGAGACCTTCCCGCAGTTCCGCAGCGAGCCCGCCGGCGAGTACACCGGCGGCGCGCGGTCACCCTTCCAGCCGTACGAAGGCGACTGGATGGCCGCCGCCCGCCACCAGGACAACGCCTGGATGCGGCTGACGCGCACCGTCGACCTGACCGGGGCCGGCGCCGCGGACAAGCCGAGCCTGGGCGTCCGGCTCAGCCCCGACACCGAGCAGGGGTACGACCACGCCGTCCTGGAGGCCCGCACCGCGGGCCAGGACGACTGGACCACCCTCCCGGACACGGCCGGCGGCACCGGGCGGACGGTGCCCACCGACTGCGCCGCCGCCCTCCGGCTGCACCCCGCCCTCGCCCACTACCTGACCGTCCGCGACGACGGCTGCGCGCCCCAGGGCACCACGGGCGCCTGGCACAGCTTCACCGGACCCACCACCGGATGGCGGCAGGCCGCCTTCGACCTGAGCCCCTACGCGGGGAAGAAGGCCGAGCTGGCCCTGTCGTACCTCACCGACCCGGGTGACGGAGGCCGTGGCGTCCTCGCCGACAGCGCCACCCTCACCGTCGGCGGCGCCGCCCGGGACACCGAGGGCTTCGAGACCTCCCTCGGCCCCTGGTCGGCGGCGGGCCCGCCCGCCGGCAGCCCCGCGAAGACCGGTGACTGGGCGCGGTCGCAGGCGATCGCCCGCTTCTCCGCGGCCGTCACCACGCGTGACACCGCGCTGCTGGGCTTCGGTCTGGAGCACGTCCCGGACGCCCGGGAACGCGCCACGCTCCTCGGCGCGGCCCTGCGCGCCATCGGCGGCTGACACCCGCCACCGCGCGGCCCGGGACACCCCGTCCCGAGGCCGCGCAATTGTGCCTGAGGCCGCCCACTTGTGCAAGACCCTTCAATGTCACATACCCCTCTACTTAGAGGTAGGGTCGTTGGTGGTCGGGGACTTCCCATACAGCCGCCGGCGGACAGACCGGCAAACCAACGAGGAGATCGGTTCGTGACGATCCGCGTAGGCATCAACGGCTTTGGCCGTATCGGTCGTAACTACTTCCGCGCGCTGCTGGAGCAGGGTGCGGACATCCAGATCGTCGGTGTCAACGACCTGACCGACAACGCCACCCTGGTCCACCTGCTGAAGTACGACACCATCCTGGGTCGTCTGAAGCACGAGGTCAGCCACACCGACGACTCGATCACCGTCGGTTCCATGACCTTCAAGACGATGGCCGAGCGCGACCCCGCCAACCTGCCCTGGGGCGAGCTGGGCGCCGACATCGTCATCGAGTCCACCGGCATCTTCACCAAGAAGGCCGACGCCGCGAAGCACCTCGCGGCCGGCGCCAAGAAGGTCCTGATCTCCGCGCCCGCCAAGGACGAGGACATCACGATCGTCATGGGCGTCAACCAGGAGAAGTACGACGCGGCCAACCACCACGTCATCTCCAACGCCTCCTGCACCACCAACTGTGTGGCGCCGATGGCCAAGGTTCTCGACGAGAACTTCGGCATCGTCAAGGGCATGATGACCACGGTCCACGCGTACACCAACGACCAGCGGATCCTGGACTTCCCGCACTCCGACCTGCGCCGCGCCCGCGCCGCCGCGGAGAACATCATCCCGACCTCCACCGGTGCCGCCAAGGCCACCGCGCTGGTCCTCCCGCAGCTGAAGGGCAAGCTGGACGGCATCGCCATGCGCGTCCCGGTCCCCACCGGCTCGGTCACCGACCTGGTTCTCGAGCTCGACCGCGAGACCAGCAAGGAAGAGATCAACGCCGCCTTCCAGAAGGCCGCCGAGGGTCAGCTCAAGGGCGTCCTGGAGTACACCGAGGACGCGATCGTCTCCTCCGACATCGTGAACTGGCCGGCCTCCTGCACCTTCGACTCGTCCCTGACCATGGTCCAGGGCAACCAGGTCAAGGTCGTCGGCTGGTACGACAACGAGTGGGGCTACTCCAACCGCCTGGTCGACCTGACCGTCTTCGTCGGCGGCCAGCTCTGATCGTTCCCTGACAGCACTGTCAGAGGTACCGAGATGTAGTAGGGGACGGGGCTCGTGCGACGCTATGGCGCGTCGTACGGGCCCCGTCCTATGACTGTCCCCCAGCTATCTCCCCCGGCTACCGCCGGGAGGTGCCCCCAGGGGACCCCGATCACGGAAGTCACCGGAGTCACTGCATGAAGACGATCGACGAACTCCTCCAGGACGGCGTCGAGGGCAAGCGGGTCTTCGTCCGCGCCGACCTCAACGTGCCGCTCGACGGCACCACCATCACCGACGACGGCCGCATCCGCGCCGTCGCGCCGACGATCGCCAAGCTCGCCGAAGCCGGCGCCAAGGTGATCGTCGCCTCCCACCTGGGCCGTCCCAAGGGCGCCCCGGACCCCCGGTTCTCCCTCGCCCCGGCCGCCACGCGGCTCGGCGAGATCCTGGGCAAGCCGGTCACGTTCGCCACCGACACGGTCGGGGACAGCGCGAAGGCCACCGTCGCCGCACTGGCGAACGGCGAGGTCACGCTGCTGGAGAACCTCCGTTTCAACGCGGGCGAGACCAGCAAGGACGACGCCGAGCGCGGCGCGTTCGCCGACGAGCTGGCGGCCCTGGCCGACATCTACGTCGGTGACGGCTTCGGTGCGGTGCACCGCAAGCACGCCTCCGTCTTCGACCTCCCGGCGCGCCTCCCGCACGCCGCCGGCGACCTGATCGCCACCGAGGTCGGCGTCCTGAAGAAGCTCACCGAGGACGTCGCGCGCCCCTACGTGGTGGTGCTCGGCGGCGCCAAGGTCTCCGACAAGCTGGGTGTCATCGACAACCTGCTGGAGAAGGCCGACCGCATCCTCATCGGCGGCGGCATGTCCTACACCTTCCTCAAGGCCAAGGGCCACGAGGTCGGCATCTCGCTGCTCCAGGAGGACCAGATCCCGGTCTGCCTGGAGTACCTGGCGCGGGCCGAGAAGCGCGGCGTGGAGTTCGTCCTCCCCGTCGACGTCCTGGTCTCCGCCGACTTCCCGGACCTGAAGACCAAGGCCCCGGCCAACCCGGAGCTCGTCGCCTCGGACGCCATCCCGGCGGACAAGGAGGGCCTGGACATCGGCCCGAAGACGCGCGAGCTCTACGCCTCGAAGCTCGCCGACGCCGGCACCGTCTTCTGGAACGGTCCGATGGGCGTCTTCGAGCACCCCGACTACGCCAACGGCACCAAGGCCGTGGCGCAGGGCCTGCTCGAAAGCTCCGCCTTCACCGTCGTCGGCGGTGGCGACTCGGCCGCGGCCGTGCGCCTGCTGGGCTTCGACGAGAATGCTTTCGGCCACATTTCGACCGGCGGCGGCGCCAGCCTCGAGTACCTCGAGGGCAAGACGCTCCCCGGCCTCGCCGCACTGGAGGACTGAACCACCGTGACTGACCGCACCCCGCTGATGGCGGGCAACTGGAAGATGAACCTCAACCACCTTGAGGCCATCGCCCACGTCCAGAAGCTCTCCTTCGCGCTCGCCGACAAGGACTACGACGCCACCGAGGTCGCCGTCCTGGCCCCCTTCACCGACCTGCGCTCGGTGCAGACGCTGGTCGACGGCGACAAGCTCAAGATCAAGTACGGCGCCCAGGACCTCTCGGCGTACGACTCCGGTGCCTACACCGGCGAGATCTCCGGCGCCATGCTCTCCAAGCTGAAGTGCACCTACGTGGCCGTCGGCCACTCGGAGCGCCGCCAGTACCACGGCGAGTCGGACGAGATCTGCAACGCCAAGGTCAAGGCCGCCTACCGGCACGGCCTCACCCCGATCCTCTGCGTCGGCGAGGGCCTGGACGTCCGCAAGGCCGGCGCCCAGGTCCCGCACACCCTCGCGCAGGTCGACGGTGCCCTCAAGGACATCCCGGCCGAGCAGGCCGAGACCATCGTGATCGCCTATGAGCCGGTGTGGGCCATCGGCACCGGCGAGGTCGCGACCCCCGAGGACGCGCAGGAGGTCTGCGGCGCCATCCGCGGCCGCCTCGCCGAGCTCTACGGCCGTGAGGTCGCCGACAAGATCCGCATCCAGTACGGCGGCTCCGTCAAGTCCGGCAACATCGCCGCGATCATGGCGCAGCCCGACGTCGACGGTGCCCTGATCGGCGGCGCCGCGCTGGACGTGGACGACTTCGTCAAGATCGTCCGGTTCCGCGACCAGTAGCGGCGCTATGACGACGGGTGCTCCCCGTCGTACCCTGTCGGGGCCGGGACCGGCGCTTTCGCGCCGCCCGGCCCCTCACCGTTCCAGTCCGAGAGAGTTGGTCCAGCCGTGGTCATGGGGTTCTCGATCGCCCTCATCGTCTTCAGCCTGCTGATGATGATGCTGGTGCTCATGCACAAGGGGAAGGGCGGCGGTCTGTCCGACATGTTCGGTGGCGGCATGCAGTCCTCCGTCGGCGGCTCCTCGGTCGCCGAGCGCAACCTCGACCGCATCACCGTGGTCGTCGGTCTGCTGTGGTTCGCGTGCATTGTCGTGCTCGGCCTGCTGATGAAGCTCGATAGCTGACGTACCGTCGTGGACGCGGCCTATCATTGAGGTCGCGTCCTCGCGGCCGGGCTGTAACTCCAGCCACTGGACGCGCGTTGGGCCTTACGTAGACTGGGGCGCCCGCAGCGGAGCCGTTCCGCAGGCCCCGTGGCGCAGCCGCTATCCGGCACAGTGCAGCACCATCACGCAGGGAGTTACGACCGTGGCAAGTGGCAACGCGATCCGAGGGAGTCGGGTCGGAGCGGGGCCGATGGGGGAGGCCGAGCGGGGCGAGTCCGCGCCGCGCCTCCGCATCTCCTTCTGGTGTTCCAACGGGCACGAGACGCAGCCGAGCTTCGCCAGTGACGCACAGGTACCGGACACCTGGGACTGCCCGCGCTGCGGCTTCCCGGCCGGTCAGGACCGGGACAGTCCGCCGGACCCGCCGCGGACCGAGCCCTACAAGACGCACCTCGCCTATGTACGTGAGCGGCGGAGCGACGCGGACGGCGAGGCGATCCTCGCCGAGGCGCTCGCCAAGCTCCGCGGAGAGATCTGAGCGGCGCGACACACCACAGCGGCCCGGCCGCGCACCTGTCACCAGGGGCGCGGCCGGGCCGCCGCCGTGCGGGGGGTCGCATCGTCCCGAGCTCTGATCAATTAGGTTGGAATCCGGCGGGGTGGCTACGAGAGAAGTGGGCTGATGTCCGAGATGAACGCAGAGAGCCGCGGCAGGCTCGACCAGACGCCTGAGTGGAACGCGCTGGCCAAGCACCGGGAAGAGCTCGGGGAGGTGCACCTGCGGAAGCTGTTCGCGGACGATCCGCGCCGGGCCGAGCGCCTGTCGCTCACCGTGGGCGACCTGCACCTCGACTACTCCAAGCACCTCGTCACGGACGAGACGCTGCGCCTGCTGCGCGCGCTCGCGGCGGCGAGCGGGGTCACGGAGCTCCGGGACGCCATGTTCCGCGGCGAGAAGATCAACACCACCGAGGACCGCGCCGTGCTGCACACGGCGCTCCGGGCCCCCGAGTCGGCCGTGGTCAAGGTCGACGGGGAGAACGTCGTGCCGGCCGTGCACGCCGTGCTGCGCAAGATGCAGATCTTCGCCGACCGGGTCCGTTCGGGTGACTGGAAGGGCCACACCGGCGCCCGCATCAGGAACGTCGTCAACATCGGCATCGGCGGATCCGACCTCGGTCCGGCGATGGCGTACGAGGCGCTGCGCGCCTTCACCGCCCGCGACCTGACGTTCCGTTTCGTGTCGAACGTCGACGGCGCGGATCTGCACGAGGCCGTGCGGGACCTGGACCCCGCCGAGACGCTCTTCATCGTCGCCTCGAAGACCTTCACGACCATCGAGACCATCACCAACGCCACCTCCGCCCGCAACTGGCTGCTGACCGGTCTGCGCGCGGGCGAGGAGGCGGTGGCCAAGCACTTCGTGGCGCTGTCGACGAACGAGGAGAAGGTCTCCGAGTTCGGCATCGACACCGCCAACATGTTCGAGTTCTGGGACTGGGTCGGCGGCCGCTATTCGTACGACTCGGCCATCGGGCTCTCCTTGATGATCGCCATCGGCCCGGACCGCTTCCGGGAGATGCTGGCCGGCTTCCACCTCGTCGACGAGCACTTCCGCTGCGCGCCGCCCGAGGAGAACGTCCCGCTGCTGCTCGGTCTGCTCGGCGTCTGGTACGGCAACTTCCACGACGCCCAGTCGCACGCGGTGCTGCCCTACAGCCACTACCTGTCCAAGTTCGCCGCGTACCTCCAGCAGCTGGACATGGAGTCCAACGGCAAGTCCGTGGACCGCGACGGGCACCCCGTCAACTGGCAGACGGGCCCGGTGGTGTGGGGCACCCCCGGCACCAACGGCCAGCACGCGTATTACCAGTTGATCCACCAGGGCACGAAGCTGATCCCCGCGGACTTCATCGGCTTCGCCAAGCCGGTCGACGACCTGCTGCCGGGGCTGGTGGCCCAGCACGACCTGCTGATGGCCAACCTCTTCGCCCAGGGCCAGGCCCTCGCCTTCGGCAAGACCGCGGAGGAGGTGGCGGCGGAGGGCGTCCCCGCGGAGCTGGTCCCGCACAAGACGTTCCGCGGCAACCACCCGACGACGACCATCCTCGCGAGTGAACTCAGCCCGTCGGTGCTGGGGCAGCTGATCGCTTTGTACGAGCACAAGGTGTTCGTCCAGGGTGCGATCTGGAACATCGACTCCTTCGACCAGTGGGGTGTGGAGCTGGGGAAGGTGCTGGCGAAGCGGGTGGAGCCGGCGCTTACGGCCGGTGCCGATGTTCCGGGGCTGGACGGGTCGACGGCGGCGCTGGTGGCCCGCTACCGCGAGTTGCGGGGGCGCTAGCCGCGCGGGCTTTCCCGGGGCTCCGCCCCGGACCCCGGTCCTCAACCGCCGGACGGGCTGATTTGTTGCCCGGAACCGGGCGAAATTCAGCCCGGCCGGCGTTTGAGGCCACCGCGCGGAGCGCGGAACGGGGGCCCGGGGGCAGAGCCTCCGGTTTCGGGAAGGGGCGGGGTGGGGACAGAGCCCCGCGCAGCGGCATCCCACCGCACCCCCACCCGCATACGGCGACGGCCCGCCCCCTGGCAACCAGGAGGCGGGCCGTCGCCGTCAGACGAACCCGTCAGGGCGAAGACGGCGGGTACAACCCCCGCGGCAACTTCGCCGCAGCCGCCGCGTCCAGCAGCCACAGCGTCCGGCGGCGCCCGTACGCCCCCGCCGCCGGGGCCTGGATCTCGCCCGCTCCGGACAGCGCCATCGTCACCGCGTCGGCCTTGTCCTCGCCGGCCGCCAGCAGCCAGACCTCCCGCGCGGCGCGGATCGCCGGCAGGGTCAGCGAGACCCGGGTCGGCGGCGGCTTCGGCGCGCCGTGCACGCCGACGACCGTGCGCTCGGTCTCCCGGACGCCCGGGAGCTCGGGGAAGAGCGAGGCCACGTGCGTGTCGGGGCCGACGCCCAGGAGGAGGACGTCGAAGGACGGCACGGGGCCGTGGTCCTCGGGCCGCGCGGCCGCGGCGAGCTCGGCCGCGTAGGCCGCGGCCGCCGCGTCGGCGTCGTCGTGGGTGCCGTCGGCCGCGGGCATGAAGTGCACCCGGGCCGGGTCCAGCGCCACCGAGTCCAGCAGCGCCTCGCGTGCCTGCGTGGCGTTGCGCTCGGGGTCGCCCTCGGGCAGGAACCGCTCGTCGCCCCACCACAGGTCCAGGCGCGACCAGTCCACCGCGTCCCGCGCGGGCGCGGTGGCGAGGGCCGCGAGCAGCCCGTTGCCGTTGCGCCCGCCGGTGAGGACGACGGAGGCCGAGCCGCGCGCGGTCTGGGCGTCCACGATCTTCGTGATCAGCCGGGCCGCCGCGGCCTGCGCCATCAGCTCCTTGTCCCGGTGGACGACGATCTGCGGGGTGCTCACTTGCCGGCCGCCTTCTTGCCGGAGGCCTTCTTGGCGGGCGCCGGCGCGGCGGCCGCCCCGGCCTCCGGAGCGGCGTCGGCGGCCTCGGAGGAGGCGGCCTTCGCGTCCTTGGCCGGAGCGGCCGGGGCCGGGGCCTTGGCCGCCGCGGAGCCGTCGCTGAGCCGCTCCACGCCGTACTTCAGCGCGGACTCGTAGGTGATGTCCGGGTCGAGCCGGCGCAGCTCCTCGGCGAGGAGCTCCGCGGTGTCGCGCCGGTTGAGCGCGACGGCGCGGTCCGGCTGGCCGGGCATGCAGAGCGTGGCCAGGGTGCCGTTGGGGCGGTCCAGGACGATCTGGCCGTTCTTGGTCTCCATGCGGACGGCCGTGAGGCCGGGGCCCTCGGAGATGGTCCGCTTCACGGGGATCCCGAGGCGGTCGGCCAGCCACATCGCGAGCAGCTCGCCGCTCGGGTTGTAGCCCTCGCCCTCGACCTCGGCCGACAGGACGTCGACCTGCTGCTGGTCCAGGGCGGCCGCGAGCATGGAGCGCCACGGCGTGATCCGGGTCCAGGCCAGGTCGGTGTCGCCGGGCGTGTAGTGCGCGGCGCGGGCCGACACCTCCGCGAGGGGGTCCTCGGCGGCGTAGGTGTCGGTGACCCGGCGCTGGGCCAGGGCGCCCAGCGGGTCCTTCTCGGGGCTGACCGGGGAGGTGACCGGCCACCAGACGACCACGGGGGCGTCGGGCAGCAGCAGCGGCAGCACGACCGACTGGGCGTGGTCGATGACGTCGCCGTAGAGCCGCAGCACCACGGTCTCGCCGGTGCCGGCGCTGGTGCCGACCCGGACCTCGGCGTCGAGGCGGGCCTTGGCGCGGTCGCGCGGGGAGCGGCTCACGCGCTTGATGACGACGAGCTTGCGCGAGGGGTGCTCGCGGGAGGCCTCGTTGGCCGCCTTGAGCGCGTCGTAGGCGTGCTCCTCGTCGGTGACGATGACGAGGGTGAGCACCATGCCGATGGCCGGGGTGCCGATGGCGCGGCGGCCCTGGACCAGGGCACTGTTGATCTTGCTGGACGTGGTGTCCGTGAGGTCCATCTTCATGGCCGGCGCCAGCTCCGTCCGTCTCGTGCGAGCATCTCGTCCGCTTCGACCGGGCCCCAGGTGCCGGCGGGGTAGGACGCGGGCTTGCCGTGGGTGTCCCAGTACCGCTCGATCGGGTCGAGGATCTGCCAGGACAGCTCGACCTCCTTCAGGCGGGGGAAGAGGTTGGCGTCGCCCAGCAGCACATCGAGGATGAGCCGCTCGTAGGCCTCGGGGCTGGACTCGGTGAACGACTCGCCGTAGGCGAAGTCCATCGAGACGTCCCGGACCTCCATCGAGGTGCCCGGCACCTTGGAGCCGAACCGCAGGGTGACGCCCTCGTCCGGCTGCACCCGGATGACCAGGGCGTTCTGCCCCAGCTCCTCGGTCGCGGTGTGGTCGAACGGCGAGTGCGGGGCGCGCTGGAAGACGACCGCGATCTCGGTGACGCGGCGGCCGAGCCGCTTGCCGGTGCGCAGGTAGAAGGGGACGCCCGCCCAGCGGCGGTTGTCGATCTCCAGCTTGATCGCGGCGTAGGTGTCGGTCTTGGAGTGCGGGTCGATGCCCTCTTCCTCCAGGTAGCCGACGACCTCCTCGCCGCCCTGCCAGCCGTGCGCGTACTGGCCGCGGACGGTCTCCTTGCCGAGGTCCTTGGGCAGCCGGACGGCGCCCAGCACCTTGGTCTTCTCCGCGACGAGCGCGTCCGCCTCGAAGGAGGCGGGCTCCTCCATGGCGGTCAGCGCGAGCAGCTGGAGCAGGTGGTTCTGGATGACGTCACGGGCGGCGCCGATGCCGTCGTAGTAGCCTGCGCGGCCGCCGATGCCGATGTCCTCGGCCATGGTGATCTGCACGTGGTCGACGTACGACCGGTTCCAGATCGGCTCGAAGAGGGTGTTGGCGAAGCGGAGCGCCAGGATGTTCTGGACGGTCTCCTTGCCCAGGTAGTGGTCGATCCGGAAGACCTCTTCGGTCGGGAAGACCTCGTGGACGACCTTGTTGAGCTCCTGGGCGCTGGCCAGGTCGTGGCCGAAGGGCTTCTCGATGACGGCGCGCCGCCAGGAGCCCTCCTTCTGGTCGGCCAGGCCGTGCTTCTTGAGCTGCTGGACGACCTTGGGGAAGAACTTCGGCGGCACGGACAGGTAGAAGGCGAAGTTTCCGCCGGTGCCCTGGGCCTTGTCGAGCTCCTGGATGGTGTCCTTGAGCGTCTCGAAGGCCACGTCGTCGTCGAAGTCGCCCTGCACGAAGCGGCAGCCCTGCACCAGCTGCTGCCAGACCTCCTCGCGGAAGGGCGTGCGGGAGTGTTCCTTGACGGCGTCGTGGACGATCTGCGCGAAGTCCTCGTTCTCCCAGTCACGGCGGGCGAAGCCGATGAGGGAGAAGCCCGGCGGCAGCAGCCCCCGGTTGGCGAGGTCGTAGACCGCCGGCATCAGCTTTTTCCGGGACAAATCGCCCGTGACGCCAAAGATGACCAGGCCCGACGGCCCCGCGATACGCGGGAGCCGTCGGTCCTGAGCGTCACGCAGCGGATTGCTGCTTGTGCTCAATTCACGCCTCCGGAGCGAGGCGCTTGAGCTCCGCCTCGGTGGACTTGAGAAGGTCGTTCCAGGACTGCTCGAACTTGTCGACGCCCTCGTCCTCCAGGAGCTGGACGACGTCGTCGTACGAGATCCCGACCTTGGCGAGCGCGTCGAGCTCGGCCTTGGCCTGCTCGTAGGTGCCGCGGACGGTGTCACCGGTGATCTGCCCGTGGTCGGCCGTGGCCTCCAGGGTGGCCTCCGGCATGGTGTTCACCGTGTTCGGGGCGACCAGGTCGTCCACGTACAGCGTGTCCTTGTAGGCCGGGTCCTTGACACCGGTCGAGGCCCACAGGGCGCGCTGCTTGTTGGCGCCGGCCTTCTCCAGGGCGGCCCAGCGGTCGGAGGAGAAGACCTCCTCGTACGCCTGGTAGGCCAGCCGGGCGTTGGCCAGGGCGGCCTTGCCGCGCAGGGCCTTGGCCTCCTCGGTGCCCAGGGCGTCCAGCCGCTTGTCGATCTCGGTGTCCACGCGGGACACGAAGAAGGACGCGACCGAGTGGATCAGGTTCAGGTCCAGGCCCGCGGCCTTCGCCTTCTCCAGACCGGTCAGGTAGGCGTCCATGACCGCGCGGTAGCGCTCCAGGGAGAAGATCAGCGTGACGTTGACGCTGATGCCCTTGCCGATCACCTCGGCGATGGCCGGCAGGCCCGCCTTGGTGGCCGGGATCTTGATGAGGGTGTTCGGCCGGTCCACCAGCCAGGCCAGCTGCTTGGCCTCGGCGACGGTGGCCACCGTGTCGTGGGCCAGACGGGGGTCGACCTCGATGGAGACCCGGCCGTCCTGGCCGTCGGTCCGGTCGAAGACCGGACGCAGGATGTCGGCGGCGTCGCGGACGTCCGCCGTGGTGATCATGCGGATCGCCTCGTCGACGGTGACCTTGCGGGCCGCGAGGTCGGTGAGCTGCTGCTCGTAGCCGTCGCCGCCCGAGATCGCCTTCTGGAAGATCGACGGGTTGGTGGTGACGCCGACGACGTGGCTCTGGTCGATCAGCTCGGCCAGGTTGCCCGACGTGATGCGCTTGCGGGACAGGTCGTCCAGCCAGATCGCGACGCCTTCGTCGGAGAGGCGCTTGAGTGCGTCTGTCATGGGTTCTGCATCTCCTACTTGCTCGGTAACGGCGTCAGCGACGGTTGGCGTCGGCGTGCTCGATCGACTCGCGGGCGGCGGCCACCACGGCCTCGGCCGTCAGGCCGAACTCGCGGTAGAGGACCTTGTAGTCCGCCGAGGCGCCGAAGTGCTCCAGCGAGACGATCCGGCCGGCGTCACCGACGTAGCGGTGCCAGGTCAGGCCGATGCCGGCCTCGACCGCGACGCGGGCCTTGACGTCCGGCAGCAGCACGCCGTCGCGGTACGCCTGGTCCTGCTCCTCGAACCACTCGACGGACGGCATCGAGACCACGCGGGTCGGGATGCCCTCGGCCTGGAGCGCCTCGCGGGCCTCGACGGCCAGCTGGACCTCGGAGCCGGTGCCGATCAGGATGACCTGCGGCCGGCCGCCCTCGGCCTCGAACAGGACGTAGCCGCCCTTGGCCGCGCCCTCGTTGGCCTCGTACGTCGGGACGTTCTGGCGGGTGAGGGCCAGACCGTGCGGCGCCGGGTGGGTGGTGTGGCGCTTGGTGATCTCGCGCCAGGCGATCGCCGTCTCGTTGGCGTCGGCCGGGCGGACCATGTTCAGGCCCGGGATGGCGCGCAGGGCGGCCATGTGCTCGACCGGCTGGTGGGTCGGGCCGTCCTCGCCGAGGCCGATGGAGTCGTGCGTCCACACGTAGGTGACCGGCAGCTTCATCAGGGAGGCGAGACGCACGGCCGGGCGCATGTAGTCGGAGAACACCAGGAAGGTGCCGCCGTAGACGCGGGTGTTGCCGTGCAGCGCGATGCCGTTCATGGTCGAACCCATGGCGTGCTCGCGGATGCCGAAGTGGATCGTGCGGCCGTACGGGTTCGCCTCGGGGAGCGGGTTGCCCTCCGGGAGGAACGACGAGGACGCGTCGATCGTCGTGTTGTTCGAACCGGCGAGGTCGGCGGAGCCGCCCCACAGCTCGGGGATCACGCCGCCCAGCGCCTTGAGGACCTCACCGGAGGCCTTGCGGGTGGCGACGTCCTTGCCGGCCGGGAAGACCGGGACGGCCTTCTCCCAGCCGTCGGGCAGCTCGCCCGCGGCGATGCGGTCGAACTCCGCGGCGCGCTCCGGGTTGGCCTGGCGCCACTCCTGGATGCGCTTGTCCCACGTGGCGTGGGCCTCGCGGCCGCGGTCGACGACCTTGCGGACGTGGCTGAAGACGTCGTCCTCGACCTGGAAGTCCTGCTCGGGGTCGAAGCCCATGACGCGCTTGGTCGCGGCGACCTCGTCGGCGCCCAGCGCCGAGCCGTGCGACGCCTCGGTGTTCTGGGCGTTCGGGGCCGGCCAGGCGATGATCGTGCGCGCGGCGATGATCGACGGGCGCTCGGTCTCCTCCTGCGCGGCCTTCAGGGCCGCGTGCAGGGCGTGGATGTCGAAGTCGCCGCTGGCGGCCTGCTCGATGCGCTGGACGTGCCAGCCGTACGCCTCGTACCGCTTGAGGACATCCTCGGAGAACGCCGTCTCGGTGTCGCCCTCGATCGAGATGTGGTTGTCGTCGTAGAGCGCGACGATGTTGCCGAGCTTCTGGTGGCCGGCGAGCGAGGAGGCCTCCGCGGAGATGCCCTCCTCCAGGTCGCCGTCGGAGACGATCGCCCAGATGGTGTGATCGAAGGGCGACTCGCCCTTCGGGGCCTCCGGGTCGAACAGGCCGCGCTCGTAGCGGGCGGCCATGGCCATGCCCACCGCGTTGGCGATGCCCTGGCCCAGCGGGCCGGTGGTGGTCTCGACGCCACGGGTGTGACCGTGCTCCGGGTGACCCGGGGTCTTGCTGTCCCAGGTGCGGAACGACTTCAGGTCCGAGAGCTCCAGGCCGTAGCCGGCCATGAAGAGCTGCACGTAGAGCGTCAGGCTGGTGTGGCCGGGGGAGAGGACGAAACGGTCCCGGCCGGTCCAGTCGGCGTCACTGGGGTCGTGCCGCATCATCTTCTGGAACAGCAGATAAGCGGCCGGCGCCAGGCTCATGGCCGTGCCCGGATGGCCGTTGCCGACCTTCTGCACGGAGTCCATGGCCAGGACGCGGGCGGTATCGACGGCCCGCTGGTCCAGTTCGGTCCACTCGAGGTCTGTTGTGGTCGGCTTGTTGCTCACCCTCGGTCAGGGCTCCTCTCCACATGTTCTTGTCGCCGGGGGCGGTCTTCCGCCACGACGCGGCGCTGTCGAGCCTACCCCGCAGGGGAGGGCGCCTTTTCGACGCTCAGTCGGCTGCTCCGGCGCTCATCCGGCGCCTTTCGGCGCCTTCACGTCCGCCCGGCTGGACGTCCGGGGCAACCGGATCCGGATATGAAAGATTCCCGAAGCGTTCCGCCGCGGATGCGGTGGTCATGGGTACAGCCTGCCGGGGCGGCGGGCCGCGCGCCTCCCGAACGCTTCCGTTCTGTCATGTTCCCCGGGCTCGCGATCCGATGCGTGGGGGCCGCCGATCCGGTGCCGACCGGCCGCGCTACGGCCCCAACACGACCCCACCCCGGCGGAGGCCGAGGTATCCCCTACGTCTAGAGTGGCGTGGTACGCGCAAGCCTTTACGGGGGTTTCCTCCACCCGGACGTGCTTGCTGGCCTTATCTCTGTCAGGGGTGTGCGTGACGGCCGTCGAATCCCGTCCTGCGGGGGTGCTCGCGGAGAGCCCCGGTCACCGGCCGTTCGGGGCCCGTGCCAAGGCGTTCGTGGCGCTGACCAAGCCGCGGGTCATCGAGCTGCTGCTGATGACGACCGTGCCGGTGATGTTCCTCGCCGCGGAGGGCGTGCCCGACCTGTGGCTGGTGCTCGCCACCTGCATCGGCGGCTACCTCTCGGCCGGCGGCGCGGGCGCCTACAACATGTACATCGACCGCGACATCGACGCGCTGATGGACCGCACCTCGCAGCGCCCGCTGGTCACCGGAATGGTCTCGCCCCGGGAGTGCCTGGTCTTCGCCACCGCGCTGACCGTGGGCTCGACCCTGTGGTTCTGGTTCCTGGTCAACCCGCTGTCCGCGATGCTCTCGCTCGGCGCCAACGTCTTCTACGTCGTCGTCTACACGATGATCCTCAAGCGGCGCACCGCGCAGAACATCGTCTGGGGCGGCATCGCGGGCTGCATGCCGGTCTTCATCGGCTGGTCCGCGGTCGCGAACTCCGTCTCCTGGGCCTCCCTCGTCCTCTTCCTGGTCATCTTCTTCTGGACGCCGCCGCACTACTGGCCGCTGTCGATGAAGGTCAAGGACGACTACGAGCGGGTCGGCGTGCCGATGCTGCCCGTCATCGCGGGCAACAAGGCGGTCGCCAAGCAGATCGTCCTCTACAGCTGGGTGATGGTCGCGGTCTCGCTCTCGCTCCAGCCGCTGGGCTACACGAGCTGGTTCTACACCGTGGTGGCGGCCGTCCTCGGCGGGTTCTGGCTGAAGGAGGCGCACGCCCTCCAGAGCCGGGCGCGGGCCGGTGTCACGGGCCCCAAGCTCAAGGAGATGCGCCTCTTCCACTGGTCCATCACCTACGTCTCGCTGCTCTTCGCCGCAGTCGCCGTGGATCCCTTCCTCCATTAATTACCGGCGGGTAGCATCCGGTGTCATGGCAGACACCACGACGCAGGCCGAAGACACCGCACCCGCCGCCCCGGCCGACCGCAAGGCCCTCCGGCTCGCCCGGCAGATCACGGCCTTCGCCAAGAGCCACGGCGGCACCGCCGAGGGCCAGCTGGCGCACATCGCCCGCGGCACCACCCGGATCGCCCTCGTCGGGGCCAACGGCGAGTGGGGCGTCCTCGTCGCCCCCTCCATGGAGACCGCGCGCAAGGCCGCGGAGGTAGCGGGCCTCACCCTGCACGACGAGTTCGACGGCGAGTTCGCGTCCAAGGTCCGCACCGGCCCGTACGAATGGACCCGGATGGCGGGCCTCCAGCTCGGCGGCCCCGCCAATAACTGACGGGCCCCTCGGCCGTTAGACCCGCGGGGGCGGCCGTGTGCCGCCATGGGGCGGGGCAGGGCACAAGGGGGCGGGGATGGACGGCATGCCGCCGATCGTCGATCAGCACAGTCACGGGGCCGTCCAGGGCGAACTGGGACTCGGCCGCTTCGAGACCCACCTCGCCGCGGCCGCCGGATCCACCGGCCCGGCCCCGCCCGGCACCACCTTCTTCGACAGCCGCGCCGGGCTCGCGGTGCTCCGCTGGTGCCCGCCGCTGCTGGGCCTGGAGCCCTTCTGCGCGCCCGTGCGCTACCTCGCCCGCCGCCGTGAGCTGGGCGCCTACCGCGCCGGGCGGCTGCTGCTGCGCGGCGCGGGCATCGGCACCTTCCTGCTGGAGTCCGGCGGGCCCGGTGGCCTCACCTCCGCCGCGGAGCTGGCCCACGCCGCCGAGGGCCGCGCCCACGAGGTCGTACGCCTGGAGACGCTCGCCGACCGGATCGCCGGCGACCACGAGGGCGTCGACCACTTCCTCTCCCGCACCGCCGAGGCGCTGGACACCGCCGCGCGCGGCGCCACCGCGTTCGCCTGCGCCGTCCGCTCCTGCGACGGGAGGGCACCCGACGTGCCGGAGGTCCGCAGAGCCGTCGCCAGACGGCTCCGCACCGGACGTACGTGTCCTACGACCGCCGATCCGACGCTCGTCCGCCATCTGCTGTGGAGCGCCCTCGGTACCGGGCTGCCCGTGCAACTGCACTGCCGCGACCCGCGCCGCCTGGCCCGCCTCCTGGCGGCCACGGCCGGATCCGGCACCGATCTCGTGCTGTTCCCGGACCCCGGCCACCACCGGCAGGCGGCCCGGCTGGCCGCGGCCTACCCGCACGTCTACGCGGACGTGGGGCCCCGGCCGGAGGAGGTGCTCCCCGAGGCGCCGTTCGGCAAACTGCTGTTCTCCACCGGGGCGCGGGCGCTGCCCGAGCTGTACGTGGTGGGGGCGCGGTCCTTCGCGCTGGCCATGGGCCGGCTGATGGCCGAATGGGTCGCCGACGGATGGTGCCGGTGGGCGGAGGCCCGGCGGATCGCCGGGCTCGTCGCGGCCGGCACCGCGCGCCGGGTCTACCGGCTGGAGGCGGCCTGAGCGGCGGGCAGGGGCGCCTCGGCCTCACCGGCGGGCGAGGGCAGGGCGACGAGCTCGCCGCGGTCGCGCAGCGACAGGAACACCCGGAGCACGGCGATCCACACCAGGCAGGAGCCGAACATGTGGGTGCCGACGAGGAGCTCGGGGGAGTCGTTGAAGTACTGCACGAAGCCGACGGCGCCCTGGAGCAGCAGGACGGCCAGCATCTCGGCCACCCTGCGGGCCGGCCCGGCGGGGGCCTTCACGGCCCGCAGCACGAACCACAGGGCCACGGTCAGGCCCAGCACGACGCAGACGAAGTCCACGTGCAGCTGGGTGATCTCACGGACGTCCAGCGGGATGCGGTGGACGTCCTTCTTCGCGTCGCCCGCGTGCCTGCCCGAGCCCGTCACCACGGTGCCGATCACGATCAGCAGGGCGGTCGAGACGACCAGCACCCAGCTGAGCTGCCGCACCGGGCGGGCCACCAGGTCGCGCGGCTCCTCGTCGCCCTCGCAGGCGCGCCGCCACATCACCACGGCGACGGTCAGCAGCGCGGTCGCCGCCAGGAAGTGCGAACCGACGATGTACGGGTTGAGGCCCGTGAGGACCGTGATGCCGCCGATGATGCCGTTGCTCGCCACCAGCCAGAACTGGGCCCAGCCCAGCCGGGTGAGACCGCGGCGGCGGGGCTCGCGCGCGCGGGCCGCCACGATCGCCAGGCCGACGACCGCGCACAGCACGTAGGTGAGCATGCGGTTGGTGAACTCGATGACGCCGTTGATGCCCATCTCGGGCGTCGGGGTCAGGCTGTCCTCGGTGCACGTCGGCCAGGTCGGGCAGCCGAGGCCCGACTGGGTGAGCCGCACCGCGCCGCCCGTCACGACGATGACCACGGCCATCACCACGCAGGCGAACGCCGCCCGCCGCACGAAGCGGGCGGAGGGCTGCCACCGGTCGGCGACGATCTGGAGGGGGTTCATCGAATTCGGCACGGAGTCATCGTAAGGGCCCGCTTGTGCACGGATTCACGAGGGGGTGGGTCGGGCGCGGCGGGGGTGAATCGTCCCTGTTCGGAGGGGATCACCCCGCACCCGTCAGCCTTACGGCGGCTGCCCGCCGCTCCCGCCGGCTACTCCCAGCGGAAGAAGCGGGCCGCGGCGCCCAGGCCGAGCACGGACCAGCCGGCCAGGATGCCCAGATCGGCCCAGGGCATCGCCGCGCCGTCGCGCAGCACGTCGCGCAGCCCGTCGGAGAGCGCCGAGATCGGCAGCAGCCCCAGCAACGTCTGCGCGGCGTCCGGGAACTTCTCCAGCGGCACGATCACGCCGCCGCCGACCAGCAGCAGCAGGAAGACGAGGTTGGCCGCGGCCAGCGTCACCTCGGCCTTGAGCGTGCCCGCCATCAGCAGGCCGAGCCCGGAGAACGCGGCGGTGCCGAGGATCAGCAGCAGCAGGACGGCGAAGGGGTTGCCGTGCGGCGACCAGCCCAGCGCGAAGGCGATCACCGTCAGCAGCGCGATCTGGAGCGCCTCGGTGACCAGCACCGAGCAGGTCTTCGCGGCCATCAGCCCCCAGCGCGGCAGGGGGGACGCGCCCAGCCGCTTCAGCACGCCGTAGCGGCGCTCGAAGCCGGTCGCGATGGCCTGCCCGGTGAAGGCGGTGGACAGCACGGCGAGGGCGAGGACGCCCGGGGCAAGGAAGTCCACGGCCTCGCCCTCGCCCGTGTCGACGATGTCGACGGAGCTGAAGAGGACCAGCAGCAGGGTGGGGATGACGACGGTGAGCAGCAGCTGCTCACCGTTGCGCAGCAGCATCCGGGTCTCCAGCGCGGCCTGCGCCCGGATCATCCGGGAGAGCGGCGCGGCGCCGGGCCGCGGGGTGAACGTCCCGGTCTTCGTGTCGGCGCTCATGCGCGCAGCTCCTTACCGGTCAGCTCCAGGCCGCTGTCCTCCGGGGAGCGACCCCCGGACCCCCGGCCGGTTCGTGTGCAGGCCCTCATGCGCGCAGCTCCTTACCGGTCAGCTCCAGGAAGACGTCCTCCAGCGTGTGCCGCTCGACCGCGATGCGGTCCGGCATCACCCCGTGCTGGGCGCACCAGGTGGTCACCGTGGCCAGCAGCTGCGGGTCGATCTTGCCGGTGACCCGGTACGTGCCCGGCGTCAGCTCCACCGCGGCGGAGTCGGCGGGCAGCGCCTTGAGGAGGGAGACGAGGTCCAGGCCGGGGCGGCCGCCGAAGCGGAGCGTGTTCTCGGCGCCGCCGCGGCACAGCTCCTCGGGGCTGCCCTGGGCGATGACCCGGCCGCTGTCGATGATGGCGACGTCGTCGGCCAGGGCCTCGGCCTCGTCCATGTAGTGCGTGGTCAGGACGACCGTGACGCCGTCGGCGCGCAGCTCCCGGACCAGGCCCCAGGCGGCGTGCCGGGCCTGCGGGTCGAGGCCCGCGGTCGGCTCGTCGAGGAAGACCAGCTCGGGGCGGCCGACGACGGCCATGGCCAGGGCGAGCCGCTGCTGCTGGCCGCCGGAGAGCCGCCGGTAGGCGGTGCGCCCGCAGGAGCCGAGCCCGAGGCGTTCGATCAGGGTGCCGACGTCCACGGGGTGCGCGTGCAGGGTCGCGGTGTGCCGCAGCATCTCCTCCGCGTGCGCCCCGGGGTAGACGCCGCCGCTCTGGAGCATCACGCCGATCCGGGGGCGCAGCGCGGCGGAGTCGGCGACGGGGTCGAGGCCCAGGACGCGGACGGTGCCGGCGTCGGGGCGGCGGTAGCCCTCGCAGGTCTCGATGGTGGTGGTCTTGCCGGCGCCGTTGGGGCCTAGGACGGCGGTGAGGGAGCCGCGCGCGACGGACAGGTCCAGCCCGTCCACCGCGGCTTTCGGCCCGTACCGCTTCACCAGGCCGCGGACCTCGACCGCGGGCTCTCGGCCGGGGGTCCGGGGGGCGTCCCCCGGGAAGCTGCTGCGCATGGCGGGAAGTCTACGAACCCCGGGGCATTCCGGACCGCCCCGGGGTGCTCGTAAGACAGTACGGACAGCGCCGGGCGGCGGCCCCCGCGCGCGGCTCGCGCGCCCACCGGTACCGGCCCGGCACCCGGTTTCGCGACGATCTTGGGCGTGGCGGTTAGGTGACCCTAAGTGACCGACGACACCGCCCGGGGATCCCGGTGAGGCTTGTCGCTCTCCTCGTAATTACGCAACAATGGTGTTGTGAAATACGCGAGCGAGGCTTCGCAGGACCCCGCGGCCCAGTCGGTCGCCGGGGCGCCGGTGCCTGCCGCCGTGCCCGTGCGCGAGGAGGACCGCGCCCACGACGAGCAGCGCGGCACCCGCAACCGCGTCGTCAGGTCCATCCTCGACCACGGTCCGTCGACCGCGGCCGAGCTGGCCCTGCGCCTGGAGCTGACCCAGGCCGCCGTCCGCCGCCACCTCGACACGCTCGCCGCCGAGGGCATCGTCGAGCCCCGCGAGAAGCGGGTCTACGGCGCCCGTACGCGCGGGCGCCCGGCCAAGGCCTTCGCGCTCACCGACTGCGGCCGCGACGCCTTCGACCAGGCCTACGACAAGCTCGCCGAGGACGCCCTGCGCTGGATCGCCCAGGCGGCCGGCGGCGGCGAGATGGGCGAGGCCGCGGTCGCCGCCTTCGCGCGCGCCCGGATGGCCGCACAGGCCGAGGCCTATCGCGAGGCGCTCCAGGCCGTCGGCCCGGAATCCCGCACCGAGGCCCTTGCCCGGGCATTGACCGCGGACGGGTACGCTGCTACGGCGCGTAGCGCACCGGTCGGCGAACAGCTTTGCCAGCACCACTGCCCGGTCGCCCATGTCGCCGAGCAGTTCCCGCAGCTGTGCGAGGCGGAGACCGAGGTCTTCTCCCGCCTGCTCGGGACCCATGTGCAGCGTCTCGCCACCATCGCCCACGGCGACGGTGTGTGCACGACGTTCATCCCGCGCGGCGAAACGCGGCGCACCACCAAGACCACCACAGCATCCGCCAGCACGGCCGGGAGGAACCCCGCATGACTCTCCCCACGGAGACTGCCCACCCTGAGCTCGAAGGCCTGGGCACGTACGAATACGGCTGGGCCGACTCCGACGTGGCCGGTGCAGCGGCCAAGCGCGGCCTCTCCGAGGAGGTCGTCCGCGACATCTCGGCGAAGAAGTCCGAGCCGGAGTGGATGCTCAAGCTGCGTCTGAAGGGCCTGAAGCTCTTCGAGAAGAAGCCCATGCCGACCTGGGGCTCCGACCTCACGGGCATCGACTTCGACAACATCAAGTACTTCGTGCGCTCCACCGAGAAGCAGGCCGCTTCCTGGGAGGACCTGCCCGAGGACATCAAGAACACCTACGACAAGCTGGGCATCCCGGAGGCCGAGAAGCAGCGCCTCGTCGCCGGTGTCGCCGCCCAGTACGAGTCGGAGGTCGTCTACCACCAGATCCGCGAGGACCTGGAGGAGCAGGGCGTTCTCTTCCTGGACACCGACACGGCGCTCAAGGAGCACCCGGAGATCTTCCAGGAGTACTTCGGCACCGTCATCCCCGTCGGTGACAACAAGTTCGCCTCGCTGAACACCGCGGTGTGGTCCGGTGGCTCCTTCATCTACGTCCCGCCGGGCGTCCACGTCGACATCCCGCTCCAGGCCTACTTCCGTATCAACACGGAGAACATGGGCCAGTTCGAGCGCACCCTGATCATCGTCGACGAGAACGCCTACGTGCACTACGTCGAGGGCTGCACCGCCCCGATCTACTCCTCCGACTCGCTGCACAGCGCCGTCGTGGAGATCATCGTGAAGAAGGGCGGCCGCTGCCGCTACACGACCATCCAGAACTGGTCGAACAACGTCTACAACCTGGTCACCAAGCGCGCCGTGGCCTACGAGGGCGCGACCATGGAGTGGGTCGACGGCAACATCGGCTCCAAGGTGACCATGAAGTACCCGGCCGTCTACCTGATGGGCGAGCACGCCAAGGGCGAGACCCTGTCCATCGCCTTCTCCGGCGAGGGCCAGCACCAGGACGCCGGCGCCAAGATGGTCCACATGGCGCCGAACACCTCCTCCAACATCGTCTCCAAGTCGGTGGCGCGAGGCGGCGGCCGCACCTCCTACCGCGGCCTCATCGAGATCGGCGAGGGCGCCCACGGCTCCAAGTCGAACGTCCTCTGCGACGCCCTGCTGGTCGACACCATCTCCCGGTCGGACACCTACCCCTACGTCGACGTCCGCGAGGACGACGTCTCCATGGGCCACGAGGCGACCGTCTCCAAGGTCAGCGACGACCAGCTCTTCTACCTGATGAGCCGCGGTCTGACCGAGTTCGAGGCCATGGCGATGATCGTGCGCGGCTTCGTCGAGCCGATCGCCCGAGAGCTGCCCATGGAGTACGCCCTGGAGCTCAACCGGCTGATCGAGCTGCAGATGGAAGGCGCGGTCGGCTGATACCCGCCGTCCGGACCGCAGCGACCCCTTTGTGACAGGAAGAGAGCACGACGACAGTCATGGCCGATAACACTCCCGCCGGCAGCACGACCGACGGCGCCATCCAGGTGGGCGGGCCCCAGCAGCCCATCGACGCGCGCGTCAGCGCCCCCGCCTCGTACGACGTCGCGGACTTCCCCGTGCCGCACGGCCGCGAGGAGGAGTGGCGGTTCACCCCGCTGGCGCGCCTCCGCGGCCTGCACGACGGCACCGCGGTCGCGAACGGCGGCGTCAAGGTCGAGGTGACCGCCCCCCAGGGCGTCACCGTCGAGACCGTCGGCCGTGACGACGCCCGCCTCGGCCGGGCGGGCAAGCCGGTCGACCGCGTCGCCGCCCAGGCCTACAGCTCCTTCGAGAAGGCCTCGGTCGTCTCGATCCCCAAGGACACCGTGCTCACCGAGCCCGTCCTGATCTCCGTGCACGGCGAGGGCGGCGTCGCCTTCGGCCACCAGGTCGTCGAGATCGGCGCCTTCGCGGAGGCCGTCGTCGTCCTCGACCACACCGGCGACGCCACGCTCGCCGCCAACGTCGAGTACCTCATCGGCGACGGCGCCAAGCTCACCGTGGTCTCGGTCCAGGACTGGGAGCCGACCGCGGTGCACGCCGCCCAGCACACCGCGCTGATCGGCCGGGACGCCTCCTTCAAGTCCGTGGTCGTCACCTTCGGCGGCGACCTGGTCCGCCTCCACCCCCGGGTCGTCTACGGCGCCCCCGGCGGCGAGGCCGAGCTCTACGGCCTGTACTTCACCGACAAGGGCCAGCACCAGGAGCACCGCCTCTTCGTCGACCACGACACCCCGCACTGCCGCAGCAACGTCGCCTACAAGGGCGCGCTCCAGGGCCAGGACGCCCACGCGGTCTGGATCGGCGACGTACTCATCCGCGCCGCCGCCGAGGGCACCGACACCTACGAGCTCAACCGCAACCTCGTCCTCACCGACGGCGCGCGCGTCGACTCCGTGCCCAACCTGGAGATCGAGACCGGCGAGATCGTCGGCGCCGGCCACGCCTCCGCGACCGGCCGCTTCGACGACGAGCAGCTCTTCTACCTGATGGCCCGCGGCATCCCCGCCGACGAGGCCCGCCGGCTGGTCGTCCGCGGCTTCTTCGCCGAGCTCGTCCAGCAGATCGGGATCCCGGACCTGGAGGAGCGCCTCATCGGCAAGATCGAGGCCGAGCTGGAAGCGGCGGTCGCATGAGCGAGACCTTCGTCCGCGCCTGCGGCCTGAGCGAGCTGGAGGACGACACCCCCAAGCGGGTCGAGCTCGGCGGCACGCCGGTCGCGCTCGTCCGCACCGAGGGCGAGGTGTACGCGATAAACGACATCTGCTCCCACGCGAACGTCTCGCTGTCCGAGGGCGAGGTGGAGGACTGCGCGATCGAGTGCTGGCTGCACGGCTCCAGCTTCGACCTGCGCACCGGCAAGCCCTCCGGACTGCCCGCCACGCGCCCCGTCCCCGTATACCCCGTCAAGATCGAAGGGGACGACGTGCTCGTCTCCGTCACCCAGGAGTCCTGAGTTCCCCATGGCAACGCTTGAGATCCACGACCTGCACGTCTCCGTCGAGGCCGAGAACGGCCCCCGCGAGATCCTGCGCGGCGTCGACCTGACCGTGAAGCAGGGCGAGACCCACGCCATCATGGGCCCCAACGGCTCCGGCAAGTCGACCCTGGCGTACTCCCTGGCCGGTCACCCCAAGTACACGATCACCGGCGGCGCCGTCACCCTCGACGGCGAGGACGTCCTGGAGATGTCCGTCGACGAGCGCGCCCGCGCCGGCGTCTTCCTCGCCATGCAGTACCCGGTCGAGGTCCCCGGCGTCTCGGTCTCCAACTTCCTGCGCACCTCCGCCACCGCCATCCGCGGCGAGGCCCCCAAGCTGCGCACCTGGGTGAAGGAGGTCAAGGGGGCCATGGAGCGCCTCAACATGGACCCCGCCTTCGCCGAGCGCAACGTCAACGAGGGCTTCTCCGGCGGTGAGAAGAAGCGCCACGAGATCCTCCAGCTGGAGCTCCTCAAGCCGAAGATCGCGATCCTCGACGAGACCGACTCCGGCCTCGACGTCGACGCCCTGCGCCAGGTCTCCGAGGGCGTCAACCGCGTCCGCGAGACGGGTGAGGTCGGCACCCTGCTGATCACCCACTACACCCGCATCCTGCGCTACATCAAGCCCGACTTCGTCCACGTCTTCTCCGGCGGCCGCATCGTCGAGTCCGGCGGTGCCGAGCTCGCCGACAAGCTGGAGAACGAGGGTTACGAGGCCTACCAGACGAAGGGTGGCGTCACCGCGTGACGATACTGCCGGGCCTTCTCGACACCGAGGCGATCCGTAAGGACTTCCCCATCCTGGACCGCACGGTCCACGACGGGAAGAAGATCGTTTACCTGGACTCCGCGGCGACCTCGCAGAAGCCGCGCCAGGTGCTCGACGCGCTGAACGACTACTACGAGCGCCACAACGCCAACGTCCACCGCGGTGTCTACACGATCGCCGAGGAGGCCACGGCACTCTACGAGGGCGCGCGTGACAAGGTCGCCGCGTTCGTCAACGCGCCCAGCCGCGACGAGGTGATCTTCACCAAGAACGCCTCGGAGTCGCTGAACCTCGTCGCGAACATGCTGGGCTGGGCCGACGAGCCCTACCGGGTGGACCACGACACCGAGATCGTCATCACGGAGATGGAGCACCACTCCAACATCGTCCCGTGGCAGCTGCTCTCGCAGCGCACCGGCGCGAAGCTGAAGTGGTTCGGCCTCACCGACGACGGCCGGCTGGACCTGTCCAACATCGAAGAGATCATCACCGAGAAGACCAAGGTCGTCTCGTTCGTGCTGGTCTCCAACATCATGGGCACGTTCAACCCCGTCGAGGCGATCGTCCGCCGGGCCCAGGAGGTCGGCGCGCTCGTCGTCGTCGACGCCTCCCAGGCCGCCCCGCACATGGTGCTGGACGTCCAGGCGCTCCAGGCCGACTTCGTGGCCTTCACCGGCCACAAGATGTGCGGTCCGACGGGCATCGGCGTGCTGTGGGGCCGCCAGGAGCTCCTGGAGGACCTGCCGCCCTTCCTCGGCGGCGGCGAGATGATCGAGACCGTCTCGATGCACTCCTCCACGTACGCCCCCGCGCCGCACAAGTTCGAGGCGGGTACGCCCCCGATCGCCCAGGCCGTCGGCCTCGGCGCCGCGGTGGACTACCTCTCGGCGATCGGCATGGAGAACATCGCCCGCCATGAGCACGCGATCACCGAGTACGCGGTGCGCAGGCTCCAGGAGGTCCCGGACCTGCGGATCATCGGCCCCACCACGGCCGAGGACCGCGGCGCCACCATCTCCTTCACGCTCGGTGACATCCACCCGCACGACGTGGGCCAGGTCCTCGACGAGCAGGGCATCGCGGTCCGGGTCGGCCACCACTGCGCGCGGCCGGTCTGCCTGCGGTACGGAATTCCCGCGACCACGCGAGCGTCGTTCTATCTGTACTCCACTCCCGGCGAGGTCGACGCCCTCGTCGAGGGCCTGGAGCATGTACGGAACTTTTTCGGTTAATCAGACACCGTGGCTGACGGACGAGGCTGACTGTGAAGCTTGATTCGATGTACCAGGACGTCATCCTGGACCACTACAAGCACCCCCACGGGCGGGGCTTGCGGACCGGCGACGCCGAGGTGCACCACGTCAACCCGACGTGCGGTGACGAGATCACGCTGCGCGTGCGGCTCGCCGGCGAGACCATCGAAGACGTCTCGTACGAGGGCCAGGGCTGCTCCATCAGCCAGGCCAGCGCCTCCGTGCTCAACGACCTGCTCGTCGGCAAGGACCTCGCCGAGGCCCGCCGGATCCAGGAGACCTTCCTGGAGCTGATGCAGTCCAAGGGCAAGGTCGAGCCGGACGACGAGATGGAGGAGGTGCTGGAGGACGCGGTCGCGTTCGCCGGCGTCTCCAAGTACCCCGCCCGGGTGAAGTGCGCGCTGCTCAGCTGGATGGCGTGGAAGGACGCGACAGCGCAGGCGCTGTCCGAAGGGAAGACCGCATGAGCGACGAACTGGAGACGACGACCGCCGAGGCGGCCGCCGTGACGACCAAGCCCGCCTCCGAGGAGGAGGTGCGCGAGGCGCTGTACGACGTGGTCGACCCCGAGCTGGGCATCGACGTCGTCAACCTCGGCCTGATCTACGGCATCCATGTCGACGACGCCAACATCGCCACCCTCGACATGACGCTCACGTCCGCGGCCTGCCCGCTGACCGACGTCATCGAGGACCAGGCGAAGTCGGCCACCGAGGGCATCGTGAACGAGCTCCGGATCAACTGGGTCTGGATGCCGCCGTGGGGCCCGGACAAGATCACGGACGACGGCCGTGAGCAGCTCCGGGCGCTGGGCTTCAACGTCTGAGTCCGCCGCCCGCCACGCACAGCCCGCTTCCCGACCGGTGTCGGGGAGCGGGCTGCCGCTGTATGGCGCGGTGGATGCCGCCGCCCTCGGCCACGACCGGCGACGCGATACGCGGCACCCGCCCGGCGGCCGGCCCATGAGGGTCCTGGTGTGCGGCACGGCCTCGGACGGCAGATAAATCCTGGTCACGGCCCCTCTCGCTGCCCGAGACTGGCTCCCATGGCTTCTTCGCTCTACAGCATCGTGATCGATGCACACGACATGCGCGCGCAGGCACGTTTCTGGTGCGACGTCCTCGACTGGCGGATCCTCCACGCCGACGACCTGGAGGTCACCATCGGCGCCGACGTCTCGGCGACCCCCGGCCTCACCTTCGTGCCCGTGGAGGAAGGCAAGACGATCAAGAACCGGTTGCACATCGACCTCAACCCCGACGACCGGGACGCGGAGGTGGAAAGGATCATCGCGCTCGGCGCCCGGCGGGCGGACATCGGGCAGAGCCCGGACGTGACCTGGGTGGTTCTGGAGGACCCCGAGGGCAATGAGTTCTGCGTGCTCGCCCCGAAGAAGTCCCTGATCGGCTGAGCCCGGCCGGATCCGCCGCCGAGGCCGTTGCGTACGACCGTACACATCGATATGTACACTCGTACGCATGGTGTACGTGACCCTCGCCGGCGCGATCCTCGCCGAGATCCTCGCCACCACCTCGATGAAGTTCAGCGAGGGCTTCAGCAAGCTGTGGCCCTCGCTGGGCACCGCGGTGGGGTACCTGATCGCCTTCGCCCTGCTCGCCCAGACGCTCAAGACCATGAGCGTCGGCACCGCCTACGCCATCTGGTCCGGCGCCGGCACCGCCGTCGTGGCCGCCATCGGCATGGTCTTCCTGGGTGAGGCGGTCACCGCCGCCCGGCTCGGCGGCGTGCTGCTGGTGATCGCCGGCGTGGTCGTCCTCAACCTCGGCGGGGCGTCCCACTGATGCCCCGCCGCCACGACCCCGAGCGCCGCGAGCGCCTCGTCGACGCCGCGATCCGGGTGGTCGGCGCCGGCGGCATCGGCGCGCTCAGCCACCGGGCCGTCGCCGCCGAGGCCGACGTCCCCCTCGGCTCGACCACCTACCACTTCGCCACCCTCGACGACCTCCTCCTGGAGGCCATGCGCCGCGCCTCACGCACCTGGCTGGACGACATGGCGGCGTGGGAGCGCGGCGTCGACCCCGGCCGCCCCCTCGCCGACGAGCTCGCCCGCCTGGTCGGGGAGTCGCTCGCCGGCGACCGCGGCCGGCTGGAGCTGGAGTACGAGCTCTACCTCGCCGCCCTGCGCCGCCCCGCGGTGCGCCCGGTCGCCGCGGCCTGCGTGGAGGAGATGGTCGCGCTGATGCGCCGCCGCGTGCCCGACGAGGGCACCGCCCGCGCCCTCGTGGCCCTCATCGACGGCCTGCTGCTCCAGTACCTGCTCTCCGGGCGGCCCTTCGACCGCGACGAGGTGCGGGCGGCCCTGGAGGCGCGCGTGCCGGGCCCGGCCTGAGCCGGGGCCCGGGGCGGGCCCCGCGCCGTTCTCCGGCCCGTGCCGCCCCGCCCCCCCCGCCGAGTTCGCCTTGAGGCCGCCGGTCCGGTTAGGTTTTCGGACATGACCGATGCTGTTGTTTCCCGTACCTCCGGCGCCGTCGCCGCCGGCCTTGCCACGATCACCGAGGACGGCACCGTCCTCGACACCTGGTTCCCCGCCCCCGCGCTCGCCGAGGCCCCCGGCCCGGCCGGCACCGAGCGGCTGACCGCCGAGCGCGCCGCCGAGCTGCTGGGCGAGGGCGCCCTCAAGGCCGTCGGCCCGGACCCGCGCCGCGGTGTCGAGGTCGTCGCCGTCCGCACGGTCATCGCCTCGCTCGAGGACAAGCCCCTCGACGCGCACGACGCCTACCTGCGGCTGCACCTGCTGTCGGGCCGCCTGGTCAAGCCGCACGGCCAGAACCTCGACGGCATCTTCGGCCTGCTCGCCAACGTCGCCTGGACCTCGCTCGGCCCCGTCGCCGTCGACCAGGTCGAGAAGGTCCGCCTCAACGCGCGGGCCGAGGGCCTGCACCTGGCGGTGACCAGCATCGACAAGTTCCCGCGCATGACGGACTACGTGGCCCCCACCGGCGTCCGCATCGCCGACGCCGACCGCGTCCGCCTCGGCGCGTACCTCGGCGCCGGCACCACCGTCATGCACGAGGGCTTCGTCAACTTCAACGCCGGCACGCTCGGCACGTCCATGGTCGAGGGCCGCATCAGCGCGGGCGTCGTCGTCGGCGACGGCACCGACATCGGCGGCGGCGCCTCCACGATGGGCACGCTCTCCGGCGGCGGCAAGCAGATCATCTCCATCGGCGAGCGCTGCCTGCTCGGCGCCGAGTCGGGCATCGGCATCGCCCTCGGCGACGAGTGCGTCGTCGAGGCCGGCCTGTACGTCACCGCGGGCACCCGCGTGACGCTGCCGGACGGCGAGGTCGTCAAGGCGCTGGAGCTGTCCGGCGCGGACAACATCCTCTTCCGCCGCAACTCCACGAGCGGTGCGGTCGAGGCCCGGCCGTACAAGAGCACGTGGGGTGGGCTGAACGAGGTCCTGCACAGCCACAACTGATGTGGGTGGGGCGGGATTTTCCCCGGTCCCGCCCCTTCCCGAAACCGGGGCTCCGCCCCGGGCCCCGGTCCTCGAACTCCCCCGGCTACCGCTGGGAGGTGCCCCCGGACGGGCTGAGTCGTGCCGCGGTCCCGTATGCCTCCACCAGGGCCTTCGTGCGTTCCGGGGACGCCGCGCGCAGCGGGGCCCGGACCGGGCCGGACGGCAGGTCCAGCGCGTTCAGCAGGGCCTTGGCCGTCACCGTGCCCGGCAGGCCCGCGGCCATCATCAGCTCCACCAGCGGCAGCGTCCGCCCGTGGAGGCGCGCCGCCTCGGCGTTCGCGCCGCGGTCGTACGCGTCCAGGACCGCCGCCAGCTCCGGCCCCGCCGCGTTGGCCACCGTGCTGACGTAGCCGACCGCGCCCACCGCCCGCAGTGGCAGGTTCAGCTCCTCGGAGCCGGAGTAGTAGGCGAGGCCGGTCGCCGCGATCACCTTCGCGCTGCTGAGCAGGTCGTACGCGCAGTCCTTGACGCCGGCGATCCTCGGGTGCTCCGCCAGCCGGAGCATCGTCTCCGGCTCGATCCGGGTGCCGGTGCGGCCGGGGATGTCGTAGAGCATCACCGGCACCCCGACCGCGTCCGCGACCGTCCGGAAGTGCTCGGCGACGTCCTCCTGCGGCGGCCTGCTGTAGTACGGCGTCACCACCAGCACGCCGTGCGCGCCCGCGGCCTCCGCCGCGCGGGCCAGGGCGACCGTGCGGCGGGTGTCCGCCGAGCCGACGCCCGCCGTGATCCGCGCCCGGTCGCCCACGGCCTCGGCGACGGCCCGGACGAGCGCGCTCTTCTCCTCGTCCGTCGTCGTGGGCGACTCCCCGGTGGTGCCGCTCAGCACCAGGCCGTCGCAGCGGCCCTCGCCGACCAGGTGATCGGCGAGGCGCTGAGCGCCGTCGAGGTCGAGGCGCCCGTCCGCGGTGAACGGGGTCACCATCGCGCAGACGGTACGGCCGAAGGGGCCGGCGGGAGGGCTGGTGAGCAAGAGTCACACTCCAGGGATGCCAGTGCGGAAAGGATTCCGCGCTGGATTCTGGGCCCCTCCGACCGTACAGGTCCAGTTAAATGATCTTACGGAGACCGCTTAGCGATGCTACGGCTTCCAGCGCAGCACCTGCGGGTCGTGGTCGCTCGCCTGGTCCGCGAACTCCGCGTTGACGTGCACGATGTCGTAGTCCACCGACCGCATGTGGCGGCTGGTCAGGATGTGGTCGAGCACCTGGGAGTTGCCCTGGTAGACATAGCCGTAGCGCTCGTTCCTCGGGAGCGTGTCGACCAGGTCGGTGAGGGCGCCGCCGGCCGTGAGGGCCTTGACCGCGGGCGAGAACTGGAAGTCGTTGAGGTCGCCCGCGACCACGACGTTCGCTCGCCGGTCGGCCGCCAGGAGCTCCTTGACGAAGGCGTTGACGAGCTTCGCCTGCTGCGTCCGCTGGGTCTCCGACGGACGGGCCGGGGCCTGGAAGCGGCTGTCGAGACCCTGGTCGCCGCCCTTGGAGTTGAAGTGGTTGGCGACCACGAAGACCCGCTCGCCCCGGAAGGTGAACTGGCCGGCCAGCGGCTTGCGGCTGTTGGCCCACGCGGCGTCACCGGGCGCGATCCGGCCCGGCGAGGCGGACAGCGCGGCCTTGCCGCCCTGGCGGACGACCTTGACGGGGGTGGTGGAGTCGCCGCCCGGGGTGTCGACGAAGGAGACCCGCGCGGGGTTGAAGAGGAACGCGGTGCGGATGTTGCCGCCCGGCTGGCCGCCGTCCTGGCCGTCGACCGGGTTGATCTGCCGCCAGTGGTACGCCGGGCCGCCCGCCGCCGAGATGGCGTCCGTCAGCTTCTTCAGCGTCTGCCCCGCGTCCACGGCGCCGTCGTTCGTGGTGCCGTTGTCGTCCTGGACCTCTTCGAGGGCGACGATGTCGGGCGAGGCGAGGTTGGTCACCAGCGCCGACGCCAGCCGGTCGAACTTCGCCTGGGACGTCCGGGGGGAGAGGTTCTCCACGTTGTACGTGGCGACGGCCAGCTCGCCGTCCTTCTGCTTGCGCGTGACCTCGCGCTTCAGCCCGCGGTCCTTGAGCGTGCCCAGCTCGGTCGCCTGGAGCGTGTAGCCGCCGAAGTTGTCGTAGTCCAGCGGGCCGGCGGTGGTGCCCGTCAGCTCGTCGCCGACGTTCGCGACGGGGAAGGGGCGCTGCGCGTAGGGGAGCAGCGAGACCACCTTCACCCGTCCGGAGCCCTGCTCGCGGTACGAGCCGTAGAGCGAGCCGCCGCGCGCGGTGCGGTCGCGGCGGGGCTCCGCGGTCACCCACAGGTCCTTGTGCTCGCTGGTCGCGCCGATCACGGGGGCGTCCTGGACCGAGACCCGCATGCCTTCCAGCGACTCGTAGCGGTCCAGGGCGTAGGCGCCGGGCCGGAGCGGCAGCTTCTCGACGGAGCCGCCGCGCGCGTCCGGCGCGTAGCGCGTGGGGAGGGCCGACGGGCGCAGCCGGAACGCGGCGGGCAGGGCGTTGCCGGAGGACTTCACCTCCCACGTCGCCTTGGTCAGCTGGGTGACGGACTGGAGCCCGGCCTTCTCGCCGCCCGGGTAGTACTCACCCACCGTGCCCGCGACGAGGACGGAGTCGCCGACCGCCACCGAGGGCGTGGCCGAACCGGTGAAGACGAAGATCCCCTCGCTGGTCGCGGGGTTGCGGTCGGGGTGCGGGTCCTGGAACCAGAAGCCCCGCGCCGAGCCGAAGGAGCGTACGGCCGTGACGACGCCCGGAACGTCCGTCACCTGCTTGCCCGCGAGCGGGGAGAGGCGCGTGGTGCCCTGGATGTCGTGGATCCGGGCCTTGACGGCGGCCGGGGCCTCCTCGCTCCCGGCCGCGCTCGCGGCCTGGGGCACGGCGAGCAGTCCGGCCGCGAGCGCGAGCGCCACGGCGGAGCCGGCGGCCGGGGGTCTGCGCAGGGGACGGCGGGAAGTGGGCACGGCTGCCTCCAAGGGGGGCTTGTGGGAGGTGGAACGGACCACACGCGAACCGCGCGTGATCTACGCGCGTCAATGTCTTGTGCGGCCAGGGCAGTTGTCAAGGCTCCACGGGCATACGGTGGCTGACAGGTTCATGAACCGGGCGGCACCGTCCGAAATCCGTCTAGGCTTGGGCCCCGCGCGGGCCGCGCAGTCGGCGCGGCCGTCACGACGAGGAGAGTCACCCCTGATGTCCGGAGACCGTCCGACCATGCCGCCGGTGCGGCTCCCCTCCGACGCGGAGCTCGCACGGGACGCGCTGTCCGCGCCCCTGTTCGTCCGCGCCGCGAAGCTGGCCCGCTGGGCGGGCGAGGGCACCCCGGTCGGCGCGGGCGGCGAGCTGCTCGCCGAGCAGCTGGGCACCGCCACCGAGCTCCTCGGCCTGGCCGGCGACGAGGACGGGCCCGCGTACGCCGCGGAGGCGTGGCAGCACGCGCTGGACACCGGGCTGGTCGAGTTCGCCGAGGACGCCGAGGACGCCGAGGGCGCGGAGGCCGTGGACGCCGGCGCCGACACGCCGGCCGGAGTGGCCGCGGCGGGCGAGGAGCTGGCCACGCTCACCTCCGGCAGCCCCGCCGACATCCTCGAACTCTGGCTCGGCGGCCTGGAGAACGTCCTGGCCGACGCCGCCGCGCCCGACCTCGGCGACATCGTCGAGCAGATCTCCGAGGGCGGCGACATCGACCTCGACGCGCTCGACTGGAACCCCGAGGAGGAGGCCGACTTCCTCGACGGCGTGCTCGGCAACCTCTACCTGCTGACCGTGCTCGACGAGGGCTCCGCCGACCGGCCCGTACCGCTCCCGGCGCTCGCCGCCTCCATGATCGTCCCGGATGACATGGACGAGCCCACGGACGACGTCCTCGAAGAGGTCTCCGACGCGATGATGCGCCTGGACGACCAGTTCCGGATGCTCGCCCCGACCGGCCTCGTGGAGTACCAGCCCGTGGACGAGGCCCTCATCGAGGAGGTCGACGGCGAGGGCCACATCCGCGAGTCCGTCGACGCGGTCGCCGCGGCGGGCCCCGAGGAGGAGGACGTCAGCCGCTACGGCCTGGTCTCCCTCACCCCGCTGGGGCTCTTCGCCGTCCGCTCGCGGATGCTCGACGCCGGGATCGACGCCCCCGCCGTCGGCGACCTCGCCGACGAGGGCGCCGACGTCCTGCTCGCCGCGCTGCCCGGCCACCCGGAGCAGGCGGCCCGCGAGGAGACCGAGCTGTGGCTGGCCCGCCGCGAGCCGCTGGCCGCCGCCCGCGATCTGCTCGCCGCCGCGCGCGGCGCCGACGAGGACGCGCCGCGTCGCCGGCTCTCCTGCCAGCAGACGCTGTCGCTGGTCGGCGGCGGGGCCGAGCCGGCCCTGCGCGAGGTCATCGACGACCGTGAGCTCGGCGGTCTGGCCCGGGTCTGGCTCGCCGAGCACGGCGCGGCGGACGTCCCCGAGCCCGACGAGGCCATGGTCTTCTGGCTGACCGTCGACACGATCGCCGCGCAGCTCGCCGCCGAGGGCGACTCGGAGGAGCTGCGCGGGCTGGTGGCGGACCTGGTCGGCCGGCACAGCGGCTTCTTCGACACGGCGTGGCGGGTGGACCACCCGGCGACGGGGGAGGTCCTGGAGGCGATGGGGCGGCTGCACCCGGACAAGAAGGTGGCCAAGGAGGCTCGTAAGGCGGCGTTCAAGGCGCGGTCTCGGGGGTAGCGGGTCCGGCGGCGGTCCGTGGCGGGGTGGGGGCTTTTCCCCTGCCCGCCCCTTCCCGGAACCGGGGGCTCCGCCCCCAGGCCCCCTGCCGCGCTGACGCGCGGTGGCCTCAAACGCCGGCCGGGCTGAAGATCAGCCCGCCCGCCGCCAAGGCGCCCCGTACCGCCGCCCGGACGTCGGGTGGTGTTCATCCGTTAGTCGGAGGGGAACGGGAACGTAAGCGCCGTCCCCGCGTGCTCCATGAGTGCCCGGGCGGCGCGTGACGTTCCGGCGAACCCTGGAGACGAGATGACCCTCAGCCGAAGAGACTTCGCGAAGCGATCCGCCGCGACCGGCGCCGGCGTGGCTCTGGCAGGCAGCGTCGGCGTCCTGGCCAGCGCGCCCGGGGCGCTGGCCACCGGGGACGGCGCCGTCGGTGCCGCCGGTGCCGAGGCGGAGTCGGCGCGGGCGGCCGCGCCGGGCTACGGACCGCTCGTCAAGGACCCCAAGGGCCTGCTCGCCCTGCCGCGTGGTTTCTCCTACCGGGTGATCACCCGGACGGGTGTCACCAAGCTGGAGTCGGGCGAGCCCACGCCGTCCAACCACGACGGCACCGCCACCTTCGAGGGCCCGCGCGGTGTGACCCTGCTGGTCAACAACCACGAGCTCGGCGGCGCCCGGACCAAGTGGCCGCACCCGGTCCCGCTCACCGACGGGCTGGTCTACGACCCGGCGGCCGCGGGCGGCTGCACCGTCGTCGAGGTGTCCAAGCACGGAGACCATGTCGCGGAGTGGGTCGGGATCGCCGGCACCTCCACCAACTGCGCGGGCGGCCGCACCCCCTGGGGTACCTGGCTCACGGGCGAGGAGACCGAGGACAAGGCCGGCAAGAACGGCATGACCAAGGACCACGGCTATGTGTTCGAGGTCGATCCGCAGGACCGCCGCGCCAACCGCGCCCCCCGGCCGCTCAAGGCCCTCGGCCGGTACGCGCACGAGGCCGTCGTCGTCGACCCGGACCGCGGCCACCTCTACCTGACCGAGGACGCCTCCGGCCCCAACGGGCTGCTCTACCGCTGGACCCCGCCGGCCGGCTTCCGGCACGGCCGCGGCCGGCTCCGCACGCTGTCCGACACGGCGGGCGCGCTCCAGGCGTTCAAGTGTTTCGACTCCGGCGGCCGCTTCGTCGACGACCTGTCGCGCGCCACCGCCACCGGCACGGTCTACGGCGTCGACTGGGTGACCGTGCCCGACCGCGACGCCCGGACGACCTCGGTCCGCAAGCAGTTCAAGGACGGCGAGGTCACCCGCGCCCGCAAGCTGGAGGGCATGTGGTGGGGCGACGGCGGCGTGTACGTCGTCTGCTCCTTCGCCCGTGAGGAGAGCCCGGTCCGCCACGACGGGCAGGTGTGGTTCTACCACCCGAGGCGCCGCACCCTCACCCTGAAGGTCCTCCTCGGGGTCAACAGGAACCCCGAGCGGGACGGCGCCTTCGACGGCCCGGACAACATCACCGTCTCCCCTTACGGCGGCCTGGTGATCGCCGAGGACGGCGAGGGCGTCCAGCACCTCTTCGGGGCGCTCGACAACGGCCGTACGTACCCCATCGCGCGTAACGAGCTGAACATCGGCACCCCGGAGAAGCCGGAGTACAGCGAGTTCACGGGCGTCACGTTCTCGCCGGACGGCCGGACGCTGTTCGCCAACATCCAGGATCCCGGCATCATGCTCGCGATCACCGGCCCGTGGCGCCGCCAGGGGCGCTGACCCGGGGGCCGGGGCCGGCCGGGGGAATCATGGGAGGCCGCCGGTGTTGAAGGGAAGGTGACCACGGCAGCCCTGCGCACCACCCGTTTCTCGGTCCTGGACCGCTCCCGCACCCGGCAGGGGCGGGACCCCGGGGAGGCCTTGCGCGAATCCGTGCGGTTCGCGCGGCGGGCCGAGGCGCTCGGCTACCACCGCTTCTGGGTCTCGGAGCACCACAGTGTGCCCGGCGTGGCCGGCTCGGCCCCGACGGTGCTGGCGGCGGCGCTGGCCGCCGCCACGTCGCGGATCCGGGTCGGCACGGGCGGGGTGATGCTGCCCAACCACCGGACGCTGGTGGTCGCCGAGCAGTTCGGGGTGCTGGAGTCGCTCTTCCCGGGCCGGATCGACATGGGCCTGGGCCGCTCGGTGGGCTTCACCGACGGCATCCGGCGGGCGCTGGGCGCGGAGAAGGGGGCGATGGCGGACTTCGGCGAGCAGCTCGCCGAGCTGGCCGCGTACTTCACGGACGGCCCCCGTGCCCATCCGCAGGTCCACGCCCGACCGGCGGAGGGGCTGCGGGTGCCCGCGTTCGTCCTCGCCAACGAGGCGGGGGCGGACCTGGCCGCCGCGGCCGGGGCGGCCCTGGTCATCGGCGGGCTGCGCGGCGAGGAGCGGACGCTCGCCGCCGTCGCGCGCTACCGGGCGGCCTTCCGCCCCTCGGCCTGGTGGGACCGGCCCTATGTGGTGATCGCGGGGAACGTCGCCGTCGCCGGCACCACCGAGGCCGCCCGCCGGCTGCTGGTGCCGGAGGCGTGGGCGCTCGCCCACTCCCGCACGCACGGCGTCTTCCCGCCGCTGGCGCCCGCCGGGGAGATCGAGTCGCTGGAGATGACCGGGCGGGAGCGGAGCCTGTACGAGGAGGGGCTGCGCGGCCACGTCCACGGCACGGAGGACGAGGTGGCCGCCGCGCTCGAAGGGCTGATCGAGCGCAGCGGCGCCGACGAGGTGCTGGTCACCACGTCCTCGTACGACCGGGAGGGGCTGCTGGACTCCTACGCCCGGCTGGCCCGCCTGGCCGGGCTGCCCGGCCGGGCGGGAACCGGGTCAGGGCCCGGGGCGGGGTCCGGGTCAGAGGGCCTGAGCGGCGGGCTTGACCAGGTCGCGCACGGTGCGTGACTTCACGAACTCGCCGAGGGCCGTCATCTCCCACTCGCCGGAGTACTGCCGGATGAACTTCGCCATGAGCACGCCGGTCTTGGGCTCCGAGCCCGTGAGGTCGAACCGCACCAGCTCCTCGTTGGTCCGGGCGTCGAGCAGGCGGCAGTAGGACTTGGCGACCTGGTTGAACTTCTGGCCGTTGAAGGAGCTGACGGTGAAGACCAGGCCGGTGACCTCCGGCGGCAGGCCGTCCATGTGGACGGTGATCGTCTCGTCGTCGCCCGAGCCCTCGCCGGTGAGGTTGTCACCGGAGTGCTGGATGGCGCCGTTGAGGATCTGGAGCTTGCCGAAGTAGCAGGCGTCGATCATGTTGCGGTCGGGGCCGTAGGCGATGACGGAGGCGTCCAGGTCGATGGCGCGGCTGCCCCACGCGGGCTCCCAGCCCAGGCCCATCTTCACGGACTGCGTGAGCGGCCTGCCGCCCTTGACGAGGGAGACCGTCTGGTTCTTCTGGAGGCTGACCCGGCCCTTGTCGAGGTTGATCTTCCCGCTGCCGGGGGCGGCGGCGGGCGGGGCCGGGGGAGCGGCGGGTGCCGCCGGGGCGTGCACGGGGGCGGGCGGGGCCGCCGGGGGCTGCGCGGGCGGGACGGGGGCCGCGGGCGCGGCGGCCGCGGCGGGCTCCTCCACGCTCACGCCGAAGTCGGTGGCGATGCCCGCCAGGCCGTTCGCGTAGCCCTGGCCGACGGCGCGGACCTTCCACGCACCGGCCCGGCGGTAGACCTCCACGATCACCAGGGCCGTCTCCGTGCCCAGCTGGGGCGGGGTGAACGTGGCGAGGACGGAGCCGTCGTCGGCGCCGCGCACCGTGGCCGTCGGCTCGGTGCCCGCGAACGTCGCGCCCGCGGCGTCCGGGCTGGCGGTCACCACGATCTTGTCGATGTCCGCCGGGACGGCGGCGGTGTCCACGGTGATGGAGTCGGGGGTGCCGCCGGACGCGGCACGGTGCGTCACGCCCGGGCCGGACGGCTGGTTGTAGAAGACGAAGTCGTCGTCGGAGCGCACCTTGCCGTCGGCGGTGAGCAGCAGGCCCGACACGTCGAGCCGCACGGGGGCGGTGACGTCCACCGTCACGCGGGCGACGGAGAGAGGGATGTTCGAGCCGGGTGTCATAGCGGTCATGCCACGGGTAACGAGTGACCGCTCTTTGCGGTTCCATTACCGAAGCCCGGATTCCTTCCCGGCGCCCGCCCGGTCCTTCCCGGCCGGGGGCCGTACGGGCCGGTGGCGGTTCAGTCCGGGCGCTGCCGGCGCGGGGGCTCGTCGCCGCAGAACTCCCCGCCCAGGAGGCCGCTCACCGGCGGGCGCCCCGGGGTTCCGCCGTCCGCGGGCCCGCCCCGCGCCGCCGCGAGGACGGCCGGCGCGTACACCTCGGAGTCGTCCCGCGGCGCGTAACCGAGCGCGCGGGCCGTGGACAGGTCCCACAGCAGCCTGGTGTTGGCGGAGCTGCCGTAGGCGACGGTGTGGCCGACGTCCTCGGCGGTGAGCGCGGCGTGCACCAGCCGCCCGCAGTCGTCCGGGCTCAGCCACAGGGACAGCATGCGGACGGACCGGGGCTCGGGGAGGCAGGCGCCGATGCGCAGGGAGACCGTCTCGATGCCGTGCCGGTCCCGGTAGAGGGACGCGAGGTCCTCGCCGAAGCACTTGGAGAGCCCGTAGAAGGTGTCCGGGCGGTGCGGGACGCCGACGGCCAGGGGCGGCTCGCCGGCGGCGGGCAGCGGGGTGAAGCCGACGGCGTGGTTGCTGGAGGCGCTGACGACGCGCCGTACGCCCGTCTCCCGCACGGCCTCGTAGAGGTGGTACGTGCCCTCGATGTTGGCCCGCAGGATGTCCTCGAAGGACGCCTCCAGGGGGATCCCCGCGAGGTGCACGACCGCGTCGGCGCCCCGCAGCGCCGCGCGCAGCGCCGGGCCGTCGGCGAGCTCGGCGGTGACGGCCTCCGGCGCGCCCTCGACCGGCCGCGCGTCGAAGAGCCGCAGCCGGTGGCCGTAGCGGGGCAGCCGCGCGCGCAGCATCGTGCCGATCCGGCCGGCCGCGCCGGTGAGCAGGACCGTACGGGGAGCGGTCATGGCGACACGCTAGGGACGCGTGGGACCCGGGTCAACCATGCGGAACGGGGTGGCGGGGCGGCCTGACGCCGGGGGAGACGGCCGCGAGGAGCGCGGGTGCGCACCCCGTGCGCGGACGCGCGTCACGTGCGGCGGCACGCGGGGTGGCGGGGCGGCCTGACGCCGGGGTAGACGGCCGCGAGGAGCGCCGGTGCACACCCCGCGTGCGGACGACACGCGGAATGCGCCGCGGCGGGTGCCCGGCCGGGGGTCGGTGCTTACCCGCGTGAGTGCGACGCGGCCGGTTCGCCGGTCGGGCCACGTTCGTCGCGCGGTGCCCCATCCGCGCGTGACGGGCGGCGGGCGCGCTGCGCCCCGGGGCACGGCGCTCACCCGCGTGAGAGCGCCGCGGCCGGTCCGCCGGGCCCGGGCCGCGCTCGCGGCGCGTCGGCCCGGCGCGAGCCCGCGCCGCTGCTCGCCCGCGCGTGGGTGACGCGCGCTGTCCCCCGGCCCGGCCGGCCCGTTCAGCGCGGGGAGACGAAGCCGCTCTCGTAGGCGGCGATGACCGCCTGGGTGCGGTTGCTGACGCCCAGTTTGGCGAGCGTGCCCGCCACGTGTGTCTTGACGGTGGCCTCGCCCAGCGTCAGCCGTGCCGCGATCCCGGCGTTCGACAGCCCCGCCGCCATCAGCCGCAGCACCTCCGCCTCCCGCTCGGACAGCCGCGCCCGCAGCCGCTCCGCCGCGTCCCGGGTGTCGCGGGCACCCGCGTGCTCGGCGGCCAGCGCGCGCACGGCGGCCGGGAAGAGCAGCGAGTCGCTGCGCGCCACCAGCCGTACGGCCTGGACCAGTTCGTCCGCCCCCGCCCGCTTGAGCAGGAAGCCGGCGGCCCCCGCGCGCAGCGCGTCGTAGACGTAGCTGTCGTTCTCGAACGTGGTCACCACGATCACGCGCGGCGGCGTGTCCATCGTGGCGAGCACCTGCTCGGTGGCCCGGATGCCGTCGATACCGGGCATCCGGACGTCCATCAGGACGATGTCCGGGCGCAGTTCGCGGATCACGGCCACGGCCTCGGCGCCGTCGGTGGCCTCGCCGACGACCTCCAGACCGGGCTCGGAGTGGAGGATGGCGCGGAGGGCGCTGCGGACCATGTGCTCGTCGTCGGCCAGCACGATGCGTATGGGGCGGGTGTCGGGCATGGGGGTCAGCTTATGGCGGGCCCCCGGGGGGCTCCCGCCGCGCTCCCGCGCCGTCTTCCCGGACGCCGGGCGGGCCTGAACGAAGCGCGGGGACAGCCGCGTTCGCTACCGCACCACCCGTCCCCGCAGGATCACCCGCCGGGGCGCCGCCAGCACCCGTACGTCCGCGCGCGGATCCGACCCGTAGACGACCAGGTCCGCCGGGGCGCCCTCCTCCAGGCCCGGCCGGCCCAGCCACGCGCGGGCGTCCCAGGCCGTCGCCGCCAGGGCGGCCGTGGCCGGGATGCCGGCCTTCACCAGCTCCGCGACCTCCTGGGCGACCAGGCCGTGGGCCAGCGAGCCGCCCGCGTCCGTGCCGACGAAGACCGGGATGCCCGCGTCGTAGGCGGCGCGCACCGTCTCGTAGCGCCGCGCGTGCAGGCGGCGCATGTGGTCCGCCCAGCGGGGGAACTTCCGCTGCCCGCCCTCCGCGAGCCGGGGGAACGTCGCGATGTTGACCAGCGTCGGCACGATCGCCACGCCCCGCTCGGCGAACAGCGGGATCGTCTCCTCCGTCAGCCCCGTCGCGTGCTCGACGCAGTCGATGCCCGCCTCCACCAGGGGCGCGAGGGACTCCTCGGCGAAGCAGTGCGCGGTGACCCGCGCGCCCAGCCGGTGCGCCTCGGCGATGGCGGCCTCGACCTCGCCGCGCGGCCAGCAGGAGGACAGGTCGCCGGTCTCGCGGTCGATCCAGTCGCCGACGAGCTTGACCCAGCCGTCCCCGCGCCGCGCCTCGCGCGCGACGTACGCGACGAGGTCCTCGGGCTCGATCTCGTGCGCGTAGTTGCGGATGTAGCGGCGGGTGCGGGCGATGTGCCGGCCCGCCCGGATGATCCGGGGCAGGTCCTCGCGGTCGTCGATCCAGCGGGTGTCCGAGGGGGAGCCCGCGTCGCGGATCAGCAGGGTGCCGGCGTCCCGGTCGGTCAACGCCTGCTTCTCGCTGGTCGATTCGTCGACGGGGCCGTGCGCGTCCAGGCCCACGTGGCAGTGCGCGTCCACCAGGCCGGGCAGCGCCCAGCCCTCGATGGTGGTGACCTCCCGCGCCCCGGCAGGCCGCTCGAACGTGATCCTGCCGTCGACGGCCCACAGCTCGTCGCGCACCCCGCCCTCGGGGTCCGCGCCGACGAGCACCCGCCCCTTGATGTGCAGCACACCACTGTCGCTCATGACGGCACTGTATGCGCAGCGGCCCCGCCGCCCCAGGGGTGCCGAAGGGGTCGCAGGGGCCCGTGAGGAGCCCGGGACGGCTCCGGAATTTCCTCCGGCGACGACCCGGAGGTATTCCTGGAATTCTTCCGGAATTACCGTGAATACAGCTTCCCGGAATTCTCCTGCCCCCGGAATCCGACCTTAAACGCGGTGATTTTGTCGCCACCCCGATAGGGGGTGTCCGGCCTGTGATGCACTCCACAACCGCGCCCGGTTCGCCCGATAAAATACGGACGAATGCTGTTATTCTTCCGGCGTCTCGCGCGCCCACGTATCCCCGCGCGATAACACACGACCCACCGCCCGGGAAAGGCCGGACCCGCATGCAATTTTCGATCCGGCTGGGTAAATTCACTCCGCATGACCGCCGCACAAGCAGACCTTGCACGTGCCCACAGTGAATTCCTCGAAATGCCGGAGGGGCTGACGCTGGACACCCCACGCGTCGAGGACGGAGCCGCGATCTGGCGCATGGCCCGCGACTCCGGGGCGCTGGACCTCAACTCCTCGTACAGCTACCTCCTGTGGTGCCGCGACTTCGCCGCCACCTCCGCCGTCGCCCGGCGCGCCGACGGCCGCCCGGCCGGCTTCGTCACCGGCTACCTGCGCCCCGAGCGCCCCGGCACCCTCGTCGTCTGGCAGGTGGCCGTCGACCACGGCCACCGCGGCCGGGGCCTGGCCGGCGCCCTCCTGGACGGCCTCGTCGCCCGCGTCGCCCGGGAGCGGGACGTCCACGCGGTCGAGACGACCGTCACCCCGGACAACACCGCTTCCAACAGCCTGTTCGCCTCCTTCGCCGCGCGCCACGGCGCCCGCGTCGACCGCGAAGTGCTCTTCGACGACGGCCTGTTCCCCGGCGGCGGGCACGCGCCCGAGGTGCTCCACCGCATCGGACCGCTCGACTTCCCGGCAGCTCCCGCCCGCTGAGCCCGTCCGGCCCCGTCCGTCCGCCGCGCCCCCTGCCACCCCCGCACCCCACTGGAGTCCGCCGTGACCATCACCCCGCCCGCCCTGAGCGTCTTCGAAGCCCTCGAGTCCGAGGTCCGCAGCTACTGCCGCAGCTGGCCCGCCGTCTTCGACCGGGCCCAGGGCAGCCGGATGTACGACGAGGACGGCCACACCTACCTCGACTTCTTCGCCGGCGCCGGAGCGCTCAACTACGGGCACAACAACCCCGTGCTCAAACGCGCCCTGCTCGACTACCTCGAACGCGACGGCGTCACCCACGGCCTCGACATGGGCACCACCGCCAAGCGCGCGTTCCTGGAGTCCTTCCAGGACATCGTGCTGCGCCCGCGCGACCTGCCGTACAAGGTGATGTTCCCCGGCCCGACGGGCACCAACGCCGTGGAGGCCGCGCTCAAGCTGGCCCGCAAGGTCAAGGGCCGCGAGTCGATCGTCTCCTTCACCAACGCCTTCCACGGCATGTCCCTCGGGTCGCTCGCCGTCACCGGCAACGCCTTCAAGCGGGCCGGCGCCGGCATCCCGCTGGTGCACGGCACCCCGATGCCCTTCGACAACTACCTCGACGGGCAGGTCCCGGACTTCCTGTGGTTCGAACGGCTCCTGGAGGACCAGGGCTCGGGCCTGAACCAGCCCGCCGCCGTCATCGTGGAGACCGTCCAGGGCGAGGGCGGCATCAACGTCGCCCGCGCCGACTGGCTGCGCGCCCTCGCCGACCTGTGCGAGCGCCGCGACATGCTGCTGATCGTCGACGACATCCAGATGGGCTGCGGCCGCACCGGCGCCTTCTTCTCCTTCGAGGAGGCGGGCATCACCCCGGACATCGTCACCCTGTCCAAGTCCATCGGCGGCTACGGGATGCCGATGTCGCTCACTCTGTTCAAGCCGGAGCTCGACATCTGGGAGCCCGGCGAGCACAACGGCACCTTCCGCGGCAACAACCCCTCCTTCGTCACCGCCGCGGCCGCTCTGAACGCCTACTGGGCCGACGGCCAGATGGAGAAGCAGACCCTCGCCCGGGGCGAGCAGGTCGCGCGGGCGCTCGACGCCATCTGCGCCGAACACCCCGGGCTCGGCGGGCGGTACCGGGGCCGCGGCCTCGTCTGGGGCCTGGAGTTCACCGACCGCGCCCGCGCCTCGGCCGTCGCCGCGCGCGCCTTCGAACTCGGCCTCCTCGTCGAGACCTCCGGCCCCGCGAGCGAGGTCGTCAAGCTGCTCCCCGCCCTGACCATCTCCCCCGAGGAACTGGACGAGGGCCTGCGGACCCTCGCCCGCGCGGTCCGCGAGACCGCCTGACCACCGCCCGCCCACGACCCGGCCCCGCACCACCGGAAACACCAGCACCGACAGCACCGACAGAGAGAGGCACCACCGTGATCGTCCGTTCGTTCAAGGACATCGAGGGCACCGACCGGCACGTCAAGGCCCGGTCCGGCACCTGGGAGAGCAAGCGCATCGTGCTCGCCAAGGAGCGCGTCGGCTTCTCCCTGCACGAGACCGTGCTGTACGCGGGCACGGAGACGTCGATGTGGTACGCCAACCACATCGAGGCCGTGCTGTGCGTCGAGGGGGAGGCCGAGCTCACCGACGACGAGACCGGCGAGAAGCACTGGATCGAGCCCGGCACCATGTACCTGCTGGACGGCCACGAGCGCCACACCCTGCGCCCGAAGACCGACTTCCGCTGCGTGTGCGTCTTCAACCCGCCGGTCACCGGCCGCGAGGACCACGACGAGAACGGCGTCTACCCCCTGCTCACGGAGGAGGGCTGAGCGATGACGGCCACGGTCAGCGACCTCTACCCGACCCGGGGCACCCAGGAGGTGCCCGTACCCCGGCGGGACCCGGTGGTGTGGTCCCGCCCCGGCGCCCCCGGCCCGATCGGTGACACCGAGCTGGCGGACTACGACCGCGACGGCTTCCTCACGGTCGACCGGCTCATCGGCCCGGACGAGGTGGCGCGCTACCGCGCCGAGCTGGACCGGCTGATCGCCGACCCGGCCGTACGCGCCGACGAGCGCTCGATCGTCGAGCCCCGGTCGCAGGACGTGCGGTCGGTGTTCGAGGTGCACCGGATCAGCGAGGTCTTCGCGGAGCTCGTGCGCGACCCGCGCGTGGTCGGCCGGGCCCGGCAGATCCTCGGCTCGGACGTCTACGTCCACCAGTCCCGGATCAACGTCAAGCCCGGGTTCGGCGCCTCCGGCTTCTACTGGCACTCGGACTTCGAGACCTGGCACGCCGAGGACGGGCTGCCGCGCATGCGGACCGTGTCGGTCTCGATCGCCCTCACCGAGAACCTCGACACCAACGGCGGGCTGATGATCATGCCCGGCTCGCACCGGACGTTCCTCGGCTGCGCCGGTGAGACCCCGCGCGACAACTACAAGCGGTCGCTGCGGATGCAGGACGCGGGCACGCCCTCCGACGCCGCGCTGACCGGCTTCGCCGAGCGCCACGGCGTCCGGCTCTTCACCGGGCCGGCCGGGTCGGCGACGTGGTTCGACTGCAACTGCATGCACGGGTCAGGGAACAACATCACGCCCTTCCCGCGCAGCAACGTCTTCATCGTCTTCAACAGCGTGGACAACGCGGCGGTGGAGCCGTTCGCGGCACCGGCGCGGCGCCCGGAGTTCGTGGGGGCGCGGGACTTCACCCCGGTGCCCTGAGCGGGCCCGTCGGCCGCCGGGCGGGCCCGGCCCGCCCGGCGACCGACGGCTATTTACGGGCGATGACCATCGACTCGGGCCCCGCCAGGTGCTGCACACGGCTCTCCGCGAAGCCCGCCCCGGCCAGCCATTCGCGGCACTCGGCCCCGGTGTAGTCGAAGCCGCCGGTGGTCTCGACGAGCATGTTGAGACTCATCAGCAGCCCGGTCAGATGGGTGCGGCGGTCGTCGTCGATGAGCGTCTCGTAGACGATGACGACGCCGCCCGCCGGGAGCGCCTCGTACGCCTTGCGCAGCAGCATCCGCTTCGTCGGCAGGTCCCAGTCGTGCAGGATGTGGCCGAGGAGCAGGGCGTCGGCGCGGGGCAGCGGGTCCGTGAAGAAGTCGCCGGCCGCGAAGGTGAGCCGGTCCGCGAGCCCGAAGCGCTCGGCGCGCCGGTCGAAGTCGCCGCGCGCGGACTCCAGGTCGAAGCCGGTGCCCCGCAGGTGCGGGTGGCGCAGCAGGATCTGGCCGAGGGTACCGCCCTCGGCGCAGCCGACGTCGGCGACGACGCGGTGCGCGGACCAGTCGACGGCATCGGCGAGGGCGTGCGCCGAGCGCATCGACAGGCCCGTCATGGCCTGGAGGAACTCCGAGCGGCGGACGGGGTCCTGGTAGAGGGTCCCGAAGAAGTCACCGCCGTGCTTGATCTCGTTCTGCGGCTCGCCGGTGCGCAGCCCGTCGAGGAGCGTGCCCCAGAAGCCGTAGAGCCGGTGGTCGGTCATCTCCAGGAAGCCGCCCAGGTAGGTGGCGCGGTTGCGGTCCAGGTAGCGGGCGGTGACGGGGGTGTTGCCGTAACCCTCGGGGCCGCGCTCCAGCAGGTCGAGCGCCACCAGCGTGTCGAGGAAGTCGCGGGCGGCGCGGGGGTGCAGGCCGAGCCGGTCGCGCAGTTCCTCGTACGGCAGCGGGCGCGCGGCCAGCTCGGTGAAGAGGCCGAGCCGGACCGCGCTGAACAGGACCTTCGAGACGGCGAAGCCGAGCCCGAGCTGGAGGATCCGGTCGAGGGCCGCGGAGTGGTCCTGCTCGTCGCGCGCACGGCGCATGTGCTCTCCTCGGGAAGCGGGGGAGGGAAGGACGGAAGAAGGCAGAGCTCCGCACGGGGCTCCGGCGGAGCGTCCCGTGGGCGGTGATCTTCCCGTCCTACCCACTCACCGGCGTGCGAGCACCTCCAGCAGCCGGTCGACGTCGGCGGTGGAGTTGTAGAGGTGGAAGGCGGCGCGAAGCCTCCCCGCCCGCGCGCTGACCTGCACCCCCGCCGCCGCCGGCCGCTCGGCGGCGCCCCGGACGCCCGGGACGGCGACGATCGCCGAGCCCTCCGCCGGCACGGGCGTGAGGCCCAGCGCCACCACCCCGGCGCGGAACCGGTCGGCGAGCGCCCGGTCGTGCGCGCCGATGCGCTCGACGCCCAGCTCCTCCACCAGGGCGAGCCCGTGCAGGGCCCCCACGTACGACAGGACGGCGACGTTCTCGTCGAAGCGGCGGGCCGTCGAGGCGAGCGGCTCCACCTTGCCGTAGCAGGTCAGCCAGGGGTCCTCGCCCGTGACCCAGCCCGCGAACACGGGCGTGAGGGCGCCCAGGTCCTCGGGGACGGTGAGGAAGGCGACGCCGCGCGGGCCCATCAGCCACTTGTAGCCCACACCGACGGTGAAGTCGTGGGCGGCGGCGTCCAGCGGGAACCAGCCCGCCGCCTGGCTGACGTCGACGAGCGTACGGGCGCCGTACGCGCGGGCGGCCGCGGAGATCGCCCCGAGGGCGGCGATCCGGCCGTCGGCCGACTGCACGGCGCTCACCGCGACGAGCGCCGTGTCCGGCCGCACCTCCTCCGCGAGCCGCTCCAGCGGGACCGTACGCACCCGGAGGCCGGGCCGGGTGTGGAAGGGATTGACGAGCGAGGCGAAGTCGCCCTCCGCGACGAGCACTTCGGCACCGGCCGGCAGGGACTGGGCGACGAGGCCGCAGTACACGGCGACGGAACCGCCGGCGGCGACCCGGGCGGCGGGCACGCCGACCAGCCGGGCGTAGGCGGTCCGGGCCGCGTCCACCGTGGCCGAGAAGTCCACGTTCCCCGGGGCCCCGGCGGCCAGGACGCCGATCGCCTCGCCCATGGCGGCGGCGGCCCCGGTGGGCAGCAGGCCGGTGGCCGCGGTGTTGAGATAGACGGTCTCCGGGGCGAACCGGCCGGGCGCGAGGCTTTCCATCCACCCACTATCGGCGGACGCGATCATTCCGTCCATGCCCGGCGGAGCGGGGGCGCGCGACCGGCCCGCGCACCCCGGCCGCGGGCGCGCCGGCGCGGTCAGGGTCCGCCCCCGACGGCGGGATGAGGGCACACGCGCCCTGAGGAGGAGCGGTCCGGGCGCGGACCGGGCCCTGCGGACCAGACGGGAGCGCGCCCGGTTCCGCCCTGCGGCCGAGGGTGATTCACCGCTGCGGGGGAAGCGGTGGACGGGGTGGGCACGGAAGCCTTGGGACATGAGCCGAACGCGACGGAGTCCGCTCCTCGAAGCCCTTGCCACCACAGCCGATCCGGGGTTCCCGACCTGGGACGACCACGCGACGTTCTGCGGCGGGAACCCGCCCGCGGGACGCCCGGGAGCGCCGCGCGCCATGCGGCGGGGAGAGCCGGGGACCGGCCCCGGGTAGCGGGACCGTCCGGCGCCGTCCGCCTTCGCCCGCGGCCCGGGGCAGGAGGAGGGCGCGGCGCCGGGCCGGGGTGTGCGAACGCCCGCCGGGCCGTCCCGGGGAAGGATCCCGGGGCGGCCCGGCGCCCCGCGCGCGCACAACGGGCCTCGGCGTGGCGGCCCGCCGGGACCGGGCGGCCGGGCCCCTGGCGCGGGTGGGGACGTCCGCGGCCCCTCCGGACCGCCGGCGTCACCTACCCTGTGCGGATGATCAACGGTTCGCGAAGATCCGCCCCGTGACGGCCCTCCTCGGCCACCGGGCCCGCCTCCGCTGGGTGCACCTCCTCCTCGGCGGCGCGCTGCTGATGCCGTACTACCTCCTGGCCGACGTCCTCCTCGCCCTGGTCACCGCTCCCGACGGGGGAAGCCTCCTCCTCGGGGGCTCGCTCGCCCGGCAGTTCGGCGTCTTCGCGCTGGCCCTCCTCCCCGCCGCGCTCACCGCGCTCCTGCCGCTCGTACGCCCCCTGGAGGGCGCGGCGGCGCGGGCGCTGTGCGGGGTGCCGGGCGAGGGGCTGGCCACCGGGCCGAGCACCTCCTGGGCCGCGCGCGGCAGGACGGCCGCCTGGTACACGCTCCACCTCACGGCCGGCGGCCTCGTCAGCGGGATGTCGCTGGCCACCCCGCCGGCCGCCGTGACGCTGATCGCCCTGCCCTTCCTCGACCGCGACCGGGACGCCGGGGGCCTGGGCCGGGCGGCGGTCTTCGCCGGGCCCCGGCTGCTCCTGGCGCCGCTCGCCGGGCTCGCCCTGCTGGCCCTGATCGTGGTCTCCTCCTGGGCGGCGGGCGCGCTCCTGGCGCGCTGCGCGCCCGTCCTCCTGGGACCCACGGCGGCCGACCGGCTGGCCGCCGCCGAGCGGCACGCGACCCATCTCGCGCTCCGCAACCGGCTGGCCCGCGAGCTGCACGACTCCGTGGGCCACGCGCTGAGCGCCGTCACCCTCCAGGCGAGCGCCGCGCGCAGGGTCCTCGACTCCGACCCCGAGTTCGCCCGGCAGGCGCTCGCGGCCATCGAGGCGACGACGCGGGACGCGGTCGGCGAACTCGACACGGTCCTCGGCCTCTTGCGCGAGGACGGCACGGCCTCCGCCGCGCCCGCGCCGACGCTCGCCGCCCTGGACGCCCTCCTGGAGCGCACCCGCGCGGCGGGCGGCACGGTCGTGCCCACCGTCGACGCCGCCCTGGACCGTGTGCCGGCGGTCGTCTCCCGCGAGGCCTACCGCATCGTCCAGGAGGGCCTCACCAACGCCTTGCGGCACGCGGGGCCGGTGCCGGTGCGGCTCGGCATCGCCTCGCGCGGGGGCGTCCTGGAAGTGACCTTGGAGAACCCGGTGGCGGGGGTGGTGCCGGGGGCCCGGCGGACGGGTGGTGGGCGGGGGCTGGCGGGGATCATGGAGCGGGTGCGGTTGCTGGGGGGTGGGGGTGAGTGGGGTGAGAGCGGGGGGACTTGGCGGCTGAGGGTGTGGCTGCCGGTGGGTGTGCGGGGGTGAGGGTGCGCGGGTGCGGTGGTGCGGTGGTGCGCCTGCGGCGGGCCTGTTCCCCACCCCGCCCCTTCCCGAACCGGGGCTCCGCCCCGGACCCCGGTCCTCGAACTCCCCCAGCTACCGCTGGGAGCACCTCCCAGCGGTAGCTGGGGGAGTTCGAGACCACCGCGCGTCAGCGCGGCCGGGGGCCCGGGGGCTTGCCCCCGGTTCCGGGAAGGGGCGGGGTGGGGGAATGGCCCCCCGCAGGGGCGCCGTCGCGCGACATCCACGCCGCCACCACCGCTCCCGACACGTTGTGCCAGACCGAGAACACCGCCGCCGGCAACGCCGCCGCCGCGCTGAAGTGCGCCGTCGCCAGCGAGGCCGCCAGGCCGGAGTTCTGCATGCCGACCTCGAAGGCCATGGCCCGGCTCGCCGGGCGGCCCAGGCGGGCCAGCCGGCCGGACGCGTAGCCGAGGGCCAGGCCGAGGCCGTTGTGGAGGACGACGGCGAGGAGGACGAGGCCCGCCGCGTCCTTGATGCGGGCCGCGCTGCCCGACACCACCGTCAGGACGATGACGGAGATCGTCAGCGCCGACACCCACGGCAGGACGCGCAGCACCCGGTCGACGTACCGCCCCGCCAGCAGGCGTACGAGCGCGCCGCCGACGACCGGCACCAGCACCGTCTTGAGGATGTCGACGAGCATCGCCCCGGCGTCCACGTCCAGGAACCGGTCCGCGAGCAGCAGCGTCAACGGCGGTGTCACCAGCGGTGCGACGAGCGTGGAGACGGTCGCCACCGACACGGACAGCGCCACGTCGCCGCGCGCGAGGTAGGTGACCACGTTGGACGCCGTGCCGCTCGGCGCGCAGCCGACGAGGATGACGCCGGCCGCCAGCTGCGGCGGCAGGCCGAGCGCGGTGGCGATCAGCCAGCCCAGCCCCGGCATGATCACGTAGTGGGCCACGAGGCCCAGCCCCACCGCCCAGGGGCGCTTGGCCACGGCGTGGAAGTCCGCCGGCGTGAGGGTGAGCCCCATCGCGAACATGACCACGCCCAGCAGGTACGGCACCGCCGGCGCCCAGCCCGTGAAGTGCGAGGGCGCCGCGAGGCCCACGCCGCCCGCCGCGAGGACGAGCAGCGGGAAGACGGTGACGGCCAGCCGCGCGGTCCGGTCGGACGCGGCGCCGCCGGCCGCCGCGGCGGATCCGTCGGTCGCACCGCCCTGAACAGCGGCGGAGTCGGGGGAGGTTCGCTCGTTCGGCATACGGCCGGACCTTAGCGATCACTCCTGCCCTCGAACAGGGGTGACGCATGTGACGAGAAAACACTCACGCGTCGACGGAATCGAATGCGGCTGCGAAACCTACCCTTTGGGGTGAACTGGCCTCAGTGTGCCGCCCGTTCACCCTCCAGGGGTCAAATATGGCGGGGTCCCGCCGCCGGCGCGCGCTGTCCCCCGTAGACGCGCCGGCGGCACCACACCTCTCGTGGGGGTTCCACGCACGTGTTCAGCACCACCGTCATCCCTTCCTCCGGCATGCCCGTACGCCGCCGCGCCGTCCGTCTGGCCGTCGCCGCGACCGCCCTCACGGCCGTCGCCACCGGGACCGCCGCCGGACCCGCCGCCGCCACCGGGCCCACCGGCGGCACCTCCGGCAAGAGCACCCCGGCCGGCGGCACCTCCGCCGACGGGACCTCCGGCGCGGTCGTCCTCCGCACCGGCCTCGACATCGGCCTCCTCGACAAGACGGTCCGCGTCCCCCTCGACACCTCGCTCAACGAGGTGAAGGCGCCCGCGAACGCCGACCGGACCGCCCTCACCGTCACCCTCGACGGCGTCGAACAGGGCCGCCCCGTCACCGTCCTGCGCGCCGACACCGCCACCGCCCGCGCCACCGCCGACGGCCGGAAGGCCGAGGGCTACGCCCACCTCGTGCACGCCGAGGTGCGCCTGCCCGGGCTGCCGCAGCTCTCCCTCATCGAGGTGCGGCAGGTCACCTCCAGAGCGGTGTGCGAGGCGGGCCGGCAGCCGACGGCCAAGGCGAACGTGCTCGGCAGCGTCTCCGTCCTCGGGAAGCGCGTCACCCTCACCGCCACCGGCCCGACCAAGGTCTCCGTACCGGGCGTCGGCGAGGTCCGCCTCGACCTGTCACGGACCGCCACGACCTCCCGCACGGCGGCCGCCGCGGCCCTCGAACTCAAGGTCTCCGTCAACCCCCTGCGGCTGAACGTGGCCGAGGTCGAAGGACAGGTCACACTCGCCCGGGCGACGTGCGAGACGCCCTCCGGCGCCGTACGCACACCCTCGCCGGCCGCGCCCGTCACACCGGGCGGGGGTACGAAGCCGCAGACGGCGGCGCACGTGCCGGCGAAGCCGGCGGCTCCGGCGGGGCCGGATCTGGCCGAGACCGGGGGTGGTTCGGCGGCGCCGTACGTGGTGGGGGTGGCGGGGCTGCTTGTGGTGGTGGGTGGCGGGGCGGTGGTGATGGGGCGGCGCCGGGCGGTCCGCCGCGGCTGACGTGGCCGCTGCGCGGGGCTTTTTCCCCAGCCCCGCCCCTTCCCGTAACCGGGGGCTCCGCCCCCGGGCCCCCTTTTCCGCGCTCCGCGCGGTGGCCTCAAACGCCGGCCGGGCTGAAATCCAGCCCGGCCGGCGTTTGAGCCCCGGTATCGGGAAGGGGCGGGGCTGGGGAAAAGCCCGCCGCAGGCGACGCCTCAGCCGTCCGCCAGCACCTTCCCCAGCGCCTCCACGAAACGATCCGTCGTCCCCCGGTCCCGCACCGCCAGCCGCAGATACTCCGGCCCCAGACCCGGAAACGTGTCCCCGCGCCGCACCGCGAACCCCAGCCCCCGCAGCCGCCCCCGTACCGCCGCCGCGTCCGCCATCCGCACCAGCAGGAACGGGCCGGCCGCCGGGCCGTACACCCGCACCCCCTCGAACGCCGACAGCGCCGCCGTCAGATGGGCCCGGTCGGCGGCCAGGTGGTGCGCGGCGTGCGCGGCCTCCGCGAGGGCCGGGGGAGCGCTGCACGCCTCCGCCGCCGCCAGCGCCGGCGACGACACCGGCCACAGCGGCTGGGCCCGCTCCAGCCGGGCTATCGTCCCCGGTGAGGCCAGGACGTAGCCGATGCGCAGCCCCGCCAGCCCCCAGGTCTTGGTGAGGCTGCGCAGCACGACCAGGCCCGGCAGGTCCGTCCGCGAGGCCAGCGACTCCCGCTCGCCGGGCACCGCGTCCATGAACGCCTCGTCCACGACCAGCGTCCGCCCCGGGCGCGCCAGCTGGGCCAGCGCCTGCGCCGGGTGCAGCACGGACGTCGGGTTGGTGGGGTTGCCCACCACCACCAGGTCCGCGTCGCCGGGCACCGCCCGCGGGTCCAGCCGGAAGCCGTCCTCCGGGTCCAGCAGCACCCGCTCCACCGTGTGCCCGGCGTCCCGCAGCGCGGCCTCCGGCTCCGTGAACTGCGGGTGCACGACGACCGGCCGCCGCACCCGCAGCGCGCGGGCGAGCAGGACGAACGCCTCCGCCGCCCCCGCCGTCAGCAGCACCCGCTCCTCCGGCAGCCCGTGCCGCTCGGCCACCGCACGCCGCGCCGCCCGCCCGTCGGGGTAGGCGGCCAGCCCGTCGAGCGAGGCCGCCAGCCGCTCCCGCAGCCACTCCGGGGGCGTGCCCGTCCGGACGTTCACCGCCAGATCGGTCAATTCCGCGCCACCGCCCCGCACTTCGGCGTCGCCGTGGTGCCGGAGGTCCGGTTCACTGGGTGTGTGCATGGCCGCGGGCCACCTTCTCTTCTTCCTTGACGCTGACAGGGCCGGGGCGAGGGGCCCGCCCCATGACGGTACTGACGGCGACCCGGCCGCGCGCAGGCGGGTCCGCGCGGGTGATCCCGTACGGGGGACAGGCCACCGGTTCGCCTGCGGGCCGGCCCACGGATCCGTACGCGGCCGGCGGCGTTCCGGGCCCGCGCGGGCCCGGATCCGCGTGCGCGAGAACCCCGGTCCCCCCGCGGCCGTGCCACGGGCAGCGGCCGGCACGGATCCGCGTGCGAGAACCCCCGGTTCCGCAGGCCTCCGGCGCGCGAGTGCCCCCGGTCCGGCAAACCTCCCGCCCGCGAGAACCCCCGGTTCCGCAGGCCTCCGGCGCGCGAGTGCCCCCGGTCCGGCAAACCTCCCGCCCGCGAGAACCCCCGGTTCCGCAGACCTCCCGCCCCCTACGCCCCCGCCGCCCGCGCCACCGCGCACGTCGCCCCCGCCGACTTCCGCTTCCCCACCACCAGCGCCCCGCCCGCCCCCGCCGCCAGCAGCGCCGCCGCCTCGGCGACCCCCGGCACCCCCACCGCCGCCAGCACGGCCGCCGACGGATCCGGCACCGCCACCCCCGCCAGCGCCTCCGCGCCGTACGTCCGCAACGGCACCTCCAGCCGGGCCGCCGCGGCCACCAGGCCTGGCTCCCCGGCCTTCGCCTCCGCCGTCACCAGGGCCACCGGACGGGCGCCCGCGCCCAGCGCCCGGCCGGCCTCCGCCAGCGTCCGCCCGATCAGCGCGAGCACCTCCGCCGCCGCCACGCCCCGACGCGCCCCCACCCCCACGTACAGCGGTGCGCGCAGCGGTGCCGCGACCGTGGCAAGCTCCGGAGAGGGGAAGGTCGGAGGCAGTGCAGCCGCGAGAAGGGTGGAGGGCCCGTGCCGGTCGTCGTCGCCCTGGGCGCGTTCCTGATGACACTCCTCGGCGGGTGGGCCGCCCAGCGCTTCACCGACCGCCGGCACCTCATCCTCGGGCTCGCCGGCGGACTGATGCTCGGCGTCGTCGGCCTCGACCTGCTGCCCGAGGCACTGGAGGCAGCCGACCGCGAGATCTTCGGCGTCCCCGTCGCCCTGCTCTGCTTCGTCCTCGGCTTCCTCACCGCCCACCTCGTCGAACGGCTCCTCGCCGTCCGCCGCGCCAACCACGGCATGACCGACGCGGTGCGCGCCCCCCAGGTCGGCCTCACCGCGGCCGCCGCCCTCGTCCTCCACAGCGCCATGGACGGCGTCGCCATCGGCGCCGCGTTCCAGGTGGACAGCGGGGTGGCCGCCGCCGTGGCCGTGGCCGTCGTCGCCCACGACTTCGCCGACGGCTTCAACACGTACACGATCACCGACCTGTACGGGAACCAGCGCCACCGCGCCCTCCTGATGCTCGCGGCCGACGCCGTCGCGCCCGTCGCCGGCGCCGCGTCCACCCTGCTCTTCACCCTTCCGGAGCAGTTCCTCGGCATCTACCTCGGCTTCTTCGGGGGTGTCCTGCTCTACCTCGCCACCTCGGACATCCTCCCCGAGGCCCACCACCAGCACCCGGCCCGCTCCACGCTCGCCTGCACGGTCGCCGGAGTGGCCTTCATCTGGCTCGTCGTGGGCCTCGCGAGCTGAACCCGCCGGGAGCGGTCAGGGCTTCCGCAGGCCCGCCACGAAGCGCTCCGCCGTGCCCGGGGCACCGGCCCAGTGCACATGGAGGTACGACGCGTGGACGCCGCCGCTCGTGAACCCCTCCACCCGGCGCGCCGGGTGCGTGAACCCCCAGGCGGGCACGGCCCCCGCGCCCGGTTCCACCACCGTGCGGTGGAACTCGTGGCCGCGCACCCGGGTCCCGGCGGCGGCCAGCGGGGTGTCCGCGATCGCCACGGCCTCCCGGTAGCCGAGGGTGAGCCGCTCCGACATCCGGGCCTCGGCGTCCAGCACCCCGCACATGGGCCTGCCGTCCAGCGAACGGGCCAGGTAGAGCAGGCCCGCGCACTCCGCCGCGATCGGCGCGCCGCTCGCGGCCAGGTCGGCGACCGCCTTGCGGAGCGGCTCGTTCGCCGAGAGCTCCGGGGCGTACACCTCGGGGAAGCCACCGCCTATGACGAGGCCCGCGGTGCGGTCGGGGAGGCACTCGTCGTGGAGGGGGTCGAAGGGGACCACTTCGGCGCCGGCCGCGGTCAGGAGTTCCGTGTGCTCCGCGTACGAGAAGGTGAACGCCGGGCCGCCGGCCACGGCGATCACCGGTGCGTCGCCCGGGCGCGCATCCGTGATCGCGTCGGATCCGTCCCGCGGTACGCCCGCCCGCGACGACGTCTCGGGGTCCCACGCCTCCGCCGTCAGCGGCGGCGCGCTGCGGGCCAGGGCCAGCAGGCCCTCCAGGTCGCAGCCCCGCCGCACCTGGTCCGCCTGCGCCGCCACCGCGGCCAGCGCCTCCGCGCTGCGTTCCGCGACGGGGACGAGGCCCAGGTGGCGGCTGGGCGTGTCGACCGCGCGGACGCGCCGCAGCGCGCCCAGCACCGGCACCCCGGACTCCTCCAGGGCCTCCCGCAGCAGCGCCTCGTGGCGGTCCGAGCCGACCTTGTTGAGGATCACGCCCGCGACCCGGACCTCCGGGTCCCAGGACGCGAAGCCGTGCACCAGCGCCGCCACCGAACGCGACTGCGACGACGCGTCGACGACCAGCACCACCGGCGCCTTCAGCAGCTTCGCCACGTGCGCCGTCGACGCCAGCTCGCCCTGCCCGCTCGCCCCGTCGTACAGGCCCATCACGCCCTCGACCAGCGCGAGGTCGCACCCCGCCGCCCCGTGCAGGAACAGCGGGGCGATCCGCTCCGGACCGCACATGTACGCGTCCAGGTTGCGGCCCGGCCGGCCGGTGGCCAGCGCGTGGTAGCCCGGGTCGATGTAGTCCGGGCCCACCTTGTGCGGCGAGACCGCGAGCCCGGCGTCCGCGAAGGCCCGCATCAGACCCGTGGCCACCGTCGTCTTGCCGCTGCCCGAGGCCGGGGCCGCGATGACCAGCCGGGGGATCCGCGAATCGGTCGTACTCACCACTCGATGCCCCGCTGGCCCTTCTGACCGGTGTCCATCGGGTGCTTGACCTTCGACATGTCCGTCACCAGGTCGGCGAAGTCGACCAGCTTCTCCGGGGCGTTGCGGCCCGTGATGACCACGTGCTGTGTCCCGGGGCGGTTCCGCAGCACCTCGATCACCTCGTCCGTGTCGATCCAGCCCCAGTGCATCGGGTAGGCGAACTCGTCGAGCACGTACAGCTTGTACGTCTCGGCGGCCAGGTCCCGCTTCACCTGCTCCCAGCCCTCGCGGGCCTTGTCCTCGTTGGTCTGCTCACCCTCGGCCGGGGCCCGCTGGATCCACGACCAGCCCTCGCCCATCTTGTGCCAGTCGACGCTCCCGCCCTGGTCCGAATCGCCGAGCACGCGCAGCGCGTTCTCCTCGCCGACCTTCCACTTCGCCGACTTCACGAACTGGAACACCCCGACCGGCCAGCCCTGGTTCCACGCCCGCAGCGCCAGCCCGAACGCGGCGGTCGACTTGCCCTTGCCGATGCCCGTGTGCACGAACACCAGCGGCCGGTTGCGGCGCTGACGTGTGGTGAGCCCGTCGTCGGGAACGACGGTCGGCTGTCCCTGTGGCATTAAGCGGCCCTCCTGGAGTCCGTGTTCCGTACGGTGCGTACGAGCGCGGAGACACTGTCCGCGCGCAGTTCGTCGAGCGTCACCACCGGGGCGCGCAGCTCGCTCCCGAGCTCGCCCGCGAGCCCGAGCCGCACCGGACCCGACTCGCAGTCCACGACCACCGACGCCGTGCCCCCGGCCGCCAGCAGCCGGGCCGCGTGCCGCGCCCGCACCAGCGGCTCCGGGCCACCGGTGGCCCGGCCGTCGGTCACCACCACCAGCAGCGGGCGCCGCGAGGGGTCGCGCAGCCGCTCCACCCGCAGCACCTCGTGCGCCTGGAGCAGCCCGGCCGCCAGCGGCGTCCGGCCGCCTGTCGGCAGCCGCTCCAGCCGCGCCGCGCCCGCGTCCACCGACGACGTCGGCGGCAGCGCCACCTCGGCGCCCGAGCCCCGGAAGGTGATCATGCCGATCTTGTCGCGGCGCTGGTACGCGTCGAGCAGCAGCGACAGCACCGCGCCCTTGACCGCGCCCATCCGCTTACGGGCGGCCATGGAACCGGAGGCGTCCACGACGAACAGCACGAGGTTGCCCTCGCGCCCCTCGCGCACCGCCTCCCGCAGATCGTCCCGGCGGACGACCAGGCCGGGGCCGCGCCGCCCGCGCGCCCGCTGGTGCGGCGCCGCCGCCCGGACGGTCGCCGCCAGGTGCAGCTTGGACAGGGTGCCCCGGGGGCGGCGGGCGCCGGTCGTCCGGCCGTGCGCGGTACGGGCCCGCGAGCGGCGGCCGTCCGCGCCCTCGCCGAGCCCGGGGACGTCGAACTTCCGGGCGCGGAAGGGGTCCGCGGCGGCGACGGCCGGCGCCTCGGGCGCGGCACCGCCGGGCGCCGGCTCGGGAGCGCTCTCCGCAGAGGTCTCCCCGGCCGGCTCCCGCGAGGTGTCCCGCGAGCCCTCCTGGGACGTCTCCTGCGGGGAGGGCGCGCTCTCCTCCCGCTGCGGCGGCAGCTCCGGGTCGTGCGGGGGCTCGCCGCCACCGCCGTCCGGGCCGCCGTCGCCCTCGGGGCCGCCGTCGTCCGGGCCCTCCGGCTCGGGCTCCGGCTCCGGCTCCGGCTCGTCGTCCTCGAACCGCCGCAGGATCTCGTCGAGCTTGTCCTCGTCGAGGCCGGGGGCGTCGAAGGGGTTACGCCGCCGCCGGTGCGGCAGCGACAGCAGCGCGGCCTGCCGTACGTCCTCGGTGGTGACGTCCGTACGCCCCGCCCAGGCGGCCAGCGCCGTCGCGGCCCGCGCGGTCACGATGTCCGCGCGCATGCCGTCCACCTCGAACCCGGCGCACACGGCGGCGATCCGGCGCAGCGCGCCGTCACCCAGCCGCACGTCCGGCAGCAGCGCCCGGGCGGCGGCGATCCGCTCGCGCAGCGCGTCCTCCTCGGCCGTCCACTTGGCGGCGAAGGCGGCCGGGTCCTCGTCGTAGGCGAGCCGGCGGCGCACGACCTCGACGCGCTCCTCGGTCTCACGGGAGGCGGCGACCTCGACGGTCAGCCCGAAGCGGTCGAGGAGCTGGGGGCGGAGCTCGCCCTCCTCGGGGTTCATGGTGCCGACGAGGAGGAAGCGGGACGCGTGACGGACGGAGACGCCCTCACGCTCGACGGAGGAGGAGCCGGTGGCCGCCGCGTCGAGGAGGCTGTCGACCAGATGGTCGCCCAGCAGATTGACCTCGTCGACGTAGAGCACACCGCGGTGCGCGGCCGCCAGCAGGCCCGGCTCGAACGCCTTGACGCCCTCGCCCAGCGCCCGCTCGATGTCGAGCGCTCCCACGAGGCGGTCCTCGGAGGCGCCTACGGGCAGCTCGACCATACGGGCGGGGCGGGCCTCGCCCGGCGCGTCCTCGTGCGGCCCGTCCGGGCAGGCGGCGTCCGGGGACGCCGGGTCGCAGGAGAACCGGCAGCCGGGCACCGCGTCGACCCGCGGCAGGAGCGCCGTCAGGCCGCGGACCGTCGTCGTCTTGGCGGTGCCCTTCTCGCCGCGTACGAGCACGCCGCCGATGGACGGCGCGATCGCGTTGAGCAACAGGCCCAGCCGCATGTCGTCCATGCCGACGATCGCGGTGAACGGGTAGGTGGCCGAGGCCATCAGGCGTTACCCCCTTCGAGGGAATCGGTTCGACCGGGCACGTCGGTGGCCGCCGGACCCGGCGGCGTGTCACCGCGCCCGGCGCGGGCGGGGGCGAGCGGACCGTCACGGTCCGGGCCGTGTTCCCGCCGCGCGGGCAGGGACGGCGCCCCCGGCGGTAGGAACGGCAGCCCCTTCGGCACCCCGTCCTCGATCAGCCGCAGCAGCGCGTCCGTGTCCGCGTGTTCCTCGATCAGGTCGCCCAGCCGGTCCAGCTGTTCCTCGCGCAGCGCCCCGAACGACGTGTCCGGCGCCGGGACGAACGCCCGGCCCGCCGCCTCCGCGACCCGGCGCAGGAACGCCCGCCGGAAGCCGTCGCTCTCCAGCGAGCCGTGCCAGTGCGTGCCCCACACCGCGCCCGACCGGCAGCCGTCCAGGAACGGCTCGTCGCCGCCGAGGACCTCCGCGACACCGTGATGGATCTCGTAGCCCTCGACGCGCTCGCCCAGCGCCTCACCGACCGGCCGGGCCAGCGTCTTCTCGCGGGCGAACCGCACCCGCACCGGCAGCAGACCGAGGCCCGGCACCGTGCCGGCCCTCGACTCGACCTCGTCCTCGATGCGCTCGCCCAGCACCTGGAAGCCGCCGCAGATGCCCAGCACCGGGCGGCCCTCCGCCGCGCGGCGTACGAGCGCGTCGGCGAGGCCGCGCTCGCGCAGCCACGCCAGCGCCCGCACCGTGCCGCGGGTGCCCGGCACGATCACCAGGTCCGCGTCGGTGAGCTCCTCCGGCCGGTCCACGAAGCGCACGACGACGCCGGGTTCGGCGGCCAGCGCGTCGACGTCCGTGAAGTTCGACATCAGCGGCACCGCGCAGACCGCGACGCGCAGGACGTCGGCGCCGTGCGGCGGCGCGACCACCGACTCGCGGACCGCGCCGCGCAGGGAGACGCGCAGCCCGTCCTCCTCGTCGATGCCGAGCCCGTGCGCGAACGGCAGCACGCCGACCGTCGGGCGGCCGGTCAGGTCGCGCAGCATGTCCAGGCCCGGCTCCAGCAGCGACACGTCGCCCCGGAACTTGTTGACCATGTAGCCCGCTATCAGCTCCTGGTCCGCCCGGGACAGCAGCGCCGTCGTGCCGAAGAAGGACGCGAAGACGCCGCCCCGGTCGATGTCGCCGACCACGACGACGGGCAGCCGCGCGGCCCGCGCGATGCCCATGTTGACGATGTCGGTGCGCCGCAGGTTGATCTCGGCGGGGCTGCCCGCGCCCTCGCAGATCACCGCGTCGTGGGTGCGCCGCAGCTCCTCCAGGCACTCCGTCACCGTGCCGAGCAGCTGCTCGCGCCGCCCCGCGTACAGGGAGGAGCCGCCGTCCGGCCTCCCGGGCCCCCCGAAATACCCCCGGGCGCTCAGCTCGCCGACGGGCTTGCCCAGCAGCACCACCTGGCTGCTGCGGTCGCTGCCGGGCTTGAGCAGGACGGGGTTCATGAGCGCCGTCGGCTCGACGCGGGCGGCCGCGGCCTGCATCGCCTGCGCGCGGCCTATCTCCGCGCCCTCGCGGGTCACGAACGAGTTCAGCGACATGTTCTGCGCCTTGAACGGCGCGACCTTGACGCCTTTGCGGACCAGCCAGCGGCAGATGCCGGCGGTGACCACGCTCTTGCCCGCGTCCGAGGTGGTCCCGGCCACCAGCAGGCCTCCGCCCAGCGGGCCCGTACGCCCGCTCCTGTCCGCTGTCACCGGCTGCTCCTCCTGGACGTGCTCCTGGACGTGATGGCCCTGCTGCAAAGGCTGCCCACCGTGCGCGCCGCTATCGCGGTGCCCAGGGCCAGCAGCGACACCCGGCGCGAGAGGCGCACCGCGCGTTCGATGTCCGCGACCTCCACCGGGCGGTTCTCGCCGCCGAGCACGGGCCGGTGCTCGACGCGGCCCGCGTAGGCGAGGGTGCCGCCGAGGCGGACGCCGAGGGCTCCGGCGAAGGCGGCCTCCACCGGGCCGGCGTTCGGGCTCGGGTGCCGGCCCGCGTCCCGGCGGGCCACCCGCCAGGCGCCGCGCCGGTCGGGGCCGGCGAGGACGGTCAGGGCGGCGGTGAGCCGGGCGCCCGGCCAGCCGACGACGTCGTCCAGCCGGGCGGAGGCCCAGCCGAACCGCCGGTGGCGCGGCGACTTGTGGCCGACCATCGCGTCCAGGGTGTTCACGGCCCGGAAGCCGGCCAGGCCCGGTACGCCCGCGACGGCGCCCCAGACGAGGGCGCCCACGACGGCGTCGGAGGTGTTCTCGGCGACGGACTCCACGACCGCGCGCGCGATCTGCGGGCCGTCCAGCGCCTGCGGGTCGCGCCCGCACAGGTGGGGCAGCCGCTCCCGGGCGACCTCCAGGTCGCCGGCCTCCAGCGCGCCGCCGACGGCGCGCGCCTCACGGCCCAGGGAGGTGCCGCCGAGCACCGCCCAGGTGGCGGCGGCGGTCAGGGCCACGCGGGCGCGGCGGGAGGGGCGCAGGGCGCGGGTCAGCAGCGCGGCGCCGGCCACGGTGCCGCCCGCGCAGAGCAGGGTGTGCAGGGCGCCGTAGCCGCGGTGGTCGCGCCACAGGCGCTCCTCGACGGCGTGCGCGGCCTTCCCGAAGGCGGCCACGGGGTGGCCGCGGCGGGGGTCGCCGAGGGCGAGGTCGCCGAGGAAGCCGAGCGCGGCGCCGCACGCGAAACCGAGGTGATCGGCGTGCAAGGGACGCATCGGTCAGGCCGCCGTCGCGCCTCGGAAGGGGAGCCGGGGGGCGCGTGGGACGCGGGAGGGGGTGCGGCGGCAGCCGGGCATGGGGGTGTGTCCTCACTCAGGGTCCGCGCCCTGGCTCGACGTGACCGGCGACCAGAGTCTCCTGGCTCCCGGATCGGCGTCGTTCCGGCCTTCCGGTCCGGCAGGCGGACCGTGGCCCTCGGTGGAGGACGCTCCCCGGTGACAGTGGCGGGACCGCGCCGGACTCGCACCGGCTTCCTCTGCTGTCGCCGTTTGGCCCCGGAAGTCCACCATGGGCCGTGAACGGCCGTCAACTCACCTCTGAGCTGGGGTTCGCCTCCCGGGGCGCGGGCGCGGCCCGGTACGCGGAACGCCGGCCGGGCTGGAGATCCAGCCCGGCCGGCGTCCGGGGCCGAGGGGTCGGGGACTCGCCCCGGGAGGCTAGGCGACGATCAGGTAGATGCCGTACCCGACGGCCGCCGCGCACAGCGCGAAGCAGGCGTACGCGCCGGTCCGCGCGACCGCCGTCGGCTCGGTGGCCGCGGCGTCGCCGCCGGCGGCCTCGGCCGGCTTGCGGGACGTACCGACGATGCCCAGCGTGAACACGCCGACCAGTCCGACCGTCACCACGAGGCTGACGCCGAAGACCTGGCCGAGAGCTGCCCAGTCGATCTGCATGGTGTCTCTTCCTTAGCTCGCCGCGGCGGCGGGTGCGCGCCCGGCTTCGGGGGCCACGGCGGCCACGGGGGAGAGGGGGCCGGCCAATGGCGGGGCGACGGCCTGGAGCGCGGCGGTGACGACACCGGCCGGCTCGGCGGACGCGGGCTCCGGGGCGTCGATCTCGTTGACGTTGTCGTGGGTGACCGGCTTGCGGCGCGAGGCCAGCCAGATGCCGGCGGAGACGGCCACGCCGAGGACGGCGACGGTGGCGACGCCCCAGTCGCCCTGGTCGGCCAGGAGGGCCGCGCCACCGGCGACCAGACCCGCGGCCGGCAGCGTCAGGCCCCAGGCCAGGACCATGCGGCCGGCGGTCGACCAGCGGACCACGCCGCCCTTGCGGCCGAGGCCGGCGCCCATGATCGAGCCGGAGCAGACCTGGGTGGTGGAGAGCGCGAAGCCGATGTGCGAGGAGGCGAGGATCACCGTCGCGGCGCCGGTCTGGGCGGCGAAGCCCTGCGCGGGCTTGATGTCGGTGAGGCCCTTGCCGAGCGTCTGGATGATGCGCCAGCCGCCGAGGTACGTACCGGCCGCGATGGCCAGGCCCGCGGAGACGATGACCCACATCGGCGGGTCGGAGTGCGGGGCGACGACGCCGCCGGCGACCAGCGCGAGGGTGATCACGCCCATCGTCTTCTGGGCGTCGTTGGTGCCGTGGGCGAGGGAGACCAGGGCGGCCGAGGCGATCTGCCCGGTGCGGTAGCCCTTGGCGGTCTCCTTCTCGTCCCGGCCCTTGGCCAGGCGGTAGGTGAGCCGGGTCGCCAGGGTGGCGGCCAGACCGGCCACCAGCGGGGCGGCGACCGCCGGGATGAGGACCTTCATGACGACCTTGTCGGCGTTGACCGCGTCGAAGCCCACCGAGACGATGGTCGCGCCGATCAGGCCGCCGAAGAGGGCGTGCGAGGAACTCGAGGGGAGGCCGGCCAGCCAGGTCAGCAGATTCCAGACGATGGCACCGATCAGTCCCGCGAAGATCACTTCAGGTCTGATGCCCGCGGTCTCGTCGATGATCCCGCCGGAGATGGTCTTGGCCACCTCGACGGAGAGGAACGCGCCGACGAGGTTCAGCGCCGCAGACATGGCCACCGCGGTCTTGGGCTTGAGGGCCCCGGTGGAGATGGTGGTGGCCATGGCGTTGGCCGTGTCGTGGAAGCCGTTCGTAAAGTCGAACACCAAGGCCGTGACGATCACGATCCCGATGAGAAGCGTGATGTGTTCCATTCACCCAGGCAATCAGCTCGATGGTCAGTACAGCGGCGACCGTAAAGACCCTTGGTGAACGGAAGGTGAACTGGAACGGGCGGAGCGGTGGCGTGAACCGGAGGCGAGAACCCATGGAAGATCGGGAAAGCGTACGGACCGCGTGGGCGGAGGTCCTGGCCACGGCACGGCGCACCGTCGCCGACGGGCTGGTCGTCGGCACCTCGGGCAATGTGTCCGCGCGGGTCGGCGACCTGGTGCTGGTGACCCCTAGCGGAATCCCGTACGACCGGCTCGGACCCGGGGACGCGGTCGCCGTCGACCTGGCCGGCCGGCAGGTCCTCGGCGGGCTCCCGCCCACCAGTGAGCTGCCGATGCACCTCGCCGTCTACCGCTCCACGGACGCCGGCGCCGTCGTCCACACCCACGCCGTCCACGCGACGGCCGTCTCCACCCTCGTCGACGAGCTGCCCCCGGTCCACTACCTGACCGGGCTGCTCGGCGGCCCGGTGAGAGTCGCCGAGTACGCCCTCTACGGCAGCGACGAACTGGCCGCGAACATGCTGCGGGCGCTCGACGGCCGTAGCGGATGCCTGCTGCGGAACCACGGCACGGTGACATATGGCACAGGCCTCGACCAGGCCTACGACCGCACCGCGCAACTGGAGTGGATGTGCCGGCTCTGGCTCACGGCCTCCGGCGTCCCGGGGCGTACGCCCTCGCTGCTCACGCCGGATGAGCTGGACGCGGCGGCGGAGAAGCTCCGCGGCTACGGGAGGTCGCGCGGGTAGTGGGTGCGGGCGGGTGCTCTTTCCCCTGCCCGCCCCTTCCCGATGTCCTCAATCGCCGGACGGGCTGAGGTGGGGGCACTGGCGGGCGGGCTGGACCGCGGGAACGCCGGACGGGCTGGAGTGCGGGGCCGGGACGCGCCCACTGGCCGGGTGGGCTCGGGCGGACCACACTGGAAGGGATGCGTGTACGTCCAGTGGCGGCCACGGCCGTCACCACCCTCGTAGGTGCCGGAGCGGCCGCGGTGGCGGCCGGACGGTACGCGAGCGACGTGGCCCTGCGCCCCGTCCCCGGCCGCCCGCTCCCCGGCGAGCCGGCGCTCACGGTCCACGCCGTCGACGGCGACCGCGTCACCCTCACCCGCTCGATCGCCGCGCTGCGGCGCGGCACCTACGGCCTGACCGCGCGCGGCCTGCACGCCGTCGTCGGCCCCGTCGTCGAGGGCGCCCCGCACCCCGCCGACTGCGTCGTGCGCCGCCTGGAGCGCGTCACCCACGGCGTCCTGGAGCCCGGCGCCAGGGTGTGGCTCACGCCGCAGGTCCACCTCGGCAACCCGCGTGACGCCCTCGGCCTCGACCACGCCGACGTCGCCGTCCCCGGCGAGCTGGGGCCCCTGCCCGCCTGGTTCGTCCCCGGCGACCGCGACACCTGGGTGATCACCGTGCACGGCCTGGGCACCACCCGGGAGCACCCCATGGTCGTCATGCCCTTCCTGCACCGGCAGCGGCTCCCCGTCCTCGACCTCGGCTACCGCGGCGACCCGGGCGCGCCCCGGTCGCCGGACGGCATCGGCCGCTTCGGCGCCGCGGAGTGGCGCGACCTCGACGCCGCCATCCGCTACGCCGTGCGCTACGGCGCCCGCCACGTCGTCCTGCACGGCTGGTCCACCGGCGCCACCATGGCCCTCCTCGCGGCCTCGGAATCCGGTGTGCGCGACCGCGTCGGCGGCCTCGTCCTCGACTCCCCGGTCCTCGACTGGCCCGCCACGCTGCGCGCCCTCGCCGCCGCCCGCCGGCTGCCCGCCGCGCTGGTCCCGCTCGCCGTCCGCGCCGCGCAGGGCAGGACGGGCCTGGACCCCGACGCCCTCGCCCGCGCCGTCGACCCGGCGCGCCCCGACGTGCCGACCCTGATCGTGCACGGCCCCGACGACACCCTCGCGCCCTGGCACGCCTCCCGCGAACTCGCCGCCCGCCGCCCCGGTCTGATCCACCTGCACGCCGTCCGGCACGCCCCCCACGCCGCGATGTGGAATGCCCACCCGGCCGGTTACGAGGAGTCCCTGCGCCGATTCCTCATACCGCTGATGTGAGACCTGGTCAGGCCGTATTCAGCGGCCGGTGAGGGTGGCGGAAGGCCGCCTTGTTGATTCCGATTGGGTTTTCGGAGCGTCAACGGCAAGACTGCTCCTGTGACGTCCCGTACTCCGCGCGACTCCCGGCTCAGACTGGTCCCCCGACAGCCGATCGCCGCTGCCCGCCGGGCCGTGGCCAATCGTGGCTCCCGACCGGCGCCCCGCCCACCCGCCGGCACCCCGGCCCCGGCGGAACTCGCCCGGCAGGCCAGATGCGGTCTCATCGGCGCCGTCCGCGTGGCCCGCTGGGCCGCCGACGAGTGCGGCCGCGGCGCCCGGCCACGTCCGGGCGAGGGCGGCGGCCTCGCCGGTACGACCGCCGAGCGGGCCGCCGCCGCCCTGGGACTGACGGCCCGGCAGGTGCGGTCCGACTGGGACCGGGCCCGGCTGGCCGGCCTCGTCGAGCTGCACGGCGACGCCGCGCGCCCCGGCTGGCGGCTGACCGCGTGGGACCGCGACGACGGCGCCGTCCTGCGCGGCTGGGTCGCGCTCTTCGACGCCTGGTCCCTCGCCCACCCGGCGCCCGCCGGCACCGACCCGACCGTCGCCGCCGAGGTCGTCGAGGCCGCCCCGCAGCTGCTGTCGGTCATGCACCTGTCGGCCGGCCCCGTCGCCGTCCCGATGCTCCTCGACCTCCTCCAGCAGCGCGTGGCCGAGATCCGCGCCGAGCGCTGCGAGGTCCCCTACGGCACCCCCGTGCCCCCTCCCGCCCCCGACCCGGCCCGCCCGGGTGACGCCGACCCGCTGCCGGAGCTGCTCGGCTGGGCGCTGGAGGGCCTCGCCTCCGTCGGCGCCCTCGTCATGCGCGGCAGCGGCGGCCCCGGCGCCGAGGCCCAGCTGACCCCCCTCGGCAACTGGGCGGTGTGGGTCAAGCTCGAACAGATCTGCGTCGCCGCCCAGAGCCCCGCGGGCAACATCGAGCTCTCCGCCGAGGCCATGCTGCGCGGCTGCGCCGACCTCACCCCGGGCCCGGCCCGCGCCGAGTACCGCGCCTGGCTCGCCGCCCGGCCCACCCGGGGCGCCCTCGACGAGCTCCTGGACGCCGCGCGCGGCGACGACGCCCTGGTGCGGGGCCTGGCCTTCGAGGCGCTGCGCGCCGTCGGGGCGGCCGCCGAGCCCGCCGTCCGGGCCGTCGCCGACGAGCCGGGCCTGCGCCCGTACGCCCTGCTCTGGCTCGCCGAGCACGAGGGCCGCGACCCGGAGCAGGCGGCCGAGGTGCTCACCCGCGAGGAGGCCACCTGGCTCTGGGTGGACACCGCCGCGGCCGTCGCCGACCACGGCGAGAGCCGCCTCCTGGTCCGCCACCTCGACTCGGCCGTGCAGGGCACGGTCCCCGGCCTCCTGGAGGAGGTACGGGCCGTGGGGCACCCCCGCACCGTGCAGGTGCTCGTGGCCCTGGCCGCCGCCCACCCGGACCCGGCCCTGGCCAAGGCGATGCGCAGGGCGGCCTTCCAGGTCCACACGGGCGGGGTCTGACGCCGCCCGCCCGTGGCGCGCGGACCGGGGCCCCGGCGGGGCCCCGGCCGGGCGCCACGGTCACCCGCCGGGCACGTACGTCCCGAAGCTCCACACGTTGCCCTCCAGATCCCGCGCCATGTAGTCCCGCGAGCCGTAGTCCTGGTCCGTCGGCGGCATCAGGATCTCCACCCCGTACTCCGCCGCCCGGCGGTGGTGCGCGTCCACGTCCGCCACGACCGCGTAGACGCCCGTCGGCCCGTTGTCCGCCATCGCCTCGGCGAACACCCCGACCCGGCCCTTCGAGCCGAGCATCACCATGCCGTTGCCGAAGGCGAGCTCGGCGTGCAGGACGGTGCCGTCCTCGGACTCGTACAGCGCGGCCTGTGTGAAGCCGAAGGCCTTGGTGAGCTGCTTGATGGCCGCCTTGGGGTCGCGGTAGAGCAGCGTGGGGTAGAGGGAGGGCGGTCCCGCGTGGGTGTCTGCCATGACAGTCGCTCCTTCGGGTCGCTGGGGGTCGGGGTCTGCGGGCTCAGCGGAACGTGTCGCACCGCGCCACGTCGCCCGTGCGGAAACCGGTGCCGAACCACTGCTGCCGCTGCGCGGCCGAGCCGTGCGTCCAGCTCTCCGGGGTGACACGGCCCTGGAACTTCTCCTGGATCCGGTCGTCGCCGACCGCCGCTGCGGCTGACAGCCCGTCGTCGATGTCGGCCTGCGTCAGCTCCTTGAGCAGCGGCCGGCCGGTGGACTTCTCCGGGGTCGTGGTGGCGTGCCGGGCCCAGACCCCGGCGTAGCAGTCGGCCTGGAGCTCGACCTTCACGGCGTTGCTGTCGGCGCCGGTGCGCCGGTCCTGGGAGCGGCCGAGCGTGCCCAGCAGGTTCTGGACGTGGTGCCCGTACTCGTGGGCGACGACGTACGCCTGTGCGAAGGGGCCGCCGCTCGCGCCGAACTTGCTCTTGAGCTCGTCGAAGAAGCCCAGGTCCAGATAGACCTTCCGGTCGGCCGGGCAGTAGAACGGCCCGACGGCCGAGGTGGCGGCGCCGCAGCCGGTGTTCACCCGCCCGGTGAAGAAGACCGTGGAGGCCGGGGTGTAGGCGCGGGAGCGGCGGGCGAACTCCTGGCTCCAGAACGACTGGGCGCTGTTGACCACGGCGACGATCCGGCAGTCCTCGCGGGTGTTGGCGTCCCGGCCGGTGCGGCAGTGCTGGGAGACCTGCGCGTCCGTGCTGGAGGTCGCCGCGGGGGCGGGCCCGGAGCTCAGCCCGAGCTCCTGCGGGCCGATCCCGAAGAACAGTCCGAGCACCAGTGCGACCAGGCCCACGATGCCGCCGCCGATGGTCACCCCGCCGCCCGGGATGCGGCTGCCCCGGGAGTCCTGCACCTGCGAGGTGTCCAGGTCCGCGTCGTCGTCGAACTGCATGCGGCCACCGCCCTTCCCACCCTGAGTATCGGGGAGCTCACTCCCCGCCGCCCCCGGAAATCGGCTTGCGCTCCACCGTTAGACTGGTCCCCATGGCATTCCTCCTCGTGCATTAGACGGCGTCGGCCGGTCCCGCCCGCCGCCGCAGGCCCTGGCAGGGCCGCTGCGGTGCGCCCGCGCGCGGCTGTGTTCATCACCCGTCCCCCTCGCCGTCCACCCGCCCAGGAGTAATTCCCGTGATCACCGCCTCCGGCATCGAGCTGCGCGCCGGCGCCCGTGTCCTCATCGAGTCCGCGTCCTTCCGTATCGCCAGGGGCGACCGCATCGGCCTCGTCGGCCGCAACGGCGCGGGCAAGACCACCCTCACCAAGTGCCTCGCCGGCCAGGGCATGCCCGCGGGCGGCACCATCAGCCGCTCCGGTGAGGTCGGCTACCTCCCGCAGGACCCGCGCACCGGCGACCTCGACGTCCTGGCGCGCGACCGCATCCTCTCCGCCCGCGGCCTCGACACGGTCCTCCGCAAGATGCGGGAGAACGAGGAGCGCATGGCCAACGGCAAGGGCGCCACGCGCGAGAAGGCCATGAAGAAGTACGAGCGCCTGGAGACGGAGTTCCTGACCAAGGGCGGTTACGCCGCCGAGGCGGAGGCCGCGACCATCGCCGCCAGCCTCGGCCTGCCGGACCGCATCCTCGGCCAGCCCCTGCACACCCTCTCCGGCGGTCAGCGCCGCCGCGTCGAGCTGGCCCGGATCCTCTTCTCCGACGCCGACATCCTGCTCCTCGACGAGCCGACCAACCACCTCGACGCCGACTCCATCGCCTGGCTGCGCGACTACCTCAAGACGTACCGCGGCGGCTTCATCGTGATCTCCCACGACGTGGACCTCGTCGAGACGGTCGTCAACAAGGTCTTCTACCTGGACGCCAACCGCGCCCAGATCGACGTCTACAACATGGGCTGGAAGCTCTACCAGCAGCAGCGCGAGGCCGACGAGAAGCGCCGCAAGCGCGAGCGGCAGAACGCCGAGAAGAAGGCCGCGGCCCTCAATTCGCAGGCCGACAAGATGCGCGCCAAGGCCACCAAGACCGTGGCCGCGCAGAACATGGCCAAGCGCGCCGAGCGGCTGCTCAAGGGCCTGGACGAGGTCCGCGTCTCCGACAAGGTCGCCAAGCTGCGCTTCCCGGATCCCGCGCCCTGCGGCAAGACGCCGCTCACCGCCGAGGGCCTGTCGAAGTCCTACGGCTCGCTGGAGATCTTCACCGACGTCGACCTGGCGATCGACAAGGGCTCGCGCGTCGTCATCCTCGGCCTCAACGGCGCCGGCAAGACCACGCTGCTGCGCCTCCTCGCGGGTGCCGAGAAGCCCGACACCGGTGAGGTCACCCCCGGTCACGGCCTCAAGCTCGGCTACTACGCGCAGGAGCACGAGACGCTCGACCCGGACCGCACGGTCCTGGAGAACATGCGCTCCTCGGCGCCCGACCTCGACCTGGTCGAGGTCCGCAAGACGCTGGGCTCCTTCCTGTTCTCCGGCGACGACGTGGACAAGCCGGCGGGCGTGCTCTCCGGTGGCGAGAAGACCCGCCTGGCGCTGGCGACGCTCGTCGTCTCCTCCGCCAACGTCCTGCTCCTCGACGAGCCGACGAACAACCTCGACCCGGCCAGCCGCGAGGAGATCCTCGGCGCGCTGCGCACGTACAAGGGCGCCGTGGTGCTGGTGACGCACGACGAGGGCGCGGTCGACGCGCTGGAGCCCGAGCGGATCATCCTGCTCCCGGACGGCGTCGAGGACCTCTGGGGCCCGGACTACGCGGACCTGGTCGCCCTGGCCTGACCGAGGCGCGCACGACCGGCCGCGGCCGGTCGTGCGTCCTGTGCCGGCCGGGTTCCGCCGGGCTTCCTCCGGTTCTCTTCGAGGCTTCTCCGGGGCCTCTCCCGGGCTCTCCGGAGTCTCTTCGGGGCCCGGGAAGGGCCTGGATATGCCTCTGACAGGCAACGGCTCCCCGGGTGATCAGTACGATCCCGATCATTCGGCCGACAGGTGATCCATCATCTGAGTGAGGGCGGCTCGTACCACGGCGCCCCCTACCGCCCCGGCGCACGCCCCGTGCCATGCGCCGGGGCGTTCGCATCGGCTCCCGACGGTGCCCCGCCTGACCTGCCGATTCGCTCCGCCACCCGTACGGCCGTACGAGCTGGACAGTTCGGAATTGCCTGTTCCAGCCGCTGCCGGCCCGGAAAATCGCCGAAACCTCATCCCATCGACCTTGTCGAATGGGTGGCCAGGAGGCCGTGTAGGGGTGATCATGAGAGTCAAGAGGCGCATCTCCCATGAGGAGGCACGGGTGGCCGAGACTCTGAAGAAGGGCAGCCGGGTAACCGGCGCCGCGCGCGAAAAGCTCGCGGCAGACCTGAAGAAGAAGTACGACTCCGGTGCGAGCATCAGGGCGCTGGCCGAAGAGACCGGCCGCTCCTACGGCTTCGTCCACCGGATGCTGAGCGAGTCCGGCGTGATCCTTCGTGGTCGCGGCGGAGCGACGCGCGGCAAGAAGGCCGCCTCGGCCTGACGCCACGCATCCCAGGGCACCGTCGGTGCGGGCAGTGCCACCCGGTCGGTCGAGCAGTCGACCGGGTGGTTACTGTGCAGTTAACTTAGCGACTGCAGCTGCCGGTACTGAAGCCGATCGGAGCCCCGATGACAGCCCGTAAGACCCTGCTCGACCAGGACGGCGTACAGCTCACCGTGGAGGAGGCGGTAGCCACCGTCACCCTCACCAACCCCGCCAAGCGCAACGCTCAGTCGCCCGCGCTCTGGCGGGCGCTGGCCGAGGCCGGACGGCTGCTGCCGGGCAGCGTGCGGGTCGTGCTGCTCCGCGGGGAGGGCAAGTCCTTCTCCGCCGGGCTCGACCGGCAGGCGTTCACCCCCGAGGGCTTCGAGGGCGAGCCGTCCTTCCTCGACCTGGCACGTGGCACGGACGAGGCCCTCGACGCCGAGATCGCCACGTACCAGGAGGCATTCACCTGGTGGCGGCGGAACGACATCATCTCCATCGCCGCCGTACAGGGCCATGCGATAGGCGCCGGCTTCCAGCTGGCCCTCGCCTGCGACCTGCGCGTCTGCGCGGAGGACGCCCAGTTCGCCATGCGCGAGACCAGCCTGGGCCTGGTCCCCGACCTCACCGGCACCCAGCCGCTGGTGTCGCTGGTCGGCTATGCGCGCGCCCTGGAGATCTGCGCCACCGGCCGTTCCGTCCACGCGGCGGAGGCCGAGCGCACGGGCCTCGCCAATCTCGTCGTGCCGGCCGCGGAGCTCGACGCCGCCGTCCAGGACCTGGCCGCGGCGCTGCTCGCCGCGCCGCGCGACGCCGTCGTCGAGACCAAGGCCCTGCTGCGCGAGGCGGGCGGCCGGACGTTCGAGGAGCAGCGCGTCGCCGAGCGCGCCGCGCAGGGCCGCCGGCTGCGCGACCTGGCGGGTCTGGGCGAGTGAGCCCCGGCGCGCGGGGCGTCGTGCGCCGGACGGTGTGTGCCGTCCGTACGCCCCCGCGCGCTCAGCCCCGTATCCGCACGCCGTAGCGGGTGCGGAGCACGTGCAGTTCCCAGTAGGAGACGGCGGTGACCGACAGCGGGCCGCCCAGCACGGCGGCGAGCTGCACCGCGAGCGGGCCGTTCGGCAGCCCGTCGCCCAGTGAGACCAGGTTGAGCACCCAGACCAGCACGGCCGTGAGCACGGCCGGGAGCGAGGCGTGCACATCGGCGGTGTTGAAGGCGTAGCGGGCCGCCGCGCCGGAGGCGAAGGCGAGGAAGGCCACCAGCCAGACGGCGAAGGGCACGCCCGTCACCAGGATCACCAGATAGAGCAGCAGGCCCAGGACGTACGAGACGTCGCTCAGGTACCGGGCCAGGAAGAGGATCCCGACGGCCGCGGTGACCGCGCCGACGGGGATGCCGAGGTACCAGCCGACGGCCTTGAGCGGGTAGCGCAGCCGGGAGCGCAGCAGGGGACGGTGCTCCGCGGGCGCGTACAGGATGAAGCCGCCTATCACGAGCGGCCCGACGAGTATGAGGATCAGGGGCGCCAGGAAGACCTTGGTTATCCCGTCCTCGAACACCTCGCTCCAGCCGCCGTCCACGCCGTACGTCCAGATCATCAGGAACGTGGTCACGGCGCCCACGGCGGCGCGCAGCTTCTGGACGCGGCCGATGACCGGGTCGGCGACGCGGCCGGGGCTCGGGGTGGCGAAGATGGCCGCGGCCTGGGCGCGCGCGGTGCCCAGGAACACCAGACAGCCCGGGGCGTCGCTCGAGAGAACCGATTGCTGCTGCCTGCTCGCCATGACATGGCCTCCCCCTGGGGGACGCCCGTGCCTGTCGACTCTCCCCCCGATCCCGGTCGATTACGCGGGGGAGTCTATCCAGGGGTCCGGGCGGTCCCCCGCCGGGGCGGGATGACCGCGGTGACCAGCACGGACACGGTGACGGGGCCCTGTTCGGCGGCGGTCACGGCCGCCCGTACGGCGCGGGCCACGTCCAGCGGCCGGTGGCCCGCCGTGACCGCGATCTGGATCTGTACATGACGGATATCGCCGGGGGGTGACGGGGGCGGGGCGCCGAGGACGGGGTGGAGGCGGGCGACGCCGGGGACGCCGAGGGCGGCGCGGGAGGCTGTGTCGGAGGGGGCGGGCTGCCGGCCGCTCCGGTCCGCGCCCCTGCCGGCTTCAGCCGCCTCAGGGGTATCGGCCGCCCCGGCAGCCTCGCCGGGCTCTTCGGGCTCGCTCGTGACCTCCTCCAGCAGTGCCGTCACCCGCAGGTCCACGGCGCCGACCACCAGCCCCAGCTCCCGCTCGGCCGCCGACCACAGGGCGGAGCGCAGCCGCTCCGCCACGGCGGGCAGCGGCTCGCCGGCCGTGGCCGCGAACTCGGCCGTCACCCGCAGCGGGCCCGGGGGCAACCCGCTCGGTGGAACCGGCACCGCCGGGCGGGCGGCGGTGACCGGGTCGTCGAGGGCGAGCCGCAGCCGGCCCAGGCGGAGCCCGGGCACGGCGGCGCCGCCCGCGCGCCGCAGCGCGCCGGCCGCGGCGGACTCCGCGATCCAGGCGCCGTCCGCCGGGCCGCCGAGCGGCAGCAGCCTGCCGAGCCCGAGCTGCGCCCGTACCGCCCGTGTCCACCGGTCCGCGACCACCGTCACCCCTCAGCCGTCAGGTCAGCCGTCGTCCCCAGCCTGCCCCACCCGGACGCCCCCGGCCGGTCGACTCACTCGGACAGCGGCCCGCGCCCGGCCCCCGGCCCGGGTGTCCCGAGCGGTACCCGGGAACCCCACCTAAGGTGGCAAATGGAGCCGTAGACGTTTTTCCTCCCCCCTGGGAAAGAGGCGATCGACGATGACCGACACCACTTCGAAGGAGTCCCCGGCCGCGCCCGCCGACCGCGGCCGGACGACCATCGCCGACGGCGTCGTGGAGAAGATCGCCGGCCTGGCGGCCCGGGACGTGGTCGGGGTGCACGCGATGGGCGGCGGCCTCGCCCGCACCTTCGGCGCGGTGCGCGACCGGGTGCCCGGCGGCGGGAAGTCCGTCGCCCGTGGGGTCAAGGCGGAGGTCGGCGAGGTCCAGACGGCGCTCGATCTGGAGATCGTCGTCGATTACGGGGTCGCGATCGCGGATGTCACCCGCGTGGTGCGGGAAAACGTCATCTCAGCGGTGGAACGCATGACCGGTCTGGAGGTCGTCGAGGTCAACATCGCCGTGAGCGACGTGAAGTTGCCGGACGAGGAAGAGGACGAGCCGGAGCAGAGGCTCCAGTAGAGGAGCGCACGATGAGCATGGCCGTGGTCGGCATGATCGCCGGTATGGCCCTCGCATTCGCCGGGTACTTCGGCGGGTTCGGAGCCTTCCTGCTGGTGGCTGCCCTGGGCGCGATCGGTTTCGTGGCGGGGCGATTCCTGGACGGTGACCTGGATCCGGGCGACTTCTTCCGCCCGCGCGAGCGGGACGAGCGGCGGCGATGACGGACGCGTTGGGCGCGTGGGACGCGTGAGGGGTGTGGTGAGGGCGCGTGGTGGAACCGGCTGAGCGCGGCGCGACCCGGATCGCCGACCGTGTCGTCGCGAAGATCGCCTCCCAGGCGGCGCGGGAAGCGCTCGGCGACGCGGCGACGGAGGGGCACACCCCGCCGTACGCGACGGTGACGGTGCACGAGGACGCGGCCCGGGTACGGGTCTCGGTGGAACTGGGCTACCCCTCGGACCTGGGCGCCCGCTGCGCCGAGGTCCGGCGGCGGATCGTGGAGCGGGTAGGGACGCTCGCGGGCATGGAGGTGCCGGAGGTGGCCGTCACGGTGGAGCGGCTGCACTCGGCGCAGACGCGCGCACGGGGTGGGGAGCGGGTGCGATGAGCGGGACGGTGCCGGGCGCCGGGCCGGACGACAGCATGGGTGGTGCCCCTGCGGGTTTCCCCGCGGGGGGCCGCGCCGGCGATCCTGCCCCGGCTCGTACCGGGCTTGAGGGAGAGGGCTCCGGCCGGGGTGGTGACGCTTCGGTGGGTGGGCCTGCCGGTGTTGCTGGTCCCGGGTCCGCCGGCGGGGGTGTGCCCGTGCTTCTCGGTCCTGGCTCCGGGGAGGGTTCCGGCCGGGGTGGTGACGCTTCGGTGGGTGGGCCTGTCGGTGTTGCTGGTCCCGGGTCCGCCGGCGGGGGTGTGCCCGTGCTTCTCGGTCCTGGCTCCGGGGAGGGTTCCGGCCGGAGTGGTGACGCTCCGGCGGGTGGGCCTGCCGGTGCTGCTGGTTCAGGGTTCGCCGCGCGGTCCGGTGAGGGGACGGGCCGGGGTGGGGACGACCCGGCGGACGGGCCTGCCGGTTTCTCCGGTTCCGGGTCCGGTCCTGGCTCCGGTGGGGGGCCCGGTCACGGTGGTGATGCCCTGGAAGCGTCCCCGGGCGGTCGGCGGGCCGGGCGGTTCTGGGCGGTGCGGCGGTTGCCCGCCGCGCTCGTCGCCGCCGTGGTGCTCGGCACGGCCGGCCTCTTCCTCTACGACGTGGCGGCCGTACGGGCCGGGCGTCCCGCGATGGGCTGGCGGCGGCGGCTCGCGCACGAGCTGGCGAGCCGGCGGCTCGACGACGCCTGGATCCTCGGCGGCGCCGCGGTGGCCGTGCTCGCCGGGCTGTGGCTGATCGCCCTCGCCGTCACCCCCGGGCTGCGCCGGGTGCTGCCGATGCGGCGCGAGAACGCGGACGTCCGGGCCGGCCTGGACCGCCGGGCGGCGGCGCTGGTCCTCCGCGACCGGGCCATGGAGGTCGCCGGGGTCCGGTCCGTCCGGGTGGACGTGGGACGCCGCCGCGTCAGGGCGCGGGCGCAGTCCCACTTCCGGGACCTGGACGACGTACGCGCCGATCTGGACACCGTACTGGCCGAAGGCGTACGGCAGCTGGGCCTCGCCCGGCGGCCCGGGCTGTCGGTCTCCGTACGCCGGCCGGCGAAGGGGTGAGCGCGCGGTGCTGAGAGGTGTGAACCGGATCCTGACCGGGCTGGCCGGTGCCGTGCTCGTGGCGCTCGGCGCCGCGGTGCTCATCGGCTCGCTGGACCTCCAGCGGCGCTGGGGCTTCACGCTGCCGTCCGCGTGGCCCTTCGACGCCCCCGGGGACGTCCTGCTCGGCCGGGCCGACCGGCGCAAGTGGCGCGCCGAGGGCTGGTGGTGGCCCGCGGTGATCGCGGCGCTCGCCGTCGTGGTCCTGCTGGCGCTGTGGTGGCTGCTGGCGCAGCTGCGGCGAGGCCGGCTGCGGGAGGTCCTCGTGGACAGCGGGGACGGTGAGGCCGTGGTGGTGCGGGGAAGCGCGCTGGAGGAGGTGCTGGCCGCGGAGGCGGAGTCCTCGGCCGGGGTGGAGCGGGCGCTGGTGGTCCTGCGGGGACGGCGCGTGGCACCGGAGGTGCGGGTGGGGCTGACGCTGGGGCCGCACGGGTCGCCGGAGGCGGCGGTGCGGGGGCTGTCGGCGGAGGTGCTGGCGCATGCGCGGGAGTCGACGGGGGTGGAGCGGATTCCGGCGGAGGTGCGGGTGGGGGTGGTGCGGCACCGGGCGGAGCGGGTGGGGTGACCGGGGGCTTCCCCGGCCCGCCGGTCCCGATACCGGGGCTCCGCCCCGGACCCCGGTCCTCAAGCGCCGGACGGGCTGATTTTCAGCCCGTCCGGGGGCACCTCCCAGCGGTAGCTGGGGGAGCTTGAGGACATCCGGGAAGGGGCGGGGTGGGGAAAAGGCCCGCCGCAGGCGTCAGAACCCGTGCCGCGCACCCCCGTCCACCGGCAGCATCAGCCCCGTCAGATACGACGCCGCCGGCGACAGCAGGAACGCCGCCGCCCGCCCGAACTCCTCCGGCGTCCCGTACCGCCGCAGCGGGATCTCCGCCGAGTGCCGCGCCCGCGCGGCGTCCGCGTCGCCGGAGAGCGCGTCCAGCTCCCGCACCCGGTCGGTGTCGATGCGCGCCGGGAGCAGGCCGACCACGCGGATGCCGCGCGGGCCGAGCTCCACGGACAGCGACTTGGCGAAGCCCGCGAGCCCCGGGCGCAGGCCGTTGGAGACGGTCAGGCCGGGGATCGGCTCGTGCACCGACCCGGAGAGGACGAAGCCGATCACCCCGCCCTCGGAGAGCTCCGCGGCGGCGGTCCGCGCCATGCGGACGGCGCCGAGGAACACGGAGTCGAACGCCGCCCGCCACTGCTCGTCGGTGTTGTCGGCGGCGGAGCCGGGCGGCGGCCCGCCGACGCTGACGAGGACGCCGTCGAAGCGGCCGAAGCGCTCCCGCGCGGTGGCGATCAGGCGCGCGGCCACCTCGGGGTCGGCGTTGTCCGCCGCCACCCCCACGGCGCGCTCGCCCAGCTCCTCGGCGGCGGCCGTCACGGACTTCTCGTCCCGCCCGGTCAGCACCACCTTCGCGCCGTCGGCCACCAGCTCACGGGCCGCCGCGTTGCCCAGCCCACGGCTCGCGCCGGTGAGCACGTACACCCGGTCCTTCAGTCCAAGATCCATGGCGTCAGTCTGCCGTGCCCGTCCCCCTCAGGGCCAGGGCCGTCCCGACCAGTCCGATGTGGCTGAACGCCTGCGGGAAGTTGCCGAGTTGGCGCAGGGCGACGGGGTCGTACTCCTCGGAGAGCAGGCCGACGTCGTTGCGCAGGGACAGCAGCCGGTCGAAGAGCTCCCGGGCGTCCTTGGTGCGCCCGGTCAGGTGCAGGGCGTCGGCCAGCCAGAACGAGCACACGAGGAAGGCGCCCTCGCCGCCGGGCAGCCCGTCGACGGGCTTGTCGTCGAGGCTGTAGCGGCGGACCAGGCCGTCGCGCGCGAGCTCCCGGCGGACGGCGTCGACGGTGCCCACGACGCGGGGGTCGTCGGGCGGCAGGAAGCCGACGCGGGGGATGAGCAGGGTGGCCGCGTCTAGCTCGGCGGAGCCGTAGGACTGGGTGAAGGTGCCGCGTTCCTCGTCGTAGCCGTGCGCGCAGACCTCGCGGTGCACCTCGTCCCTTATGGCCCGCCAGCCGTCGAGATCGCCCCGGAGCCCGGGGTGCGCCTCCAGCGCGCGGACGGCCCGGTCGGCGGCGACCCAGGCCATCACCTTGGAGTGGACGAAGTGGCGGCGCGGCCCGCGGATCTCCCAGATGCCCTCGTCGGGCTCGCGCCAGTGGCCCTCGATGAACTCCATGAAGCTGCGCTGGAGGTTCCAGGCGTGCGGCTCGGCGGCGATGCCGCCCTCGCGGGCGACGTGGAAGGAGTCGATGACCTCGCCGTAGACGTCGAGCTGGAGCTGACCGACGGCGCCGTTGCCGACGCGGACCGGGAAGGACCGCTCGTACCCCGCGAGCCAGGGCAGCTCGGTCTCGGGCAGCCGCCGCTCGCCCGCGAGGCCGTACATGATCTGGAGGTCGGCGGGGTCCCCGGCGACCGCGCGCAGCAGCCAGTCGCGCCAGGCGCGGGCCTCGTCGGCGAAGCCCGCGGAGAGCAGCGCGCCGAGGGTGAGGGTGGAGTCGCGCAGCCAGCAGTAGCGGTAGTCCCAGTTGCGGACGCCGCCGAGCTCCTCGGGCAGCGAGGTGGTGGGGGCCGCGACGATGCCGCCGGTCGGCGCGTACGTCAGCGCCTTGAGCGTGATCAGCGAGCGGAGGACGGCCTCCCGGTACGGGCCGTCGTAGGTGCACCGGGCCGCCCACGCGCGCCAGTCCTCCAGGCTGTGCCGGAGCGACTCCTCCGGGTCGACCAGGGCCGGCCGGGGCTCGTGCGAGGGGTGCCAGGTCATGACGAAGGCGACCCGCTCGCCCTCGGAGACGGTGAACTCGCAGCGGGTGCTGAGGCCCTTGCCGTAGGTGCGTACGGGCGGTTCGCTGCGCAGCCAGATCGAGTCGGGGCCGGCGACGGCGACGCGGTGGCCGTCGCAGCGGCGCATCCACGGCACCACGTTGCCGTAGTCGAAGCGCAGCCGGAGCACGCCCAGCATGTCGACGGAGCCGGAGACGCCCTCGACGATCCGGACGATGTCGGGGGCGGTGTCGCGCTGCGGCATGAAGTCGGTGACCTTGACGGTGCCGGTCCCCGTCTCCCACACCGTCTCCAGGACGAGGGAGTCCGCCAGGTAGGAGCGCCGGGTGCACACCCCGGCGCCGTCGGGCGCGAGTCGCCAGTGGCCGTTCTCCTCGTCGCCCAGGAGCGCGGCGAAGCAGGCCGCGGAGTCGAAGCGGGGCAGGCAGAGCCAGTCGATCGAACCGTCCCGGCCGACAAGGGCGGCGGTCTGGAGATCGCCGATGAGCGCGTAGTCCTCGATGAGTGCTGACACGCCGAGCGTCTTCCCGCGCGACGGCGGGGCTACTCCGGTGAGCTGCCCGTTCGGACGGCGCCCTCGGCCCCGGCCGGTTCCGCCTCCGCCGCCTCCGCCGCTCCGGTCACCTCGGGCCCGGCCGCCCCCGCCGCCTGCTCGGCGGCTTCCGCCGCCCGGTCGCGGCGCTCGCGGCGGACGAGGATCACCCAGCCGACGGGCACGAAGCCGGTGAAGAGCCACCACTGGACGGCGTAGGCCATGTGCGGGCCGATGCTGTCGTGGTCCGGGGCCGGTACGAGCGCGGGGCCCCGGTCGCCGGGCTCGGGGGCGGTCAGCTCGATGTAGCCGCCGAGGACGGGGCGGTGCAGCTCCTTGGCCCGGCGCTCGCTGTTGACCCGCATGACCTGGCGGGGCGGCAGTCCGGCGGTGTCCTTGATGCCGCTCGCGTCCGTCTCGTCGGCCCGCAGCCGGCCGGTGACGGTGACCTTGCCGGACGGCGGGGCCGGGACCTCGGGGAAGCGGGTGAGATCGCCGGTGGCCGGGATCCAGCCCCGGTTGACGAGGACGGCGCGGCCGTCCGCCAGCACCAGGGGGGTGAGGACCCAGTAACCCGACTTGCCGTTGGCGTCGGTCCGCATCCGGACGACGACCTCGCCCTTGGTGTCGTACGTGCCGCTCGCGGTGACCTGGCGCCAGACGTCCTCGCGGGGCACGTCCCGGCCGGGCCGGGTGAGCTCGGTGACGGGCACGGGGTCGGCGGAGAGGCTGCGGGCCACCAGGTCGTTGCGCGCGACCCGGTGCTCGTGGCGGTGGAACTGCCAGAAGCCCAGTTTGATCATCACCGGGATGAGCACGAGCCCCACGAGCGTGAGGATGACCCATTGCCGGGACAACAGGAAGCGATACACGCGTTTGACGGTACCTGGCGGGGTTCGCCCCATTGGCATCGGGTCGCGCGGGCCGCCCGTCAGCCGTTCGTGGCCGGGCCCGCCTTGCCGCCCGGGGCCGGGACCACGTGCGAGAGCAGCTGCATGAAGGCCGCCTCGTCGATCACCGGCGTGCCGAAGGAGCGCGCCTTGGTGGTCTTGGAGGTGGGGGAGCCGGGGTCGTTGGTCACCAGGAGGCTGGTGAGCCGGGACACACTTGTGGCGACGTGCAGCCCGGCCTCGACGGCCCGGTCCTCCAGGAGCTCCCGGTCGACGGAGGTGTCACCGGAGAACGCCACCCGCATGCCCTGGATGAGCTGTTCACCCGATTTGTACCGGCCGGGGTTGGGGTAGGGGCAGGCCGGCCGCTTACGGCTCGGCCGCCACGTCCCCGACCGGTAGGACGGCTGATAGCCGACCGAGGCGGAGCGCGGGGCCGCCGGCCCGTCGGACCACTCCGTCAGCGGCTGGCAGGCCAGCAGCGGCAGCCGCAGCCCCGCCTCGGCCGCCAGGTGCAGGCTGGGCCGGAACGCCTCGGCGAGCACCCGGGCGTCGTCCAGGGCGTGGTGGGCGCGCTGCTGCACGACGCCGTAGTGCGCGGCCAGGGACTCCAGCTTGTGGTTGGGCAGCGGCAGGCGCAGCTCCTTGGAGAGCGCGATGGTGCACAGCCGCTGGCGCACGGGAGCCGTCGCCCGCGCGCGGGCGTACTCCCGGGCGAGCATCGACCAGTCGAAGGCGGCGTTGTGCGCGACCAGGACCCGGCCGTCGAGCCGCTTCGCCAGCTCGTCGGCGATCTCCGGGAAGAGCGGCGCGCCGGCGAGGACTTCGGTGGTGAGGCCGTGGATCCACACCGGACCGGGGTCCCGCTGCGGGTTCACCAGGGTGTACCAGTGGTCCTCCACCCGGCCCCTGGCGTCCAGCTGATAGACCGCGGCCGACACTATCCGGTCGTCCCGGGCGAGCCCGGTGGTCTCCACGTCGACGACCGCGTACCCCTCGGGATAGGCGGCCGGCCACGGGGTCGGCGAATCGGCGGCGGCGCGGTCTACGAGCATGGTCACAGAGAATACGGGCCCGCACTGACAGCGCGGGCCCCGGCCGGTCCCGTAACAGGGGGTCAGGCCGGCCCGGACGGTGCCGGCCGTGACCCGCGCCACGTCCTCGCGCGCGTCGGCGGGCCCGGCGGAGAGGCGGCGCCCCGCGCCGGTCGCCTTCCCGGGCGCGGCGCTCGCGCGGGGTGAGCAGGGCACGGCGCCCGCCGGCCGTCCGCCTCCCCGGGGCAGCCGGCACCCCCGTCACCCGGAAGGTGGACGCCCGTCCACGGCGCGCGCCCGCCGGCCGGGCCGGAGCCGGGAGCCGTGAAATCGAACTCCGGGTAACGCTGTCCGGTACCCGACGGTAACAACCCCTAGCGGAGCGCCCGTCGGCGCGTTTATGGTGCGGCCATGCCGCACCTTCCCGACGTCGTGCTGTGGTCCGTACCCGCCTTCCTCCTGCTCACCGCCCTGGAGTTGGTGAGCTACCGGCGGCGCCCCGCCGAGCTGACGGGCGCGGCCGGCTACTCCGCCAAGGACGCGGCGACCAGCGTCGGCATGGGCATCGGCAGCATGGCCTTCGACGCCCTCTGGAAGATCCCGATCGTCGCCGTCTACACCGCCCTCTACGAGCTCACGCCGCTGCGCGTGCCCTTCCTGTGGTGGACGCTGCCGCTGATGCTGCTGGCGCAGGACTTCTTCTACTACTGGTCGCACCGCGGCCACCACGTCGTACGGATCCTCTGGGCCTGCCACGTGGTGCACCACTCCAGCCGGAAGTTCAACCTCACCACCGCGCTCCGCCAGCCCTGGACGACGCTGACGGTGTGGCCGTTCTACCTGCCGATGATCGCGGCCGGGGTGCACCCGGCGGCGGTGGCCTTCTGCGCGTCGGTGAACCTCGTCTACCAGTTCTGGGTGCACACCGAGCGGGTCGGGAAGCTGCCGAGACCGCTGGAGTACGTGCTGAACACGGCCTCCCACCACCGGGTGCACCACGCCTCGCAGGGCGGCTACCTCGACCGCAACTTCGGCGGCATCCTCATCGTCTGGGACCGGCTCTTCGGCTCGTTCGTCCCCGAGGGCGAGCGCCCCGTCTACGGCCTGACGAAGAACATCGACACCTACAACCCGCTGCGCGTCGCCACCCATGAGTACGCGGCCATCCTCCGCGACCTGCGGCGGGCGCGGAGCTGGCGGGAGCGGGCCGGGCGGATCCTCCGCGGGCCCGGCTGGCAGCCCGCCCCGGCGCCCGGGGCGGAGCGCGCCCCGGATCCGGCCCCGGCACCGGCCCACGAGCGGGCCGCGTGAGACTCCCCCGGGCGGCCCCCGCGCTGCTCGCGGCCTTCGCCCTGGCCGCCCTCGCCCACCTGGGCGCCCTCCTCGCGGGATCGGCCGTGGCGACCGTCACCAAGCCCGCGCTGATGCCCCTCCTCGCCGCCCACGTCCTCGCCCGCGGCGGCCCCCGGCCGCTCGCCGGCGCGCTGCTCCTGGGCTGCGCCGGCGACACCCTGCTGCTGACCGGCGGGGACACGCCCTTCCTGCTCGGCATGGCCTCCTTCGCCGCCGGGCACGTGTGCTACCTGCTGCTGTGCGCCCGGCACGGCACACCGGGCGGCCGCCGGACGTACGGGCTCGGCGGTGTGTACGCGGTGGCCTGGCTGGGCACGGTGGCGCTGCTCTGGCCCGGTCTGGAGCCGGGGCTGCGGGTGCCGGTCGCGCTCTACAGCCTGCTGCTGACCGCGATGGCGCTCGGCGCGAGCCGCGCGCTGCCGCGCGCCGGCGTGGGCGGGCTGCTCTTCCTGGTCTCGGACACGATCATCGCGAGCGGCGCCGCCGGCTGGCCGCAGCCGCCCGTACCCCAGTTCTGGATCATGCTCACCTACCTGCCCGCGCAGCTCCTCCTGGCGGACGGGCTGCTGCGGGCGGCCTCCGCGGACCCGGCGGGCGCGGAGCCGCGGACGCGGGCGTACGGGGTGGTGCGCACGACCTCCTGAGGGGCGGTCGAGAAGCACCGGCGCCGAGGGCGGGAGACGGCGAAGGGCCCGGCCGCGGAGGCGGCCGGGCCCTCACCCGTTCTCACGACCGGTGCGTCACTTCTGGACCGCGTCCAGGGCGTCGACGATGCCGTAGCCGTAGAAGTTGTTCACGTGCTTGGTGCCGGCGCACACGGCGTCGATCTTGCCGTCACCGTCCGGGTCGTACGGCGTGGCGGAGCAGCCCGGGTTGTCGGCCTGCGCCTTGAGGAGCCACTGGATCTCCTGCGGGCTCGACTTGGGGTGCGTGCTCTTCAGCAGCGCCGCCACACCGGCCACGTGCGGGCTGGCCATCGAGGTGCCCTGGAGGTAGGCCCAGTCGCCGCCCGGCATCGTGGAGAGGATGCGGCCGTCCTTGGCGGGCAGCTCGGGGACCTGGTACTTGTCGCCACCGGGGCGGCCACGTCGATCTGGTTCAGACCGTAGTTGGAGTAGTACGACTTCAGCGCCTTCGGGCCGGTCGCGGAGACCGTGACCACGCCGGGCAGCTGGGCCGGGACGTCCAGGCACTTCGACGGGTCCACCTTGCGCGGCAGCGGGGTGGTGTCGTTGGGGCTGGAGGTGTCGCTGATCTCCTTGGCCGCCAGGTCGAAGGCGGAGTTGCCGGCGGAGGCGACGTTGACGACGCCCTTGCCCTGGGCGTACTTCGCGGCCCGGCCGACGGACTCGGCTATCGCCTTCTGGTCGACGTCGTCCGCGCAGTTGAACAGCCACGGGTCGACGTAGTAGCTGTTGTTCGTCACCGCGACGCCGTGGTCGGCGGCGAAGACGAAGGCGCAGACGACGCTCTCGGCGTAGAAGAGGCTCTTCCCGGGGGTGGAGACCTTTATCGCGGAGACCTTCACGTTCGGCGCGACACCGGCGATGCCGGCGCCGTTGCGGGCCGCGGCTATGGAGCCGGCCACATGCGTGCCGTGGTAGTCCTCGTCGGGGTCGAACGGACGCCAGGAGCCGGCCGTCGTGTCGGCCTTGCCGGTGACGCAGCTGGCCGACTGGGCCGCCGAGAAGTTCGGCGCGAGGTCGGGGTGGGTGTCGTCCACGCCCGTGTCGATGACGCCGACGGTGACCTTGCGGCTACCCGGGTTGATCTTCGCCGCCTGGTCCGCCTTGATGGCCGGCAGGTCCCACTGGAGGCCCTCCAGGGGCTCCTTGCCGTCGGCGGCCTGGCGGTTCGCGCTCAGCGCGCTGCCCTTGGGCAGCTTCAGCTTCTCGGGCTTGCCGACGTCCGTGGTGGCCGACGGGGTGAGCGGCGCGGTGCGGGTGGCACCCGCGGAGGCGACGCCCGGGACGGCACGCAGGGTCTTCGCGAACTCCGGGTTCCCGGAGTGGGCGACTATGACGCCTATCCGGTCGTAGCTCTCGACGATGGAGCCGCCGGCCGCCTTGACGGCCTTCTTCACCTTGGTGAGCGTGGCCCGGTCGGTGCCGGTGTTGACCACGTACGACAGCGTGGGGCCGTCCGTGGTGACCGCGGTCTTCGCCGTCGTGCCCTGCGGGGCGGCCGACGCCGCTCCGGGCAGGAAGCCGAGCGAGGCGGTGAGGGCGATTCCGACGGGAACGGCCAGCAGGGCGTGGCGCCGTCTGGAGCGCAGATGAGCCATGGGTTCTCCACATCATCCGAAAACCGCCGGGCGCGTGCCGCGCGCGGACGGGTACATGACGAGTGAAGCTAGCGCCGATCACCGGTCCGGAGCAATGAATTCCGGGGACAAAGACCGGTGATGGGCCCGCACGGCACCGAATCGGTATCAAATGAAGGCTCTTCGGGGCCCTTCGAGGCCCGCGGCGGGCCCCGTGCGGTCCGCCGGACCCGCGAGGGCCCGGTGGACCGGCCGGGGCGGCTCAGGGCTTACAGGCCCGCGTCGCGCAACGCCTCGATGCTCAGCGGCGGCAGCGGCACGCGCGGCCCGAACCAGCGGCCCGCCCTCGGGATCGCGGCCGCCCGCCCGGAGGACGGCCCGGCCACCGACGCTATGGGCGCCGTCAACCTGACGATCCCGAACGGCCGGCGGCCGGGGGACGGCGGGGGAGGAGGTGACGCGTCGCTCACACCAGGGTCAACGAGGGGCGGGCGGGCGGTGTCGCCCGTACGGCGGCTCTTGACGAATTCGTTCACCGCCCCCCTGTCGCATACTGCGACCTGCCTCTACGATGCGTGATCCGAATCACAAGCCCGACGGCTCGCGCCCGCGCACCCCCTTGTCAGGAGAGATCGTGGACACCGCACCGACCGCCACCCAGGAGCCGGAGGAGCCGGGTTGCCCCGGCGTGCCGGGCCCCTCGGCCGAACCCGACCGCTTCAGTGACGTACAGGCCAGTGCCGAATTCGGTGAACTGCGCCGCGCCCAGCGTTCGTTCGCCTTTCCGCTCACCCTCGCCTTCGTCACCTGGTACCTGCTGTACGTCCTGCTCTCCAATTACGCGGGCGACTTCATGGACACCACCGTCGTCGGTCATATCAACGTCGCTTTCGTTCTCGGCCTCGGCCAGTTCCTCACCACATTCCTGATCGCCTGGTGGTACTCCCGGCACGCCGCCGCGAAGCTCGACCCCAAGGCCGAGGCCCTCCGGGCGCGTCTGGAGGGCGGCGAATGACCGGCGACCTGCACACCCTTGCCATCGGCCACCCGCTGGCCGCCACCGCGGGGGCCGGTGAGCACCGCACGCTGATCATCACGCTCTTCTCGGTCTTCGTCGCCGCGACCCTCGCCATCACCGTCTGGGCCGGCCGGCAGACCAAGGACGCCACCGACTTCTACGCCGGCGGCCGCTCCTTCACCGGATTCCAGAACGGCCTGGCCATCTCCGGCGACTACATGTCCGCCGCGTCCTTCCTCGGCATCGCCGGCGCCATCTCGCTCTTCGGCTACGACGGCTTCCTCTACTCCATCGGCTTCCTCGTCGCCTGGCTCGTCGCCCTCCTGCTGGTCGCCGAACCGCTCCGCAACTCCGGCCGCTTCACCATGGCCGACGTGCTCGCCTACCGGCTCAAGCAGCGCCCCGTGCGCACCGCCGCGGGCACCTCCACCATCGTCGTCTCGATCTTCTACCTGCTCGCCCAGATGGTCGGAGCGGGCGCGCTCGTCGCCCTCCTGCTCGGCGCCACCGGCGAGGGGTCGCGCCGCTGGATCATCGGCCTGGTCGGCCTGGTGATGGTGCTCTACGTGACCATCGGCGGCATGAAGGGCACCACCTGGGTGCAGATCGTCAAGGCCGTCCTGCTGATCGCGGGCACCCTGCTGATCACCGTCCTCGTGCTCAACAAGTTCAACTGGAACATCTCCTCCCTCCTCGGCGAGGCCGCCAAGCAGAGCGGCAAGGGCGAGGCCTTCCTCGAACCCGGCCTCCAGTACGGCAAGGACGGCACCTCCAAGCTGAACTTCATCTCGCTCGGCCTGGCGCTCGTCCTCGGCACCGCGGGCCTGCCGCACATCCTCATCCGCTTCTACACCGTGCCCACCGCCAAGGCCGCCCGTAAGTCCGTGAACTGGGCGATCGGCATCATCGGCGCCTTCTACCTGATGACCATCGCGCTCGGGTTCGGCGCCGCCGCGCTCGTCGGTCCCAAGGCCATCACCGCCTCCAACGAGTCCGGCAACACCGCCGCCCCGCTCCTCGCCGAGGAGATCGGCGGCGGCGCCGGCTCCACCGGCGGCGCGATCCTCCTCGCCGTGATCTCGGCCGTCGCCTTCGCGACCATCCTCGCGGTGGTCGCCGGGCTCACCCTCGCCTCGTCCGCGTCCTTCGCCCACGACCTGTGGGCCAATGTCATCCGCAGGGGCCGCACGAGCGAGAAGGAGGAGATCCTCACCGCCAAGTGCGCGGCCGTCGTGATCGGCGCCGTCTCCATCGCGCTCGGCATCTTCGCCCACCGGCTCAACGCCGCGGCCCTGGTCGCCCTGGCCTTCGCCGTGGCCGCCTCCGCCAACCTCCCCACGATCCTCTACAGCCTCTTCTGGAAGCGCTTCACCACCCAGGGCGCCCTGTGGTCGATCTACGGCGGGCTGATCTCCTCCGTCACCCTGGTGATCTTCTCGCCGGTCCTCTCCGGCAACCCCAAGGCGCTCTTCCCCGGAATGAGCTTCGACTTCTTCCCGCTCGCCAACCCGGGCCTGGTCTCCATCCCGCTCGGCTTCCTGCTCGGCTGGCTGGGCTCCCTGCTCTCCAAGGAGCAGCCGGACGCCAAGAAGTACGCCGAGCTGGAGGTCCGCTCGCTCACCGGATACGGCGCGCACTGACCCGGCCGCACCGCCCTCGCCGATGCCCCTGGGGTTCAACGATCTGTTGAACCCCAGGGGCATCGCGTACGCTGCGGAGCATCGAACGCATCACCGTCGCCAGTCCGCGGGAGGGGCCGTCACCGTGCTCATCGACACCTACGGCCGCACCGCCACCGACCTACGCGTCTCCCTCACCGACCGCTGCAACCTCCGCTGCACCTACTGCATGCCCGAGGAAGGCCTGAGCTGGCTGGCCAAGCCCGACCTGCTCACCGACGACGAGATCCTCCGCCTGGTCCGGATCGCGGTCACCGACCTCGGCATCACCGAGGTCCGCTTCACCGGCGGCGAGCCCCTGCTCCGCCCCGGCCTCGTCTCCCTCGTCGAGCGCTGCGCCGCCCTGCTGCCCCGCCCCCGGATGTCCCTCACCACCAACGGCATCGGGCTGGCCCGTACCGCCCAGGCGCTCGCGGACGCCGGCCTCGACCGCGTCAACGTCTCCCTCGACACCCTGCGCCCCGACGTCTTCCGGACGCTCACCCGGCGCAAGCGCCACCAGGACGTCCTGGACGGCCTCGCCGCGGCCCGCGCCGCGGGGCTCGTCCCGGTCAAGGTCAACGCCGTCCTGATGCCCGGCCTCAACGACGACGAGGCACCCGACCTCCTCGCCTGGGCCGTCGACAACGGCTACGAACTGCGCTTCATCGAGCAGATGCCGCTCGACGCCCAGCACGGCTGGAAGCGCGACGGCATGATCACCGCCGAGGACATCCTCGCGAGCCTGCGCACCCGCTTCGAGCTGACCCCCGAGGGCGGCACCGAGCGCGGCTCCGCCCCCGCCGAGCGCTGGCGGGTCGACGGCGGCCCCGCCCGGGTCGGCGTGATCGCCTCCGTCACCCGCCCCTTCTGCGCCGCCTGCGACCGCACCCGCCTCACCGCCGACGGCCAGGTGCGCACCTGCCTGTTCGCGCGCGAGGAGTCCGACCTGCGGGGCGCGCTGCGCTCCGGTGCCACGGACGAGGAGATAGCCGGGCTGTGGCGGCGGGCCATGTGGGGCAAGAAGGCCGGCTCCGGCCTCGACGACCCGGAGTTCCTCCAGCCGCAGCGGCCGATGTCGGCGATCGGCGGCTAGCGGTCCCCGCCGCCGGGACCCCGGCTACGAGGAGGGCCGCGCCTCCCACTCCGCCAGCGTCACGACGTCCTTGAGGAACCCCCGCAGATCAAGGAAGTTGGACAGGTGCTCGCGGTGCTCCTCGCACGCGAGCCACGTCTTGCGGCGGTCGGGGGTGTGCAGCTTCGGGTTGTTCCACGCCAGCACCCACACCGCGGCGGCGCGGCAGCCCTTGGCGGAACAGATCACGGCGTCATCAGGGGAGTTCACACCCCGACTGTACGTCCCGGCCCTGTGTCCCTCGAAGCCCCGGCCGATCATGGCGGCTCGCAGGGGACGCCATCTGTGTGGACACACGGCGACGCCGGGCAGCCACGGGGGGAGCCGCCCGGCGTCGGTCTGTCGCTCCGACGGGGGATGCGGAGCGCTTAGGAAGTATGTCACGGGGTGCCCGGCGCGCGGCACTGAAACCACATGATTGATCTGAGGTTTTCTTGAGCTTGGCGCAGTGCCCGCGGGCCGTTTCCGCCCCCGCGGCGCATCAGTCGTGGTCACGCCCCTGATCACCGGAGGGCGACGATGTCGCCCGGCGGCCGGATTCCGACCCTGATTCCGCCATGTCCGCGGGAGGCGGGGGCGGCAGCACCGGACGGGTCGGGGCGGGCACGAACGTACCGGGCAGCGAAGGGGCGTTCTCCCGGCCCGCGTTGGCGATCACGACCGCGACGTACGGCAGCAGCGCGCCCAGGACCAGCGTGCCTATGGCCACATAGCGCTCGACGTTCCACAGCACCACGGTGAGCACCACCGAGAGGGTGCGGATCAGCATCGAGACGACGTAGCGACGCTGGCGGCCGCGCACGTCCTCGGCCAGTCCACGACGGGCCCCGGTGATCCTGAAGACCTCCGCCCCGCCCTGCTTCCGCATCACGTTCCACCACCCGATCGCCGCGACGAAGCGCCTCTGTCCAGGACGTCTTCCACGTTACGCCCGGCCGGGTCCGGCGACGAGACCGGGGCACCCCCGGATCCCCCGGGGACCGCCGCCCCGACCTGGGACGAAGCCCGTACGGAAGGCGTAGGGGACGATCCGAAGTGCGGCGTAGGGACAGCGGCCCCAGAATGGCGGAGCACGCCATATCTCGCCGCACGAGGAGGCGACATGAGCTGGTTGTGGGCAATCATCGTAGGTCTGGTCCTGGGCCTCATAGCCAAGGCGATCCTGCCGGGCAAACAGCAGATCCCCCTCTGGCTGACGGTCATCTTCGGCATGATCGGCAGCGTTCTCGGGAACTGGGCGGCCACCGGCCTCGGCATCAACGAGACCAAGGGCATCGACTGGGGCCGGCACCTGCTCCAGCTGGCGGGCGCGGTCCTCGTGGTCGCCATCGGCGACCGATTGTGGGTGGGGATGCGAGGCGGCAGGAAAACCCACGCTTGAGCCGCGCCCCCGGGCGCGAGGGCGACGAGGGACGCCAGGGGCGGTCCGGTACGCACCGCACGCGTACCGGACCGCCCCTGGACCGTGTGCCCGGCGGGCCCGTCAGACGCCGGAGAGCTGCGCGATCTTCCGGCCGGCCTTCAGGTACACCCCGGTGATCTCGCCCGCGCCGGCCCCGGCCGCGTCGGCCAGGGTCTCCTTGACGACCTCCGCCAGCGGACGGACAGCCGCGGCCTCGGCCAGCACGACCGACTCCTGGCCGCCCGCGTGCTCCACGATCAGCCGCAGGCCGTTCTGCTTGGCGACCCGGCGCGCGGCCGAGGCGCTCGGCTGGAAGCCCAGGACCTGGCTGAGCACCGTCGTCGCGGGCTCCGCGCCGTGCTCCGCGAGGTCCACCACGGGCAGCGACTCCACGTCGGTGAAGCTCTTCTTCGAGAACTGCGCGACGAACCCGGCCCGCGCCGCCATGGCCGCCTCGACGCCGTACAGCGCCGTCACGACCTCGCCGGCCAGGACCTTCTTGAGGTCCATCGGGTGCAGCGACCGGTCCTCGACCCGGGCCAGCACCAGGGCGACCTCCTGGTCCGTCCACTCGGTCCAGGCCTTGAGGTAGGGCTCCATCAGCCGGTCCGGCACCGACATGATCTTGCCGAAGACGTCGTCGGCCGGGGCGGTCAGGCCCACGTAGTTGCCCTTGGACTTGGACATCTTCGCGCCCGTGCCGTCCGTGCCCTCGATCAGCGGCATCGTGACGACGAGCTGCGGCTTCTGGCCCCGCAGCTCCATCAGCTTGCGGCCCATCTGGAGGTTGAGCAGCTGGTCCGCGCCGCCGAGCTCGACGTCGCAGTCCAGCGCGACCGAGTCCAGGCCCTGCGCGATCGGGTAGAGCAGCTCCGCCATGGAGAGGCCCGAGCCGGCCGCCAGCCGGGTGCGGAAGTCCTCGCGCTGGAGCAGCTGCGAGACCGGCACCTGGGAGAGCAGGCCGAGCAGCTCCGGGAAGGTGTACGGCGCCAGCCAGGAGCTGTTCTGGACGAACGTGACCTTCTCGAAGTCGAAGAACGGCCGGACCTGCTCGCGGTAGCCCGCCAGGTTCCGGGCGATGTCCTCGTCCGTCAGCGGCGGACGCTCCGCCGTACGGCCCGTCGGGTCGCCGATCTTGGCCGTGAAGTCACCGATGAGCAGGGTGACGTCGTGGCCCATGCGCTGGAACCGGCTGAGGATGATCACCGGCACGGCGTGCCCGAGGTGGACGTCGGCCGCGGTCGGGTCGATGCCCAGCTTGATCGAGAGGCCCTTGCCCTCGGCCTTCCGCGCGTCGATGCGCTCGGCGAGCTTCGCCACGCCCGGCAGCACCTCGACGGTGCGCGAGGCGATCAGCTCGGCCTGCTCCTTCGCCGACAGATCCGTCAGGTCGAGATAGCGCCGCGAGCCCGTCTCCGTGAGCAGCCGCTGGACGGTCTGGTCGGAGGAGAGGTCCTGCGCGAGGAGCTCGCTGGCGCGGGCGACGGATTCGCCGAGGCGTGTCATGACGTTCCTGGTGATCGGTGGGAAGGATCGATGAGGGTGGAGCGGGTAGGGGCGCGGGGGCGCGGGGCCCCGGCGGCAGGGACGGACCGGACGCGGACCAGTCTATTCGGACCGGTCGCGCGCCCCGTCTGTCACACCCCCTGGCTGACCGAGCTCATGTTGAAGTCCGGCACGCGCAGGGCGGGCGTCGCGGCACGGGTGAAGTAGTCGCCCCACTCGCGCGGCAGCGTCCGCTCGGTCCGCCCGGCCTCGGTGGCGCGGGAGAGCAGCGAGACCGGCGACTCGTTGAAGCGGAAGTTGTTGACCTCGCCGACGACCTCGCCGTTCTCCACCAGATAGACGCCGTCCCGGGTCAGCCCGGTGAGCAGCAGCGACGCCGGGTCGACCTCGCGGATGTACCAGAGGCAGGTCAGCAGCAGGCCGCGCTCGGTGGCGGCGACCATCTCGTCCAGCGAGCGGGTGCCGCCCCCGTCCAGGATCAGGTTGTCGACGAAGGGGGCCACCGGCAGGTCCGTCAGACCGGCGCTGTGCCGGGTGGTCACCAGGTGCTCCAGCACCCCGTCCCGGATCCAGTCCGTGCGGCCCAGCGGCAGGCCGTTGTCGAAGACGGACGCGTCGTCGCCGGAGCTCGCGGTGAGCACGAAGGGCGCGCACTCCAGGCCCTCGGCGGCCGGGTCGCTGCGCAGCGTCAGCGGCAGCCCCGACAGCTTCTCGCCGACCCGGGTGCCGCCGCCCGCCCTGGAGAAGACCGTACGGCCCTCGGCCGCGTCCCGGGCCGCCGCCGACCACTGCTGGTAGATCAGCAGGTCGGCCACGGCGGTCGGCGGCAGCAGCGTCTCGTACCGCCCGGCGGGCAGCTCGATCCGCCGCTCGGCCCAGGAGAGCCGGCGCGCGAGGTCGGCGTCCAGCTCCAGCGGGTCGACGTCGCGGAAGTCCCGGGTGGCCCGGCCCGCCCAGGCGGAGCGCAGCCGGTCCGGGGACTTGGCGTTCAGCTCCAGCGTGCCGGTGGGCTGGTCGTGGCGGAGCCGCAGCCCCGTCGAGGTGCCGAGGTAGTGCGAGGCGACCTCGTGGTGCGCGAAGCCGTAGAGCTCGCGGCCCTCGGCGCGGGCACGGGCGAAGGACTCGCCGAGCGCGGGCGCGAAGGCGTCGAAGACCGCGGAGGAGGTCTCGGCGGGCCCGTCCGTGAAGTCGGCGGACCGCGGCACACCGGTCACCAGCGGCCGGGCGTCCTCGGCCGGCCCGGCCTCCCGCGCGGCGGCCTCGGCGGCCCGCACCAGCGGCTCCAGCTCGGCCGCGGTGACCGCCGACCGGGAGACGACGCCGGAGGCGGTGCCCTCCGTGCCGTCGACGGTCGCGATCACGGTGACCGTACGGCCGCGGGTGACGCCGTTGGTGGTCAGGGCGTTGCCGGCCCAGCGCAGGTTGGCGGTGGACTCCTCGCTCGCGATCACCACGCAGCCGTCGGCGCGGGACAGCTCCAGGGCGCGCTCGACGATCTCGTGGGGCTTGTGACGACGGCTCACTGAGCGGCCTCCTCGGTGGTGTTCAGGCTGTGCTTGCCCGGGGGGCGGACCCCGGGACCCCGGCCGGGGCGGTGGTGGCGGCTCACTGACCCGCCTCCTCGGTGGTGTTCAAGATGTTGACGCCCCGGAAGAGGGCCGACGGGCAGCCGTGCGAGACCGCGGCGACCTGCCCCGGCTGCGCCTTCCCGCAGTTGAACGCGCCCCCGAGGACATACGTCTGCGGGCCGCCGACGGCCGTCATGGAGCCCCAGAAGTCGGTGGTCGTCGCCTGGTAGGCGACGTCACGGAGCTGCCCGGCGAGCCGCCCGTTCTCGATCCGGAAGAACCGCTGACCGGTGAACTGGAAGTTGTACCTCTGCATGTCGATGGACCATGAGCGGTCACCGACCACATAGATCCCCCGCTCCACACCGGAGATCAGCTCCTCCGTCGAGGGGCCGTCCGGCGCCGGCCGGAGCGAGACGTTCGCCATCCGCTGCACGGGCACGTGCGCGGGCGAGTCGGCGTAGGCGCAGCCGTTGGACCGGCCCAGGCCGGTGAGCTTCGCGATCCGGCGGTCCAGCTGGTAGCCGGTGAGCACGCCGTCCTTGACGAGGTCCCAGGACTGGGCCGCCACGCCCTCGTCGTCGTAGCCGACGGTCGCCAGGCCGTGCTCGGCGGTCCGGTCGCCCGTCACGTTCATGATCTCCGAGCCGTACTTCAGGGTGCCCAGCTTGTCGGGCGTCGCGAACGACGTGCCCGCGTACGCCGCCTCGTAGCCGAGGGCCCGGTCGAGCTCGGTGGCGTGGCCGATCGACTCATGGATCGTCAGCCACAGGTTGGACGGGTCGACCACCAGGTCGTACGAACCGGCGCGGACGCTCGGCGCGCGCATCTTCTCCGCCAGCAGCGCGGGCATCTCCGCGAGCTCCGCGTCCCAGTCCCAGCCCGTGCCCGTCAGGTACTCCCAGCCCCGGCCGGCCGGCGGCGCCAGGGTGCGCATCGCGTCGAAGCCGCCGCCCGCCGGGTCCACCGCGACCGCCGTCAGCTCCGGGTGCAGCCGGATCCGCTGCTGGGTGGTGGTCGTGCCGGCGGAGTCCGCGTAGAACTTGTTCTCCTGCACGGTGACCAGCGACGCGTCCGCGTGCGCGACGCCCTCGCCCGCCAGCAGCCGTCCGCTCCACTCCGCCAGCAGGGCGGTCTTCTCCGCGTCCGGCACCCCGAACGGGTTCACCTCGTACGCGGAGACCCACGTCCGCTCGGCGTGCACCGGCTCGTCGGCCAGCTCCACCCGCTCGTCGGAGCCGGCCGCCGCGATGACCTTCGCCGAGAGCCTCGCCATCGCCACGGCCTGCCCGGCCACCCGCGCCGCGGCGTCCATCGTCAGGTCCACGCCCGCCGCGAAGCCCCAGCAGCCGCCGTGCACGACGCGCACGGCGTAACCGACGTCGGTGGTGTCCGAGGAGCCCGCCAGACGGGCGTCACGCAGCCGCCAGGAGGCGCTGCGCACCCGCTCCAGGCGGAAGTCCGCGTGCTCGGCGCCCAGGGCGCGGGCCCGCGCGAGCGCCGCGTCGGCCAGCGGCCGCAGCGGCAGGGCGAGGAATGACTCGTCGACGGAGTGGGGTGTCGGATGGGGCACAGGGTCCTCCCGGGGGTCGTCGCTGTGAATCATGTCGCGCCGTATCCGCCACTGACCAGTGTTTTCTGTAGGGACCCGACAGTGACCACGATGCGCTCCTGTTTGAGGCGGGCTGCACGTAGCGTGCTCCGGCCAGATAGTTTTCGTACGGTACAGACGATCAGCAGTCCGATATGGCAGCTATACGTGAAGGAAGGGTGGTCCCTTGAGCCGCTCGGTTCTCGTCACCGGAGGAAACCGGGGCATCGGCCTCGCCATCGCGCGCGCCTTCGCCGAAGCGGGCGACAAGGTCGCGATCACCTACCGCTCGGGTGAGCCGCCGGCCGGCTTCCTGGCCGTGAAGTGCGACATCACGGACCCCGAGCAGGTCGAGCAGGCGTACAAGGAGATCGAGGAGAAGCAGGGCGCGGTCGAGGTGCTGGTGGCCAACGCCGGCGTCACCCGCGACCAGCTGCTGCTGCGCATGTCGGAGGACGACTTCACCTCCGTCGTCGACACCAACCTCACCGGCACCTTCCGGGTCGTCAAGCGCGCCTCCCGGGCCATGCTGCGCGCCCGCAAGGGCCGTATCGTGCTGATCTCCTCCGTCGTCGGCCTGCTGGGCTCGGCGGGCCAGGCCAACTACGCCGCCTCCAAGGCCGGTCTGGTCGGCTTCGCCCGCTCGATCGCCCGTGAGCTCGGCTCCCGGAACATCACCTGCAACGTCGTCGCCCCCGGTTTCGTCGACACCGACATGACCCGTGTGCTCAGCGACGAGCAGCGGGAGAACATCACGAAGCAGGTTCCGCTCGCGCGCTACGCGCAGCCCGAGGAGATCGCCGCCTCGGTCCGCTTCCTCGCCTCGGACGAGGCCGCATACATCACTGGAGCCGTCATTCCTGTCGACGGCGGATTGGGCATGGGTCACTGAACGTCATGAGTGGAATCCTCGCAGGCAAGCGCATCCTGGTCACCGGCGTCCTCACGGAGTCGTCGATCGCCTTCCAGGCCGCCAAGGTCGCCCAGAACGAGGGCGCCGAGGTCATCCTGACCGGCTTCGGCCGGCTCAGCCTGGTCGAGCGCATCGCCAAGCGGCTGCCGAAGCCCGCTCCGGTCATCGAGCTGGACGTCACCAACCAGGAGCACCTCGACGGGCTGGCGGACAAGGTCCGTGAGCTCCAGGGCGAGGACGCCCGCCTCGACGGCATCGTGCACTCCATCGCCTTCGGCCCGCAGGGCGCCTTCAACTTCCTGGAGGCGACCTGGGAGGACGTCTCCACGGCGGTCCAGGTCTCCGCGTACTCCTACAAGTCGCTGACCATGGCCCTGCTGCCGCTGATGTCGCCGGGCGCCTCGGTCGTCGGCCTGACCTTCGACGCGCAGGTCGCCTGGCCGAAGTACGACTGGATGGGCGTGGCCAAGGCCGCCCTGGAGGGCACCAACCGCTACCTCGCCCGCGACCTGGGCCCCCAGGGCATCCGCTGCAACCTGGTCTCGGCCGGCCCGATCAAGTCGATGGCCGCCAAGTCCATCCCGGGCTTCGAGGAGCTCGCGGACGTGTGGAACCACCGCGCCCCGATCGGCTGGGACCTGGCCGACCCGGAGCCGGCGGGCCGCGGCGTCGTCGGTCTGCTGTCCGACTTCTTCCCGCGCACCACGGGTGAGATCGTCCACGTCGACGGCGGCGTGCACATGATGGGCGCCTGACCCTCGGCGACCCCACGGGAAGGCCCGCCCGGACCCAGGCGTCCGGGCGGGCCTTCCCGCGTTCCCGGGTCGTGCGGCCGGGCCCCCGCCCGCACACTGGGGGAGGGGACGCTCGGGGCGGGAGGAGGTGTACCGGCCATGAGGACCCCGTTCCGCCGTACGGCCGCCCTGCTGTGCACCGCGGCCGCGCTCACCGTCACCCTGGGACCGGCCGCCCGCGCGGCGCCCGCCGGGCCACCGCGGGCCGAGTGCGGCACCCGTGTCCACGGCTCGCACGCCCGGGCCGACTGCTTCAACGGCAACTCCACCCCCGACCGCGTGCAGCTGCACGTCGAGTGCGCCCGCTGGTGGGACCCCGACATGGACACCGCCCCGGCCGCCGTCGACCCCGCCCGGCACGTCTCCCTCACCCAGCGCTGCTGGCTGGAGATACGCCGCGCCTGGGTGACGCACCAGCCTGGATGACCGGCCCGTCCCGTGGGGACGGTGGCCCGGACGACCGGTCCGTTCCCGCTCCGCGTCCCCCGTTCTCCGTCGCCCGCCCCGCGCCCGGCTGCCCGGGTGACGACACGGGCATGATGCGTTCATGGCACACATGGACGACGAACTGATCTCGGCCCCGCCCGTCACCCGTCCCCCGGACGGCGTAACGCGCCCCGGCCCGCGCGGCACCGACGACGCCCGGCTCCCCGGCGGCGGCGCACGGGGCGGGCTCCTCGTCCTGGCCCTCGTCATCGCCGCGCTCAACCTCCGGCCCACCGTCACCAGCCTCGGCCCGCTCCTGAAGGAGGTGCGCGCCGGCCTCGGCATGAGCGGCGCCGTCGCCGGCCTCCTCACCTCCGTGCCGGCCCTCTGCTTCGCCGCCTTCGGGCTCGCGGCGCCCCGGCTGTCCCGCCGCTGGGGACCGGCCGGGGTGGTGTGCGCCGGGATGGCCGCGACCGCCGCGGGCCTCGCCCTGCGGCCGTTCCTGGGCGGCGTCCCCGGCTTCCTGGCGCTCAGCGCGCTCGCCCTCGCCGGCATAGCCGTCGGCAACGTCCTGATGCCCGTGGTCGTCAAGCGCTGGTTCCCCGACCGGATCGGCCCCATGACCGGCCTCTACACGATGGCCGTCGCCGCCGGCACCTCGCTCGCCGCCGCCACGACCGTCCCGCTCACCGGCGCGCTGGGCGGCGGCTGGCGGCTCGGGCTCCTCGCCTGGGCCGCGCTCGCCGTCCTCGCGGTGCTGCCCTGGGCCGTGCTCACCGTCCGGGACCGCAGGAGCCGTGCCGCCACCCCCGCCCCCGGAGCCGCGGAGGACACCCCGCGCACCCGCATCACCCGCAGCCCCACCGCCTGGGCCCTGGCCTCCTTCTTCGGGCTCCAGGCCACCAGCGCCTACATCGCCATGGGCTGGCTGCCGGCGATCTTCCGGGACGCGGGCGTCCCCGCCGCCACCGCCGGGGTGCTGCTCGCGGCGACGATGCTGATGGGCGTCCCCCTCTCCTTCCTCCTGCCGCGCCTCGCCGCCCGGCTCGCCCACCAGGGCGTCCTCGCCGCCGCCCTCGCGTGCTGCGGCCTGGCCGGCTACGCGGGGCTGTGGCTGGCTCCGGCCGCCGGCGCCTGGGCCTGGGTGCTGCTGCTGGGCCTCTCCAACTGCGCCTTCTCCCTTGCCCTGACCATGATCGGAATGCGGGCGCGGACCGGCGCGGGCGTCGTCCGGCTGTCCGCCTTCGCCCAGAGCGTCGGCTACCTCCTCGCCATCCCCGGCCCGCTCCTCGTGGGCTGGCTCAACGAGACCACCGGCGGCTGGGACGCGCCGATCGCCCTGATGGCGGCCCTGATGGTGCCTCAGGCGGTGGCGGGCGTGCTGGCCGGCCGCGACCGCGTCGTCGAGGACGAGATCTGACCCCGGGACGAGCGCCGGCCCCGGGGCCGGGATCCGGCTCCGGGGGACGGCCCGGCGTCGGCCCCGGGGCCGGGACCTCGCCCCTGACGTCGGGATATGCCCCCCGACGGTGAGATATGACCCCTGCTGTCCGGCCCCCTCGGGCCGGTGCGACACTGGTGCCATGCCAGTCCTGGAACCGAACCCCAAGAACGGGCAGAAGATGCTGCTCACCATCCTCGGCGCGATGCTCGGCATCACCGTCGTCATCGGCGTGATCGCCACCCTCGCGTCCCCCTGAGCCGGGGGTGGGGCTAACCCCACCGTCCCTTAGGGGGCTGGGCTCAGGGTGAACTGGGTGGTCCTCCGGATGGGAGCGGGGCGCCGCGCTCCGTAGGTTCGTAGTACACCGCGAAGAGGCGGTGCGCCGAACCGCTCGGAGGAGATTCCATGTCCGCCGGTACGAAAGCCCGGATCCGCCCCGGCACCGCGCAGACCAGGCTGCCCTGGTGGGCCCTCGTGCTGCCCGTGGTGGCCTTCGTGACCCTGCTCGCCCTGCTGACGTCCCCGGCCTCCGCCTCCGACGCCGTGGAACCGGGCGCCGGGACCGCGGGACCGGGCACCGTCACCCGTGTCGTGGACTTCGTCCAGCACGCGCTCGGCCGCCTGTCCGCCTGACGGCCGCACCGGCGGCCCGGGCCCGGGGAGACCGGACGGAGACCGCGGGAAGGTTCCGTGGAGGTCAGGGGGTGGAAGCCTCCCAACACCCCGCGCCTCGCCGTGCTTTTCATGCGAAGCTGGAAAACATGAGCGCCGAACCGACCCGCAGGATTGTTCTTCTCCGGCACGCCAAGGCCGAGTGGTCCGACGCGGACGACCACGAGCGTCCCCTCGCCGACCGCGGCCGCAAGGACGCCCCGGCCGCGGGCCGCTGGCTCGCCGGCTCCGGCATCGTCCCCGACCTCGCTCTCTGCTCCACCGCCGCCCGCACCCGCGAGACCTGGAAGCTCGCCGTCCCGGAGCTGCCGCAGCGCCCCCGGACGGTCTATGAGGACAGGCTCTACGAAGCCTCGCTCGGCGAGCTCATCGCGGTCGTCAACGAGGTCTCCGACGAGGTCGGCGACCTGCTGCTGATCGGGCACAACCCCGGGATGCACGCCCTGGCCGACGCCCTGGCGGGGGAGTCGGAGGCCGATCTCCTGCCGCGGATGAACCGCTCCGGGTTCCCCACGTCCGCGATGGCGGTCCTGACGTTCACCGGCTCCTGGAAGGGCGTCGAGCACGGTGTGGGCCGGCTGGTCGCGTTCTGGAGCCCGCACGCGTAGCGCTCGGTGCGCGCTGTCCCCGGGGGCCGGGCCGTTCGGGGACACCTCCCGGCGGCGCACCGGCGGAGTCCGGGGACCGGGTCCGGGGCGGGCCCGAAAGCGGTAGGGACCGCCCTCGCTCGCACGTTCACTCGTGCGTGTTCGCCGCCTCGACCTCTTCCCGCGTGACGCCCAGCAGATACAGCACCGTGTCCAGGAACGGCACGTTCACCGCCGTGTGCGCGGCCTGCCGCACTATCGGCTTCGCGTTGAACGCCACCCCCAGACCCGCCGCGTTGAGCATGTCCAGGTCGTTCGCGCCGTCCCCGATGGCCACGGTCTGGGCGAGCGGGACGCCCGCCTCGGCGGCGAACCGGCGCAGCAGCCGGGCCTTGCCCGCCCGGTCCACGATCTCCCCGGTCACCCGGCCGGTCAGCCGGCCGTCCACCACCTCCAGGGTGTTGGCGGAGGCGAAGTCCAGACCCAGCCGCTCCTGGAGGTCGTCCGTGACCTGCGTGAAGCCGCCGGAGACCACCCCTACCTGGTAACCGAGCCGCTTCAGCGTCCGGATCAGGGTCCGGGCGCCCGGCGTGAGCCGGACCTCCGCCCGCACCTTGTCCACCACGGACTCGTCCAGCCCGGCCAGCAGCGCCACCCGGGCGTGCAGCGACTGCTCGAAGTCCAGCTCGCCGCGCATCGCCCGCGCGGTCACCTCCGCGACCTCGGCCTCGCAGCCCGCGTGTGCCGCGAACAGCTCGATGACCTCGTCCTGGATCAGCGTCGAGTCGACGTCCATCACGATCAGGCGCTGGGCCCGCCGCTGGAGACCCGCCGCCACGACCGCCACGTCCACCCCACGCGCTGCGGCCTCGGTGGCCAGCGCGGTGCGCAGCTCTTCCGTCTCCGCGCCCGACACCGCGAACTCCACGGCCGTCACCGGGTACTTCGCCAGCCGGAAGATGCGGTCGATGTTGCCGCCGGTGCCGGTGATGCGCGCGGCGATGGCCGCGGTCGACTCGGCGGTCAGCGGATGGCCGAGCACGGTGACGTGGGAACGCCCCGTGCCACGCGGCCGGTTGTCGCCCAGGCCGGAGATGATCTCCGCCTGGAGGTGCAGCGACTCCGCCCAGCTGTGCACGGTCGCCCGCAGCTCGCCCTCCGCCGTGGCGCCGCCGGCGGGCGCGACGACCAGGGCGCACAGGGTGATCCGGCCCCGGGTGACGACCTGCTCGATGTCGACGACGTCGACGGCGTAGGCGGCGAGGGTGTCGAAGAGCCCGGCGGTGATGCCCGGCCGGTCCTTCCCGAAGATCTTGACGAGGAGAGTCGGTACGTCGTCACCGGTGACGGGGGTGGCAGGCGAGGTCTGCGATGCGCTCATGGTCCTCTAACCGTATCCGCACCCGCACCGGGACCGTACGGGTGTCCCACCGGCCGGACGGCGAAGACTGGACGGACTCGGCGTTAACGACGCCCCGGCGGCGGCCCCGGAGGTGGCCCCGGGGGCGGTCCCGGAGGCTTCCCCGGCGGCGCGGGCGGCGGGCCCGGCGGCGGAGGTCCCCCGTCCGGCATGGAGGTGCCGTACGCGTAGCCGCCCCTGGACCGCCGCCGGTGCCGGAGCGGCGGCATCGGGCTGCCGGTCCGGGTCGGCGCGCTGTAGCGGTCGTCGAGCGGCTGCCGCTTGTACGGGTTGGTGTCGTCGTGCGCGGGCCGGTGCACCGGCGAGGGGTTGTATGGCCCCGGCAGATAGGCCAGGTCCGGGTAGGTACGGGAATCCGGGGCGCCCGGCGCGGACCGGACCGCGCGCCGTCCCGCCGCGCCGGCCGCGCACGCCAGCAGCCCGCCGGCCGCCCCGGCCGCCGCGCCCCAGGCCGCGCCCAGGCCCACGGCCGCCGGGATGCTGCCCCGCAGGTCCAGCCCGGCCCCGAAGGCGTCGAAGCCGAGCACGGACAGCCCGGCGTCCACCCGCACCCGGGTCACCAGCACCAGCACCGGCAGCGCCACGGCCGTCGCCACCCCCAGCGCCCCCGCGCACCGGGCGGCGAAGCGCACCGGCGTCAGCGCGCCCCGGGGCGTACGGACCGCGGTGAGCACCCCGGCCGCGAGCATCAGCAGCGCGCAGCCCACGGCCAGCAGCCACACCCGCCCGTCCAGCTCCGCGAGCCGTCCCAGCGTCACCGACTCGTTCATCCGGGCGGTCAGCAGTTCGTCGAGCGGGGACGGCAGCATCTGCGCCAGCGCCCCGGTCGCGGTGCCGCGCCAGGGGACGAGCATCCCGAGCGGCAGCCCCAGCCAGACGCCGTTGGGCGCCCCGAGGAGCGCGGCCCCCAGCACCCGCCCGGGGTGGTCGTCGACCGCCGCCGCGTAGCAGGCCGCCGCCAGTCCGGCGCCGACCGCGAGGACCAGCACGGCGCACAGCGCCGAGACCGCCGGGCGCACGCTCCGGTGCAGGAGCTCCCAGCCGCGCGGGAGCGGGGCCCGGCGCGCGGCCAGCAGCGTGATCAGCAGGACGCCGAGCACCCAGCCGGCGCCCCCGGCCAGGGAGGGCCCGGTCCGCACCGAGAACCCGACGGACGCCTTGGCACCGGCCAGCCCCGCGAGCCGGTCGGGGAGGCCGCCGATGTTGCCGAGGTCGCCTATTCCGGGGATCACCAGATGGGGCCCGCCGCCCCCTCCGCCGGTGCCGCCCCCTCCGCCGAGGCCGAGGGCCGCCCCGTCGATGGTGACGCTGTCCTCGCCGGCCCAGGCCAGCCCGCCGAGGAGCAGCAGGAAGAGCACGGCCACCGTGCCCGTCCGCAGGACGAGCTCGCCCGCGCGCACGGTGGGGCCGGCCGACCGCAGCGACCGCGCGAAGATCGTTCCCAGCAGGAGCGCGCCCGCCAGGCTCACGCCCAGTGGCGCGATCTCGATGGCGGTGTGCGCCGCCGCGCCCTTCAGACCGAAGGCTTCCACCGCACCCGATGGGGTGACGGATCCACCCACCGCGAGGACGACGGCCGCCGCCGTCATCGGGCCGAGCGCGCCCGCCGTATCCGCCCCGAGCAGATGCAGACCCAGCGCCGAAATTCCGGCCATGGCGAGAAAAGCCCAGCTCACAGCCGCTATGGAGGAAAGGAGAAGCTCCGCGGCGGATATCCGGCCGCGTGGTTGCCGCGCGTCGTTGCCCTTGGTCATGGCGCCCCCCGTTGCCGACCGGTGCCCGGATTGCGCATGATCCGTACGCATCCGTGGCGGTACCTACTCTCAGGGCGTGTTTCGCCGCCGTCAACGGCGCCTGTTACACGGTTGCGTCAGTCCCGAGTTTCGGTTCGGCGACTGTGCCTGAAATAGTTCCTCCCGATGTTCGCCATCCCTAGACTCCCTGTGCAGGGGGCTCATCGGGGGACAAGTAGTGGGGCATGGAGTGCCGGAACTCGTACTGGAATTGAATGGACAGACCTGGACGCTCGATCCGTCCAGGTCGTACACCCTGGGTCGTGATCCGCAGGGCGACATGGTGCTGCAGGACGCCCGTGTCTCGTGGCGGCACGCCACCGTGCGGTGGGGCGGCCGCAGTTGGGTCATCGAGGACCACGGCAGCACCAACGGCACCTATGTGCAGGGCCAGCGGATCCACCAGATGGAGATCGGCCCCGGCTCGACCGTCCACCTGGGCAACGCGACGGACGGCCCGCGGCTGAATCTCGCCGCCGCCGGGGCCGGGATCGGCGCACCCGCCGGGGACCTCTACAGCGCGCAGACCGCGATGGCCCCGCAGGTTCCCGGGCACCACCAGCCCCAGCACCACCAGCCCCAGCACCACCAGCCGCCGCAGCACCAGCAGCCCGGCGGCTGGCAGCAGCAGCCCCCGTACCAGCAGCCGGCGCCGGACGCCTGGCAGCAGCAGGCGGCGCACCAGCAGGCTCAGCACCAGGCGCACCAGCAGGCATCTCAGCAGGCACATCAGCAGGCGTACGTCCCGCACCAGAACCCCGAGCCCGCGCACCAGCCCCCGGCACACGGCGGTGCCCCCTCGCAGGGCGGCGCCCCGCCCGTCTACGGCGACCGCAGCCCGACCAGCTTCCACCAGATGGCCGTGGGCCGGGTGATGCGCATCGGTCGTGCGCTGGAGAACGAGCTGGTCGTCTCCGACCTCCAGGTCTCCCGGCACCACGCCGAATTCCGGGCCACCGGCGACGGCCGCTTCGAGATCGTCGACCTCGGCAGCCACAACGGCACCTATGTCAACGGTCAGCCGGTCCGCCAGCAGATCATCGGCCCCCACGACATCGTCGGTGTCGGTCACTCCACCTTCCGCCTCGTCGGCGACCGGCTGGAGGAGTTCGTCGACACCGGCGACGTCTCCTTCTCCGCCCGCCACCTCACCGTGACGGTCGACGGCGGCAAGCAGATCCTCAAGGACGTCTCCTTCGGCGTCCCCGAGAAGTCGCTGATCGCGGTCATCGGCCCGTCCGGCTCCGGCAAGTCCACCCTGCTGAAGGCGCTCACCGGCTATCGCCCGGCCAACGAGGGCGACGTCCTCTACGACAACCGGAACCTCTACAAGCAGTTCGCCGAGCTGCGCCAGCGCATCGGTCTGGTCCCGCAGGACGACATCCTGCACAAGGAGCTCACCGTCCGGAAGGCGCTGCGCTACGCCGCCAAGCTCCGCTTCCCGGGCGACACCGCGGCCTCCGAGCGCGAGGCCCGGATAGGCGAGGTGCTCACCGAGCTCAAGCTCGACATCCACGCCGAGAAGAAGGTCACCTCCCTCTCCGGCGGTCAGCGCAAGCGCGTCTCCGTCGCCCTGGAGCTGCTCACCAAGCCGTCGCTGATCTTCCTGGACGAGCCCACCTCGGGCCTCGACCCGGGCATGGACCGCGACGTCATGCAGCTGCTGCGCGGCCTCGCCGACGACGGCCGCACGGTCCTGGTGGTCACCCACTCCGTCGCCGAGCTGGGCATCTGCGACAAGCTGCTGGTGATGGCGCCGGGCGGCTCGGTCGCCTACTTCGGTCCGCCCGAGGAAGCGCTGAACTTCTTCGGCTACGAGACCTGGGCGGACGTCTTCTCGGCCTTCGAGAACTACCGCGACTACGACTGGGCGGGCCGCTGGAAGGGCTCGCAGCACTACCAGATGTACGCCGCGGACATCGACGCCGTCGCCCCGCAGTCGGTGCACGTCCAGCCGCAGATGATCCAGCCGCCCAAGGCCCAGAGCTGGGGCTCCCAGCTGTGGACCCTGATGCGCCGCTATGTCTCGGTGATCGCCTCCGACCGGGGCTTCCTGGCCCTGATGCTGATCCTGCCCGCCGTGCTCGGCGCGGTGAGCACGGTCATCCCGGCCGACTTCGGCCTCGGCCCCGGCCCGGCGAAGTCCCACTTCACCAACCGCGACGCCGGCACCATCCTGCTGATCCTCGCGGTCGGCGCCTGTTTCGCGGGCGCGGCCAACTCCGTCCGTGAGCTGATCAAGGAACGGGTGATCTACGAACGCGAGCGGGCGACGGGCCTCTCCCGCTCGGCGTACCTGATGTCGAAGGTCGTCGTCCTGGGCTTCATCACCGTCATCCAGGGCGCGCTCATCAGCGCCATCGGCTTCGGGGTCCGGGGGGAGAAGATGCCGAAGGAAGGCGTCATCCTCACCAGCCTGCCGGCGGTCGAGATGACCCTGGTGGTCATGGCCCTGGGCTTCACCTCGATGATGTTCGGCCTGATCATCTCCTCGCTGGTGAAGACCGCCGAGAAGACCATGCCGCTGCTGGTGATGTTCGCGATCGTCCAGGTCGTCTTCACCGGTGTGCTCTTCCAGATCTTCGACAAGCCCGGCGTGGAGCAGATCGCCTGGCTGATGCCCTCCCGCTGGGCGATCGGCGCCGCCGGATCCACGGCCGACCTCAATGTGCTGATGCCGTGGCCGGGCGCGGGCCCCGACCCCCTGTGGGAGCACACCGCGGCCCAGTACCTGCTCGACATGGGCGTCCTGCTCGGCCTCGGCGTCGCCTGCGGCTTCGTCGTCGCCCGCCTGCTGCGCCGGCACGAGCCCGAGGTCATGCGGAAGTAACCGCGCGCGTAGAACGCCGAAGGGCGGCACCCGATCCGGGTGCCGCCCTTCGGCGTTCTACGCGGCTGTGCGTTCCCTCGGCCTAGTAGGCGGAGTTCACGTTGTCCATCGAGCCGTAGACCTTCCACGCGTAGTTGCACGCGGCGGTGATGTTGGCGACCGGGTCGTAGATGTCCCAGGACGTGCCCTCGACGTGGTACGCCTTGAAGGTCGGGTCGATCACCTGGAGCAGGCCCTTGGAGGGGATGCCCTTGGCGGCGTTGGAGTCCCAGTTGTTGATCGCCCGGGGGTTGCCGGTCGACTCGCGCATGATGTTGCGCTTGATGCCCTCGTACGAGCCGGGGATGCCCTTGGCCTTCATGACGTCCAGGGCCTCGCGGATCCAGCCGTCCAGGTTGTCCGCGTAGACCGGCTTCGCGGGGGCGGCGGGCGCGGCCTGGACCGGCTTGCGCTCCTCGGAACGGCTCGCGGCCTCCTTGTCGGCCCGCTCCTTGTCGGCCTTGGCCTTCGCCTCGGCGCGCTGCTTGGCCTCGGCCTCCGCCTTCGCCAGCTTGGCGGCGTTGTCGGACTGCTTGCCGAGCTGCTCCTGCTGGCCCTGCACACCCAGGTCGGCGGAGCTCCAGGCGACCGGCTTCACGGCGATGGACTGCGTCTCGGCGTCCGCGGAACCGGGCAGGGCGGCGAACGTCAGTGCCGCGACGCCCGCGGCGGCGATGCCGGCGGCGGAGAACTTGTGGACCTTGGTAAGGCGGCTATAGCCAGAGATGGGGGAGCGCATGCTGAGCTGAACCTCTTCCGATCGCTTGAGTCGCAGTGGCCCGGATCGGCGCGAAAAAAGACGCCGCGTCTCGATCGACGGCGCCCTGCGACGTCGCAATTCTTAGCGGCAGCAAAAAGCTCTGGCAAAGAAGCTGAGTACTACCCGGCATCGTTGCGGAGGGGCCTGCGGAGAACCCGCGGAAGAGGGTGGAAACGGGCCTGCTACCCGCTTACGGAGGCCTTACACATCCACTAGCCGAGGTCGTAGGTGACCTGGGTCCTATGCCCGGCGTCACACCGGGGGCCCGAGGGTCTCACCCGGTGTGACGGCGCTTGCGCTTTGCGTATGTGATCGTTTGCTCAGATCTCGACCAGTACCTGGTCCAGGCTCTTGCGGACCAGATCGGGCACCTGGCAGTCCGCCGCCGGGTACCCCACCGGGATCACCGCGAAGGCCTTCTCGTTCGCCGGCCGCCCCAGCACCTCCGACAGGAAGCGCATGGGACTCGGGGTGTGCACCAGCGCCGCCAGCCCCGACAGGTGCAGCGCCGACAGCAGCATCCCCACCGCGATGCCGACCGACTCGTCCACGTAGTAGTGCTTGCGCTTGTCACCGGCCTCGCCCAGCCAGTAGCGCTGCTGGAAGACCACGATCAGCGCGGGCGCGTCCGTCAGGTGCGGCTTGACCTCGTCCGTGCCCAGCGGCCGCAGCGCCGCCAGCCACTCCTCGCCCAGCCGCCCCTCGTAGGAGAGGCGCTCCTCGGCCTCCGCCGCCTCCCGGATCCGCCGCCGCACCTCCGGGTCCCGCACCAGGGCGAACGTCCACGGCTGCTGGTGCGCCCCCGACGGAGCGGTGGCCGCGCACGCGATCGCGTCGCGCACCACCTGCTCCGGCACCGGGTCGGCCGAGAACTGCCGGACGGTCCGGCGCCGGTCCATCCGCTCCCGGAGCTCCGCCGCGCGGGCGAGCGACTCGGCGGCCGGCATCCGCTCGGGGCGATAGGGAACCGGCCGGTAGGGATCGCCGTGGGTCGGTGTCCACTGTGTCGTTGGTATAGACATGTTCCGAGTCTGGCCGCCGGCCGGCGCCTGTGGGGGCCACATGCGGGAACTCGTCGCCCTTCCTCCCCGGCGGCCCGGCCGTGGGCTCCCGTGAGCCCACCCGGAGCCCCCGCCGGGCCGTACGGCCTAGGCCGCGCGCCCTAGGTGCCTGCCGCCGCCGGTCCGATACGCCCCTTCCCTCACCTCGGTACCGTGAAGCCATGACCAATGGCCCACGCTCCGGCCTGACCGCCGTGAGCACCGCGCTCCTCGCCATGAGCCGGCACCTCCAGGTGCGCGACGTACTCAAGACGATCGTCGTCTCCGCCCGGGAGCTGCTCGACGCCGAGTACGCGGCCCTCGGCGTCCCCGACGACCACGGCGGCTTCGCCCAGTTCGTCGTCGACGGCGTCAGCGAGGCGCAGTGGAAGGCCATCGGACCGCTGCCCCGCCAGCACGGCATCCTCGCCGCGATGATCCAGGACGCCACCCCGCAGCGCCTCGCCGACGTCAGCAAGGACCCCCGCTTCGGCGGCTGGCCCGCCGCGCACCCGCCGATGCACGACTTCATCGGCATGCCGGTCGCGGACGGGGAGGAGATCCTCGGCGCGCTCTTCCTCGCCAACAAGAAGGGCAAGGGCAGGGACCCGGCGGCCAAGCCCGGCTGCGGCTTCACCGCGGAGGACGAGGAACTCCTGCGCGTGCTCGCCCAGCACGCCGCCATAGCCCTCACCAACGCCCGGCTCTACGAGCGCAGCCGCGAGCTGACCATCGCGGGGGAGCGCGCCCGCCTCGCCCACGAGCTGCACGACGCCGTGGCCCAGAAGCTCTTCTCCCTCCGGCTCACCGCCCAGGCCGCCACCGCGCTCGTCGACCGCGACCCGGCCCGCGCCAAGGAGGAGCTGCACGAGGTGGGGCGGCTCGCCGCCGAGGCCGCCGACGAGCTCCGCGCCGCCGTCGTGGAGCTGCGCCCGGCGGGCCTGGACGAGGACGGGCTCGTCGCCACCCTGCGGACCCAGATCCAGGTCCTGGACCGGGCGCACGCCGCCCACGTCACCTTCGACTCCCCGGGCGTACGGGCGCTGCCGGCGGCCCAGGAGGAGGCGCTCCTGCGGGTCGCCCAGGAGGCCCTGCACAACGCCCTGCGGCACTCCGGGGCCGAGCGGGTCACCGTCACCCTCCACCGCTCCGGAGGGGACGCCACCGACCGTAAGGGCGGCAGGACGGCCGATGCCGGCGGGACCGGAAAGACCGGCAAGGCAGGCAAGGCGGACAAGGCGGGCAAGGGGTGCCAGGGCGTCGTGCTGCGCGTGACGGACGACGGGTGCGGTTTCGACCCCTCCGCCGTCCGCCGGGCGGGCCGCCACCTCGGGCTCGTCTCCATGCGGGACCGCGCCGGTGGCGTCGGCGGCGGTCTGACCGTTACCTCGGAGCCCGGGAAGGGCACCACGATCGAGATGGAGGTCCCCGGTGGCTGACGGAGTCATCAGGGTGGTGCTGGTGGACGACCACCAGGTGGTCCGCAGAGGGCTGCGCACCTTTCTGGAGGTCCAGGACGACATCGAGGTCGTGGGGGAGGCCGCGGACGGCGCGGAGGGCGTCCAGCGGGCCGAGGAGCTGCGCCCCGACGTCGTCCTCATGGACGTGAAGATGCCGGGCACCGACGGCATCGAGGCGCTGCGCAAGCTCCGCGAGCTGGCGAACCCGGCCCGGGTGCTGGTCGTCACCAGCTTCACGGAGCAGCGGACCGTGATCCCCGCCCTGCGCGCGGGCGCGGCCGGCTACGTCTACAAGGACGTCGACCCGGACGCCCTGGCCGGCGCGATCCGGTCCGTGCACGCCGGGCACGTCCTGCTCCAGCCCGAGGTGGCCGGTGCCCTGCTGTCCCAGGACGAGGCGGGCGGCGGCACCGGGCGGGGCAACGCCCTCACGGAGCGGGAGCGCGAGGTGCTCGCCCTGATCGCGGACGGGCGGTCCAACCGGGAGATCGCGAGGGCGCTCGTGCTGTCCGAGAAGACTGTCAAGACCCACGTCTCGAACATCCTGATGAAGCTGGACCTCGCCGACCGCACGCAGGCGGCCCTGTGGGCCGTGCGACATGGGATCGGAGCATGATCCCGGCCGTAGCGGAATGTCGTCTTCCTATCAGAGATTCATACGGTCGTGTGGCGATCGACCTGGCCCCGCAACCTGACCGAACGTGACCCGTTTTCCATGGCGTACCGCGGCGGCTGGCCGTGGCAACTCCAGGAAGGTCACAAGAAGAGTGAAGAACATGAAGAAGGCCGCTGCTGTCACGATCGCCGCCGGCGGTCTCGCCCTCGCGGGCGCCGGTGCGGCCTCCGCCCACGCCCAGGCCGACGGCCACGCCCAGAACTCCCCGGGCGTCGTCTCCGGCAACGTCATCCAGGTGCCCGTCAAGGTCCCGGTGAACGTGTGCGGCAACACCATCAACGTGGTCGGCCTGTTCAACCCGGCCGTCGGCAACCACTGCGTCAACAACTAAGCAACCGCTCCCCCGCTCCGCGGGGCTGCCCAGCAGTTGCAGCCGGTCTGCCTGGCTCCGACACCACGTAGCCGGGCAGACGAGGGCGATCAATCGTCCGAAAGAGGGCAAACACCGCCGATGGCCGTGCCATCGGCGGTGCGCTGGCGTTCATCACTACGCGACCCCGCGGCTGGGGTCGTCAAGGACATCAGCAGAAGGAAGACCCTCATGAACAGTGTCAAGAAGGCCGCCGTCGTCATGGCCGTGTCCGGCCTGGCCGCCGGTGCCTCTGTCAGCGCCGCGACCGCCAACGACGACGGCCCTCGTCACAAGGGTGCCATCGCCCACGGTGTCGCCAAGGGCTCGCCCGGTGTCGTCTCCGGCAACGTCATCCAGGTCCCGGTCCAGGTCCCGCTGAATGTCTGCGGCAACACCATCGACATCCTCATCGGGCTCCTCAACCCGACCTTCGGCAACACCTGCGTCAACGCCTGATCCTCCGGGCCGACGCGCACGACGTACACGCGGTACGGCGAAGGCCCCGCGGACCCCGGTCCGCGGGGCCTTCCCCGCTTCGGTCAGCGCGAGCCGCGCTCCCGCTCCTCCACCATGGCGTTGTACGCGGCCACCTGCGCCCGCCGGGCCGTCCGCTCCACCGGGCGCAGCGCATGGGCCCGGGCGGCCATCTCCGACGCGCTCACGGCGCCGCCGTGCTCCCGGCCCTCGTGGCCCCCCGGGGCGTAGGCGATCGAGATCAGCGCGCCCACCCGCTGCGCCAGCTCCAGCACCCGCACCGCGCGCGGCGGATAGCCCGGGGCCAGCACCTCGCGCCCGGCCTCCGCCCGCGCCCGGTAGGCCTCCAGGGCGGCCTGCGCCACGGGCCCCGAGCCGGCCACGTCCAGCCGGGTGAGCACCTCGGTCGCCTCCCGGAGCGCCTCGGCGAGCTCCCGCTCGGCCTCGCCCAGCGAGGGCACGTCGGCCGGCGGCGCGTCCCGCACGGCCATGCAGTGCCACTCCACCTCGACGTGCACATCGCCCTCGGGCCCCGCCTCGTACACCTCCGGCACGAGCCCGAGCGCGGCCCCGGTGGCGACGACCGCCTCCTCGGCCTCCAGCGCACGCGCGTTGAACTCCGGCGGGCCGGTCAGCCCCAGCAGGTGGCCGGGGACCGGAAGCGCGAGCCGCAGACCGGTCGCCCCGAGGGCGCGGAGGCGGCCGAGCGCCAGCGTGAGGCCGACGGGACCGGACTCGCCGGGCAGGCCGGTGACGCGGTGCGCGGCGTCGTCACCCTTGATGTGATGGGCTACGTCATCGGGTGAGGCAAATCCGGCAATGAGGGCATTTCCCCATGCGGTGAGCCGCCCTGAGCGGTGTTCATCCAGCATGGGCACCAGCCTAAGGACTGGTGCCGACAACCGGTGGCGTAGGTTTTCCCTAGGGGGCTTCGCCTACAGGCGCAAGCGACGACGACACTGCAATGGGAGACAACGCGCTCATGAGCGAAGTGCTGGAACTGGTGGACGTATCCGTGGTCCGCGAGGGCCGGGCTCTGGTGGACCAGGTCTCCTGGTCGGTCAAGGAAGGGGAGCGCTGGGTCGTCCTCGGCCCCAACGGCGCCGGTAAGACCACTCTTCTGAATGTCGCCTCCAGCTACCTCTTCCCGACCACGGGCACCGTCAAGGTCCTGGGCGAGAAGCTCGGCGCGGTGGACGTCTTCGAGCTCCGCCCCCGGATCGGCGTCGCGGGCATCGCCCTCGCCGACAAGCTGCCGCGCAACCAGACCGTCCTCCAGACCGTCCTCACCGCCGCCTACGGCATGACGGCCACCTGGCGCGAGGACTACGAGGAGGTCGACGAGCAGCGCGCCCGCGCCTTCCTCGACGTGCTCGGCATGACGGAGTACCTGGACCGGAAGTTCGGCACCCTCTCCGAGGGCGAGCGCAAGCGCACCCTCATCGCCCGCGCGATGATGACCGACCCCGAGCTGCTGCTCCTCGACGAGCCCGCCGCCGGCCTCGACCTGGGCGGCCGCGAGGACCTCGTCCGCCGCCTCGGCCGGCTCGCCCGCGACCCCCTCGCGCCCTCCATGCTCATGGTCACCCACCATGTCGAGGAGATCCCGGCCGGCTTCACCCACGTGCTGATGATCCGTCAGGGCAAGGTGCTCGCGGCCGGCCCCGTCGAGCTCGAGCTCACCTCCCGCAACCTCTCGCACTGCTTCGGCCTCCCCCTGGTCGTCGAGCGGCGCGGCGACCGCTTCACCGCCCAGGGTCTGCCCCTGTCCTGACCCCGCGCGCCCGCCCGGCGCGCCGCGCGCACTGTCCGGCCACGGCCACCGCCCCTACCATGAACACGTGGACACTTGGGTGTGGTGGCTCGTGGCCGCCGTCGGACTGGGCATCCCGCTGGTCGTCACCGCGATGCCCGAGTTCGGGATGCTCGCGGCAGGCGCCGTCGCCGCCGCCGTCACCTCGGCCCTCGGCGGTGGGGCGGTGGCGCAGTTCATCGTCTTCGCCGTCGTCTCGGTCGCCCTCATCGCCGTCGTGCGGCCCATCGCCAACCGCCACCGCGACCGGCGCCCGGAGCTGGCCACCGGGGTGGACGCGATCCGCGGCCGGCAGGCCGTCGTGCTGGAGCGGGTCGACGGCCAGGGCGGCCGCGTCAAGATCGGCGGCGAGATCTGGTCGGCGCGCTCCCTCGACACCGAGCGCAGCTTCGACCCCGGCCAGCAGGTGGACGTCGTCGAGATCGACGGCGCGACGGCGGTCGTCATGTGACCGCCCGTCGCACGGAGCGCCATCTGCCCCAAAGCCTGCACGGCGACGGCGTGTTCTGAAAGACTCAGGAATTCGATCAACCACAACAGGCGCGGGGAGCCACGATGGAACCGATCATCATCGTCCTGATCATCTTGGTGGTGCTCGTCTTCATCGCCCTGATGAAGACGGTGCAGGTCATCCCACAGGCCAGCGCCGCGATCGTCGAGCGCTTCGGCAGGTACACCCGGACGCTCAACGCCGGACTGAACATCGTCGTCCCCTTCATCGACTCCATCCGCAACCGCATCGACCTCCGTGAGCAGGTCGTGCCGTTCCCGCCGCAGCCGGTGATCACCCAGGACAACCTGGTCGTCAACATCGACACCGTCATCTACTACCAGGTGACCGACGCCCGGGCCGCCACCTACGAGGTCTCCAGCTTCATCCAGGCCATCGAGCAGCTCACTGTCACCACCCTGCGCAACATCATCGGTGGCATGGACCTGGAGCGGACCCTCACCTCCCGCGAGGAGATCAACGCCGCCCTGCGCGGCGTCCTCGACGAGGCCACCGGCAAGTGGGGCATCCGCGTCAACCGCGTCGAGCTCAAGGCCATCGAGCCGCCCACCTCCATCCAGGACTCGATGGAGAAGCAGATGCGCGCCGACCGTGACAAGCGCGCCGCCATCCTCACCGCCGAGGGCATCCGCCAGTCGCAGATCCTCACGGCCGAGGGCGAGAAGCAGTCCGCGATCCTGCGCGCCGAGGGCGAGGCCCGGGCCGCCGCCCTGCGCGCCGAGGGCGAGGCCCAGGCCATCCGCACGGTCTTCGAGTCCATCCACGCCGGTGACCCCGACGAGAAGCTGCTCTCCTACCAGTACCTCCAGATGCTGCCGAAGATCGCCGAGGGTGACGCCAACAAGCTCTGGATCGTTCCCAGCGAGATCGGCGACGCCCTCAAGGGCCTCAGCGGTGCCGTCGGCAACTTCGGCCCCATGGGCCCGCCGCGCCCGAACAGCTCCGACGCCCGGCCGGCCAAGGAGTCGCCCCGCCGGGAGGCACCCCCCATCGACTGACGAGCGCCCCCTCTCCTGCATGATCAGCGTGGCCCCCCGACCTTCCACGGCGGGGAGGCGACACCCTGACCATGAAGGAGATGGCCTTGTCCATCTGGGAAGCACTCGCGGTCTTCGCCGCCGGCATCGGCGCGGGCACCATCAACACCATCGTCGGATCGGGCACCCTCTTCACCTTCCCGGTGCTCCTCGCGATCGGCCTGCCGCCGGTCACCGCCAACGTCTCCAACACCCTCGGCCTCGTCACCGGCAACATCAGCGGAGCCATCGGCTACCGCCGTGAGCTCCGGGGCCAGCGCGGCCGCCTCGTACGCCTGGGAGGCACCGCGCTCGTGGGCGGCCTCGCCGGAGCGATCCTGCTCCTGGCGCTCCCGTCGGAGGCCTTCGACGCGATCGTGCCCGTCCTCATCGGCCTCGCGCTCGTCCTGGTCGTCCTCCAGCCGACCCTCGCCAAGGCCCTCGCCCGGCGCCGCGAACGCCGCGGCACGGCAGCCGCCCCGACCGACGGCGGCCTCGCCCTGCTCCTCGGCCTGCTCCTCGCGAGCGCGTACGGCGGCTACTTCGGCGCGGCCCAGGGCGTCCTCTACCTCGCCCTCATGGGCCTGCTGCTCGACGAGGACCTCCAGCGCGTCAACGGCATCAAGAACGTCCTCGCGCTCGTCGTCAACGGCGTCGCCGCGGTGTTCTTCCTCTTCGTCGCGGACTTCGACTGGACGGCGGTCCTGCTCATCGCCGCCGGCTCCGCGCTGGGCGGCCAGATAGGCGCGAAGGTGGGACGCGGGCTGCCGCCGGTGGCGCTACGGGGGGTCATCGTGGCGGTGGGGGCCGTGGCCATCACACAGATGCTGCTGAAGTAGCCGGTTGTTTCCTCATCGCCGGCCGGGCCGGGAATCAGCCCGGCCGACGATCGAGGACACCGCGCGTCAGCGCGGAAAGGGGGCCCGGGGACGTCAGCCCCCGGGCACGGGAAGGGGCGGGGCGAGGAAAAGCTCCTCCCGCCCCGACAACCCCACCGCCAGCACCATCGCATCCCCCGGAGACGGCTCGAACGGCAGCGCCAGCATCCGCATCCCCGCCTGCTCGGGCGTCCGGTCCGCCTTCCGGTGGTTGTCCTCCGCGCACGCCGCCACCGTGTTCAGCCAGCTGTCCTCGCCCCCACGCGAGCGCGGCACCACGTGGTCCACCGTCGTCGCGCGCCGCCCGCAGTACGCGCAGCGGTGCCGGTCCCGTACGAGCACGCCTCGCCGGGACCAGGGGGCCCGTCTTCGGAACGGCACCCGTACGTACCGGCAGAGCCTGATCACCTGGGGCACCGGCACTTCGACCGTCGCGCCCCGCACCCGGAGCTCCGGCCGGGCCCGCTCGACGACGGCCTTGCCCTGGAGCACGAGCACCACCGCCCGTCGCAGCGACACCGTCGCCAGCGGCTCGAAGCTCGCGTTGAGAACCAGCGTGTCCCGCATGCCGTCCACCTCCCGGACCGTCCCCGCCCCAGCGGCGAAGTGGCTCAACTGTGCCTTCGGGCACGGCCGGAAACAACGCAATTTCCTTGAAAGGAAAGGAAGTTGAAAGAGGATGAGGAGGCGGTGAGGCCGAAGGACGGGAGCCGCGGCGGGAAAGCGCCCGCAGGGCGAACGGGGGCGACGCTCCGGGCCCTTCCCCCGTGGTGACGCACGGGCCCGGAGCGTACGGCAGCGGACGCGGCCACCCGGCCCAACACCCGGCTCCGGCAGGCGGCCGGAGCGCGAAAACGCCCCGCCGCCCCCGCCACTGCGGTGCCCACTGCCCGACGGCCATGCGGAGCCGTCAGCCATGCACCACTCTGCGATCCGGGGCGGCGGGGCGCAACGGATTTTCCGGTCGCCCGCCTCGCTCCGCGGGCCTCAGCCCGCGGCCGGCACCTCGTACTCACCGATCAGCTGGGCCCGGCCCAGGGAGTGGAACCGCAGGTTGAAGCCCACGACCGCCGGCGAGGCGGACTCGTCCGGGCCCAGCTTCTCCTGATCCACCGCGTACACCGTGAACACGTAGCGGTGCGGGCCGTCCCCGGGCGGCGGCGCCGCGCCGCCGAAGTCCCGCGTGCCGTAGTCGTTGCGCACGTGCACCGCGCCCTCGGGCAGCCCCTTCATGCCGCCCGACCCGGCACCGGCCGGCAGCTCCGTCACCGAAGCGGGGATGTCGAAGAGCACCCAGTGCCAGAAGCCGCTGCCGGTCGGGGCGTCCGGGTCGAAGCATGTGACGGCGAAGCTCTTCGTCTCCGCCGGGAAGCCCTCCCAGCGCAGCTGCGGCGAGACATTGCCCTCGGCGAACACCTGGGCGCCGGCGAGCTTCCCACCCTCCGTCAGGTCCTCGCTCACCACCGTGAACGACGGCACCGGCGGGTGGAAATCATGGGGGAGCGGCGGACGCTTCTGCTCGGACACCTCGACGCCTCCTGGAATACGCGGAACTACCCGCGGAACAGTGAAAGCGCCAGCCTAACCAGGCACGGGCGGCCCGGGCTGAGACGATACGAAATGTGCTTCGACTGCTTGGACCATTCGGACGACGACCGGCCGGCCGCACCCTGCGCGCGCTGACCGTCCTCCTCGCCGCCCTCCCCCTGCTCCTCCTGCCCGCGTGCTCCTCCGACGGGAAGAAGGGCGGCGGCGGATCCACCTCGGCCGCCGCCACGCCCGTCCCCTCCTGGGCCAAGGGCATGAAGACCGTCTCCCGGGACCGGCTGCCCGCCGAGGCCCGCAAGACCCTCGACCTCATCGACAAGGGAGGACCGTTCCCCTACGAGAAGGACGGCACCGTCTTCGGCAACTACGAGAACCGGCTGCCGAAGCAGACCCGCGGCTACTACCGCGAATACACCGTCCCCACCCCCGGAGCCCGCAACCGCGGCGCCCGGCGCATCATCACCGGCACACACGCCGAGCGCTACTACACCGGTGATCACTACGAGACCTTCGAAGCGGTGGTACAACCATGACCGGCCTGCTGCCCGCGCCCGGACTCACCGGGCTCCTTCTCGGCACCACCCCGCCCGGCATCTACCGGCTGCCCCCGGCCGACACGGCCGCCCGCGTCACGGCTCTCGCCGCCGAGGCCGAATGGCGGTCGGCCGCGCTGCACCTCGGCGGGGTGACGACCAAGAGGGCCTTCCTCGACAGGTGCGCGACCGACCTGGAGTTCCCCGAGTGGTTCGGGCGCAACTGGGACGCCCTCGCCGACTGCCTCACCGACCTCTCGTGGTGGCGGGAGGAGGGCAAGGCCCGCGGCTATCTGCTGGTCACGGAGGACTGGGACACCTTCCGCAAGGCGGCCCCGAAGGACGCCCGCACGGCCGAGGCGATCTTCGGCGACGCCGTCGACCACTGGGCCGACGCCGAGTCGCCCCTGGCCGTGCTGCTCGGCTGAGCCACCGCGGGCCGGGGCACGGCCCGCGGCGGCCCCGGCCCGTCAGAGCCAGTTGCGACGGCCGCCGACCTCGGCGAGCCACTGGTTGAGGTAGGCGGCCCAGTCCGTCTGGCCGTAAGCGTGCAGGTCGACCGTGAAGGACCGGTACGTGTCGCTGCCCTCGGTGAACAGCCCCGGCTTCTTGTCCATCTCCAGCACGACGTCCATCTCGCGGTCGTCCGCGACGAAGGACAGCTCGACCTCGTTCAGCCCGCGGTACTGCGACGGCGCGTGGAACTCGATCTCCTGGTAGAAGGGCAGCCGCTGCCGCGTGCCACGGATGTGCCCCTTCTCCAGGTCGGCGGCCTTGAAGCCGAAGCCCAGCTGACCGAAGGCGTCGAGGATGGCCTGCTGCGCCGGCAGCGGGTGCACGTTCACCGGATCGAGGTCGCCGGAGTCCACCGCGCGCGCGATCGCGAGCTCCGTGGTCACCCCGACGTTCATACCGGTGAGGTGCCGGCCCAGGAAGGTGGTGATCGGCGTCTCCCACGGGATCTCCAGCCCGAACGGCACCGTGTGCACCGCCCCGGCCCGCACCTCGAAGGCACCGCCCAGCTGTACGCGCGTGAACTCGACGTCCTGCTTGTACTCCTCCTCGCCGCCCTCGACCTCGACCCGCGCCTGGAGCCCGACGGAGAGCCCCTGGATCTGCTGCGCGACCGATCCGCCCTGGATCCGCACCTCACCCTGGACGACGCTGCCGGGGACGACGTTCTCCTCGAAGAGCACCGTCTCGACGGAAGCGCCTCCGGCGCCGAGGCTCGCCAGCAGTTTCTTGAAACCCATGCTTCCTCTTCCTCCCCGGGTCCGCGTGGCGGACCCTTCCCACACTCGATTACGCTCGATCGGCATGATCGCCGCGCCTGACCGTATGCCAATCGCCCGGCACTTCTTCGACCGTCCCGTCCTGGAGGTCGCCCCGGATCTGCTGGGCCGCACCCTGGTCCGCACGGGCCCGGACGGGCCGATCGAGCTCCGCATCACGGAGGTGGAGGCCTACGCGGGCCAGGCCGACCCCGGATCGCATGCCTACCGGGGCCGGACCGAGCGGAACGCCGCGATGTTCGGACCGCCCGGCCACGCCTATGTCTACTTCATCTACGGCATGTGGTTCAGCCTGAATCTCGTATGCGGCCCGGAAGGCACGGCCAGCGGAGTGCTGCTGCGCGCGGGAGAGGTCATCAAGGGAGCGGATCTCGCCTGGGCACGCCGCCCCAAGGCACGTAAGGACCGCGAGCTGGCCCAGGGGCCTGCCCGCCTGGCCACGGCCCTCGATGTGGACCGGGGCCTCAACGGCGTCGACATCTGCGCCGGCCCGGACGCCCCGCTCGGGGTGCTCAGCGGCCACCCGGTTCACCCGGACCGGGTGCGTAGCGGCCCGCGCACGGGGGTAGGAGGCGAGGGAGCGACGCACCCGTGGCGCTTCTGGGCGGACGGGGATCCCACGGTCAGCCCGTACCGGGCCCATGTACCGCGCCACCGGGGCGCGAAGGCGGGCAGGACGGTGCTTGACTCCTGAGCGCGGAAGACCTAACGTAGCCCGAGCCGCTTGAGACGGACGCGCTGTGTGCGCGATCCGAGAGGGCGGCACTCTCACTACTACGAGGTCGCCCCTGACCGGGGTCATATTTCGCTGTGCCGAAATATGGCGCCGATCGGCTCGATTAGGAGCCGACAGGGAAAGCCGCTAAAGTAGTGAACACCCCGCCGACAGGGGATCGGAAACAAAATTCCAGCCGGAAACGGCACGGAAAAGGATCTGATAGAGTCGGAACACGAAATACCGAAAGGAAGCGCCCGGAGGAAAGCCCGAGAGGGTGAGTACAAAGGAAGCGTCCGTTCCTTGAGAACTCAACAGCGTGCCAAAAGTCAACGCCAGACTATAAAATACCCCGTCCTCGACCGTTTGGTCGGGACGCGGTTCCTTTGAAAAGTCCTGTGAGCCTTTCGGGGCTGGCAGGCAACAACACAGCGAGGACGCTGTGCACGACTGGACTTATTCCGTCCGGTTGTGCCGCTCTCGTGTGTGTGCACCGGCTGTATTAATTTACTGGCCGAGTAAACATTCACGGAGAGTTTGATCCTGGCTCAGGACGAACGCTGGCGGCGTGCTTAACACATGCAAGTCGAACGATGAAGCCCTTCGGGGTGGATTAGTGGCGAACGGGTGAGTAACACGTGGGCAATCTGCCCTGCACTCTGGGACAAGCCCTGGAAACGGGGTCTAATACCGGATAATACCTGCCGAGGCATCTCGGTGGGTTGAAAGCTCCGGCGGTGCAGGATGAGCCCGCGGCCTATCAGCTTGTTGGTGGGGTGATGGCCTACCAAGGCGACGACGGGTAGCCGGCCTGAGAGGGCGACCGGCCACACTGGGACTGAGACACGGCCCAGACTCCTACGGGAGGCAGCAGTGGGGAATATTGCACAATGGGCGAAAGCCTGATGCAGCGACGCCGCGTGAGGGATGACGGCCTTCGGGTTGTAAACCTCTTTCAGCAGGGAAGAAGCGAAAGTGACGGTACCTGCAGAAGAAGCGCCGGCTAACTACGTGCCAGCAGCCGCGGTAATACGTAGGGCGCAAGCGTTGTCCGGAATTATTGGGCGTAAAGAGCTCGTAGGCGGCTTGTTGCGTCGGATGTGAAAGCCCGGGGCTTAACCCCGGGTCTGCATTCGATACGGGCAGGCTAGAGTGTGGTAGGGGAGATCGGAATTCCTGGTGTAGCGGTGAAATGCGCAGATATCAGGAGGAACACCGGTGGCGAAGGCGGATCTCTGGGCCATTACTGACGCTGAGGAGCGAAAGCGTGGGGAGCGAACAGGATTAGATACCCTGGTAGTCCACGCCGTAAACGTTGGGAACTAGGTGTTGGCGACATTCCACGTCGTCGGTGCCGCAGCTAACGCATTAAGTTCCCCGCCTGGGGAGTACGGCCGCAAGGCTAAAACTCAAAGGAATTGACGGGGGCCCGCACAAGCAGCGGAGCATGTGGCTTAATTCGACGCAACGCGAAGAACCTTACCAAGGCTTGACATATACCGGAAACGGCCAGAGATGGTCGCCCCCTTGTGGTCGGTATACAGGTGGTGCATGGCTGTCGTCAGCTCGTGTCGTGAGATGTTGGGTTAAGTCCCGCAACGAGCGCAACCCTTGTTCTGTGTTGCCAGCATGCCCTTCGGGGTGATGGGGACTCACAGGAGACTGCCGGGGTCAACTCGGAGGAAGGTGGGGACGACGTCAAGTCATCATGCCCCTTATGTCTTGGGCTGCACACGTGCTACAATGGCCGGTACAATGAGCTGCGATACCGTGAGGTGGAGCGAATCTCAAAAAGCCGGTCTCAGTTCGGATTGGGGTCTGCAACTCGACCCCATGAAGTTGGAGTTGCTAGTAATCGCAGATCAGCATTGCTGCGGTGAATACGTTCCCGGGCCTTGTACACACCGCCCGTCACGTCACGAAAGTCGGTAACACCCGAAGCCGGTGGCCCAACCCTTGTGGAGGGAGCCGTCGAAGGTGGGACTGGCGATTGGGACGAAGTCGTAACAAGGTAGCCGTACCGGAAGGTGCGGCTGGATCACCTCCTTTCTAAGGAGCATATAGCCGACTGCGAGCGAATGACTCGCACGGTTGCTCATGGGTGGAACGTTGACTATTCGGCACGATCCGGTGGGATCACTAGTACTGCTTCGGCGTGGAACGTGAATTTCATCTGGGTCGGGCCGGGCACGCTGTTGGGTGTCTGAGGGTACGGACTTCGGTCTGAACCTTCTCACGCCGGCCCCGGTGAACTCCACTGCAAGGTGGGGGTGATGGGTGGCTGGTCGTTGCTTGAGAACTGCACAGTGGACGCGAGCATCTGTGGCCAAGTTTTTAAGGGCGCACGGTGGATGCCTTGGCACCAGGAACCGATGAAGGACGTGGGAGGCCACGATAGGCCCCGGGGAGCTGTCAACCAAGCTTTGATCCGGGGGTGTCCGAATGGGGAAACCCGGCAGTCGTCATGGGCTGTCACCCGCTGCTGAACACATAGGCAGTGTGGAGGGAACGCGGGGAAGTGAAACATCTCAGTACCCGCAGGAAGAGAAAACAACCGTGATTCCGGGAGTAGTGGCGAGCGAAACCGGATGAGGCCAAACCGTATGCGTGTGATACCCGGCAGGGGTTGCGCATGCGGGGTTGTGGGATCTCTTTTTCACAGTCTGCCGGCTGTGAGACGAGTCAGAAACCGTTGGTGTAGGCGAAGGACATGCGAAAGGTCCGGCGTAGAGGGTAAGACCCCCGTAGCTGAAACATCAACGGCTCGTTTAAGAGACACCCAAGTAGCACGGGGCCCGAGAAATCCCGTGTGAATCTGGCGGGACCACCCGTTAAGCCTAAATATTCCCTGGTGACCGATAGCGGATAGTACCGTGAGGGAATGGTGAAAAGTACCGCGGGAGCGGAGTGAAATAGTACCTGAAACCGTGTGCCTACAAGCCGTGGGAGCGTCGCGCATCGAGCTTGCTCGGTGCGTCGTGACTGCGTGCCTTTTGAAGAATGAGCCTGCGAGTTTGCGGTGTGTTGCGAGGTTAACCCGTGTGGGGAAGCCGTAGCGAAAGCGAGTCCGAATAGGGCGATTGAGTAGCGCGCCCAAGACCCGAAGCGGAGTGATCTAGCCATGGGCAGGTTGAAGCGGAGGTAAGACTTCGTGGAGGACCGAACCCACCAGGGTTGAAAACCTGGGGGATGACCTGTGGTTAGGGGTGAAAGGCCAATCAAACTCCGTGATAGCTGGTTCTCCCCGAAATGCATTTAGGTGCAGCGTCGTGTGTTTCTTGCCGGAGGTAGAGCACTGGATAGGCGATGGGCCCTACCGGGTTACTGACCTTAGCCAAACTCCGAATGCCGGTAAGTGAGAGCGCGGCAGTGAGACTGTGGGGGATAAGCTCCATGGTCGAGAGGGAAACAGCCCAGAGCATCGACTAAGGCCCCTAAGCGTACGCTAAGTGGGAAAGGATGTGGAGTCGCAGAGACAACCAGGAGGTTGGCTTAGAAGCAGCCACCCTTGAAAGAGTGCGTAATAGCTCACTGGTCAAGTGATTCCGCGCCGACAATGTAGCGGGGCTCAAGCGTACCGCCGAAGTCGTGTCATTCCAGCACATACCCCCAACGGGGGCTGGGATGGGTAGGGGAGCGTCGTGTGCCGGGTGAAGCAGCCGCGGAAGCGAGTTGTGGACGGTTCACGAGTGAGAATGCAGGCATGAGTAGCGATACACACGTGGGAAACGTGTGCGCCGATTGACTAAGGGTTCCTGGGTCAAGCTGATCTGCCCAGGGTAAGTCGGGACCTAAGGCGAGGCCGACAGGCGTAGTCGATGGACAACCGGTTGATATTCCGGTACCCGCTTTGAAACGCCCAATATCGAATCAGGCGATGCTAAGTCCGTGAAGCCGCCCCGATCTCTTCGGAGTTGAGGGGAGTGGTGGAGCCGACGAACCAGACTTGTAGTAGGTAAGCGATGGGGTGACGCAGGAAGGTAGTCCAGCCCGGGCGGTGGTTGTCCCGGGGTAAGGGTGTAGGGCGCTGTCTAGGCAAATCCGGACAGCATGAAGCCTGAGACCTGATGCCGAGCCGATTGTGGTGAAGTGGATGATCCTATGCTGTCGAGAAAAGCCTCTAGCGAGTTTCATGGCGGCCCGTACCCTAAACCGACTCAGGTGGTCAGGTAGAGAATACCGAGGCGTTCGGGTGAACTATGGTTAAGGAACTCGGCAAAATGCCCCCGTAACTTCGGGAGAAGGGGGGCCATGTCCGGTGATGGAATTTACTTCCTGAGCTGGGTGTGGCCGCAGAGACCAGCGAGAAGCGACTGTTTACTAAAAACACAGGTCCGTGCGAAGCCGTAAGGCGATGTATACGGACTGACGCCTGCCCGGTGCTGGAACGTTAAGGGGACCGGTTAGCTTGGATTCGTCCAGGCGAAGCTGAGAACTTAAGCGCCAGTAAACGGCGGTGGTAACTATAACCATCCTAAGGTAGCGAAATTCCTTGTCGGGTAAGTTCCGACCTGCACGAATGGCGTAACGACTTCTCGACTGTCTCAACCATAGGCCCGGTGAAATTGCACTACGAGTAAAGATGCTCGTTTCGCGCAGCAGGACGGAAAGACCCCGGGACCTTTACTATAGCTTGATATTGGTGTTCGGTTCGGCTTGTGTAGGATAGGTGGGAGACTGTGAAGCATGCACGCCAGTGTGTGTGGAGTCGTCGTTGAAATACCACTCTGGTCGTGCTGGATGTCTAACCTGGGTCCGTGATCCGGATCAGGGACAGTGTCTGGTGGGTAGTTTAACTGGGGCGGTTGCCTCCTAAAGAGTAACGGAGGCGCCCAAAGGTTCCCTCAGCCTGGTTGGCAATCAGGTGTTGAGTGTAAGTGCACAAGGGAGCTTGACTGTGAGACCGACGGGTCGAGCAGGGACGAAAGTCGGGACTAGTGATCCGGCGGTGGCTTGTGGAAGCGCCGTCGCTCAACGGATAAAAGGTACCCCGGGGATAACAGGCTGATCTTCCCCAAGAGTCCATATCGACGGGATGGTTTGGCACCTCGATGTCGGCTCGTCGCATCCTGGGGCTGGAGTCGGTCCCAAGGGTTGGGCTGTTCGCCCATTAAAGCGGTACGCGAGCTGGGTTTAGAACGTCGTGAGACAGTTCGGTCCCTATCCGCTGTGCGCGTAGGAGTCTTGAGAAGGGCTGTCCCTAGTACGAGAGGACCGGGACGGACGAACCTCTGGTGTGCCAGTTGTCCTGCCAAGGGCATGGCTGGTTGGCTACGTTCGGAAAGGATAACCGCTGAAAGCATCTAAGCGGGAAGCCTGCTTCGAGATGAGGACTCCCTCCTCCTTTGAGAGGGTAAGGCTCCCAGTAGACGACTGGGTTGATAGGCCAGGTGTGGAAGACCGGTAACGGTTGGAGCTGACTGGTACTAATAGGCCGAGGGCTTGTCCTCAGTTGCTCGCGTCCACTGTGTGGTTCCCGGGTTGCGAACAGTCGCACCGGTTGAACCAGTTTCACTACTTAATTGAAGAGTGTGCTTGTTCGCTAGAACCCGATAGGGTTTCGGTGGTCATAGCGTTAGGGAAACGCCCGGTTACATTCCGAACCCGGAAGCTAAGCCTTTCAGCGCCGATGGTACTGCATGGGGGACCGTGTGGGAGAGTAGGACGCCGCCGAACAATCTTTCAAGGACCCCTGGTCCCAGCGTTCACGCTGGGACCAGGGGTCCTTTTTGTATTTCTGCTTGTTTTTTTCCGAAGCGCGCCGGTCAGCCGGTTGCGCGAGAATGACTGCGGTACCCGAAGACAGGAGTCACCTCGATGTCCACCAACTCTCCCGACGATCGATCGGGCGGCGAGCGCCGCGGAGGCCCTCGCGGGCCGCGCCGCGACGACTCGCGTGGCGGCTTCCGTCGCGACGACCGTCCGGCCTTCCGCCGCGACGACCGTGACGACCGTGGTGGCGACCGTCCCCGTGGCCCGCGCCGCGACGACGACCGTGGCGGCCGTCCCGCCGGCGGTGGCTACGGCCAGCGCCGTGACAATGACCGTGGTGGCCGTCCGGGTGGTTTCGAGCGCCGTGACGACCGCGGCGGTCGCCCGGCCGGTGGCGGCTACGGCGGCCCGCGCCGTGACGACGACCGCGGCGGCTTCCGCCGCGATGACCGTCGTGATGACCGTGGTCCGCGTCGTGATGACGACCGTGGTGGCCGTCCGGGTGGTTTCGAGCGCCGTGACGACCGCGGTGGCCGTCCGGCCGGTGGCGGCTACGGCGGCCCCCGTCGCGACGACGAGCGTGGCGGCTTCCGCCGTGACGACCGTCGCGACGACCGCGGTGGTTTCCGCCGCGACGACCGTGCCCCCCGCCGTGACGACGACCGCGGTGGCCGTCCGGCCGGCGGTGGCTACGGCGGCCCGCGCCGTGATGACGACCGCGGTGGCTTCCGCCGTGACGACCGTCCGTCCTTCCGTCGTGACGACCGTCGTGATGACCGTGGTCCGCGTCGTGATGACGACCGTGGTGGCCGTCCGGGTGGTTTCGAGCGCCGTGACGACCGCGGTGGCCGTCCGGCCGGTGGCGGCTACGGCGGCCCCCGCCGCGACGACGACCGTGGCGGCTTCCGCCGTGACGACCGTCGCGACGACCGTCCGTCCTTCCGTCGTGACGACCGCCGTGACGACCGTGCCCCGCGTCGCGACGACGAGCGTGGCGGTTTCCGCCGCGACGAGCGTCCTTCCTTCCCCCGTGACGACCGTGCCCCGCGCCGTGACGACGACCGCGGTGGCTTCCGCCGCGATGACCGTCGTGACGACCGCGGTGGTTTCCGCCGTGACGACCGCGCGCCCCGCCGCGAGGACGACCGCGGTGGCTTCCGTCGTGACGACCGTCGCGACGAGCGCCCCTCCTTCCGTCGTGACGACCGCCGTGACGACCGCGCCCCGCGTCGCGACGACGAGCGTGGCGGCTTCCGCCGCGACGACCGTCGCGACGACCGCGGCCCGCGCCGCGATGACGACCGCGGCGGCTTCCGCGGCGGCCGGGACGACCGCGGTGGCCGTCCCTCCGGCGGTGGCTACGGCCGCCGCGACGACCGTGGCGGCGCCCCCCGTGGCGGCCGTGACGACCGTTCCGGTGGCTACGGCCGCCGTGACGACCGTCGCGACGACCGCGGCGACCGCGAGCCGGTGAAGCGTCTGCCCATCCCGGACGACGTGACCGGCGAGGAGATCGACGCGGACGTCCGGCAGGAGCTCATGAGCCTGCCGAAGGGCCTCGCGGAGGAGGTCGCCCGCAACCTCGTCATGGTGGCGAACCTGCTGGACGAGGAGCCCGAGGAGGCGTACGCCTACTCGCGCATCGCCCTGCGCCTCGCCTCCCGCGTCGCCGCCGTGCGCGAGGCCGCCGGCTTCGCCGCCTACGCCACCGCCCGTTACACGGAGGCGCTCGCGGAGTTCCGCGCCGCCCGCCGGATGACCGGTTCCGTCGAGCTGTGGCCCGTCATGGCCGACTGCGAGCGCGGCATGGGCCGCCCGGAGCGTGCCCTGGCCATGGCCGGCGAGCCCGAGGTGAACAAGCTCGACAAGGCCGGTCAGGTCGAGATGCGTCTCGTCGCCGCCGGTGCCCGCAAGGACATGGGCCAGGCCGAGGCCGCCGTCGTCACCCTCCAGAGCCCCGAGCTCGCCTCCAACTCGGTCCAGCCGTGGACCGCGCGCCTGCGGTACGCCTACGCCGACGCGCTCCTGGAGGTCGGCCGCAAGGACGAGGCCCGCGAGTGGTTCGCCAAGGCCCTCGAGTCGGACCAGGGCGGCATGACGAACGCCTCGGACCGCCTCGCGGAGCTGGACGGCGTGGAGTTCACGGACGCCATGACCGCCGACGCCGAGACCGAGGCCGACGCCCCGGCCGAGGCCGTCGAGACCGTGTCCGCCGACGAGGACGTCGCGGAGGAGAAGGCCGACGAGACCGGCGAGGCCGTCGCCGAGGCCGTGGAGACCCCCGCCGTCGAGGTCCCGCAGTTCGTCGAGCCCGTCGTCGCCGAGAAGGCCGCCGACGAGCCCGCCGAGGAGAAGCCGTCCGAGGAGAAGTCCTCCGACGACAAGAGCTGAGCTCCGACGCCTCCGGGAGTCACATGAAAAGGCCCCCCTCACCGCGGGAACGCGGTGAGGGGGGCCTTTTCATGTCCTGACGCCCGCGCCGGCGGCGGCGTCAGTCCAGGGCCAGGCTCCGCAGGACCAGGCCGGTCGCCGGCTTCGGGCCGAAGGACGTCGACTTGCGCGGCATCGTCACGCCCTGCTCCGCGAGCTCCCGTACGACGTCCTCGCACACCGGGTGCATGAGGACCGCCGTGCCGCCGTGCCGCTCGGCCTGCTGGACCGCCGCCGCGGTCTCGTGGATGTACCCGATGTGCTCGGGGTCGTCCGGCACGTGCCAGAGGTGCTCCAGCAGGACGGCGTGCAGGACGGTCGCGTCCAGCCCGCGCCACGCGTCCGGACGGTCGGCCGGGACCACCCGGGCGAGGAGGGCCGGGTCCGGGCGGTCGATCAGGTGGAAGCGGCCGTCGCCCGCGAGGACGAAGGCGTTGCCGGGCTCCCCGGCCGCCTCCGCCAGCGCGTCCAGGGCCTGCGGCAACGGCCCGTCCAGACTGCGTACGCGGAACGCGCCGCCGAGCGCCGCGAGCGCGTCCGCGACCGGGAGCCGGTGCAGGAGGCGGTGGATCGCCCGTACGCGCAGCGGGTAGCGGGCGGTGTCCACGAGGAGGACCAGGCCGAAGTCCCAGGGGCCGGGGGCCGGTTGCTCGGCGCGCAGCCGCTGGTAGGTGGCCCAGCGGTGGTGTCCGTCGGCGATCAGGGCCCGCTGCCGGGAGAGGTCCTCGTCGATCAGGCGGAGCTCCTCCGGGTCCGTCACGGACCACAGGCGGTGGGCGTAGCCGTCCTCGGTGGTCGTGGAGAGCAGCGGCTCCCGGCCGATCACGCGGTCGATGACGCCCGCCGCGCCCTCCGGGCCGCCGGTGCCGCGGTACGAGAACAGCAGCGGTTCGAGGTTGGCGCCCGTGTCCCGCATCAGGGCGGCGCGGTCCTCGACGATGTGCGGCATGACGTCCTCGTGGGGGAGGACGGCGCCCTCCTCGCGCGGCGTGAGCCGCAGGGCGCCGATGAGGCCGCGCTGGAGGATGCCGTCACCGCGCTGCTCGTAGACGTACAGCGCCGGCTCCGGGTCCGGCGCGAGGACGTTCTCCTCCTGCCAGCGGAGCAGCGTCTCGGCGGCCTGCCGGTGGCGGTCGGCGGCCGTGGCGGCCTGCGGGAGGATCAGCCGGACGATGTTGTGCGGATCGGCCGTCTCCAGATGGCGCAGTCCGTCGGGCCGCACGACGACGTCGTACGGTGGGGAGGTGACGGCGGCGAGGCTGCCGACCCGCTCCGGGACGTAGCGCAGCCCTCGGAACGGGGCGAGTCGGAGTCCTTGCCCTGCTTTCCCTGCGAACCGTGCCTGTCCTGGAGTGCTCATTGGGAAATGTTATGTCTCACGGCCCGATGAGCAATGATCGCGGAAGAGACGTACAGCACAAGGAGCGAGCCGAACATGAACCAGACCGCCCGGACCCGGCCCGAGGGCAGTGAGCGTCCGCTGAGCGCGGCCTACGACACGGCGCTGCTCGACCTCGACGGCGTGGTCTACGCGGGCGGCGAGGCCATCGCACACGCGGTCGAGTCGCTGGGCACGGCGCGGGACGGCGGCATGCACCTCGCGTACGTGACGAACAACGCCGCCCGTACCCCCGAGACGGTCGCCGGGCACCTGACCGAGCTCGGGGTGCCCGCCGATCCGGCCGACGTGATCACCTCGGCGCAGGCGGTGGCCCGGCTGATCGCCGATCAGCTGCCCGCCGGGTCGCGGGTGCTGGTGATCGGCGCGGAGGGGCTGCGGGTGGCCCTGCGGGAGCGCGGGCTGGTGCCGGTGGACTCCGCGGACGACGACCCGGCCGCAGTGGCCCAGGGCTACGGCGGGCCGGACATGCCGTGGTCACGGCTGGCGGAGGCGTCGTACGCGGTGGCGCGGGGCGTGCCGTGGTTCGCGTCCAACACGGACCTGACGATCCCGAGCGCGCGGGGCATCGCGCCGGGCAACGGCGCGGCGGTGCAGGTCGTGCGGATAGCCACGGGCGCGGAGCCGCAGGTCGCGGGGAAGCCGCTGCCGCCGATGCACCGGGAGACCGTGCTGCGCACGGGCGCGGAGCGGCCGCTCGTCGTGGGGGACCGGCTCGACACGGACATCGAGGGCGCGTACGTCGGCGGCGTGGACTCGCTGCTCGTCCTGACCGGTGTCACCACGGCCGCGCAGCTGCTCGCGGCGGAGCCGAAGTACCGGCCGACGTATGTGGCGGAGGATCTGCGGGGGTTGCTGGTGGGGCAGCCGGCCGTTTCCGGGGACTCCGCCGGGGGGTTCGTGTGCGGGGGGTGGACCGCGGCGGTGCGTGACGGCGCTGTGGTGCTGGAGGGTGAGGGGGAGCGGGTGGATGCGTTGCGGGCGCTTTGTGCGGTGGCTTGGACGGCGGCGGGGGGCGGCTCTTGCGGGCTGGACGCGGGGGAGGTTTTGGGGCGGCTGGGGTGGTAGGGGGGTGACGGGTGCGGGTGGGTGCGGGTGGGTGCCGCTGCGCGGGGCCTGTTCCCCAGCCCCGCCCCTTCCCGAAACCGGGGAGATCCCCGGGCCCCCTTTTCCGCGCTCCGCGCGGTGTCCTCAAACGCCGGACGGGCTGAAATCAGCCCGTCCGGCGTTCGGGAAGGGGCGGGCTAGGGAAAGGCCCCGCGCAGCGGCACCCCACCGCACCCGCACCCTCAGGCCAGCTCCGCCAGCAGGTCCTCCTCCGACGCCCCGCGGCGCCAGTAACCCGTGAAGGTCACCGCCCGGCGGTCGAAGGCCCGTTCGCCCACCAGGTGGCGGCGGAGGGCGCGGACGCCGCCCGCCTCGCCGGCGATCCAGGCGTAGGGGGTTCCGGCGGGGAACTCCGCGGCGCGGACCGCGTCGAGCAGCGGGGTGGCCGAGGACCGGCCGCGGACCAGCCAGGTGATGTCCGCGTCGGCCTCCGTCGGGAGGTCCTGGATGTCGTCCGTGTGCGGGACCTCTATCCAGACCTTGGCCCGGCTGCCGGCCGGGAGCCAGGCCAGGGTGGCGGCCACCGCGGGCAGCGCCGTCTCGTCGGCGGTGATAAGCATCCAGTCGGTGCCCGCGGGCGGCTGGAAGTCGACGCCGCCGTTGTCCTCGACGACGGGGCACAGGACGGTGACGCGGTCGCCGGGGCGGGCGGCCTGGGCCCAGTTGGTGGCCGGGCCGCCGTGGCCGTTCGCGTCGGTGTGCACCGCGAAGTCGACGTCCATCTCCTCCGGTCCGTCCGGCCCGTGCCGCAGCGCCCGCACGGTGTACGTGCGGATGTACGCCCGTACGTCGGGGTCCATGGCCCGCCACTCCGCCCACCAGTTCTCGTCGCGGGCCTCGGGGAGCACCGGGGCGTCCTGGCCCGCGTGCGGCAGGAACAGCTTGAAGCGCTGGTCGCGGCCGCCGCTGACGATGTCGTGCAGGTCCTCGGCGCCGAAGGTGACCCGCATCATCGCGGGGCTGAGCCGCTCGGCGCGCAGGACGCGCAGATCGAAGAAACGGTACGGCAGTACGGGTTCGTCGGTCTGGACGGGACGGTCGGTCTGGACGGACATGGCGGGTTCCTCTCGGTCGTCGGCCGGGTGTGCCGGACGGACGGACGTCAGCTGACCTTCTCGGCCTTCTCGATGGCGGCGGCGAGGCGCTCGACGAGCGGCGCGCAGCCGGCGTACGAGTAGCGCGGCTCGCTGAGCCAGGGGGTGATCTGGCCGGCCTTGACGGCGGGCAGGCCGGCCCAGGTGGGCTTGGCCTCGAGGTCCTTGGGCTGGAGTGCGGCGGTGCGGTTGTCGAGGAGGATCACGTCGGCGGCGTACTTGCCGGCGTTCTCCCAGCTGAGGCTCTCGAAGAAGCCTCCGGTGACCTTGCCGGGGACGACGAACTCGACGCCGAGCGACCTGAAGTAGGCCAGGTCGGCGTAGACGGCCGGGTCGGAGACGTAGAGCAGGTCGGCCGAGCCGGAGGCGCAGAGGACCTTGAGGCCCTTCTTGTCCCGGGCGGCCTTGCGGAGCGTCTCGGACGCCTTCTCGAATCGGGCCTTCGCGTCGGTGACCTTCTTGGCCTTCAGGTCGGCGCCGAGGGAGCCGGCGAGCTCCGCGTAGCGCCCGATGACCTTGGTCAGGGACACCTTCGTGACGTTGATGCCGACGCTCGGGGCCAGGGCCAGGATCTTCTTCTTGCTGCCGTCCGGCACGTACCAGAGCTCGCTGCCCTGGAGCATGTTGGTGACCAGCAGGTCGGGGGCCAGGGCCGCGTACTTCTCGACGTTGAACTCGCCCCAGGCGTTGCCCAGGATCGTGACCTTGCCGATGTCGAGGTCGCCGGCCTGCGGGTCCGGCTTGCCGTCCTTGAGCTCGGTGGGGCCGAAGACGGCGGCGCACTCGAAGCCGAAGTCGTGCAGGGCGGCCGCGGTGCCGGTGAAGGCGACGACCTTCTTGGGGGTCTTCTTGGTCCGGGCGGTCTCGCCGCGGTCGTCCTTGAAGGTCCAGGAGCCCGAGTCGGCACCCGCCCCTGACGCCTTGTCCGCCTTGTCCGACGAACCGCCGCCGCACGCCGTGAGGAGGCCGCCGAGGCCGAGGGCGCCGCCGACGGCCAGCAGACCGCGCCGGGACGGGCGGGACGGGCCGCCGGAGCGGCCGGACGGGGAGGGCTGGGGGGAGGTGCTCATGGGGGTGCGCTTCTCTCGGAACTCACTAGGACGGGGGGGATCTCAGGGTAGGCTAACCTAACCCGGTGTTGGTCGAGAGTCTCCCCCGGTCCCAGGCGGCCCCGCCGGAACCCACGCCACGCGGCCGGAACGCGGTGCGCGCCGCGGGCCTGTCCGCCGCCGTGGGCGTGCTCCTGCTGGTCGTCCTCGCGAGCGTCGCCGTAGGCGCCAAACAGATTCCCCTCGACCAGGTCTGGCACGGTCTGTTCCACTTCACCGGCACGGACAGCGACGTGGTCGTCCGTGAGGTCCGGCTGCCCCGTACGCTCCTCGGCGTGCTGGCCGGTGCCGCGCTCGGGCTCGCCGGCGCCGTGATGCAGGCCCTCACCCGCAACCCGCTCGCCGAACCCGGCATCCTCGGCGTCAACGCCGGGGCCGCGGCGGCCGTCGTGTCCGCCGTCAGCTTTCTCGGCGTCACCTCCGTCGGCGGCTATGTGTGGTTCGCCTTCCTCGGCGCCGCCGTCGTCTCCGTGCTCGTCCACGCGCTCGGCGGCAGCCGCGCCGCCACCCCCGTCCGCCTCGCCCTCGCGGGCACGGCCGTGACCTACGCCCTCTACGGCTACGTCAACTCCGTCCAGCTCATGGACTCCGCCGCCCTCGACCGGATGCGCTTCTGGACGGTCGGCTCGCTCGCCTCCGCGTCCATGGACGTCATCCGGCAGGTCGCCCCGTTCATCGCCGCCGGCCTGCTGCTGGCCCTGGCGCTCGCCCGCCCGCTGAACGCGGTGGCACTCGGCGACGACACCGCCCGCGCGCTCGGCGCGAGCCCCGCCCGCACCCGCGTCCTCGCCATGACAGCCGTCACCCTGCTGTGCGGCGCGGCGACCGCCGCCTGCGGGCCGATCGTCTTCATCGGCCTGATCATCCCGCACCTCGTCCGCTCGCTCACCGGCCCGGACCTGCGCTGGATCCTGCCGTACGCGGCCGTGCTGGCACCGGTGCTGCTGCTCGGCGCCGATGTGATCGGACGCGTCGTCACCCGGCCCGGGGAGCTCCAGGTCGGCATCGTCACCGCGGTCATCGGCGGCCCCGTCTTCATCCACCTCGTCCGCCGCCGCAGAATGGCCCAGCAGTGACCGCCGCCTCCCGAGCCTCCCGAACTCCCCGTACCGGCACGACCGGCAAGACCCTGCGGACCCGCGGCGGGCTCTCCCTGCGCGTGGACCTCCGCGCGGCGGCCGTCGTCCTGCTGCTCCTCGCCGCCGCCGCGGCCGCGGCGATCGCGCTCATCGGCACCGGCGACTTCCCCCTCCCGCCCGCCGACGTGCTGCGCGCCCTCACCGGCGGCGGCACGCCCGCGCAGGAGTTCATCGTCCGGGACCTGCGGCTGCCGCGCGTCCTCGTCGGCCTGCTGGCCGGCGCCTCGCTCGGGCTCGCCGGCGCCGTCTTCCAGTCCGTCTCCCGCAACCCGCTGGGCAGCCCGGACGTCATCGGCTTCGGCCAGGGGTCGGCGGCCGGGGCGCTCGTCGTCATCGTGCTCTTCCACGGCGACCCCTTCGCCGTCGCGGCCGGCGCCGTGGCGGGCGGCGTCGTCACCGGGCTCGCCGTGTACCTGCTGGCGTGGCGCAAGGGCATCCACGGCTACCGCCTCGTGCTCGTCGGCATCGGCGCCGCCGCCGTGCTCACCGGCGTCCGCGACTACCTGATGACCAAGGCCGACCTCGTCGACGCCACGCGCTCGATGGTCTGGATGGTCGGCTCGCTCGACGGCCGCGACTGGAGCCAGGTGTGGCCCCTGCTGTGCGTGGCCGCCGTGCTCTTCCCCGTCCTGCTCGGCCACGGCCGGGCGCTGCGGATGCTGGAGATGGGCGACGACGCCGCCTGCGCCCTGGGCGTACGGGCCGAACGTACCCGGTTCGTGGTCATGGGCGCCGCCGTGCTGCTGACCGCCGCCGCGACGGCCGCCGCCGGGCCCGTCACCTTCGTCGCCCTCGCCGCGCCCCAGATCGCCCGGCGGCTGACCCGGGCGTCCGGGCCCAATCTGCCGGCCTCCGCCGGTACGGGCGCGGTGCTGCTGATCGGCGCGGACTGGGGCTCCCAGCGGCTCTTCGGGGCCGACCAGCTGCCCGTCGGAGCACTGACCGGCATGCTGGGCGGCTGCTATCTGCTGTGGCTGCTGTTCACCGAGCGCAAGGCGGGACGGATATGAGCGCCCGGGGCATGGGCGCACCGGGCGCGGGCACGTCCCGTGGGCGGGACAGGGGCGCGCGGGCCGCCGCGCGCGCGTCGTGCACGAACACCGAGCGTCGTACAGGTACACCGAGCAAGGAGACATCACCGTGAGCCGACTGACGGCCGATTCCGTCACCCTCGCCTACGACCAGCGCGTCATCGCCGAGAACCTCTCGGTCGCCGTGCCCGACAACTCCTTCACGGTGATCATCGGCCCCAACGCCTGCGGCAAGTCCACCCTGCTGCGGGCCCTGTCCCGGATGCTCAAGCCGGCCACCGGGTCCGTCCTCCTCGACGGCGCCGCCATCGACGGCTACCCCGCCAAGCAGGTCGCCCGCACCCTCGGCCTGCTCCCGCAGTCCTCCATCGCGCCGGACGGCATCACCGTCGCCGACCTGGTCGCCCGGGGCCGCTACCCGCACCAGGGGCTGCTGCGCCAGTGGTCGCGCGAGGACGAGCGGATCGTCCAGGAGTCGATGGAGGCCACCGGCGTCGGCGCGCTCGGCGACCGGCACGTCGACGAGCTCTCCGGCGGGCAGCGGCAGCGGGTCTGGATCGCCATGGCCCTCGCCCAGCAGACCCCGCTGCTGCTCCTGGACGAGCCGACCACCTACCTCGACATCCAGCACCAGATCGAGGTCCTCGACCTCTGCGCCGACCTGCACGAGACCCAGGGCCGCACCCTCGTCGCCGTCCTCCACGACCTCAACCACGCCGCGCGCTACGCCACCCACCTCATCGCGATGCGCGACGGCCGGGTGGTGGCCGAGGGGGCGCCGGGCGAGATCGTCACCGCCGGGCTCGTCGAGGAGGTGTTCGGGCTGCGCTGCCAGGTCATCGACGACCCCGAGACGGGCACGCCGCTGGTCGTCCCGGCCGCCCGGGAGCGCCGCGGAGCCGTGGCCTCCGCCGCTACGGCGGCTACAGCAGCTTCCTCAGGCGCAGCACGTCCCGCAGGCTCGCCTGCACCCTGACCCGGCCGGCGGCCCAGGCCCTCGCGAAGTTCAGCCGGCCGTCCACCAGCGCCACCAGGTCGTCGCCCGTCATCGTCAGGGCGATCTCCGAGCGCCGCTCGGGGGTGCCCGGGACGGTCCGTACGTCCTGGATGTGGCCGCCCGCGAGGTGGCCCACGAAGGTCACGTCGAGGTCGGCGAGGTGACAGCTGAGCGAGCGGTCGGGCGCGGCGGCGTCGCGGAGGTCACCGCTCGCCCCCGCGAGGTTCTCCGCCAGCCGGTCGAGTGCGTCTCGGCACTCCTCGATGGTCGCCATTGGGAGGGACGCTACCCCAGGCGATCGCGTACGCCGCACAGGCGCCGTTCCGGGGTAGCGTCGGAGTCATGAGCGAAGCGATGAGCGGTGTGCCGGACGAGCCGCCGGGCGAGGCGGCGCGGGAGCCGGCGGACGGCCTCGCGGGCGGGCCGCTGGACGAACCGGCCGACGGGGCCCCGTCGCCCGCCGGACCGCGGCCGCTCGGCGTCGACCGCGCGCCCACCGGCGACCCCGCCGTGGACGCCCAGCTGCGCCGGCTGGCCGACGCCGACCACCTCGCCGCGAGCGGCCACCTGGAGGTGTACGAGGATGTACACCGGGGCCTGCGCGACGCGCTCACCGCGCTCGACCGGCACCCGGGACCACCCGCGCCGTCCGGCGCCCCCGCCTCGTACGACAACAGGAGCTGAACCACCCGTGGCAGTGACCCGCCCGCGCCGCAGCCGACTCGACGCCGAGCTGGTGCGCCGGAAACTCGCCCGCTCCCGCGAGCACGCGAGCCAGCTGATCGCCGCGGGCCGGGTGACCGTCGGCGGCGCCGTCGCGACCAAGGCCGCCACCCAGGTGGAGATCAGCGCCGCCGTCGTGGTCACCCAGGACGAGAACGACCCCGACTACGTCTCCCGCGGCGGCCACAAGCTCGCGGGCGCCCTCGCCGCCTTCGTCCCGAAGGGACTGAAGGTCGAGGGCCGCCGGGCGCTGGACGCCGGCGCCTCCACCGGCGGCTTCACCGACGTACTGCTGCGCGCGGGCGCCGCCCACGTCGTCGCCGTGGACGTCGGCTACGGACAGCTCGCCTGGTCGCTCCAGAGTGACGACCGGGTCACCGTGAAGGACCGTACGAACGTCCGCGAGTTGACGCTCGACCAGATCGACGACCGGCCCGCCGACATCGTCGTCGGCGACCTGTCCTTCATCCCGCTCGGCCTCGTGCTGCCCGCCCTGGTGCGCTGCGCCGCGCCCGACGCGGACCTGGTCCTCATGGTCAAGCCGCAGTTCGAGGTGGGCAAGGAGCGGCTCGGCACCGGCGGTGTGGTGCGCAGCACCCAGCTGCGGGCCGAGGCCGTCCGCACCGTCGCCGGGCAGGCGGCCGCCCTCGGCCTCGGTGTGCTGGGTGTGACGGCGAGCCCGCTGCCCGGGCCCTCGGGCAACGTCGAGTACTTTCTGTGGCTGCGCGCCGGAGCGCCTGAACTGGACCCGGCGGACGTTGACCGTGCAGTGGCGGAGGGGCCCCGTTGACCACTTCAGAAGCAGCATCCGAGACAGCAGCAGCACAGGTACGGAACGAGGCGGGAGTGGCGGGGGAGGCCACCGAGGCCGGCCGCACCGTCTTCCTGCTCGCACACACCGGCCGCCCGGCGGCCATCCGCAGCGCCGAACTCGTCGTCCAGGGACTGCTGCGCTGCGGCATCGGGGTGCGGGTCCTGGCCGAGGAGGCCGCGGACCTGCCGCTGCCGCCCTCGGCGCAGCTGGTCGAGGCCGGACCGGGCAGACCGGACGTCCTGGAGGGCTGCGAGCTGCTGATCGTGCTCGGCGGTGACGGCACCCTGCTGCGCGGCGCGGAGTTCGCGCGGCGCTCCGGGGTGCCGATGCTGGGCGTCAACCTCGGCCGGGTCGGCTTCCTCGCCGAGGCCGAGCGGGACGACCTGGACAAGGTCGTGGACCGGGTGGTGACCCGTGCCTACGAGGTCGAGGAGCGGATGACGCTCGACGTCCTCGTCCGGACCGACGGGCACGTGGTGCACACCGACTGGGCGCTGAACGAGGCGTCCGTGGAGAAGGCGGCGCGGGAGCGGCTGCTGGAGGTCGTCACGGAGGTCGACGGGCGGCCGGTGTCCCGGTTCGGCGGCGACGGCGTCGTCTGCGCGACCCCGACCGGCTCCACGGCCTACGCCTTCTCGGCGGGCGGCCCGGTGGTCTGGCCGGAGGTGGAGGCGCTGCTGATGGTCCCCATCAGCGCGCACGCGCTCTTCGCCAAGCCGCTGGTGACGGCCCCGGACTCGGTCCTCGCGGTCGAGGTGCAGCCGCAGACCCCCAACGGCGTCCTGTGGTGCGACGGCCGCCGCACGGTGGAGCTGCCGGCGGGGGCCCGGGTGGAGGTACGGCGGGGCGCGGTGCCGGTGCGGCTGGCGCGGCTGCACCACGCGTCCTTCACGGACCGGCTGGTGGCGAAGTTCGCGCTGCCGGTCGCGGGCTGGCGGGGCGCGCCGCACTAGGGCGGTGCCGGACGGGTCTCCTTCCCCTGCCCGCCCCTTCCGGAATGTCCTCGATCGCCGGACGGGCCGGATTTCGGCCTCCTCCGGTGAAGGCCGGTGAAGTCCGGGGTAGGAGTGGAAGGCCGGGTGAAGGATCCGCCGGACGCGCCCGGTCCCGTACCCGCCGTGTCCGGCCTGCCCGTCCTCGTCCCGGTTCGCGGTAGGCCCGGGGGCCTCACCCGGAACGGTGGTGAGGCGCCCTTCGGGGCGACCGGGAGGGGGAGCCGTCGCGAGGCGGCCCCGGAACCTCGTATGGTCGTATCCGTGTTGGAGGAGATGCGGATCCGGTCCTTGGGCGTCATTGATGACGCGGTGGTCGAGCTGTCGCCTGGTTTCACCGCGGTCACGGGTGAGACCGGCGCGGGCAAGACCATGGTCGTCACCAGCCTCGGGCTGCTGCTCGGCGGGCGCGCCGACCCCGCGCTGGTGCGCATCGGCGCCAAGTCCGCGGTGGTCGAGGGGCGGATCGCCGTCGACCGCCGGTCACCCGTGGCCGTACGGGCCGAGGAGGCCGGCGCCGAGCTCGACGACGGCACGCTGCTCATCAGCCGCACCCTCTCCGCGGAGGGCCGCTCCCGCGCCCACCTGGGCGGCCGGAGCGTGCCCGTGGGGCTGCTCGCCGAGCTGGCCGACGACCTGGTGGCGGTGCACGGGCAGACGGACCAGCAGGGCCTGCTGCGCCCGGCCCGGCAGCGCCAGGCGCTCGACCGGTACGCGGGTGACGCGGTGTCCGTGCCGCTCGCCAAGTACGCCGGTGCCTACCGGCGGCTGAGAGCCGTCGCCGCCGAGCTGACGGAGCTGACCACCCGGGCCCGCGAGCGGGCGCAGGAGGCGGACCTGCTGCGCTTCGGGCTGGACGAGGTGGCGGCCGTCGAGCCGCTGCCCGGTGAGGACGCCGAGCTGGCCGCGGAGGCCTCGCGGCTGGGTCACGCGGAGGCGCTGGCCTCCGCCGCGTCCGCCGCGCACGCGGCCCTGGCCGGGAACCCCGAGGATCCGGAGGGCATCGACGCGGCCACGCTGGTGGCGGGCGCGCAGCGCGCGGTGGAGGCCGTGCGCTCCCACGACCCGGAGCTCGCCGCGCTCGCGGACCGGATCGGTGAGATCGGCATCCTGCTGTCCGACGTGGCCGGCGAGCTCGCGGGCTACACCTCCGGCCTCGACGCGGACCCCTGCGGCTCGCGGCCGTGGAGGAACGGCGGGCGGCGCTGACCCACCTGACGCGCAAGTACGGGGCGGACATCGCGGGCGTCCTCGCCTGGGCCGAGGAGAGCGCCGCGCGCCTGGGCGCCCTGGAAGGCGACGACGACCGCATCGAGGAGCTGACCGCGGAGCGGGACGCGCTCCGGGCCGAACTGGGCGGGCTGGCACAGGCGCTGAGCGACGCGCGGGCGGAGGCGGCGGAGCGCTTCGCCGGGGCGGTCACGGCCGAGCTCGCGGAGCTGGCCATGCCGCACGCGCGGGTCACCTTCGCCATCCGGCAGACCGAGGTGGCGGACGCGGAGAACGGCGTCGAGGTCGGCGGCCGGGCCGTGGCGTACGGCCCGCACGGCGTGGACGAGGTCGAGCTCTACCTCACCCCGCACCCCGGGGCGCAGCCGCGGCCCATCGCCAAGGGCGCGTCCGGCGGTGAGCTCTCGCGCGTCATGCTCGCCGTGGAGGTCGTCTTCGCGGGCTCCGACCCCGTGCCGACGTACCTCTTCGACGAGGTCGACGCCGGCGTCGGCGGCAAGGCGGCCGTCGAGGTCGGCCGCCGCCTGGCCCGGCTCGCCCGCACCGCCCAGGTCGTGGTCGTCACCCACCTCCCGCAGGTCGCCGCCTTCGCCGACCGCCACTTGGTCGTGGAGAAGACCCATGAGGGCTCGGTGACCCGCAGCGGTGTCAAGGCCATGGAGGGCGAGGACCGCGTCCGCGAGCTCTCCCGCATGCTGGCCGGCCAGGAGGACTCCCAGCTTGCCAGGGCCCACGCGGAGGAACTCCTGGCGGCGGCGCGGGGGCCGCTGGCGCGGGGCTGAGCGGCGGCCGCGGCGGCCGCCGCCCGGCCGGCCGGAGGGTCGCCCGGGAGACCGGCCGGAGACCTGGGCGCGGTGGTGGCCGACCGTTGAGAGGGACGCCGAGAATCACCTATGTGAGTGAATCCGCGGATACGTGGGCGAGGTAAGGCGGCCAACCCGCGAGACGGTGGTGCCGGGATGTCGGTGCCTGCTGGCATCCTGGGCGCGGTTCCCCCGCCGCCCTCCCCGCCCCCGCCGGAACGGAGCGTCCACCCGCGTGAGCAGCACACCCGTACCGCCGCACGGGCGCCCGCCCCTGCATGCCGTGCAAGTGCTGGGCGGTGGGGGCGCGGGCAGCGGGGCGCACGTGCGGTCGCTGGCCGCCGGGCTGGTGGCGCGGGGACTGCGGGTCACGGTGTGCGCGCCCCGGGGCACGGGGGAGGGGTACGGCTTCGCCGGATCCGGAGCCGCCTTCTCGCCGCTGGGGACCACCACCGACGCCCAGGCCGTCGCCGGGATCCGGGCCGCGAGCACCGGAGCCGACGTCGTGCACGCCCACGGGCTGCGGTCCGCGGTGCTCGCGGCGCTGGCGCTGCGCGGACGCCGCACGCCCCTCGTCGTCACCTGGCACACCAAGGTCCGCGCGGCGGGCGCGCGGGCCCAGTTCGTACGGCTGATGGAGCGGCGGGCCGCGCGGGCCGCCGCGGTCGTCCTCGGCGTGACCGCCGACCTCGTCGACCGGGCCCGGCAGCGGGGCGCCCGCGACGCCCGGCTCGCCCCGGTCGCCGTGCCCCCGCCCCGCCTCACGCCCGACGACGACGAGCTGCGCCGCCACAAGGCCCGCGCCGAACTCGGCGCCGTCGCCCGGCCGCTGCTGGTCACCGTCGGCCGGCTCGACCCCGACCGGGGTCACGGCCCGCTCCTCGACGCCGCCCGCGACTGGCGCGAACTCGACCCCGAGCCGCTGCTCATCGTCGCCGGCGAGGGCCGCGAGCGGCCGGAGCTCCAGCGCCGGATCGAGACGGAGGAACTGCCCGTACGGCTCGTCGGCCGCCGCGACGACGTGCCCGAGCTGCTGGCCACGGCCGACGTCGCGATCCTCTCCAGCCGCTGGGAGGCCCGCTCGGTCCTCGCCCAGGAGGCCCTGCACGCGGGCGTCCCGCTGGTCGCGACGGCCGTCGGCGGCGTCCCGGACCTGGTCGGCGACGCGGCCGAACTCGTCCCCTACGGCGACGCCGCCGCGCTCTCCGCCGCGGTGACGCGGCTGCTCGGCGACCCGGACCGGCGGGCGGCGCTGGTGACGGCCGGGTTCGCGCAGGCGGCGACGTGGCCTTCGGAGGACGACACGGTGGCTCATGTGCTGAGCGTCTACGACGAATTGGCCGCGGGCCGGTAGTGCGGGCGGGGGTTTTCGGGGGTTTTCCCCTGCCCGCCCCTTCCCGATACCTGGGGCTGCGCCCCTGGGCCCCCGGTTGCGCCGTGGGCCCCGCGCGGCGGAGGTGGGGAGGGACTTTTCCCCTACCCGCCCCTTCCCGATACCTGGGGCTGCGCCCCTGGGCCCCCGGTTGCGCCGTGGGCCCCGCGCGGCGGAGGTGGGGAGGGACTTTTCCCCTACCCGCCCCTTCCCGATACCAGGGGCCGCGCCCCTGGCCCCCCGGGCGTGCCGTGGGCGGTGGCCTCGGCCTGCCGGGTGGGAGGGTCTCCGCTCGGGCCGGAGCGCCTGCGCGGAAGGGGAGTGCGCGGGCTCGCCTCCTGGCCGCACCTTCCCCGCATCCGGGGCTGCGCCCCGTGCCCCCGGCACACCCCCTCTCACCCCACATGCCTCCGCGCCCGCAGCGCCAGCCCCACCGACAGGACCACCTGCGGGTCCTCCAGGTCCGTCCCCAGCAGCCGCGAGATCCTTGCCAGCCGGTCGTACAGCGTCTGCCGGTTGAGGTGGAGGTCGCGCGCGGTCTCCGCCTTGCGGCCCGCGTGGGCCAGGTAGGACTCCAGGGTCGGCAGCAGCGGTGGGCGGGACGCCTCGTCGTGGGTGAGGAGCGGGCCGAGGACCCGGTCCACGAACGCCGCCAGGTCGCCCTGCGCGCGCAGCCGCCACAGCAGGACGTCCACGTCGAGCCGCCGCACGTCGTGCCAGGGCCGGTCCGGCAGGCCCTGGGCCGCCGTCGCCGCCTCCGCGGCGTGGCGCAGTCCCGCGCCCGCCGCCGTCCACGCGGTGGCCGCCCCGGCCACCACCACCGGGCGCCGCACACCCACCCGCTCCGCGCCCGCCCGCAGCGCTCCGGCCACCCGCCCGGCGACCGGGGACCGCTCGGCCTCCTCCCGCAGCCCGACCAGCAGCGGTATCCGGCCCTCCGGCAGCCGTACGCCCAGCAGTACCGGCACCCCCACCGCCGTCAGCTCCTCCTGCACCGCGGACGTCAGCGCGGCCCAGCTGTCCACCGGCACCTCACCCGTGGCCGGCCGCATCACCATCGGCAGCAGCGGCCCGGAACCGGGCCGGAAGCCCAGGACGCGGGCCTGCGCGGGGGCCTCCGCCGGATCGACGCGGCCTTCGGCGAGGTCGCAGAGGAAGTCGCCGCGGCCGCGCGCCGCCAGCTCCTCCTCCTGGCGGGCCTGGAGCAGCACCACCGCCAGCAGCCCGGCGGTCCGCTCCGCCGCGATCCGGTGCACGGGCGCCAGCGGGGCGTTCACCGGCAGCACGGTCAGCCGCGTCCGTACGGCGCAGGGGCCCGGACCGCTGCCGCCGGGCAGGTCGGTGGTCAGGGCCCCGGCCAGCGAGGCGCCCCGCAGCCCGTCCCACACCTGCAAGGGGCCGGCCGCGCCCGGCGGCCCGGCGGGCCCGGCCGCGTACAGCAGCCGTCCCTCCGGCGTGCCCAGGAAGACCGGGTTGCCGGTGAACTCCGCGAACAGCCGCAGCACCTCCGGCGCCCCGCCGCCGCCCAGCAGCACCTCCGTGCACCGCCGGTGCACCTCGTCGACCCGCCGCAGCAGGGCGTAGTGCTCGTTGACCAGCTCGGTGTGGATCTCCTCGGTCACCGCGACGAACGGCACCTCCCGGTGCAGCTGCACCAGCGGCAGCCCGTACGCGCGCGCCGTGTCCACCACCGCGGCCGGCAGCGTCGCGAACCGCGCGCCCAGCTCCACCACCAGCGCCGCGATGCCCCGCTCCGCCAGCCCGCGGACGAAGCCGCGCTGCTCGGCCGGGCGGCTGCCCAGCCCCAGTCCGGTGGTCAGCAGCAGCTCGCCGCCCTTGAGCAGGGTGGCGATGTGGGGCGACTCGCCGGCGTGCACCCAGCGCACCGGCCGGTCCAGCAGGCCGCCGCCGGCCACCACCTCCGGCAGCCCCTTGCGCAGGGCGGGCAGTCCGAGGGCCCGCTCCACGGTGATCGTCCCTTGCGGGCCTTGCGGTTCCATGGTCGGGAACGCTACTCGGACCGTCTCCGGCGGACCACCGTGCGCCTTCGCCCGGCCGTCCACGCGCCCTTTACAGCGGCCCGCGCGCCCCTACCGTGTCCCGCATGGCCGCCGCCCCGGACACCCCGGACCCCGCTCAGCCTCCTCACTTACGCCCGCGCACACCCTGCCCGGCGCCCCCGGCCGCGGACGGCCGGGCCGCTCTGCACCGGCGCACCGTCCGGGTCCTGATGTCCGCCCAGGTCGTGGCCGGCGTCGGGATGGGCTCGATGATCTCCTCGGGCGGCCTGCTCCTGGAGCACCTCAGCCGCTCCCGGGCCGCCGCCGGCCTCGCCACCACCGTGCTCACCCTGGGCGCCGCCCTGCTGGCGGTGCCGCTGGCCGTGCTGTCCCGGGCCCGCGGGCGGCGGGCCGGGATCGGCACCGGCTGGCTGATCGCCGCCGCGGGCGCCCTCGCCGTCCTGGTGGGGGCCCGCCTCGGCTCGGTCCCCGGCACCCTCCTCGGCATGTTCCTCATCGGCTCCGGCACCGCGGCGAATTTGCAGTCGCGCTACGCCGCCACCGATCTCGCCGAGCCCGGCGGCCGGGCCCGCGCGCTCTCCCTCGTCGTCTGGTCGACCACCGCGGGAAGCGTCCTCGGCCCCAATCTCAGCGGCCCCGGCGCCGCCGTCGCGCGCGTCCTCGGGCTCCCGGACACGGCGGGCACGTTCGTCTTCTCACTGGTGGCCTTCCTCGCCGGATGGGCCGTCATCCGCGCCCGGCTCGGTCCGGATCCGCTCCTGTCGGGCTCCCGTGACACCCCCGACACCCGTCGTTCACAGCCCCGTTTCCGTACCCGAACGGGCGGAGCCCTTCGTCATGTGGCGTCGTCACCCTCCGCGCTCATCGGGCTGGCCTCGCTGGTCCTCGGGCACGCCGCGATGGTGGCGGTGATGACGATGACGCCGCCGCACCTCGCCCACCACGGCGCTTCACTGAGCGTGGTCGGTCTCGCCGTCAGCCTGCACATCACCGGTATGTACGCGCTGTCACCTCTGGTCGGCCGGATGACGGATCGTTTCGGCCGGATACCCGTGATCCTGCTCGGTCAGGGGTGTACGTGGTGGCCACGCTGCTCGCGGGCACGGCGGGGGCCCGCCGGTGGGCGATCACCGGCGGGCTGTTCCTGCTCGGTCTGGCCTGGTCGTGCGCCACGGTCGCGGGCTCCACGCTGCTCAGCGAATCCGTGGACGCCACGCACCGGGCCGAGGTCCAGGGGCTCTCCGACACCCTGACCAATCTGGTGGGGGCGGCGGGCGGGGCGCTCTCCGGCGGCCTGGTCGCCCTCTCCGGCTACGGCGGCCTCAACGCCGCCGCAGCCGTGCTCGTCCTCCCCGTCAGCGCCTGCGCGCTGTACGCCGCGCTCCGGCGCGGCTAGCCGCCGAAGGCGCTCGACGCGGTGAGCCGCAGCGCGGTGTCGATCAGCGGGACGTGGCTGAACGCCTGGGGGAAGTTGCCGACCTGCCGCTGGAGGCGGGGGTCCCATTCCTCGGCGAGGAGCCCGAGGTCGTTGCGGAGGGCCAGCAGCCGTTCGAACAGCTGGCGGGCCTCGTCGACCCGGCCGATCATGGCCAGGTCGTCGGCGAGCCAGAAGGAGCAGGCCAGGAAGGCGCCTTCGTCCCCCTCCAGTCCGTCCACGCCGGCCTCGTCACCGGCGGTGGGGTAGCGCAGGACGAAGCCGTCCGGTGTGGAGAGCTCGCGCTGGATGGCCTCGATGGTGCCGATGACGCGCTTGTCGTCGGGCGGCAGGAAGCCCATCTGCGGGATGAGCAGCAGCGAGGCGTCCAGTTCCTTGGAGCCGTAGGACTGCGTGAAGGTGTTGCGCTCCTTGTCGTAGCCCTTCTCGCAGACGTCGCGGTGGATGTCGTCGCGCAGCTCGCGCCAGCGCTCCAGCGGTCCGTCCACGTCGCCGGACTCGATCAGCTTGATGGTGCGGTCGACGGCGACCCAGGCCATCACCTTGGAGTGCACGAAGTGGCGGCGCGGGCCGCGCACCTCCCAGATGCCCTCGTCCGGCTCGTTCCAGTGGTCCTCCAGATAGCCGATGAGCCGCAGCTGGAGCAGGGAGGCGTAGTCGTTGCGGGCGAGCCCGGTCATGTGCGCGAGGTGCAGCGCCTCGGTGACCTCGCCGTAGACGTCGAGCTGGAGCTGGTCGGCCGCGCCGTTGCCGATCCGCACCGGGGCGGAGTTCTCGTAGCCGGGCAGCCAGGACAGCTCGGCCTCGCCCAGTTCCCGTTCGCCGGCGATGCCGTACATGATCTGGAGGTTCTCGGGGTCGCCGGCGACCGCGCGCAGCAGCCATTCGCGCCAGGCGCGGGCCTCCTCGCGGTAGCCGGTGCGCAGCAGCGAGGAGAGGGTGATGGCGGCGTCGCGGAGCCAGGTGAAGCGGTAGTCCCAGTTGCGGGAGCCGCCGATGTCCTCGGGCAGGGAGGTGGTGGGGGCCGCGACGATCCCGCCGGTCGGCGCGTAGGTGAGCGCCTTGAGCGTGATCAGGGAGCGGACGACGGCGTCCCGGTAGGGGCCGTGGTACGTACAGTGCTCGACCCACTCGCGCCAGAAGTCCTCGGTGGCCTCCAGCGAGCCCTCGGGGTCGGGCAGGGCGGGCGCCTCGCGGTGCGAGGGCTGCCAGCTGATGGTGAACGCGATCCGCTCACCGGGCGAGACGGTGAAGTCGGAGTAGGTGGTGAGGTCCTTGCCGAAGGTCTCCGCGGTGGTGTCCAGCCACACCGAGTCGGGGCCGGCCACGGCCACCGTGCGGTCGCCCACCTTGTGCACCCACGGCACGACGCGCCCGTAGGAGAAGCGCATCCGCAGGGCGGAGCGCATCGGCACCCGGCCGCTGACCCCTTCCACGATGCGGATCAGCTGGGGCGCGCCGTCGCGCGGCGGCATGAAGTCGATCACCCGCACGGTGCCGCGCGGGGTGTCCCATTCGGATTCGAGCACGAGGGAGTCCCCCCGGTACCGGCGCCGGTCGGCGTGCGGTGGCGCCGCCCCCGAGGGGTGCGCCGGGCCGATGCGCCAGAAGCCGTGTTCCTCCGTGCCGAGCAGACCGGCGAACGCGGCATGGGAATCAAAGCGGGGGAGGCACAGCCAGTCGGCCGTGCCGTCCCGGCAGACAAGGGCGGCGGTCTGCATATCGCCGATGAGTGCGTAATCCTCGATACGCCCGGCCACGTCATCTCCAGTCGAACGGCCACGTGACCCCGAAGGGTCCTTTTGCGGTCAAGCGATCTTTGACGAGCTCTTGTTCCGGAAGATGGGGGCACCTCCTGGGCTTCCCCAGCGGTAGCTGGGGGAGAGCGCTGGATAGGGGGTGCCGTGCCGGCCGGCTCGCTGCATGTGTCCGTGCAGGATACGACGCGGAGTTGGTGCGACGCGCGACAGTTGGCGGACGAATCTGAGCCGAATGGGTGGCCTGGGACGCCACCGCCGGGAGGCCCGGGCACCCGCCCCGGGGGTCGGCGGCCGACGCCTTCCGCCGGGTCCCGCCGACCCCCTCCGCGGAGCGGGACGGGGGCTCCGGAGGTGCCCGCCCCGCGTCACCGGACGCGTCCGGGCCGGGGCGCTGATACCCTGGTACCCCGTGGACCGGTGGGCGCAAGACCCCCCAACCGCAGCGACGGCACCCCCGGAGAAGACCGGGTGATCGCCGATACGCACCTCACCTCGCGACCACGGGAGCCCCCCTTTGGCCATTGCCGCAAAGCCCACGACGACCAAGCACCTCTTCGTCACGGGGGGTGTCGCCTCCTCGCTCGGCAAGGGTCTGACGGCCTCCAGCCTGGGCGCGCTGCTCAAGGCGCGGGGTCTGCGGGTCACGATGCAGAAGCTCGACCCGTACCTGAACGTCGACCCGGGCACGATGAACCCGTTCCAGCACGGTGAGGTGTTCGTCACCAACGACGGCGCCGAGACCGACCTGGACATCGGCCACTACGAGCGCTTCCTCGACGTCGACCTCGACGGGTCGGCCAACGTCACCACCGGCCAGGTCTACTCCTCCGTGATCGCCAAGGAGCGGCGCGGCGAGTACCTGGGCGACACCGTGCAGGTCATCCCGCACATCACCAACGAGATCAAGCACCGCATCCGCCGCATGGCGACCGACGACGTCGACGTCGTGATCACCGAGGTCGGCGGCACGGTCGGCGACATCGAGTCGCTGCCGTTCCTGGAGACCGTCCGCCAGGTCCGCCACGAGGTCGGCCGCGACAACGTCTTCGTCGTGCACATCTCGCTGCTGCCCTACATCGGCCCCTCCGGCGAGCTGAAGACCAAGCCCACCCAGCACTCCGTCGCCGCGCTGCGCAACATCGGCATCCAGCCCGACGCGATCGTGCTGCGCGCCGACCGCGAGGTGCCGGCCGCCATCAAGCGCAAGATCTCGCTGATGTGCGACGTCGACGAGGCCGCGGTCGTCGCCGCCATCGACGCCCCGTCGATCTACGACATCCCCAAGGTGCTGCACACCGAGGGCCTGGACGCCTACGTCGTGCGCAAGCTCGACCTGCCGTTCCGCGACGTGAACTGGACCCAGTGGGAGGACCTGCTGGACCGCGTCCACAACCCCGACCACGAGGTCACCGTCGCCCTGGTCGGCAAGTACATCGACCTGCCCGACGCCTACCTCTCGGTCACCGAGGCCATCCGCGCCGGCGGCTTCGCCAACCGCGCCAAGGTCAAGGTCAAGTGGGTCGCCTCCGACGACTGCAAGACCCCGGCCGGTGCCGAGAAGCAGCTCGGCGACGTCGACGCGATCTGCATCCCCGGCGGCTTCGGCGACCGCGGTGTCAACGGCAAGGTCGGCGCCATCACGTACGCCCGTGAGAAGAAGATCCCGCTGCTGGGCCTGTGCCTGGGTCTCCAGTGCGTGGTCATCGAGGCCGCCCGCAACCTGGCCGGCATCGAGGGCGCGAACTCCACCGAGTTCGACCCGGCCACCGCCAACCCGGTGATCTCCACCATGGCCGAGCAGCTGGACATCGTCGCCGGCGAGGGCGACATGGGCGGCACCATGCGACTGGGCATGTACCCGGCGAAGCTCGCCGAGGGCTCCATCGTCCGCGAGGTCTACGACGACCAGCCGTACGTCGAGGAGCGCCACCGTCACCGCTACGAGGTGAACAACTCCTACCGCGCGGAGCTCGAGAAGGCCGGCCTGGTCTTCTCCGGCACCTCCCCGGACAACAAGCTGGTGGAGTACGTCGAGTACCCGCGCGAGGCCCACCCCTACCTGGTCGCCACCCAGGCGCACCCGGAGCTGCGCTCCCGCCCGACCCGCCCGCACCCGCTCTTCGCGGGTCTGGTCAAGGCGGCCGTCAAGCGCAAGCAGGGCTGACCTATACGGTTGCCGGGGTGAGGACCCACGCCATGACGGCGCGGGGCCTCACCCCGGTTTCCCGTTTCTGGAGGTACCCATGGGCATCAAGGACACCGCCGAGGAGTGGCAGGTCAACGCGACCGCGACGCCCTTCGTCGGCAACAAGACCAGCGTCCGCACGGACGAGGTGGTGATGCCGGACGGCTCCACCGTCACGCGTGACTACCAGGTGCACCCGGGCTCGGTCGCCGTCCTCGCCCTCGACGACCAGGGGCGCGTGCTGGTCCTCAGCCAGTACCGGCACCCGGTGCGGCAGAAGCTGTGGGAGATCCCCGCCGGGCTGCTCGACATCCCCGGTGAGAACCCGCTGCACGCCGCCCAGCGCGAGCTGTACGAGGAGGCGCACGTCAAGGCCGAGGACTGGCGGGTGCTGACCGACGTCTACACCACCCCCGGCGGCTGCGACGAGGCCGTGCGGATCTTCCTCGCCCGGGAGATCTCCGAGGTGGAGGGCGAGCGCTTCGCCGTCGAGCACGAGGAGCTCGACATGGAGCTGGACCGGGTGCCGCTGGCGGACCTGGTGCGCGGCGTCCTCGCGGGCGAGCTCCACAACAACTGCCTGGTCGTGGGCGTGCTCTCGCTCTCGGCGGTGCTGGCGGGCGACGGCCTGGACGCGCTGCGCCCGGCGGACGCCCCCTGGCCCGCCCGCCCCTTCGAGGCCTAGCCACCGCGCCGGTCGGACCGTCCGGAGAACCGAATAGGTGATCTTCGGCGGGGCCGGTCCGGATTCCGCGGGGGGTGTCGGGCGGTGAACTAGGCTCGACGCGTTCCCGACCGCGTCCGCGGCGGGCTCGAACGTGCAGTTGGGACGGGAGTGTGCCCCGTGGCGGAGCGGGCGGTGGAGACCGGCAGCAGGATCGCGGAGCCCCCGCCCGAGCGGCGGCCCGCGGCTCCTCGGACCGGTAGCCGGCAGCAGCGGCCCGGCCCGGCCGGGGTCTTCGTCGGCCGCCGCCGTGAGCTGGAGGAGCTGCGGGCGGACATCGACCGCACCGGGCTCGACACCCTGGCCGGCCGCAAGGCGCCGCGCTGCCGGGTGCTGCTCATCGCCGGACGGCCCGGTTCCGGCCGTTCCGCGCTGGCCGACCAGCTGGTCCGGCGGCTCGCCGACGACTACCCCGACGGGGTGCTGCGGGCCCGCCTGACGGGCGCCGACGGCGAGCCCGTACCCACCGAGCGCACCGCACGGGCCCTGCTCGCCGGGCTCGGCGCGCCCGTGCCCGCGGGCGCCTGCGAGGACGAGCTGACGGAGGCGCTGCGCACCGCGCTGCTCGGCCGGCGGACGCTGCTGCTCCTGGACGACGCGGCGGGCGCCGAGCAGGTCGACCCGCTGCTTCCGGACGAGTCCGGCTGCCTGGTCGTCGCCGTCTCGCGCGGCCCGCTGACCGGCGTCCCCGACGTCCGCCCGTGCACGCTGGGCGGGCTCGACACGGCCGCGGCCGTGGAGCTCCTGGAGAGATACGCGGGCCCCACCCGGATCACCTGCGACCCGGTCGCCGCGAAGGCCGTCGTGGAGGAGTGCGGCGGCCAGCCCGCCGCGCTGGTCCTGGTCGGCGGCTGGCTCGCGGCGCACCCCAAGACGACCGTCGTCGACGCCGCCAAGCGGCTGCGGGAGCTGCCGCCCGCCGACGGCCACGAGAGCGCGGGCCGGCCGCTGGCACGGGCCTTCTGGCTCGCCTACGAGGCGCTGCCGGCCGCCTCCGCCCGCATACTGCGCCTGCTGGCGCTGGCCCCGGCCGGCCCGGCGGACGCGCACACCACGTCGGCGCTGGCCGGCTGCTCGGTGGCCGCCGCCGAGAGCGCGCTGGAGGACTTCGCCGCCCGCGGCCTGCTGCGGGCCGAGCCCGCGGGGCCCTATTTGGGCCCGCAGTACTGGGTGCCGGGCTGCCTGGCGTCCATGCTGCGGGCGCTGCTGGAGACCCAGGAGCGCCCGGCGGAGGTGGAGCTGGCGCGGGCCCGGATGCTGGAGCGGACCGTGCGTCAGCTGCACTCCTGCCGGGCGAGCACCGAGACCGACGACCCGCTGACCCGCAGACGCCTCGCGGAGCTGCCCCGGCCGCTGCGCTTCCCGACCCCGCAGGCGGCCGAGGAGTGGCTGCGCGGCCGGCTGCCGGCGCTGCTGGCGGCGGCCCGGCTGGCGGTGCGGGACGGCCGGCTGGACACCCTCGCCCGGCGGCTGGTCTCCGCGCTGACCCGGGCCCTGACGGCCCATCTGGGCGCCGAGGAGGCGGGGCCGGAGCTCTACGGGCTGCACCAGCTCGTCCTCGACGTCGCGCAGCGCTGCGAGATGCCGCTGGAGAAGGCCGCGGCGCTGCTGAACCTCGGCGACCTGGACGCGCGCGCCGGACGCACCCGCACCGCACTGGGCCGCTACCGCGAGGCGCTGGACTCGGCGCGCGAGGCGTCCGACCCGTACGCCACGAGCCGTTCGCTGGAGTCCATCGCCGCCTCCCACCAGGAGCTGGGTGACTGGCAGCGGGCCGCCGACTGGTACCGGCGGGCCCTGGAGCTGCGTCTGACGAGGGGTGAGCCGGCGGACGAGGCCAGGCTGTACGGGCGGCTGGGCGCGGTGCACACCTACGCGGGGGAGTGGAGCGAGGCCCTGCGCGACTGGCGGGCCGCGGCGGCCACGTACCGGCGGCTGCGCGACCTGCCCGGCCACGCGCGGGCGCTCGGCGAGATCGCCCGGGTGCAGGAGTACGCGGGCCGTCCGCAGGAGGCGCTGCGCACCTGCCTGGAGGCCGTGGAGCAGGCGCGGCAGGCCGGTGACGTCCGGCTGGAGGCCGCGGTGCGGCTGAGGCTCGCGGACACCCTGGAGCGGCTCGGCGACCCGCCGGCGGCCGGGCTGCACCGCGGCGAGGCCGAGCGGCTGCTGGCGGCGGGCGAGGCGCCGGGTCCGGTGGGCGGCCCCGGCGCGGCCGGTGGGGCCGGGGGGGACGGGCCGGGCATATCCCCGGCGCGGGCTCCCGGGCTGCCCCGCCCGCAGCCGGGCCCCCACGGCGGCTGACGACGGGCCGGCGGCGCCCCTCCGGTGACCGCCCGCCCCTTCCCGGCCGCCGACGGCCGGGACCCCCGCTCCTCCGCCGGACCCGGAGCCTCCCCGGCCCGCCACGGGCGTTCTTCCCCGCTGCCACCCTCGCTCCCCGGCGCACGGTGGTGGCGGCCCGGAGACGGGCCCGGGCTCCTTCGCGGTGTCCCACTCCTCACTGCCCCTGGCTTCCCCTGACTGTCCGTGCCGCTCCCGGCCCGCTTGTCCGGCCCGCCTCCGGCCTCGCCGCGGCCGGTCGTGACCCGGACCCCGGCCCCGCCCGGAGGACGCGGGGCGTGAGCTCACACCCCCAGAGGGTTACCTACGAAATCAGCGGTTGATCGCTAGAAGATTGGCGCTTTGCAAGGCTAGACAGCGCGAGATCCTTCATTAGACTGGTTGAGCCGCGATCGACGCGGTCTGCTCTGGTGTGCCCCGGCATTTCCGGATTAGCCTGTCATTCTCTGATTCAAGGACCGTGATCGACGTGAAGGTCGGCATCCCCAGCGAGGTCAAGAACAACGAGTTCCGCGTGGCCATCACGCCCGCCGGCGTGCATGAGCTCGTGCGCAACGGCCACCAGGTCTTCGTGCAGCAGGGCGCCGGTGTCGGCTCCTCCATCACGGACGCCGAGTACACGGCCGCCGGCGCGAACATCCTGGAGACGGCCGACGAGGTCTGGGAGACCGCCGACCTGCTCCTGAAGGTCAAGGAGCCGATCGCGGAGGAGTACCACCGCCTCCGCAAGGGCCAGACCCTCTTCACCTACCTGCACCTGGCCGCGTCCCGCGAGTGCACCGACGCGCTGCTCCAGTCCGGCACCACCGCCATCGCGTACGAGACCGTGGAGCTCGCCAACCGCGCGCTGCCGCTGCTCGCCCCGATGTCCGAGGTCGCGGGCCGGCTGGCCCCGCAGGTCGGCGCCTACCACCTGATGCGCTCGGCCGGCGGCCGTGGCGTCCTGCCGGGCGGCGTCCCGGGCACCGCGGCCGGCAAGGCCGTCGTCATCGGCGGTGGCGTCTCCGGCTGGAACGCCGCGCAGATCGCCGTCGGCATGGGCTTCCACGTCACCCTGCTCGACCGTGACATCAACAAGCTCCGCGAGGCCGACAAGGTCTTCGGCACCAAGGTGCAGACGATCGTCTCCAACGCCTACGAGCTGGAGAAGGCCGTCGTCGAGGCCGACCTCGTCATCGGCGCCGTCCTCATCCCGGGTGCCAAGGCCCCGAAGCTCGTCACCAACGAGCTCGTCGCCAAGATGAAGCCCGGAAGTGTACTTGTCGACATTGCGATCGACCAGGGCGGCTGCTTCGAGGACTCCAAGCCGACCACCCACGCCGAGCCGACCTTCCAGGTCCACGACTCCGTGTTCTACTGCGTCGCGAACATGCCGGGCGCGGTGCCGAACACGTCCACCTACGCGCTGACCAACGCCACGCTGCCGTACATCGTGGAGCTGGCGAACCGCGGCTGGCAGGAGGCGCTGCGCCGCGACGCCGCGCTCGCCAAGGGCCTCAACACCCACGAGGGACAGGTCGTTTACGGTCCCGTCGCCGAGGCGCACGGCCTGCCGCACGTCGAACTGAGCGACCTGCTCGGCTGAGTCGTCAACACGACACGCCAAGAGCGCGCACCCGGCCGGGCCTTGCTGAGCAAGGCCCGGCCGGGCCGTTTACCGCCCGTTTCGCGGGTGTTTCGACGCCCCGCGAAACTTCCGGGTTGTGGGCCGTACACCCTTGACAGAAGGCTGTTCGATTGCCGACACATCGTGCCGTCTCCGGCGGATTGTGTTGCTGCGGACCGCCGACACGCCATAGAGTCGCCAACCGTCGGCATGGTGCAACGCTGACCTATCTAGATGTTTCCTGGTCACCAAGGAGGTAGGACGACTTGTGAATGAGTCGACATTTGCTCCCGGGGGTGGTCACCCAGGAATGTCTGCGCAGGGCCAGAGTCCCATGGGGCTCCAAGCTGTCGGCTCCGTCGCTGTCCACACCTTCGCGGCACACCAGAGCATCCAGAGCACGCAGAGAGCACAGAGCACACCGACAGCCCACCAGAGCATGGACGGCCATCACGTGAACGCCATGGCCGGCGACCGCGGCGGAGCGGATCCCGCCCGGCTCGCCGACTACGAGGACGTGCCCGAGGGGCACTTCTACGACCCTGACGCGGAGTACGAGCCCGACCCCGAGTACGCGGCCACCCTCGCGCCCGACGCTGCCCGGCAGCGCCGCGAGCGCATCGGCCCGACCGGGCGTCCCCTGCCGTACTTCCCCATCCCCGGTCCGCTGACCGACCACGGCCCCGCGAAGATCATCGCGATGTGCAACCAGAAGGGCGGGGTCGGCAAGACGACCTCGACCATCAACCTGGGTGCCGCGCTCGCGGAGTACGGGCGCCGGGTGCTGCTCGTCGACTTCGACCCGCAGGGCGCGCTCTCCGTCGGCCTCGGCGTCAACCCGATGGAGCTCGACCTGACGGTCTACAACCTGCTCATGGAGCGGGGCATGTCGGCCGACGAGGTCCTCCTGAAGACCGCCGTGCCCAACATGGACCTGCTGCCCAGCAATATCGATTTGTCAGCGGCCGAGGTCCAGCTCGTCAGCGAGGTCGCCCGCGAGTCCACCCTCCAGCGCGCCCTCAAGCCGCTGCTGGCGGACTACGACTACATCGTCATCGACTGCCAGCCGTCGCTCGGTCTGCTGACCGTCAACGCCCTGACGGCGGCTCACAAGGTGATCGTCCCCCTGGAGTGCGAGTTCTTCGCGCTGCGCGGTGTGGCACTGCTCACCGAGACGATCGAGAAGGTCCAGGAGCGGCTCAACCCCGAACTGGAGCTGGACGGCATCCTCGCCACCATGTACGACTCGCGGACCGTGCACAGCCGCGAGGTGCTGGCCCGGGTGGTCGAGGCGTTCGACGACCACGTCTACCACACGGTCATCGGCCGTACGGTCCGCTTCCCCGAGACCACGGTCGCGGGCGAGCCCATCACCACGTACGCGTCCAACTCCGTCGGCGCCGCCGCCTACCGTCAGCTCGCCAGGGAGGTGCTCGCCCGGTGTCACGCCGAGTGAGTCTGCCCGGCGCCGACGAGCTGTTCCGCACCACCGGGGGGACCGGGCTCCAGCCCTCCTCCCCCCGCCGGCAGGCGAACCCCGAGGCGGGTCCGCGGGTCCCCGGCCCGGCCGGCGAGTCCGGCTCGGCGCCGGAGACCGGCGGGACGGGCCAGGAGGGCGCCGCCGGGCCCGCAGGCAGGGGTCCGGCCGCGGCCGACCGGGACCCGGCGGCCGAGCGGCGCACGGCCGCGCAGGGCGCCGCCGGCCGGGACGCCGCCGCGCCGGCGCCCGCGCAGGGCCGCCGCCGCGGCCGGGGTGCCAACCGCCGGCCCAGCGGCCGCGAGCGCCACGACGAGAAGATCACCGTCTATGTCTCCGCCGAGGAGCTCATGGACCTCGAACACGCCCGGCTGGTGCTGCGCGGTGAGCACGGCCTCGCGGTCGACCGCGGCCGGATCGTGCGGGAGGCCGTCGCGGTCGTCCTCGCCGACCTGGAGTCCCGCGGCGACGCGAGCATCCTCGTGCGCCGCCTGCGCGGCCGCTGAGCGGCTCCGCCGCTAACCTGCCGTTGGGCCGCACGGCCCGCTCTCTGCCCGCACCTGGAACGTCGATGCCCGTAGCCGCCTCCTCCCCGGCCCGCCGCCCCCTCGGGCGCGGTGCACCGGACCGGGCGCTGCCGACGCCGCCCGGCGAGGGCGCGGCCGGGCCCGGTGCCGCCGCCCCCGGGACGTCCCCGGGAAGCGCCCCGGACGGCCCGCCGGGACCGGAGGCGGCCGACGACGGACGGTTCACCGTCCGGCTCGACAACTTCGAGGGCCCCTTCGACCTGCTGCTCCAGCTGATCTCCCGGCACAAGCTGGACGTCACCGAGGTCGCGCTGTCGAAGGTCACCGACGAGTTCATGGCGCACCTGCGCGCCATGGGCCCGGACTGGGACCTCGACCAGACCACCGAGTTCCTGGTGGTCGCGGCCACCCTCCTCGACCTCAAGACGGCCCGCCTGCTGCCGGCCGCCGAGGTCGAGGACGAGGCCGACCTCGCCCTGCTGGAGGCCCGGGACCTGCTGTTCGCCCGGCTGCTCCAGTACCGCGCGTACAAGAAGGTCGCGGACATCTTCGAGGAGCGGCTGGCGGCCGAGGAGCACCGCCACCCGCGCACCGTCGGCCTGGAGCCGCACCACGCCGAGCTGCTGCCCGAGGTCGTCCTCGGCATCGGCCCGCACGGCCTCGCCGAGCTGGCCGTGAAGGCGATGCGGCCCAAGGCCGAGCCCCGGGTCCTGATCGAGCACATCCACGCGCCGCTGGTCAGCGTCCAGGAGCAGGCCCAGGTCGTGGTGGCCCGGCTGCGGGCGTCCGGCGCGGCGACCTTCGGGGACCTCACCCGGGACGCCCCCGACACCCTGACGGTCGTGGCGCGCTTCCTCGCCCTTCTGGAGCTCTACCGCGAGCGGGCGGTCGCCCTGGACCAGGAGCTGGCCCTGGGGGCGCTGACGGTCCGCTGGACGGGCGCGGAGGACGCCCGGCCGGTGGTGACGGACGAATTCGACCGCGAGCCGCGGGACGACGGGTCCGAGGAGACGCGGGAGACGAGGGAGACGACGGCGTGAACGGTGCGACGGATACCGGGGTGACGGACAGGGACGCGGACGCCGGGCCGGACCCGGCCGAGGGCCGGGGGCCCCGGCCCGCCGGGCTGCGGGACGTGGCCGGGCTCGCCCTGCGGCCCGCCCTGGAGGCCGTCCTGATGGTCGTCGACGAGCCGGTGGCCGAGGAGTACCTCGCCCGGGTCCTCGACCGGCCCCGGCGCGAGATCACCGAGGCGCTGCACGGGCTGGCCGCGGAGTACACCGCGCAGGGGCGCGGTTTCGAGCTCCGCGAGATCGCCGGCGGCTGGCGGTTCTCCACCCGCCCGGAGTACGCCGACGCCGTGGAGGCCTTCGTCCTCGACGGCCGGCAGGCCCGGCTGACCCAGGCCGCGCTGGAGACTCTGGCCGTCGTCGCGTACCGTCAGCCGGTCAGCCGTTCGAGGGTCTCCGCGGTCCGCGGGGTGAACTGCGACGGCGTCATGCGCACCCTCCTCCAGCGGGGTCTGGTGGAGGAGACGGGGACGGAACCCGAAACAGGTGCGATCCTGTACAGGACGACGAATTACTTTCTGGAGCGAATGGGCCTGCGCGGCCTGGACGAGCTCCCGGAGCTCGCCCCCTTCCTCCCCGAGGCGGAAGCGATCGAGGGCGACACCCAAGAAGGTGTGCCGTCGTTCGATCCGGACGCACCGGACACCGACGCAGACGACAAGACGGAATTTTGATGCGAAGCAGCGGCAGGAACAGCGGAAGCGGCAACCGGGACGACCGGGGCGGGCGAGCGGGAGCTCCCCGTCCGGCCTCCGGGGGCGGACGCGCGGGCGGCGGTCGTTCCGGCGGCGGTCGCCCCGAGGGCGGTCGCTCCGGCGGCGGACGCTCCGAGGGCGGGCGCGCGGGCGGCGGTCGCTCCGAGGGCGGCCGTTTCGACGGTGGCCGTTCCGGTGGCCCCCGCTCCGGCGGTGGCCGGTCCGAGGGCGGCCGCTCCGGCGGTGGCCGTTTCGACGGCGGCCGTGACGGCGCCCGTCGCGACGACAGGCAGCAGGAGCAGCGTCCGCGCCGGCCGCGCCCCGAGGAGCGCCGCTACGACGTGGGCAACGACGCCCCCGAGAACCGCGGCGCCCGGGGCGCGGCGGCCCGCGGCGGCGCCAAGGGCGGTCCGCGCAAGAGCCCCACGGCGGGCTCCGGCGGCCGCACCAGCGGTCCCGCCCGCGGCCACCGGACCCTGCCGGGCCGGCCGCGCGAGCTCGACGCCAAGATCGAGGAGCGCAACCGCGAGCGGCACAACAAGCCGCAGGTCAAGACGCCCAAGACGTTCCCCGGCGCCGAGCAGGAAGGCGAGCGCCTCCAGAAGGTGCTGGCCCGGGCCGGCATGGGCTCGCGGCGCGCCTGCGAAGAGCTGATCGAGATGTCCCGCGTCGAGGTCAACGGTGAGATCGTCACCGAGCAGGGCCTGCGCGTGGACCCGGAGAAGGACGAGATCAAGGTCGACGGCCTCACGGTCGCCACCCAGTCCTACCTCTTCTTCGCGCTCAACAAGCCGGCCGGCGTCGTCTCCACCATGGAGGACCCCGACGGCCGCCAGTGCCTCGGCGACTACGTCACCAACCGCGAGACCCGGCTCTTCCACGTCGGCCGCCTCGACACGGAGACCGAGGGCATCATCCTGCTCACCAACCACGGTGAGCTGGCCCACCGCCTCACGCACCCCAAGTACGGCGTTCAGAAGACCTACCTGGCGGCCATCACGGGCCCGCTGCCGCGCGACATCGGCAAGCAGCTCAAGAGCGGCATCCAGCTGGAGGACGGCTGGGCCCGCGCCGACAACTTCCGGGTCATCCAGCAGACCGGCAAGAACTACCTGGTCGAGGTCACCCTCCACGAGGGCCGGAAGCACATCGTGCGCCGGATGCTCGCCGAGGCCGGCTTCCCGGTCGAGAAGCTGGTCCGCACCGGCTTCGGCCCGATCCCGCTCGGTGACCAGAAGTCCGGCTGGCTGCGCCGCCTGACCAACACCGAGGTCGGCATGCTGATGCGCGAGGTGGATCTCTAAAACCCCGGGACCGGCGATCCCGCAGCTGGAATGCTTGATCCATGAAAAATATGGAGATAGGAGCGGACCGGCTGCGGGCCGCCGGACTGCCGGACGCGGACCTGTCGCCCGTGCTCGCGGAGCAGGGGCACCCGCTCGTCTTCGCGACCGTTTCCGGAGCCCATCTGTACGGCTTCCCGTCGCGCGACTCGGATGTGGACCTGCGGGGGGTCCATCTGCTGCCGCTGGACGACCTGATCGGGCTCCGGGAGGGCGAGGAGACCCGGACCGTGACCGGGCCGCAGGACGGTGTCGAGATGGATCTCGTCACCCATGACCTGCGGAAGTTCGTCCGGATGATGCTGCGCCGCAACGGCTACGTCCTGGAGCAGCTCCTCTCACCGCTCGTGGTGCGCACCACGGACGCCCACGCCGGGCTGGTCGCGCTGGCCCCGGGTGTCCTCACCCGCAACCACGCCCACCACTACCGCGGCTTCGCCGTCACCCAGTGGCGGCTCTTCGAGAAGCAGCACGGGCTGAAGCCGCTGCTCTACACCCTGCGGGTGCTGCTCACCGGCATCCACCTGATGCGCAGCGGCGAGGTCGAGGCGCACCTCCCCACGCTGCTCGACCATGTGACCGCCCCCGGCTACGTCCGTGAGCTGATCGCGGCGAAGGCGGAGGCCGAGCAGGGGCCGCTGCGGGGTCTGGTCGACGTGGTGCGGGTCCAGGAGGACGTCGAGGCGCTGCACGCGGAGCTGGCGGCGGCCCAGGAAGGGTCGCTCCTGCCGGAGAGCCCTTCGCGTGAGACGCACGACGCCCTGCACGACCTGGTGGTGCGGGCCCGGACGGCGGGCTAGCCCGGAGCACGGGGGCTCCGCCCGGGACCCCGGGATCAAGGACCGGGCGGGCTTCCGGCGGTCGTCCGGGCCCTTCGGTGAAGGCAGACCTGTGCGACATCCAGCCTGCCCGACGCTTGAGGACACCGCGCGACAGCGCGGCGAGGGGGCTTGCCCCCGGTCACGGGAGGGGCCGGGGTGGAGAAGAAACCCCCGCCGAACCCCGCCGCACCCGCACCAGGAAGTCCTCCACCCGCCGCACGTCGGGCTCCGCCGGCAGCCGGGACACCGCCCCCGCCGTCTCGTTCTCCTCCCACAGGCGGCCGAGCCATTCCTCGGCCTCCGCCCAGGACAGCTCACCCCGCCGCACCGCCAGCAGGCGGTCCCGCTCCTCGCCCACCTCGATGACGAGCCGGCCGGTGCGCAGCAGGTCACGGCAGCTGATCAGCAGCCGCAGCAGGTGCATCGCGTGCTTCCAGCGGGGCGCGCCGTGCGTGCGGAGGTCCGCCTCCAGCTTCTTGCGCTGGGCCACGGCGTAACCGGCGAAGGACTGCCGGACCCGCTGCGAGAGGAAGGCGTCGCGCAGGCCGAGCAGCTCCAGACCGGTGGCGTCGGCGTGCTCGACGAGCGGGGAGTGCAGGCACTCCAGGATGTTGGGGTTGCCCCGCAGGGCCAGCTCGCAGAAGCGCTCCAGCTCCCAGGAGAACCGCTCCTCGCCCGGCCCCTCCACATGCGTGGGCGGCTTGGTGAAGCCCCAGAACAGCGGCGTGGGCGCCACGTAGACGCCCCGGCGGTCGGTGTCGCTCGTCTCCGTGGCCAGCCCGAAGGCGCGCGACCCCATCACACAGGTGTAGACCGAGTGCCCGGTCACCAGGGCGTGACCGGAGGGGAGCGGGGCATCGGGGCGCATGGGGCGATTGTGACCGCCCCCACGGGGCCACGTCACTCGGGTTTCCCGCCGCCCGGCCCACGGCGCCGCGGAGGTGCCGGCGGCCTCAGGACCAGACGGCCAGGCCCGTCGCCCGTCCCTCCTCGTCCCGCTGGACCTCCATCATCCCGTCGACCGCGTCCCGGTTGATCCGCCCGAAGACGTGCGGGAACAGCGTCCCCTCCGGCACCCCGGGCGGCGGCGCCGGGTCGGCGGCCTCCCAGCGGACCATGACGTCCAGCTTGTGCTCGTCGATCAGCAGCACCATCAGCGGGGCGGGCGTCGCGCGGTAGAAGGCCGTGACGACCGCCAGCGTGGTCTCCTCGTCCGGGGAGCAGTGCACGAAGCCCTCGTCCGAGAGGGAGGCGGGGGAGTACGGGCGGTCGGGCACGGCCAGCCAGTCGTCCAGGGGCACCACGTGATAGATCATGTACATGGTTGTACCGGACGCGGGCCCGCCCGTGGCGGAGGGCGGCCCCCGGGCCGCGCCGGTCCGTCCGGGGCCGGCCCCGCGACCGCCGGCCGGGCTTACGCCGATCGGGCCGCCCCGCACATCCGCCCGCCGCGCTGACTAGGCTGGTCGGGCACGCTACGCCGGTCCGGTCCGCGGCCACACCGAGCGCCCGTAGCACCGCATCCGTGTCCCCCGGCCGCCTCCCGCAAGGACTTCGCCCGTGAGAACCGCCCTCGTCATCGGTACCGGACTGATCGGCACCTCGGCCGCCCTCGCCCTCGCCGGCCGCGGCGTCCACGTCCACCTCGTGGACCACGACCCGGCCCAGGCGGAGACGGCCGCGGCCCTCGGCGCCGGCACCGACCGGGCCCCGGAGGGCCCGGTCGACCTCGCCATAGTGGCCGTGCCGCCCGCGCACGTCGCGGCCACCCTCGCCGAGGCCATACGCGGCGGCGCCGCCCGCGGCTACCTCGACGTGGCCAGCGTCAAGGGCGGCCCGCGCCGCGAGCTGGAGACCCTCGGCGTCGACCTCACCACCTACCTGGGCACGCACCCGATGGCCGGCCGGGAGCGCTCCGGCCCGCTGGCGGCCACCGCCGACCTCTTCGAGGGCCGCCCCTGGGTGCTCACCCCCACCCGCGACACCGACACCGAGGTCCTCAACCTGGCCCTCGAACTCGTCGCCCTGTGCCGCGCCGTCCCCGTCGTCATGGACGCCGACGCCCACGACCGGGCCGTCGCCCTCGTCTCGCACACCCCGCAGCTGGTCTCCAGCATGGTCGCGGCCCGCCTCCAGGACGCCGACGAGACGGCCGTACGGCTGTGCGGCCAGGGCATCCGCGACGTGACCCGGATCGCCGCCTCCGACCCCCGGATGTGGATAGACATCCTCTCCGCCAACCCCGGGCCGGTCGCCGACGTCCTCGCCGCCGTCGCCGCCGACCTCGAAGGGACCGTGCGCGCCCTGCGGGCCCTGGACTCCGGCGACGACGACCGGCGCCAGGACGGCGCGGCGGGCATCGCGGACGTGCTGCGCCGCGGCAACGCGGGCCGCACCCGGGTGCCCGGCAAGCACGGCTCGGCGCCCGCCGTGTACGAGACGGTGACGGTGCTGATCGGCGACCAGCCGGGCGAGCTCGCCCGGATCTTCGCGGACGCGGGCCGGGCCGGCGTCAACATCGAGGACGTGCGCATCGAGCACGCCGCCGGCCAGCAGGCCGGTCACATCCAGCTGATGGTCGAGCCCTCGGCGGTGCCGGGCCTGATCGAGACGCTCCAGGAGCGGGGCTGGTCGCTCCGGCAGTGAGCCCCGGCGGGCGCCGCCGCGCGGGTCCGCGGGCCCCACGGCGGCGCCCGTTCCCGTCCCCGGCGAGAGGACGGGTGGCGAGCCAGTAACCTTGTCCGAAGGCCCCAGCGGGCCCCACCGAGCCCGGATCGCCGGAATCTCCCCCGCCACGTGCACTAGGAAGGTGTCAGACACCGTGGGCAACGCCGCCAACGCCGCCAATGCCACAACCGCCGCCCGGACCGCTCCGGCAGCGGTCATCGTCGGCATCGACGGACCTTCCGGCACCGGCAAGTCGAGCACCTCCAAGGCCGTCGCCGCCAAGCTCGGCCTGCGCTACCTGGACACCGGGGCCCAGTACCGGGCCATCACCTGGTGGATGCTGAGCAACGGCATCGACGTGAACGACGCCGAGGCCGTGGCCGACGCCGCGGGCAAGCCGGAGATCGTCTCGGGCACGGACCCGGCCGCGCCGACCATCACGGTCGACGGTGCCGACGCCGCCGCGCCCATCCGCACCCAGGAGGTCACCTCCGCGGTCAGCGCCGTCAGTGCCGTGCCGGAGGTGCGGGCCCGGCTGACCGAGCTCCAGCGCGCCATCGCCGCCGAGGCCCCGGACGGCATCGTGGTCGAGGGCCGTGACATCGGCACCACCGTCCTGCCGGACGCCGACCTCAAGATCTTCCTGACGGCCTCGGCCGAGGCCCGCGCGGCCCGCCGCAGCGGCGAGCTGAAGGGCAAGGAGGCCACCGACCTGGCCGCCACCCAGGCCGCCCTGGTCCGCCGGGACGCCGCCGACTCCGGCCGGAAGACCTCCCCGCTGGCCAAGGCGGGGGACGCGGTCGAGGTCGACACCACCGAGCTGACCTTGGAGCAGGTCATCGAGTGCGTGGTGACCCTGATCGAGGAGAAGCGGTCGGCGTGAGCGCGTCCGCGTCCGGCGCCGCCGTGGGGCGGCGGATCGGCATCGGCCTGATGTACGGGCTGTGGAAGCCGCGCGTGCTGGGCTCCTGGCGGGTGCCCGCCGCGGGGCCGGTGATCCTCGCGGTCAACCACTCCCACAACCTGGACGGCCCGATGCTGATGGGCACCGCGCCCCGGCCGGTGCACTTCCTGATCAAGAAAGAGGCGTTCGTCGGTCCGCTGGACCCGTTCCTGCGCGGGATCGGCCAGCTGAAGGTGGACCGCACGGGCGCCGACCGCACCGCGATCACCGGCGCGCTGGACGTCCTGGCCGACGGCGGCGTCCTGGGGATCTTCCCCGAGGGCACCCGGGGCGAGGGCGACTTCGCCTCGCTGCGCGCGGGGCTCGCCTATTTCGCCGTACGGTCGGGCGCGCCGATCGTGCCGGTGGCCGTGCTCGGCAGCGCCGAGCGGCGGGGCCGGGCGATATCCGCCCTGCCCCCGCTGCGCAGCAGGGTCGACGTGGTCTTCGGCGACGCGTTCGCGGCCGGCGACGGCAGCGGGCGGCGGACGCGCACGGCGCTGGACGAGGCGACCGTGCGGATCCAGGGCCGGCTCGCCGCGCACCTGGCGGACGCCAAGCGGCTTACCGGCCGCTGACAGAGACTTTGAGTAGTGGGTCGCGTAAGAGTGGCCCGCCGATGACGAAGAACGAGGAACGGACTTCATGAACGACCAGATCCACTCCGGCGACGAGCACGGTGAGCTTGGCGACGCCGAGTACGCGGAGTTCATGGAGCTCGCGGCGCAGGAGGGCTTCGACGCCGAGGAGATCGCCGGCGCGCTCGACGAGGCCGGGCACGGCCCGCTGCCCCGCCTCGCCGTCGTCGGCCGTCCCAACGTCGGCAAGTCGACCCTGGTGAACCGCATCATCGGCCGCCGCGAGGCGGTCGTCCAGGACAAGCCGGGCGTCACCCGTGACCGCGTCACCTACGAGGCCGAGTGGGCCGGCCGCCGCTTCAAGGTCGTCGACACCGGCGGCTGGGAGCAGGACGTCCTCGGCCTCGACGCCTCCGTCGCGGCCCAGGCCGAGTACGCCATCGAGGCCTCCGACGCGGTCGTCTTCGTCGTGGACGCCACCGTCGGCGCCACCGACACCGACGAGGCCGTCGTCAAGCTGCTGCGCCGGGCCGGCAAGCCCGTCGTGCTCTGCGCCAACAAGGTCGACGGCCAGTCCGGCGAGGCCGACGCCGCCGCCCTGTGGTCGCTGGGCCTGGGCGAGCCGCACCCGATCTCGGCCCTGCACGGCCGTGGCACCGGCGACATGCTCGACGCGGTGCTGGAGGCGCTGCCCGACGCCCCCGCCCAGACCTTCGGCACCGCCGGCGTCGGCGGCCCCCGCCGGATCGCCCTGATCGGCCGCCCGAACGTCGGCAAGTCCTCGCTGCTCAACAAGGTGGCCAACGAGGAGCGCGTCGTCGTCAACGAGCTGGCCGGCACCACCCGTGACCCGGTCGACGAGCTGATCGAGCTCGGCGGCGTGACCTGGAAGTTCATCGACACCGCGGGCATCCGCCGCCGGGTGCACCTCCAGGAGGGCGCGGACTACTACGCCTCGCTGCGCACCGCCGCCGCCGTCGAGAAGGCCGAGGTCGCGGTCATCCTGATCGACTCCAGCGAGTCGATCAGCGTGCAGGACCAGCGCATCATCACCATGGCCGTGGACGCGGGCCGCGCCATCGTGCTGGCGATGAACAAGTGGGACACGCTCGACGAGGAGCGCCGCTACTACCTGGAGCGCGAGATCGAGACCGAGCTCGGTCAGATCGCGTGGGCGCCCCGGGTCAACGTCTCGGCGCGCACCGGCCGCCACATGGAGAAGCTGGTCCCGGCGATCGAGACGGCCCTGGCGGGCTGGGAGACCCGGGTGCCCACCGGCCGGCTGAACGCCTTCCTCGGTGAGATCGTCGCCTCCCACCCGCACCCGATCCGCGGTGGCAAGCAGCCGCGCATCCTCTTCGGCACCCAGGCGGGCACCAAGCCGCCGCGGTTCGTGCTGTTCGCCTCGGGCTTCCTGGAGGCGGGCTACCGGCGCTTCGTCGAGCGCCGGCTGCGCGAGGAGTTCGGCTTCGAGGGCACGCCCATCCACATCTCGGTGCGGGTGCGCGAGAAGCGCGGGCGCAAGAAGTAAGCGGCCGGAAGACAACGGGGCCCGGGCCCCGACGGCCGGGCCCGGGTTCGTCCGGCCCGAGCTGGTCGGGGCCGGGGTGAAGAGCGGTCAGAAGCCGCGCATACGGCCGTCGCGCGGTGCGGGCGGCAGCGCTGCGGGCAGGTGCCCGCCGCGCTGCCGCCCGTAGTACATGTCCCAGCCACCCGGGTGTCCCGGCGGGCCCGGGTAACCCTGCTGGGCGCCGAGCTGCCCGGCGTAGCCCTGCCCGCCGTACGGGGACCAGCCGCCGACGAGCTGGGGGCCGAAGCCCACGAACCTCAGATCCTCCTCGCCCGAGCGGTCGAAGGGGAGGGCCCGGAACGAGCGGCGGTACTCGGAGTAGAGCGCATCGTAGATCGGGGTGACCGAGGCGGGGTGGCTCTGGGGGGCGGCATCGCGGGACGGTCGCATACCGGGGATGTGATTCGGGTACGGGATCCGGGAGGCAGGCTCGTATGAGTGCACATATGAGCCAACGAGCCCGTGGCCCGTCGGATGCGGCCACGGGCGCGAATGACCCGCCGGCGCGTGGGGGAGCGGCTGCCCGGCGCCGGTCACGTGCCCGCGAGCGGCATGGTGGCGGCGACCAGCTGACCCCGGGACGCGGCGCGGTCCAGGGCCTCCCGCAGCAGGTCCTCGCGCGGCTGCTGCCCGATCGTGCCGACCGGTGCCGCGAGCACCAGCACCCGCTTCGTCTTGTTCACGGCGGCCCGCCAGTCGTCGGCGACCTGCATCGCCTGGTGCGCCTGCCACCACGCGCTCGCCTTGGCGCCGGGCACGGCCGGCTGGAGGATCGCGTGCAGCTTCCCCATGGCCACCAGCACCGACCAGCCCGGGTTGGGCTCCGGCACCTCCTCGACGGAGGCCACCGGCGCGAAGCCCTGCTCGATCAGGAGCGGCAGGAAGACGTCGACGGGGCCGGTGGTGCCGGGGCGGGCGATCGGGCCGAGCGGCTCGACGACGAGCGCCGGGATCAGCTCGTCCTTGATCAGGACCAGCCCGCTGGTCACGCCCAGCTCCGCCTGGACGGGGCCGTCCGCGGCGGGAGGGGCCTGCGGGGCGGCCGGCGCGGGCGCCGCCGCGGGCGCGCCGGCCTCGCCGGTGATGGACCGGACGGCACCCTGGAGCTGCTCCTCCGAGACCGGGACGACCTGGGAGGGGATGCAGGCGGCGTGGGCGAAGGCCAGCACGGCCGTCTCCTCGCCGACGAAGAGCACGGTGCTGGTGCGCTCCCGCTCGGTGTTCCCGGGGGTGCGGCAGGAGGTGCAGTCGTAACTGCCCGGGGCGTTCTCGCCGCCGAGCAGTCGCTCGGCCTCTTCGTCGCCGATCTCGGCGCGGACGTCGTCGCTGACGTCGAGCATGCGCGGCACGGTGGCTCCTAGAACTCGGTGCGTTGTGGCGCCGGGCGTCTCCCGGCTCGTATGGAAGACAACGGGTGATCCACGGCCGGGGTCACGCACCGGCGGCGGGAGCGGCCGGGAACCGCCGGTGGGGGCGGAAAGTTCCCCGATCCGCTACCGATTCCCCATCCATCGGGCAACGAGTTGGTGATCACGGCCAACCTCCGGGGCCCCGTAACGGTCTAATCTCTCGGTAGGCGGGCTGCATGGAATGTCCGCGGCGGACGGCTGGGGACGAATGCACATCTCATTCCTGATTCACAACGCGTACGGCATCGGCGGGACGATCCGCACCACGTACAACCTCGCCGGGACCCTGGCGGAGCAGCACGACGTGGAGATCGTCTCCGTCTTCCGGCACCGTGAGGAGCCGGTCTTCTCGCCCAGCCCGAAGGTGCGCCTGCGCCACCTCGTGGACCTGCGCAAGGGCACCCCCGGCTACGAGGGCGACGACCCGGAGTACGAGCGCCCGGCCACGGTCTTCCCGCGCGCCGAGGGGCGCTTCAAGCAGTACAGCGCGCTGACCGACCGGCGGATCGCCGAGCACCTGCGGAGCCTGGAGAGCGACGTCGTGGTCGGCACCCGGCCCGGCCTCAACGTGCACATCGCCCAGCAGGCCCGCCGGGGCGTCGCCCGCGTCGGCCAGGAGCACCTCACGCTGGCCACGCACTCCCCGCAGCTGAAGCTGACCCTGCGCACGCACTACCCCCGCCTGGACGCCGTCACGACCGTCACCGAGGCGGACGCCGCGACCTACCGCAAGCTGATGCGGCTGCCCGGCGTGCGCGTGGAGGCCGTGCCCAACAGCATCCCGGCGCCCGCCCTGGAGCCCGCGGACTCCACGGGCAAGTGGGTGATCGCCGCCGGCCGGCTCGCCCCCGCCAAGCGTTACGACCTGCTGATCCGCGCCTTCGAGAAGGTCGTCGCCGAGCGCCCCGACTGGCGGCTGCGGATCTACGGCGCCGGTGCCGAGCGCGCCAAGCTGCGCGCCCAGATCGACAAGCGCGGGCTGTACAACCACGTCTTCCTCATGGGCCCCGCCAACCCCCTGGACCCCGAGTGGGTCAAGGGCTCCATCGGCGCCGTCACCTCCAGCCTGGAGTCCTTCGGCATGACCATCGTCGAGGCGATGCGCTGCGGCCTCCCCGTGGTCTCCACCGACTGCCCGCACGGCCCCGGCGAGATCATCGACAACGGTGTCGACGGGCTGCTGGTGCCCACCGGCAAGGTCGACGCGATCGCGGCCGGCCTGCTCAAGCTGATCAACGACGACGAGCTGCGGCGGCGCATGGGCAAGGCGGCCCTGGAGAGCTCCGCGCGCTTCGACCCGGCCCAGGTCGCCGGGCGCTACGAGTCGCTCTTCACCGACCTCACCTCCCGCGGCGGCCTGCGCGGCTCGCTGCACCGCACCCGGGGCGCCCTGCTCAGCAGCGCCCTGCGGACCACGGACCGCAGCCGGTCCGCCCTGCGGAAGGCGCGCGCCGCATGACCCCTTCCGCGGCCCGCCCCGCCGGCGATCCCCCCGAGCACACCCCGTCACCCCCGTCAGACCCTTCGCATCCCGAGGAGCCCACCACCGTGTCTGCCCCTCCCCTCTTCGGCGCGGGGGATCCCAGCGCCGACTGCATCGCGGATTCCGCGGGCGGGCTCACCTTCGACCTCGACGCACCCGGCCTCCCCGACACCTCGGGTGACTGGTCCGCGGCGCTCGTCCTGCGCCGCCGGGGGAGCGAGGAGGAGGCCGAGGAGGTGCGCCTGCCGCTCGCGCCCGACGGGGACGGCCGGCTGCGCGCCGTGCTGCCCAGCACCGTCGCCCTCCCCGAGGGCCGCTGGGACGTCTACGCCGCCTCCGCCGACGCCGAGCCCCGGCGCCTGGTGCCGGGCCTCGCCGACCTCCGCTCGCTGGTCGACCGCAGACCCGGGCCCAGCACCTCCCCGCTGGCCGTGCGGATCCCCTACGCGACCAAGCACGGCAACCTCTCGCTGCGCAGCTGGCTCCGCGGCCCGCACGCCGAGGCCGGTGACCTCCTCCTCAGCCCCACCGGTCTCACCGGGCACGGCCGCCTCTACCGCGTCCAGGACCCCGCCGCCTGGCTCTCCGGCGCCGTGGTCGAGGCCCGGCTGCGCCGTGACCCCTCGGTCGTCCGCACCGCCCCGGTCACCGCCGCCGAGGCCGAGGCGGCCGACGGCACCGACGGCCAGGACTTCACCTTCACCCTCCGCTACGCGGAGCTGGCCGAGGAGTGGCACGGCGGCCTGGACGTCTGGGACCTGTGGCTGCGCACCGCCGACGGCTCCGCCTCGGCCCGCATCGCCCGGATCCTCGACGACATCGCCGACAAGAAGCAGATCTTCACCTACCCGGCGAAGGACGTCGACGCCGCGTACGCCCCCGCGCAGGCCGGGCCGTACTACACGGCCGACAACGACCTCGCGGTCCGCGTCGACGAGCGCCCGCCGGCCGCCCGCTGACCGCGGCGCGTCCCGCCCCGGTCAGGGGGCGGCCGGTTCGGGCCGCTCCGTGACCGGGGGCTCCGCCTCTTTGGCGATCTCCGGGTGGTGCAGGTCGAAGGCGGGCGACTCGGAGCGGATGCGAGGGAGCGTCAGGAAGTTGTGCCGGGGCGGCGGGCAGGACGTCGCCCACTCCAGCGAGCGGCCGAAGCCCCAGGGGTCGTCCACCTCGATCCGCTTCCCGTACTTCGCCGTCTTCCAGACGTTGTAGAGGAACGGCAGCGTCGACAGGCCCAGCAGGAACGCGCCGATCGTGGACACCGTGTTCAGGGCCGTGAAGCCGTCGGCCGCCAGATAGTCCGCGTACCGCCGGGGCATGCCCGCCACGCCCAGCCAGTGCTGGACGAGGAAGGTGGTGTGGAAGCCGACGAACAGGGTCCAGAAGTGGACCTTCGCCAGGCGCTCCTCCAGCATCTTCCCGGTGAGCTTCGGCCACCAGAAGTAGAAGCCCGCGAACATCGCGAACACCACCGTGCCGAACACCACGTAGTGGAAGTGGGCCACCACGAAATAGCTGTCCGTGACCTGGAAGTCCAGCGGTGGCGAGGCCAGGATCACCCCGGTCAGCCCGCCGAACAGGAAGCTCACCAGGAAGCCCACCGCCCACAGCATCGGCGCCTCGAACGACAGCGAGCCGTGCCACATGGTGCCGATCCAGTTGAAGAACTTCACCCCGGTCGGCACCGCGATGAGGAAGGACATGAAGGAGAAGAACGGCAGCAGCACCGCGCCCGTGGCGAACATGTGGTGGGCCCAGACCACCACCGACAGGGCCGTGATCGCCATCGTCGCGCCGATCAGCATCACATAGCCGAAGATCGGCTTCCGGGAGAACACCGGGATGATCTCCGTGATGATGCCGAAGAACGGCAGCGCGATGATGTAGACCTCCGGATGGCCGAAGAACCAGAACAGGTGCTGCCACAGCAGCGTGCCGCCGTTCTCCGCGGCGAAGATCCGCGAGCCGAACCGCCGGTCCGCCTCCAGGCAGAGCAGCGCCGCCGCCAGCACCGGGAACGCCATCAGGACGAGGATCGAGGTGAACAGCACGTTCCAGGTGAAGACCGGCATCCGGAACATCGTCATGCCCGGCGCGCGCATCCCGATGATCGTGGTCAGGAAGTTCACCGCGCCCAGGATCGTGCCGAACCCGGACAGCGCCAGCCCCATGATCCACAGATCGGTGCCGATCCCCGGCGAGCGGACCATGCTGTTCAGCGGGGCGTAGGCGGTCCAGCCGAAGGTGGCACCGCCCTGCGGCAGCAGCAGACCGCTCACCACGATCAGGCCGCCGAAGAGGTACAGCCAGTACGAGAACATGTTCAGCCGGGGGAACGCCACGTCCGGCGAGCCGATCTGCAAGGGCATCACCGCGTTGGCGAAGCCCGCGAAGGCCGGGGTCGCGAAGAGCAGCAGCATGATCGTGCCGTGCGCCGTGAACGCCTCGTTGAACCGCTCGTTGGTCACCAGCTGAAGGCCCGGCCGGGCCAGTTCGGCGCGCATCAGCATCGCCAGCAGGCCCGCCAGCAGGAAGAACGCGAACGAGGTGATCAGATAGAGATGGCCGATCTTCTTGTGGTCGGTGGTCGTCAGCCAGTCCACCACGATCCGGCCGGGCTGCCGCTCCCGCGCCGGAGTGGCCGCCTGCGCGGTGTCCGTCCCCATCTGCGCTCCCTCGATGTCATCTTCGACGGGCTTTCGGGCTCACGCCATGATGCTCGTCGCGAGGGCGGCGCGCGAGGGCGCCTCCGGTGTGTCCCGGGCGCGTTCCGGCCGGACCGCACCCCGAGCGCCCTCGCCCGGCGGTGACCGGCCGACGGCCCGTCACTCCCGGGGCAGCAGGGGTCCCAGCGGCCCGAGGTCCACGTTGAGGTCCTCCGGTTCCAGGCCGTAGCGCTCGCGCAGCTCCGCCATCCGGTCGGCCAGCAGCATCAGCGTCAGCCCGATCCGCTCCTCCTGGTCCTCGGTCAGATCGCCCTGGTCCACGCGGCGCAGCGCCTGCCGCTCCATCAGCTGCCGCAGCAGCTCCACCACGGTGAGCACCAGCCGCATCAGGTCCCGCTCGACGGTGTCCCGGTCCAGCTCCATCCGGCGCGTCACGGCGCTCCTCCGTCCTGTCCCCGGAGCGGGGACGGCTCGCACGGCTCCCACGGGGCGGGCACGGCGGCGCCGACCGAGCCGAGCAGGGCGTGCAGGTCGATCCGTACGAGGTCGACGTCGGCGATCCGCAGCGTGAGGTCACCGGCGATCACCACACCGCCCGCCAGCAGCCGGTCGAGGACGTCCAGCAGGGACATCTCGCCCCGCCCGGCGGGTGGGCCCGGGCCGGGCACGGATGTCACGGCGCCTCCCGGGGTGCCACGAAGGAGTACGGCGCCCAGGGCCGGAGAGCTCCACCCGCAGCCCGTCCCGGAGGTCCGCGAACGCCCCGGCCGCGGACCGGAACGCCCGGGTGCGCTCGCGCCGCACCAGATAGGCGGCGTTGAGGAGGTTGTGGCCGGGCCGCCCGGACAGCCGGGCGTCCCGCGGCGGGTGCAGTCTGGCCTCCTCGGCCAGGGTGAGCAGCGCGCCGTGGACGCGCGCGACCGCCTCCTCCGCGCGCAGCCGGCCCTCCTCGCGGGCCCGGTGCTCGGCGCCGCGCCGGGCGAGGTAGTCACGGCCCGAGCCCTCGGGGCCCTTCGGGCGAGGGCCGCTCTCCGCCGCCGGTCCGGGGTCCGTCCAGACCTTGACGGCCCACTCGGCGCGGCCCTCCAGCCGGTCGAGGGCCGCGTCGAGCTCGGGCCGGCCCGCCGCCAGCATCCGGCGCAGCCCGCGCTCGTCGCGGTAGACGGTCGCGAGCCGCAGCGGCAGCACGCAGGCGCGTGCCGCGGCCGCGTCGACCACCCGCTGATGGCCGCGTGCGACCCGCTCCAGCCAGCCGAGGTCCTCCAGCCGCTCCCGCAGCGGCGCCTGGTCGAACTCCGCCGCCGGGACGCTGCCCACCAGCACCACCAGCCCCTGCTGCCGTACGGCGCGTACGGGCTCGCGTGCCGCGCCCGTGACCCCGGGCAGCTCTTCCTCGGGCAGGTCGGCGTCCCGGGCGACGGCGTAGGCGTACAGCAGCGCGCCCTCGGAGCCGTTCCCGGCGTCCGTGTCGCTGTCGGTCATCGTCACTCCTCCTGAGTCTCCTGTGCTGCCTGGATCTCCCGCGTCTCCCGGGACTCCAGCGCGGCGATGCGGGCCTTGAGCCGCTCGTTCTCGGCGCCCAGGTCCCGCCGGCGGGTGCCGGGGGAGAGCGCGGGGTCGTGCTCCCACCAGTCGATGCCCATCTCCTTGGCCTTGTCGACGGAGACGACGATCAACCGCAGCTTGATCGTGAGGAGTTCGATGTCGAGCAGATTGATCCGGATGTCGCCCGCGATGACCACGCCCTTGTCGAGCACCCGTTCAAGGATGTCGGCGAGGTTGGCCGAGGCACCGGGCGGAGGTGGCGGCGAGGGCAGCCGCCCCGCCGGGCCCGTCAGGACGTCGTCCATCGCTGTGCCTCCTCCAGACGGTCGAGGAGCGCGTCCTCGCACCTGTCGAACTCCTCCTCGTCGATCAGCCCGGCCGTCAGCCGCTCCTCCAGGCGCCGGAGCTCCCCTTGGACGACGGCCGGGTCGTGGTACAGGCGCTCCGCCTCGGCCAGCACCTGGCGCAGCACCCAGCCGACGAAGGTCATGGGGTGACGAAGCTGTACGGCGGCAGCGGGCCGTGCACCTTGAGGTCCAGCTGCGGATGGGCCTTCTCCAGCCCGGCGGCCGTGGTGAGCAGCCGCTCGGCGGCGGGCCGGGTGAGCAGGAAGGAGAGGTTGACGAACCAGCCGGCGCTCTCCGGGCCGGGCCGGCACTCCTCGGCCAGCGGCCGCAGGCTGTCCTCCACCAGGGCCGCGTCCCGCACCTCGCGCTCGCGCACCCCGTGCGCGACCAGCTCGCCGAAGCGCAGCCGCTCCTCGTACGAGCCGCCGCCGGACGCCCGGTTGGCCGCCGCGAGGGCGCGCAGCTCGGCGTTCCCGGCGAGGACGAGGTGCAGGACCACCTCTTCCCGGTGCACGGCCTTGACGTTGTACTCGACGCGGCCGGTGAGCCGGTCCAGCTGTTCCCGGTAGCGCTCGGCGTGCTCCGCGAGCACCGCGCGCACCTTCTCGTCGCTGTCGGAGACGCTGCCGAAGCGCATGGGCAGCACGGTGGACCACCGGCCCACCTCGGCCAGCACCCGCTGGTGCGCCAGCAGGTCGCGGCGCTTGGGACGCAGCCGGTCGGGGCAGTCGCTGACCACGGCGGTCAGCCCGCCCCCGCCGACGACGCGCACCGGACGCGGTGGGTCGCCGACCCCGGTGAGCCCCTCGGGCAGCTCGTGCGGCTCCGGTTCCGCCGGGCCGGCCGGGTCCGCCCGTTCGTCGCGGGCGATGCCGTAGACGTAGGTGGTCACTCGCTCTCCTCCTTGTCCTTGCGGGAGCCGGTGGCGCGCCGGACGCGGCTCTCGCCCTTCTCACGGGCCTGGCCCAGGGCGTCGGTGACGGTCTGCGCGGCACCGGACAGCGCGCCCTTGGCCTTGCCCCGGGCGCCGCTCTCGGTGACCTCGCCGACGAGGTCGGGCAGGCCGGGGCTGCGGTTCGGGCCGGCTTCCAGGTCGAGTCGGTTGCAGGCCTCGGCGAAGCGCAGATACGTGTCCACGCTGGCCACCACGACCCGTATGTCGATCTTCAGGATCTCGATCCCGACCAGGGAGACGCGGACGAACGCGTCGATCACCAGGCCGCGGTCGAGGACGAGCTCCAGGACGTCGTACAGGCCGCTGGTGCCGCCCGCACCCCCGGACTGCTGCGCCGGGACAACGCTCATGTCTGGACCTGTTCCTCTCGTGGGGAGGTCGTGGCGGTGGCCGCGAGGGCCGGGGGCCGCGCCTCAGCGCCCGGCCCTCCCGCGCTCGTAGCGGCGCACGCGGCGGTAGCCGGTGAGCAGGCCGTCCGGGTCGAGGGTCACCTCGTAGAGCGCCACGATGCTCATGGTCTCGGGCACCCTGGTGACCTCGGTGACCTCGGCCTCCAGCACCCAGCCGGCGTCGGTCCGCTCGAAGCGGGAGACGCCCTCGGGGCACATGCCGGTCAGCTCGGTGAGCTGTTCGCGGGCCGCGCGCAGGAGTTCCACGGGCGTCGGCTCCCGCTCGCCACTGTCGTTTTTACGGCTTTTTCCCGATGTATCCGATGTGTCTGTCATGGGGTCCTCGGTGTGCCGGGTACCTCGGCGACGCCCCGTCAAACCCATGGGTTGCGGCGGCGGGTATCGGAATATTGCATTCCGGATTTCCCCGGTGCGGAGGGTGGGAAAAGACGGCGCGTAAAGGCGTCCGGGTATTTCCGTGACCCGTGGGACACGGAGGAATTCCCGGGATGCCGCTGGCAGTTATGGACGCCCTCCGGTCAAAGTCCGGAGCGTTTGCCGGTGATGATTTACGCGGCTTCCGCGCGGGATTACGGAAGGCCCGTACGGGTGAGGTGTCCGACGGTAAACCGGCGCGGGTTTTCTGTGACAGAAGCGTGACCAGTGGCGGACCGGAAGCGGACGGAACCGTGGGCCTGTCGACGCTTCCACCGACGCGGGCGGCGGCCTACGGTGAGTCCCATGGCACCTCTACCGAACATCCCCGCCGAGCCCGACGACGCCCCCGAGGGATACACCGGCCTCGACGCCGCCGAGGCCTCCCGGCGGGCCCGCGAGCGCGGCTGGGCGACCGTGCGCGCCCTCGCCCCCGGCACGGTCGTCACCATGGAGTACCAAGTGGGCCGGCTGAACTTCGAGGTCGAGGAAGGCACCGTGCGGCGCTGCTGGAAGGGGTGACCGGCCGGAGACGGAGCGGCGGCCCCGGGACCCCTCGGTGAGGGGTCCCGGGGCCGCCGTGCGCCCGCGCGGGGGAGTGCGTACCACCCGCGCGGACGTGGAGCCCCGTGCCGGTCTCAGCCGCCGACGGTACGGCCGCGGCCCGTGGCGGGGCCGAGCGGCGAGGTGCGCGGCGAGCGGTCGGAGTGCGGCGGCCGGCGGCTGCCGGTCGGGGTGACCGGGGTGCGCTCGGAGCGGGCCGTGTGCGGCCGGGGCGGCAGGTGGGGCCGGCCCTCCGGCACCCGCGGGCCGCTCGTCGAGCGGCTGCCGACGCCCACGGGTTCGCGGGCGGGCCGCTGGTCGTCGGCGGGGGCGCGCGGCGCCCCGACGGTGCCGAGCGGGGCGGCCGCGGCGGGCACCGGCGTGGCGCGCTCCCGGAGGCGGTGCCAGCCGGCCAGCAGCCAGGCCTCGGCGACGGCCATCGGCGCCTCGAACCACGGCAGGGCGAGCAGGACCAGCAGTCCGGCGCTCCAGCCGAGGGTCACATCGCTCATCCAGTGGGTGCCGAGGTAGACCGTGGTCATGCCGACGCCCAGCGCCAGCAGCGCGGCGATCACCGAGGCCACCCGGCGGGTGCGCGGCGTGGTGGCCAGATAGGCGAGGACGCCCCAGGTCACCACCGCGTTCGCGGTGTGACCGGAGGGGAATATGTCGCCGCCCGCGAACATCTCGTTGGAGCCGACCGAGGTGGCGTAGTGCGGACCGAGCCGGCCCATGCCGATCTTGGCGGCGCCGACGGTGGCGTTGAGCAGCAGCAGCGACGTGCCCAGCACCAGCAGCGGGCGCAGCGTCTTCTGCTTGTAGGTGCACCAGCCCAGCCACGCGGCCACGGCGACGGCGGTGGGCCCGCGCTGGCCGAGGACCACGAAGTAGTCGAGGAAGGTGTGGATCTCCGGCCACTGCTTGTACGGCCGGAAGAGCATGACCTGCCAGTCGAACCGCACCGGCCAGGACGTGGTGAGCACGCCGACCACGATCGCCAGATAGACCACGGAGGTGGCCACGAAGATCCCGAGACGGGTCCGGGTCATCCGCGGCCGCACGGGCTCGGTCGGGCGCTCCTCCGGTGGGACGAGCTCGTCTTTGGTACGCACTCAATCGACGTTACATTGCGTGACAGGAGGCTTCGGCCGATCGGGCTGGTTTGTGATGACGATGTGATGTGGAATGCGTCTCAAACATGACTTACAGCACGTTCGAAGAGGCCCAACGTCCTTGCGGCGAAGGCGGAACGGAAAACCCCGCCGCATTCCGGGGAACCGTGGGAACGGACAGTTCCGCGCGTTCCTTTCGCATTTCCCGTCACTGTTTATCGGCGATTCTCCGGGCCTTCTCCCGGAGTTCCCCAGGGGAAATGCCGGCACCGCCCGCCGGGCGCCGGCGCCTTCGCCGGCACGGTCACGGCGGGCCGGAGCCGTGCAGCCAGAACGCCCCGTAGACCGCCGACACCAGAGCCACCAGAGACACCGTCAGCACCGCCCGTACCGTCCGCAGCCGTGCGACGGCCGTCGCGAGCGGCAGCAGCAAGGGGAACGCCGGCATCATCAGCCGGGGCTTGGAGCCGAAGTACCCCTTGGCCGTCAGGGCCAGCAGCAGCACCACACCCCCGTACACCAGCAGCGGCAGCGGTTCGCCGCGGCGCACCCCGGTCGCGTACAGCCACACCACCAGGACCACGCCGATCAGCAGACCGAGGCCGGCCGGCCAGGCGGGGCCCGCCAGCCGCTCGCCGACGAAGCCGGCGAAGGCCACCCCGCCGTCGAAGCCGTTGCCCCAGCCGCCCTGCACATCGAGGTAGCCCGTCACCGAACCGGTCCGCGCGCCGACCCAGGAGAAGTACGCCAGCCAGCCGAGCGGGGCGAGGGCCACGCCCAGCAGCATCCGGCCCGCCGGCCGCCGGCCGCCGCGCCACCACACCACCGCGGCCGTGATCCACACGGCCGCGACGACGGCCGCCCCCACCGGCCGGGTCAGCCCGGCCAGCGCGGCCAGTGACCCCGCCCACACCCACCGGCCGGTGAGCACGCAGTAGACGCTCCACGCGGCCAGCGCCGTGAAGAGCGACTCGGAGTACGCCATCGACTGCACGATGCCGACCGGCAGCGCCGCCCACAGCGCCACCAGCGCGAGGCCCGCGCGCCGGCCGTGCAGCCGGTCGCCGGTCAGGAAGATCGCCCAGGCCGCGAGCAGCGAGGTCACCGCGCTCACCAGGAGCCCGGCGTCGGCGGCCGACAGCGGCAGGACCGCGGACAGCCCCCGCTCCAGCCACGGCAGCAGCGGGAAGAACGCCAGATCGGAGTGGACCTTCCCGCCGGACAGCTCCAGGGTGTAGCCGTAGCCCCGCTCGGCGATCCGGGAGTACCAGAGGGAGTCCCAGCGCGCCGACAGCAGCTGGTGCGCGTCCCGGTCCGCCGCCCATGCCCACACCGCGAGCACCATCAGCCCCAGCACTCGCACCCCCGCGAACACCAGCAGCGCGGGCACCGCGCGGCGCAGCGCCCCGCGGGCACCGGCGGCGCCGGGCGCGGCGCCCGCCCCGGCGCCCGTACCGGCGGGAGAAACGAGATCAGTCACCGATCAATTGTCCAGCATGCGCGCCACGCCTCCGGCCAGGGACGACGACGTGACGCGCGGCACGTATCCGTGGCCGGGACTCGCGTACTCTGTCGACTCACTCGCCCTCGACACCTCCCCCGGCCATCGCCGGGAGGAGCCCCCGGCCCCAGCCCCCCGGCCCGCGGTCGGCGGCGAGCGCACGACACGGAGGTGTGTATGTCCGGGACGACCACTGCCGGCCCCCGACGGGCGGCGGGCGTCCCCCGGCAGCGGTCCCGGTACGGGCAGTGGCGTCAGCCGCGCCCGCTGTCCGGCCGTGGCGCCGGGGCCAACCGCTGGACCGTGCTCGTCGTCCTCTGCGTCAGTCTGCTCCTCGTCGCCGTCGACGCCACGGTCCTGCACGTCGCCGTCCCGGCCGTCACCGAGGACCTGCGGCCCGGCGCCATCCAGCTGCTGTGGATCGTCGACGTCTACCCCCTCGTCTGCGCCTCGCTCCTCATCCTCTTCGGCACTCTCGGCGACCGCGTCGGCCGCCGCCGGGTGCTGCTCCTCGGCTACGGGCTCTTCGGCGTGGCCTCCGCGCTCGCCGCGGTCGCACCCACCCCGGAGGTGCTCATCGGGGCCCGCGCGCTGCTCGGCGTCGGCGGCGCGATGATCATGCCCGCGACGCTGTCGATCCTCCGGCAGGTCTTCCCCGACCGGCGGGAGCGGGCGCTGGCCGTCGGCGTGTGGAGCGCGGTCGCCGCCGTGGGTGCCGCCTGCGGGCCGCTGATCGGCGGCTTCCTCCTCGAACACTTCTGGTGGGGCTCGGTCTTCCTCATCAACATCCCGCTGATGGCGGTCAGCCTGCCCGTCGGACGCTGGCTGCTGCCCGAGTCCACGGGCGACGGCGACGGCCCCTGGGACGTGACCGGCGCGCTGATGGCCGCCTTCGGCCTCTTCGGCGTCGTCCTCGCGGTGAAGCGGCTGGGCGGCGGGGAGCCGCCGCTGACCCTGGCCACGGTCGTGCCCGGCGCGGTCGGCGCCGCGCTCCTCGTCCTCTTCGTCCGCAGGCAGCGGCGGCGCGCGCACCCGCTCGTCGACCTCCGGATGTTCGCCCGGCCGGCCTTCGGGACGTCCGTGGGCTGCATAGTGCTGGCCATGCTGGCACTGGTCGGCCTGGAGCTGATAGCCGCGCAGTACCTCCAGCTCGTGCTCGGGCTCACACCGCTGGAGACCGGCCTGCGGCTGCTGCCGCTCACCCTCGCCGCGATGGCCGCGGGCCTGGTCGGCTCCCGGCTGCTCCAGCGGCTCGGCCCGCGCGCGATGGTCGCCCTCGGCTTCGTGCTGACCGCGGCGGCGGTCGCCTCGCTGACGGTGATGGGCACGCAGGACCGCCCCACGGTGCTCGTGGGCGGCTTCGTCCTCCTCGGCTTCGGCCTGGAGACCACGCTCTTCGGGGCCTACGAGTCGATGCTCAGCGAGGCCCCCGCGGAGTCCGCCGGCGGGGCCGCGGCGATCGGCGAGACCTCGTACCAGCTCGGCGCGGGCATCGGCATCGCGCTCCTGGGCAGCGTCATGAACGCCACGTACGCGCCCGGCGTCGCCGGCGCGCGGGGGGTGCCGAGCGCGGACTCGGCCGCCGCGAGCCACTCCCTGGGCGAGGCCTACGAGGTCGCCTCCCGGCTCGGGGGGCCGGCGGGGGAGGCGCTGCGGGTGGCGGCGCGGGACGCGTTCGTCCACGGTCTGCATGTGACGTTGCTGATCAGCGCGGGGCTGTTGCTGCTGGGGGCGGTGGCGGCGACGCGGCTGCCGAAGGCGATGGACTGCGGCGGGGGCGCGGCGGACGAGGCCGCGCCGGTGGCGGCGGAACGGTCGAGCTGAGCGCGGGGGTTCCTTCCGCCCGCACCTACCCGGACCGGGGCCGACGCCGCCGGGTCGCGCGTACCGCCGGGGGTGCCCCGACGGGCCCGGCGCCTCCCGGAGGCATCTGGACGGGTTCGTGAACGGGCGTTAGCGTCGGGCCGTGATCAGGCCGGCCGCCGCGGCCGGCGCCGTAGTGTCGGAGGCTGGCATGTCCGTACCCTCGTCCCCCCGCAGCGCGACCACGTTCGATCCGCACGACCCCCTCGGCATCGACGATCTGCTGACACCCGAGGATCTCGCCGTCCGCGACACCATCCGCCGCTGGGCCGCCGACCGCGTCCTGCCGCACATCGCCGGCTGGTACGAGCGCGGGGAACTCCCCGTCATCCGGGAACTCACGCGCGAACTCGGCGCCATGGGCGCTCTCGGCATGCCGCTCACCGGCTACGGCTGCGCGGGCGCGAGCGCCGTGCAGTACGGGCTCGCCTGCCTGGAGCTGGAGGCCGCCGACTCCGGCATCCGCTCCCTCGTCTCCGTGCAGGGCTCCCTCGCGATGTACGCGATCCACCGCTTCGGCTCGGAGGAGCAGCGGCAGCGCTGGCTGCCCGGCATGGCCGCCGGCGAGCTCATCGGCTGCTTCGGGCTCACCGAGCCCGACCACGGCTCCGACCCGGCCGGGATGCGCACCCGGGCCAAGCGCGACGGGAGCGACTGGGTGCTCACCGGCCGCAAGATGTGGATCACCAATGGCTCGGTGGCCGACGTGGCCGTTGTCTGGGCGCGCACCGACGAGGGGATACGGGGCTTCCTCGTGCCCACGGACAGCCCCGGCTTCTCCGCGCCCGAAATCACCCATAAGTGGTCACTGCGTGCGTCCGTCACGAGTGAACTGGTCCTCGACGAGGTGCGGCTGCCGGCCGACGCGGTGCTCCCGGAGGTCACCGGACTGCGGGGTCCGCTCGGGTGTCTGAACCACGCGCGCTACGGGATCGTGTGGGGCGCCATGGGCGCCGCGCGCAGCAGCTTCGAGTCGGCGCTGGACTACGCCCGCTCCCGTGAGCAGTTCGGCCGGCCCATCGGCGGCTTCCAGCTCACCCAGGCCAAGCTCGCCGACATGGCGCTGGAACTGCACAAGGGCATCCTGCTCGCCCACCACCTGGGGCTGCGCATGGACGCGGGGACGCTCCGCCCGGAGCAGGTCAGCTTCGGGAAGCTCAACAACGTGCGCGAGGCGATCGACATCTGCCGCACGGCCAGGACCGTCCTCGGCGCCAACGGGATCTCGCTGGAGTACCCCGTGATGCGGCACGCCACGAACCTGGAGTCGGTGCTCACCTACGAGGGCACCGTGGAGATGCACCAGCTGGTGCTGGGCAAGGCGCTCACCGGTCTCGACGCGTTCCGCTGAGCACCCGCCCGCGAGGGGCGTCAGCTCTGGTTGAAGAAGCCTCCGTTCGTCCGCCCCGTGGGTTCGCCGTTGAGCACCTTGTAGTCGGCGGGGGTGAGCAGGAAGACCCGGTTGGCGACCCGCTCGATGGAACCGCGCAGGCCGAAGGTCAGCCCCGCCGCGAAGTCCACGACGCGCTTGGCGTCGTTGGGCTCCATGCCGGTGAGGTTGACGATCACCGGCACCCCCTCGCGGAAGAGCTCGCCGATGCCCCGGGCGTCCCGGAAGCCGTCCGGGGTGACGGTCGCGATCCGCGTGCCCTGTTCCTGCGCGGTCTCGTCCGCCACCCGCACCTTCGGGTTGGTCACCCAGGAGTCGCCGGGCTCGGGCCCCTCGGCGTAGTCGTCGTCGTAGTAGCGCTCGTCATCGCTGTCGTCGACGAGGCCGAGCCAGGCACTCGCCTTGCGCACCGATCCCATGGACGCCTCCTCTCACACGCGGTGTGGTCCGACCGCTTCTCTATCGTCGTCCATGATGCGGATGATGTGCCAAGTGGATGGCCGCCAAGCGAGGATTTCGTGACGCATCTGGTGCAAAGCGCTTGGCGGTGCGTCAGAAAGCCCGAGAGCTTCGCCACACGCTCTGGACCTGGGCATATGCGGTACGGGGAACGGTCCGCGGGCTGCGGACCGGTGTGGTTGTCCGGTGATTAGGATGCCCGGGTCCATCCACACCACACACGGGGGCTTGAATTGTTCGGGATCATCAGACCATGCCGGCACCGCCTCTCGGAGGCGATGCGCACGGAATGGATGGCCCACTTGTGCGGGCTCTGCCTCGCCCTGCGCGGTGACCACGGACAGTTCGCGCGCGCCGCCACCAACTACGACGGACTTGTCATATCGGTGCTCGTCGAGGCCCAGTCGGCGCGCGCCGAGGACGCCGGCTCCTGGCGGCGCACGGCCGGTCCCTGCCCGCTGCGCGGCATGCGCACCGCACCGGTCGCCCGGGGCGAGGGGGCGCGGCTCGCCGCGTCCGTCTCGCTCGTCCTGGCGTCCGCGAAGATGCGCGACCATGTGGCCGACGGTGACGGACTGTTGGCCCGGCGCCCGGTCGCCGCCGCGGCCCGGCGCGTCGCCGCGAAGTGGGACCGCGCCGGGGCCCGTACCGGATCGGACCTCGGTTTCGACACCGCCGTCCTCGTCGACGCGGTCGACCGGCAGGCGGGCATCGAGGCCCGCGCGGGCGCCGGCACCCCGCTCCTGGACATCACCGAGCCGACCGAGACGGCGACCGCCGCGGCCTTCGGCCACACGGCGGTCCTCGCCGGCCGGCCCGGCAACAAGGAGCCGCTGGAGGAGGCCGGCCGGCTCTTCGGCCGGCTCGCGCATCTCCTCGACGCCGTCGAGGACCTGGCGGAGGACCGGGCGACCGGGGCGTGGAACCCCGTCGCCGCCACCGCGACGGACCTCGCCGAGGTGCGCCGGCTGTGCGACGACGCCGTGCACGGCGTACGCCTCGCCCTGCGCGAGGTCGACTTCGCGAGCAAGGCGCAGGGCAGGCTGGCGCACCTGCTCCTCGCGCACGAACTGGACCGGGCGGTGGACCGGGCGTTCGGCACCTCGGGCTGCGGCCACCAGGGGCACGCGGAGGCGGCCGCGGGCGGCCCCGAGGCCCCCGGCGGGCAGGCCGTGGGCGCCTTCGGGCCGCCGCCGGTCATGCCGCCCGGCGCGCCGCCGGAGCCGCCGCGCTGGGGCAAGCAGCGCGGGCTGATCGCCGGCTGCGCGGTGTGGAGCGGTCTTCTGTGCACCTGTCAGCTGTGCTGCGCCGACCCGTTCCACGACCCGTGGAGCGGGCAGCCGCGCCAGGGGTGCTGTCACAAGTGCGACTGCGGTGACGGGGATTGCAGTAACTGCGATTCTTGCTGTGACTGTTGCAATTGCTGTGAAAACTGTGACTGCTGCGACTGTGGGTGTGACTGCGGCTGCTGAACGGGCGTACCGGCCACCGGGCCGCCGCTCCGTGCGGACGACGTGCGAGGGGAAGCGCGGCCTGCGGGCCGCGCGGGCACAGCGGGGGTGAAGGCGTGCGAGGGCGCGCGGGACGCGTCAGCCCTGACGGGGGACCGGGCACGAGGCCGGACAGGAGCCCGGACACGCCGCCGACCAGACATGACCGAAGTCGATGTGGTCCCGGGTGACCAGCCGTTGCCCTGAGTGCATGGGCCAAGTGGAACAGCCTTCCGTTTCCGCGTCAACCGGCTCCGGTGCGTTCGTCCGGCATGTGGACCGCGATATGGACACCCGTCCGGAGACGCTTGACAGCGGGCCGTGGCCCCGGCTTAGCCTCGGGGTCCGGCCGTGCTGAGGGGCGCGGTCCGGGTGTGAAGGCGTCAACTCCCGTGTTCGATCACCGCATCCACGGAGCCTTCGCATGCCCGCGCGCCCGGCGGTACCGTCCGCCTCCTCCCGCACCCCCGTGATCCCCGGCGGAAACGGTTCTCCCCCCGCCTCACCCCCTGTCCCCTCGCTCGTCGTCATCGGCGCCGGCCCCCGGGGCACCGGCATCGTCGGACGCCTCGCCGCCAACGCCCCCGAGCTCCTCGCGGGCCGGCGCCTCGACCTCCACCTCGTCGACCCCTACCCGCCCGGCGGCGGCCGGATCTGGCGCGACCGCCAGTCCCCGCTGCTGTGGATGAACTCCACGGCCGAGGACGTCACGATGTACGACGACGCCTCCGTCGTGCACGAGGGCCCCCGCCGCCCCGGCCCCTCCCTCGCCGAGTGGGCCGCCCAGATCCGCGACGGCACCCGCCCCGCGGACGGCCTCGACGACGCGACGGCCCGCGAGGCCCGCGCGCTCACCGGGCGGAGCTTCGCCGGCAGACGGCTCCAGAGCGCCTACCTCCGCTCGGTGTACGAGGAGGCCGTGGCCGCCCTGCCGCCCGGGATCACCGTCCACGAACACCGCCGCCGGGCCCTCGGCGTCACCGCCGCGCCGGACGGGCGGCGGCACGTCCGCCTGGCGGGCCGGTCCGCCCCGCTGGCCGCCGACGTCGTCGTCCTCGCCCTCGGCCATCTCCCCAGCCGCCCCGACGCCGAACAGCGCGCCCTGACCGCCTTCGCCGCCCGGCACGGACTCACCTACCTGCCGCCTGACTTCACCGCCGACAGCGACCTGAGCGCCCTCCGCCCCGGCGCACCGGTCCTCGTGCGCGGCTTCGGCCTCGCCTTCGTCGACCTCATGGTGCTGCTGACCGAGGGCCGCGGCGGCCGCTGGGGCGAGGACCGCGCCGGCGATCCCGTCTACCACCCCTCCGGCCGCGAACCCGTCCTCCACGTCGGATCCCGGCGCGGTGTCCCGTACCGCTCGAAGATCGGCTACTCCTGGCGGGGCGAACGGCCCCCGCTGCCGCGCTTCCTCGGCCCCGCCGAGATCGCCCGGCTGCGCCGCCGCCCCGGCCCCCTCGACTTCGACCGCGACCTGTGGCCCCTGATCGAGAAGGAGCTGGGATTCGCCCACTACCACCGGCTGTTCACCGCGCACCCCGAGCGCACCCGCCTCGGCTGGCCCGCCTTCGAGGCCCGCTACGCCGCCTGCGCCCCCGGCGGCGCCGGGCTCCTCGCCCTCGTCGCCTCGGCCGTGCCCGACCCGGCCGACCGGCTCGACCTCGCCGCCCTCGACCACCCCCTGGCCGGACGGCGCTTCCCCGACCAGGAGTCGCTCCAGGACGGCCTGCGCGCCCACATCGAGGCCGACCTCGCCCGCCGCCACGACCGCCGGCACAGCCCCGACCTCGCCGTCTTCCTCGGTCTGCTCTCCGTCTACGGACAGCTCGCCCAGCTCGGCGACGTGGGCCCCTGGTGGCACGGCTTCTTCAGCTACCTGGCCTCCGGCCCGCCCGGTCCCCGGCTGCGTCAGCTCCTCGCCCTCTCCCGGGCCGGCGTGGTGCGCTTCGCCGGCGCCGGCCTGACCGTGACCGCCGACCACGAGCGCGGGCTGTTCCGCGCCCACAGCACCGCCGTCCCCGGGCGGTACACCGAGGCCACCGCCCTCGTCGAGGCCCGGCTGCCCGCGCCGACCGTCGACCGCTCCGCCGACCCGCTGCTGCGCGCCCTGCGCGCCGAGGCCGCGGTCACCCCCGCCGGGCTGCTCGCCGTCGACCCCGACGACGGCCGCGTACTCGACCCCGCCGGCCGCTCGCACGCCCGCCTGTTCGCCCTCGGCCCGCACACCGACGCCCGCGCCACCGGAGCCTTCGCCCGGCCGGGCACCAACGCCCCCGCCTTCCGGCAGAACGACGCCACCGCCCGCGCCGCCCTCAGGACGCTCCGCGCCCTGTCCGACCGGACGGCGGCGCCCGGCACCTGACCCGTACCCGCCCGCGCACCTGACCCGTACCCGGCACCTGACCCGTACCCGGCACCTGACCCGTACCCGGCACCCGACCCGTACCCGATCACGCAGCTGACCCGTACCGGCCCACGCACCTGACCTGTACCCGATCACGCGCCCGACCCGTACCCGATCACGCACCCGCCCCAGCGCCCTGACCCCGCGCCCGACCCAGCAAGGGACGCCCATGCCCGCACCGACCCGGCCCACCCGGCCCCTCCACCTGTCCGTCGCCCTCGACCGTCTCGCGGGCCACGGCGCCGAGCCCTACCTGAGCGCCGCCCGCCTCGCCGAGCGCGGCAGGCTGGACTTCGTCACCCTCGGCGACAGCCTCGGCCCGCCCCACCGGGGCACGAGCCGCCTGGACGCCCTCGCCGTCCTCGCCCGGATCGCCCCCGCCACCGAGCGCATCGGCCTGGTGCCGACCGTCACCACCACGCACACCGAGCCCTTCCACGTCTCCTCCGCCGTCTCCACCCTGGACTGGGTGAGCCGCGGCCGGGCCGGCTGGACCGTGGACGTCTCGGCGGACGAGGCCACGGCCCGGCACTTCGGCCGCCGCGCCGCCGCGCCCGCCGCCGAACTCTGGCGCGAGGCCGGCGAGGTCGCCGACGTCGTCACCCGGCTCTGGGACAGCTGGGAGGACGACGCCGAGATACGCGACACCGCCACCGGACGCTTCATCGACCGCGACAAGCTCCACTACGTCGACTTCGAGGGCACCGGCTTCTCCGTCCGCGGCCCCTCCATCGTGCCCCGCCCGCCCCAGGGGCACCCGGTCACCGCCGTGGACGCCACCGACCCGCTGCCCCGCGCGGTCGCCGCCGCCCACGCGGACCTCGCCTTCCTGCGCGTCCCGCGCCACGGCGACGGCACCCGCGCGCTCCGCGCCGCCCGCGACGACCTGCGCCGCCGGGCCCGGGACGCGGGCCGGGGCGAGGAGCTCCCCCTCGTCGTCGCCTCCCTGTCCGTCGCGCTGTACGCGGCCGCCGACGCCGTCGCCCTCGCCGACCTGGCGGGCGCCTGGTACGCGGACGGCCTCGTCGACGGCCTCCACCTCCGGCCCGAGGACCCCGGCCGGGACCTCGCCCTCCTCGTCGACGGGACCGTGCCCGTGCTCCAGCACCGGGGCCTGCTGCGCTCCTTCTACCCGGGCGGCACGCTCCGCGAGCACCTGTGCCTGCCGCGCCCCGCCAACCGCTACGCACGCGTCCGCACCGAGGGGGCCGCATGAGCCAGGACCACGGCGCCCACCGGGGCCGCAAGCAGGTCCACCTGGCCGCCCATTTCCCGGGCGTGAACAACGCCACCGTCTGGGCGGACCCCCGCTCCGGCAGCCAGATCGACTTCTCCTCCTTCACACACCTCGCCCGCACCGCCGAACGCGGCCTGTTCGACTTCTTCTTCCTCGCCGAGGGGCTGCGGCTGCGCGAGAACCGCGGCCGCGTCCACGACCTCGACGTCGTCGGCCGCCCCGAGTCGCTCACCCTGCTCAGCGCCCTCGCCGCCGTCACCGACCGGCTCGGCCTCGCCGCCACCGTCAACGCCACCTTCAACGAGCCCTACGAACTCGCCCGCCGGCTCGCCTCCCTGGACCACCTCAGCGGCGGCCGCGCGGCCTGGAACGTCGTCACCTCCTCCGACGCCTTCACCGGCGAGAACTTCCGGCGCGGCGGCTTCCTCGACCGGGCCGACCGCTACACCCGCGCCGCCGAGTTCGTCGCCACCGCCCGCGAACTGTGGGACTCCTGGCCGGCGGACGCCCCGGGCCGGGACGCCGCCCCGCGCCCCTTCGCCCACCGCGGGCGGCACTTCGACATCTCCGGCACCTTCGACGTGGCACGGCCCCCGCAGGGCCACCCCGTCGTCATCCAGGCCGGCGACTCCGACGAGGGCCGGGAGTTCGCGGCCTCCGCCGCCGACGTCGTCTTCACCCGGCACGGCACCCTCGACGCCGGCCGCGCCTTCTACACGGACGTCAAGCGCCGGCTCCGCCCGTACGGCCGCCGCCCCGGGGACCTGAAGATCATGCCCGGGGTGGCCGTCGTGCTCGGCGACACCGCCGCCGAGGCCCAGGAGAAGGCCGCCGGGATCCGCCGGCAGCAGGTGTCACCGCAGACCGCCCTGCTCACCCTGGAACAGGTCTGGGGCCGCGACCTGTCGGCCTACGACCCGGACGGCCCGCTGCCCGACATCGACCCGGACCCGGCCGGGGAGGTGGCGCGCGGCCGGGTCGGCGTCGCCGACCCGCTCGCGGTGGCCGCCCGGTGGCGCGCCCTCGCGGAGGCCAAGGGCCTCTCCATCCGGCAGACCGTCATCGAGACGTCCGCCCGGCAGTCCTTCATCGGCACGCCCGGGGCCGTCGCCGCGGAGATGACGGAGTTCGTCGCCGAGGACGCCGCCGACGGCTTCATCCTCGTCCCGCACCTCACCCCCGGCGGCCTGGACGACTTCGTCGACCAGGTCGTACCCCTGCTCCAGGAGCGTGGCGTGTTCCGTACGGAGTACGCGGGCACGACCCTCCGCGAACACCTCGGCCTCCCCGCCGCCCGGCAGCCGGACCGTGTGAAAGGTTGAGCCGCATGACCACCGACGCACAACAGCAGTGGAAGGCGTGGCACGAAGAGCGCACCGGTACGGTCGCCGCGCCGTACGGTCCGCTCTCGCTCACCGGCACCTTCTGGCTCTCCGATCTCGCCGACGGTCGAATTCCGGCCTTCCCCGGTGACCGCGGTGAGGCGGTCCCGGGGCACTGGGCCGACGCGGGCGAGGCCGTGCTCCTCACCGCCGCGGCGGCGGACGGGCTGACCGTCGACGGCCGCCCCGCCGAGGGGGAGTACCGCCTCGCCGCCGACGGCGGGACGGCCACGGCCCGGGTCGCGCACGGCACGCGCAAGCTGCTCGTCATGCGCCGCGAGGGTCTCTGGGCCGTGCGCGTCTACGATCCGGAGTCCGCCGCCCGCCGGGAGTTCACCGGCATCGGCGTCTTCGGCCACGACCCGCGCTGGTCGCTGCCGGGGCGCTACCGCCCGTACGAGCAGGACCGCCGGATCAGGGTCGGGAACGCCGACGGGCGCGAGCGCGGTCTCGGCCTCTCCGGTGAGCTGGCCTTCGACATCGACGGCGAGGAGCACATCCTGCGCGTCGCGGCCGAGGGGGACGGCGGGCTGTGGGCGGTGTTCGCCGACGGCACCAGCGGCCGGACCAGCTACCGCTTCCGCTTCCTCTACACGCCCCCGCCCGCGCCGGACGGGCGGGTGACCGTGGACTTCAACCGCGCGGTGCTGCCCCCGTGCGCCTTCGCCGACGCGTTCATCTGCCCCTTCCCGCCGCCCGGCAACACGCTGGCGGCCGAGGTGCCGGCGGGGGAGCGGACGGTTCTGTAAGCGGCGGCGGCGGGGGCCGGGGGCGCTCTCCCCGGGCGCCCGGCGCGGGCGTGCCCGGGCGCGCGCTCCCGTCCGGGCCACGGAGGGTCCCGGGCCCGCGTCCGAAAGATGCTCTTGCGCCGTGGTGCGCCGGGCCCGAATACTCCCGAACAGCGCGCTTGTCAGGGGCACGGCGAAGCGGAACCCGGTGTGCCCATGCGGCCGCGCCTCATGGGCCCGCGCCCACACCCCACCCGCGGACCCCCGACCCCACTCGGGAGGCACTACGTGAGGACGCAGCGCACCACCCCCCACCGCCGATCCGCGAGACGAACCGGAATCGCCGCCCTGGCAGCCGGCCTCGTCACCGCGTCCGCCCTCGTCGCGACCAGCGCCCACGCCGAGCCCGGAGCCACCGGCTCCGCGCACTCCGCCGCCCAGCTCTCCGCGGCGAGCGCCGCGGTGCGGTCGGCGGACGTCGCGGGCACCGCCTGGGTCGTCGACAAGGCCACCGGCGACCTCGTCGTCACCGCCGACTCGACGGTCTCCGCCGCCGCGATAGCCAAGATCAGACAGGCGGCCGGACCGAACGCGGACGCGATACGCGTCGAGCGCACCCCCGGCACGCTCAGGAAGCTCATCGCCGGCGGCGACGCGGTCTACGCGCCCACCTGGCGCTGCTCCGCCGGGTTCAACGTGCGCAAGGGCAACACCTACTACTTCCTGACCGCGGGCCACTGCACCGAGGGCAAGCCCGCCTACTACGCCAACTCCGGCCACACCACGAGCATCGGCCCCTCGACCGGGACCAGCTTCCCGGGCAACGACTACGGCATCGTGCAGTACACCAACACCTCCCTCGCGCACCCCAGCGAGGTCAACCTCTACAACGGCAGCGCGCAGCGCATCACCGCCGCGGGCGAGGCGACCGTCGGGCAGTCCGTGCGGCGCAGCGGCTCCACGACCCGGGTGCACGACGGCAAGGTCACCGGCCTGAACGCCACCGTCAACTACGGCAGCGGGCAGATCGTCCGCGGCCTGATCAAGACCACGGTGTGCGCCGAACCCGGTGACAGCGGCGGCGCCCTCTTCGCCGGCTCCACCGCCCTCGGCCTGACCTCCGGCGGCAGCGGCAACTGCACCTCCGGCGGGACGACCTTCTTCCAGCCGGTCGGCCCCGCGATGCGGGCCTACGGGGTGAGCATCTTCTGACCCCGTACCCGGTCCGCCCGAAACCCCTGACCGCGAGCGAGCACGATCCCTTCCCCAAGCCTTGCGGCCAGCAGCACAGGAGCCCCCGGTCCGGCCAGGGCCGGGGGCTCGACCCCTGCCCAGGACGGGCATACCGTGGGATATGACACCTGACGTGCAGGGCAGGGGGCCGTGCCATGGTCGAGGAACTGGTGATGGCGGCGGTGGGCGCCGCGTCCGCGGGCGTGGCGTACGTGGCCGCGGGCGCCCGAGTGGTCAAACAGTACGAGCGCGGCGTCGTCCTGCGGCTCGGCCGGCTCCGTGACGAGGTCCGCCCGCCGGGGTTCACCATGGTCATCCCGGGGGTGGACCGGCTGCGCAAGGTCAACATGCAGATCGTCACGATGCCCGTCCCCGCGCAGGAGGGCATCACCCGCGACAATGTGACCGTAAGGGTCGACGCGGTCGTCTACTTCAAGGTCGTGAACCCGGCCGAGGCCGTGATCGCCGTCGAGGACTACCGCTTCGCGGTCTCGCAGATGGCCCAGACCTCCCTGCGCTCGATCATCGGCAAGAGCGACCTCGACGACCTCCTCTCCAACCGCGAGAAGCTCAACCAGGGCCTGGAGCTGATGCTCGACAGCCCCGCCATCGGCTGGGGCGTGCAGATCGACCGGGTCGAGATCAAGGACGTCTCGCTGCCGGAGACGATGAAGCGCTCGATGTCCCGGCAGGCGGAGGCCGAGCGGGAGCGGCGGGCCCGCGTGATCAACGCGGACGCGGAGCTGCTGGCCTCGAAGAAGCTCGCGGAGGCGGCGGCGACCATGTCCGAGCAGCCGTCGGCCCTGCAACTGCGGTTGCTCCAGACGATCGTGGCGGTGGCGGCGGAGAAGAACTCGACGCTGGTGCTGCCGTTCCCGGTGGAGCTGCTGCGGTTCCTGGAGCGGGCGGGGCAGGTGCCTGGCGCGCCGGCTCCGGGGGGTGAGCGGCCTTCCGCCGCGCCGGCTTCGGAGAACGGGCCTGCGGCGGCGGGCGGCACGGCGTAGGCGGGGCCTGAACGGGTTTTCCCCTACCCGCCCCTTCCCGTTTCCCGGGGCTCCGCCCCGGACCCCGGTCCTCGAACGCCCCCGGGCGCGCGTCGGCGGACCCGCACAACCGGCAGTCCGCCTTGTGCGCGCCCTCCACCCCTCGGGACAATCGACGCGCAACTTGGCATGGACGCGCCTTCCGTAAAGCCGAGGGTGCGCCGCTGCCGTGTCCTCCGGGCCCCGGGCACCCCACTGCCGGGCCCGCCCCCCACTGGAGGTGTCGAGTTGAAGCGATCCTGGATGCCCGTGCGGACCCTGCTGGCCGCCGTGGCAGTCGCCGCCTTCGCGGCCGTGACCCTCAGCCCGCAGGACGCCGACGCGTCGACGGCCGCGGAGTCCGCGGCGACGTTCTCTCGGTCGGAACTGGTCTCCGCCCAGGCGGCGTTGGACGCCGGCGAGCCGATTCCCGGCACCACCTGGGGGGTGGACCCCAGAGTCAACCGGGTCGTCGTCACCGCCGACCCCACCGTCAGGGGCGCGCAGCTGGCGCGCCTGAAGCGGGTCGCCGCGGGTCACGGGGGCAAGGTGGTGCTGAGGAGAAGCGCCGCGAAGCTCACCCGGTTCCTCGCCGGTGGCGACGCGGTGCGGGGCTCCGGCGTCCAGTGCTCGCTCGGCTTCAACGTCACGCGGCCCGGGAAGCCGGACGGCTTCCTCACGGCGGGGCACTGCGGCAACGTCGTGACCACGTGGTCCGACGCGGGCGGCGGCCCGTCGGTCGCGCGGACCGAGAGCGGATCGGTCTTCCCCGGCCATGACTACGCCCTCGCCGCGTACACCGGCACCGCCGTCGCCCACCCGAGCGTCGTGGACCTCCACGACGGCACGACCCAGCCCGTGACCACGGCCCGCGAGGCGGCCGTCGGTGAAACGGTCCGGCGCAGCGGCTCCACCACGGGGGTGCGGAGCGGCGTCGTCAAGCGCACCGGTGTGACCGTCACCTATCCCGAGGGCCGGGTCACGGGCCTGACCGAGACGTCCGCCTGTGCCGAACCCGGCGACAGCGGTGGCCCCTTCTTCGCCGGCGGCGACGCGCTGGGGCTCCTGTCCGGCGGCAGCGGCGACTGCGCGGCGGGCGGGACGACCTACTTCCAGCCCGTGACGGCGGCCCTCGCCGCGTACGGCGCGGCCCTCGGCGGCTCCTGACAGCGGCCCGGACGCGCCACCACGCACGGGGCGGCCCCCGGACACACCTCCACGGTGTCCGGGGGCCGCTTCACGTCCGGGCCCTGGGGCCCGGCACCCGTTCCTCGAATCCGCCTCAGAATTCGAAGACCAGGCCCTTGCCGGCCTTGGCCATGCAGGGGTTGGCGAACGTGTGCTCGTAGCTGACCCGGCGTCCGTCCCAGACGCCCTCGGCGGTCACGACGGTCGGGTTCCACTCCTTGGTGCAGACCGTGTCCGACTTGATCCGGGTGACCTTGTCGAAGTCACCGCCGGCGGCGCGCAGCTGGGTGCATGCGCCCTTGGCGTCCGGGTGGCTGCCGGAAGCCTTCGGCGTGCAGGTCAGCGTGACCGCGCGCTGCACACCGGACTCGGCCGCGGTGGCGCCCTGGCCGACGGTCAGTACCAGCGCGGACGGCGCGTACAGGCTCTGGGTCTGGGCCGCCGCGGCGGGGGCGGGCTTGGGTGCTGCGCTCGCGGTCGTCGTTCCGGCGGCCGCCAGACCGCCGCCCAGAATCAGCGCGGCGCCCATCGCGATGCCCCCAGTGATGTACCGCATTACGAACACTCCCTTGGTCGTCGGTTCAGATAACGGACCGGAGTCTTGCCCAAGTTGGGCATGAACGCACGTCGAACGGACACTTTCGGTCGCTGGTTGAAAACCCTGAGTAGTGGCCGGATCGGAAGTGAGGCACATCTCCTCGCAGGCGTCCGGCGGCCGTTCGACTTCGCACGCATGACCGATTTGACGGAAAGTGGGCGAATTAATGTTACGGGGATGTTGACCAGCAAAGATTCCTTGTAATCAATGATGAATTATCCAAGCAGCCTTCGAAATTGTGATTTGCGGTCACTTGGGCCATCGGATCTAATGAGTCGCACCCCGGGGTGGGAGACCCCCGCAACCGGCCGAAAAGTGGCCCGCCAGATGACCAGTCGGCGGCCGGAGTGATTCAGGAGCGCGGCAGCAAATGGCCGAAGTGCACTCAAGAGGACGCCCCGAACGGCCTTCCCGCGGCCCCTTCGCCACCGCCGCGCGGGCCTTCCGCCGCGACCGGACCGGCATGGCCGCCCTCGTGGTCGTCCTCCTCTGCGGCCTTCTCGCGCTCACCGCCCCCCTGATCGCCGCGGCCTACGGCAAGAACCCCACGACGCACTACGGACAGGACGACCCCGGCCTGCTCAGCGCCGAGGGCCTGCCGGTCCTGCCCAACGGCGGCATCTCCGCCGAGCACTGGTTCGGCATCGAACCCGGCCTCGGCCGCGACGTGTTCACCCAGCTCCTCTACGGGATGCGCACCTCGCTGCTGGTCGCCCTCGCCTCCGTCGCGGTGATCGCCGTCGTCGGTGTCGTCCTCGGGGTCACCGTCGGCTACCTCAGCGGCCTCGCCGACCGGGCCTTCACCTTCGTATGCAATGTGCTGCTCGCTTTTCCGACACTCCTGCTGCTCCTCGCCCTCAGCCCGGTCGTCCAGACGCGCTTCGTCGACCCCGGGGAGAACGAGCCCGCCTGGATGCAGTTCACCTCGCTCATCCTGGTGTTCGCCGCCTTCGGCTGGGTGCCGCTCGCGATGGTGCTGCGCACCGCCGTACGGTCCCTGCGCGAGCGGGAGTTCATCGAGGCGGCGCGGGCCCTCGGCGCGAGCCGCCGGCACATCGTCCTGCGCGAGCTGCTGCCCAACGTCTGGGCCCCCGTGCTCGTCCACATCACCCTCGCCGTCCCCGGCATCGTCACCGCCGAGGCCGCGCTGTCCTTCCTCGGCGTCGGCATCAACGAGCCGGTCCCCGACTGGGGCCGCATGATCTCCCGCGGCTCCGAGGTCTTCTACGACGACCCCACCTACATGGTCTTCCCCGGCGTGACGATCCTCGTCTTCGTCCTCGCCTTCAACCTCCTCGGCGACGCCGTACGGGACGCGCTCGATCCCCGTACCGCGCGCTGACCGCAGGCACCCCTTCCGCTTTCCGCAACGGCATCACTTTCCCGCCCTTCCGAACCACGGAGTTCACCATGCCCCGCTTCCGCACGCGCACCGCAGCCCTACCGGCCCTCGCCTCCGCCGCCGTCATGCTGCTCTGCTCCTGCTCGGCCGGCGCGGGCGAGTCGGACGCGGGGAAGGACAAGGGCGCGAGCGGCGCACCCAAGAGCGGCCAGCGGCTGACCGCCACCCTCGGCACCGCCGAGGACAGCCGGGGTCCCGCCCCCGAGGTCCAGGGGGCCCGTAAGGGCGGCACCATCAAGGTCGCCAACCTCAAGGACTACGGCCACCTCGACCCGCAGAAGATCTACGCGGGCGAGGGCTACAGCACCTCGCTGCTCTGGGGCCGCCAGCTGACCCAGTACCAGGTGGTGGACGGCAAGCCGAAGCTCGTCGGCGACCTCGCCACCGACACCGGGCGCTCCTCCGACGGCGGCCGCACCTGGACCTACACCCTCAAGGACGGCGTGGCCTGGGAGGACGGGCAGCCGATCACCTCCGAGCACGTCAAGTACGGCATCGAGCGCACCTTCGCGCCCGGCTTCGAACTCGGCCCCACCTACTGGCCCGAGTGGCTCACCGGCTCCGAGGACCGCACCGCCGCCGTCAAGAAGTACGCCGGCCCCGAGCACGGCGACCTCGACGCCATCGAGACGCCCGACGCCAGGACCATCGTCTTCCGCTTCCCGCGGCCGCAGTCCGACGTCCCCTACATGGCCGCCCAGTCCTCCTCGTCCCCCGTCCGCAAGGACAAGGACACCGGCACCGGCTACGACACCAGGCCGTTCGCCACCGGCCCGTACAAGATCGTCGAACACAAGCAGAACCAGAGCCTCACCCTGGAGCGCAACCCGCACTGGAAGGCGGAGACCGACCCCATCCGCCACCAGTACGCCGACCGCTTCGAGTTCACCTTCGGCAAGAAGATCCTCAACACCGCCCAGGAGGTCCTCAACGGCCGGGGCGGCGGTGCCGACACCGTCACCACCAAGAGCGAGGTACCGCCGGAGATCTACGCCGAGGCCCAGCGCGACGCGAAGAAGAAGGACCTCCTCGTCGCCGGCAGCCAGGGCGCCTACACCAACGACCTCTACATCAAGAACAGCCGGGTCACCGACCCCGAGGTCCGCAAGGCCATCCACTACCTCTTCCCGCGCGAGCAGGCCCGCCAGGTCCTCGGCGGCCCGCGCGTCGGCGACTTCGCCACCACGCTCTCCTCGCCCGCCGTCGTGGGCTGGAAGAAGTACGACCTCTACCCCGTCAAGCCCGCCGGCGACATCGAGAAGGCCAAGGAACACCTGGCCCGGGCCAAGAACAAGCCCGAGTCGCTGACCTACGCCTACGAGACCGAGAGCCCCCAGGACGACCGGCTCGCCCAGGTCCTGGTGGACGCCTTCGCCAAGGCCGGCATCAAGCTCGTCACCAAGCCCCTGGAGCCCGCCGCCTTCACCAGCGAGGTCTTCCGCGGCGACGCCCCCTACGACCTGTGGATCTCCACCAACTCCGTGGACTGGCCCACCCCGTCCACCCTGCTCCCCGACAGCTACCACAGCAAGCTCGACGCCCTGGCCAACGGCATCCGCTACGCCAACCCCGCCGTCGACAAGGAGCTGGAGCGCATCGCGGGCATCGGCGACGCCAAGGAGAAGGCGGACGCGCTCATCGACCTGGAGCAGGTCGTCATGAAGGACGTCCCGGTCGTGCCCTTCCTCTACACCAGCGTCACCCAGTTCCGCGGCGAGAACATCGGCGGCGCCGCCATCCACCCGATCTACGGCTCCATCGCGGCGGCCGGGCTCTACCTCAAGAAGTCCTGACCCGACATGACCGGTTACGTCCTGCGACGTGCCCTCCAGGCCGCGGCGGTGCTCCTCGCGATCACCGCCGCCGCCTTCGGGCTCTTCTACGCCGCCCCTTCCGACCCCGCGCTCATCGCCTGCGGCCCCAAGTGCGACACCGCCCAGGTCGAGGCCGTCCGCCACAGCATGGGCCTGGACCAGCCGCTGGCCGGGCAGTACGCCGACTACCTGCGCGGCCTCGTCGCCGGGCGCACCATCAGCGACGTCGACGGCACCCCCATCGACTGCGCCGCGCCCTGCCTCGGCTACTCCTACACCCTCCACCAGCCGGTCCTCGACGCCATCGGCGACCGCTTCCCCGTCACCCTCTCGCTCGCCGGCGGCGCCCTCGCCGTGATCGTCGTCCTCGGCGTCGGCGTGGGCTTCGCCGCCGCGCTCCGCCGCGGCACGGCCACCGACCGGCTGCTCTCCGGCTTCACCCTGGTCGGCGCCAGCGTGCAGATCTACTTCCTCGGCTACGCCCTCCAGTACCTGCTCGTCTACACCACCGACCTCTTCCCCGTACCCGGCTACGCCCCCTTCGGTGACGGCCCCGGCGCCTGGGCGGCCGGACTGCTGCTGCCCTGGCTCGTCCTCGGCTTCGTCAACGCCGCCGTCTTCGCCCGCCTCGCGCGCTCCCAGATGCTGGAGACGATGCACGAGGGGTACGTCCGCACCGCGCGCGGCAAGGGGATGAGCGCCCTGCGGGCCCACCTGAAGTACACCGGCCGCGGCGCCGCCGCACCGCTGGTGCAGCTGCTCGGGCTGGAGGCGGGCGCCCTGTTCGGCGGGGCGTTCATCACCGAGACCGTCTTCGGGCTCGGCGGCGTCGGCAAGCTCGCCGTCGACGCCGTCGTCCAGAACGACCTCCCGACGGTCGTCGGCACCGTCCTGCTCGCCGCGTTCTTCGTGGTGCTCTTCGTCGCCCTCGCCGATCTGGTGGTGGCCTGGCTCGACCCGAGGGTGAGGCTCGCATGACGCACGCGCTCCGCACGGATCCGGCACCGGCGCCGGCCCCCGCGCCGGAGGGGACCCGCGCCCCGGTGCTCCGGGTGCGCGACCTGACCGTCTCCTTCACCGCCCGGGGCCGGTCGGTGACCGCCGTCCACGGCCTCTCCTTCGACCTCGCCCGCGGTGAGGTCCTCGGCCTGGTGGGGGAGTCCGGCTCCGGGAAGTCGACCGTCGGACTCGCCGCGATGGGGCTGCACGACGCCGCCCGCACGACGGTCGGCGGCAGCGTCACGGTCGGCGGCACCGAGGTCGTCGGCGCACCCGAATCCGCGGTGCGCGCCCTGCGGGGCGCGCGGATCGCCATGGTCTTCCAGGACGCGCTGGCCGCGCTCTCGCCCTTCCACACCGTGCTGGAGCAACTGGCCGAGGCCTACCGGCTCCACCACCGGGCGGCGGGCCGCGCCGAGGCCCGGGAGCGGGCGCGGGCGATGCTCGACCGGGTCGGCATCCCGGCGTCCCGCGCCCGCGACTACCCGCACCAGTTCTCCGGCGGGATGCGGCAGCGGGTGATGATCGCCATCGCGCTCGTCAACTCCCCGGACGTGCTCATCGCGGACGAGCCGACGACGGCCCTGGACGCGCGGGTGCAGCGGCAGGTGCTCTCGCTCCTGGCGGAGCTGCGGGAGGAGAGCGGCACGGCGGTACTGCTGATCACCCACGACGTGGGCGTCGTCGCCGCGACCTGCGACCGGACGCTGGTGATGCGAGCGGGCCACCTCGTGGAGTCGGGCCCCACGGGCAAGCTGCTGACGCACGCGGAACACCCGTACACGCGTGCCCTGATCGGTGCCGCGCCGACGCTGGAGACGGTGCCGGGGACGCGGCTGCCGACGGTGGAATCGGCGGAGGCGACCACCACGGACCCGGACGGGGCGCCGGCCGGTCAGGCGCCCGCCGGACACGGCCGGGCGGCCGTGTCCGAGCTGCCCGGCGTGCCGGCCGCGTCCGGTGGCGCCGTACCGGACCGGGTCGCGCCCGGTGAGCCCCCGTCCGGCGGGGCGCTCGCCGAAGTCGTCGACCTCCATGTGTCCTTCGGCGGCCGCCGCTCGCTCCTGGGCCGCCGGGCCGAGCCCGTACGGGCCGTGCGCGGGGTGAGCCTGCGGGTCGGCACCGGGGAGACGCTCGGGCTGGTGGGGGAGTCCGGCTCTGGGAAGTCCACGACGGCGCGCGTGCTCGCGGGGCTCCAGCGGCCCACCTCCGGGAGCGTCCGCTTCGACGGGCGCGACATCGCCCGGGCGGCCGTCGACACCCGGCTCCGCCGTGAGCTCAGCCGGGACGTGCAGCTGGTCTTCCAGGACCCGTACGCCTCGCTCAACCCGCGCCGCACGGTCGAGGAGAGCGTCACCCTGCCCCTGCGCGTGCACACGGACCTCGGCGCGGACGCCCGCCGGGACCGGGCGGCCGAGCTCCTCACGCAGGTGGGGATGGACGCGGACCACCTGGACCGCTATCCGCACGAGTTCTCCGGCGGCCAGCGCCAGCGCATCGGGATCGCCCGCGCCCTCGCCCTCCGCCCCCGCCTGATCATCGCGGACGAGCCGGTGTCGGCGCTCGACGTGTCCGTGCAGGCGCAGGTGCTCAACCTGCTCATGGACCTCCGTGACGAGCTGGGGCTGTCCCTCCTGTTCGTCTCGCACGACCTGGCCGTCGTCCGGCACTTCTGCGACCGCGTCGCGGTGATGCGGGCCGGGACCGTGGTGGAGAGCGGGCCGCGCGACGAGGTCTTCGACGACCCGAAGGCCGCGTACACGCGGGAGCTGCTCGCGGCCACCCTTTAGCGCCCCCGCGCCCCCGCGCCGCCGCCCGTGGAGGGGACGGGCGGCGGCGCGGGGCGCCGGGCGCGCAGCAGGTCGACCGGGGTCCCGGCGATGTCCTCGGTGAGGCTGAGCCGGCCGCCCTCCAGGGGCCGGACCCGGTCGCCGGGCAGGGCGGGCCCGCCGATCCAGAGGGTGAGCGCCTCGGTGTAGGCGGCGGCGGCCGACACCGCCGCCGCGGGCAGCCGGCGCCGCGCCATGTCCCGGTGCAGGGCCGCGAGCGCGCGCCGGAACGCCTCCCGGCGGGCGGCGAGACGCTCGGACTCCTGCTGCCCGGTCCGGTGCCGGGACGGGGCGGCCGGAGCGGGACAGAGGAGGGCGGCCGCGTCGTCCATCGCCCGGAAGGCCGGCAGCGCCCGGACCCCGGCCGGGACCTCGTACCCGCTGGTGTATTCGACGAGCGCGAACAGCGGCCGGGCCGGCTTCGCCGACGCGCCGGAGCCGAGGAACTCGCGGAAGCGGGCCAGGAACCGCAGGCGCCACTCCGGTGACATCGCCGGGGCCACCATCCGCCAGGCGTCGGCCAGGCCGCGCTGGAGCGCGGTGCGCGGCGGGGGAGTGCGGCCGGCGTCCAAGGGAAGGAAGGGCAGGAACTCGGGCGGCGCCTCGCTGGACGGCAGGGCCCGCTCCCGCTCCTCGGACTGGTCGAGGTAGATGAAGAACCAGACGAGCCAGGCTGTGCCGCGTTTTAATCGCTCGCACTCCGCGTCGGGCATCACCCGGGCCGCGAACGCGGCGCAGCACGCTCTGCGGAAGCGCCGCTGGGCGGTGAAGGACTGGATGAGCCCGGTCCGCCGCACCCACCGGTCGATGAACGCGGCGGTCTCCGCGGCATGGGGATTGGCCCGGGGAACGGTGACCGGCGGCCGCTCACTGGCCATGGGGCTCCTCACCGGGTAGCGCTCTCGGGGACCTGGGGGTCCTCAGGTTCTACCCGGTGCCACGCCGGGGCCACGGCTCATCAGCGCATTCACGGGCGCGCGCGTGAGGCGTGCGCGCGGGGCGCATTCGAGGGTGCGCGTAGGGAGTACGGCCTCGTCACGGGAATCCGTAGCGCGTCGTGCTCAGCCGAGGAGCTTCTCCAGCCCGTCCTCGCAGGCGAGCTTCTCCAGCTCGTCCAGGGCCTCGCGGGCCGCGGCCGCCGCGGCTGGGTCGCGGGACTCCAGGCCGCTCTCCGCGAACTCGTCCTCGTCCAGGCGCAGCACGGACGTGCCGTCCGCGGAGACCCACAGGTCGAGATCGAGGTCCTCGACGACGAGGCCGTCCGGGGCGATGCCGGCGGGGCGGGTCACGTCGCAGTACCAGCCCTTGAGGACGCCGTCGGCGGTGCGGACCTCCTTGACGGCGTACCAGCGGTCGCGCCAGTAGTGCTCGGTGAAGACGTCGCCGCTCTCGAAGCGGACGAAGCCGAAGTCACGGGCCTCGTCCCCCGCCCAGGGCGCGCGGACCACGGCGTGCGTGCCGTCGTCGGCCACCACGACCGCGGGATAGCTCACCTTCGTGCGCCCCGCCTTCACCAGCCTGACGGCCACCTCGCCGCCCGCTGTCAGCGTTCCGCTCATCCCCGTGCCTCGCTCTTCTCGCATGCGCTGGTCGATCCGGGACGCAGCTTCTCCCGGCGACGGGGGCTCCGGCCAGCGATTTACGTCCCACAGCACCCGACCGGCCCCGGCGGTGTGCCCGCCGGGGCCGGTCGGAAGTCATCGGAAGCCAGGGGTCAGCTGACCATCGAGGCGCAGGAGGACGGGGTGGCGTTGGCCGGGTCGAGGGCGTTGGCCGTCTCGTGGAAGGCGACGCGGTCGATGGTGCCGAGCGTCAGGTGCATGGAGATGTCGACGGCGCAGCGGTCCTGGATGAGGATGTTCTTGACGTTCGGACCGGTGAGGAACTGCGAGGTGTGGGGCGTGACGACCTCGTCGTACCGGGTGGCGATCACGGTGTAGTTGACGCCGGGGACGGTGTCGCCGCCCTCGTTGAGCTTGCGCATGAAGGGCGAGTCGACGACCTGGTCGGTCAGGCCGGGCGCGACACCGGTGATCGCGTCGCGCGCGCCGGGCACGATGTCGAGGAGCTTGGTCAGGCCGGACATGGTGGTGCCGTGGTTGTTGGGCGCGAGGCC